>CAZMZC010000053.1:0-18394 GCA_964570685.1 uncultured Bacteroidaceae bacterium | reverse complement strand
TTCAGATTAACCAACATATACGCATAAACACAGGGTTTTACTGGTGACCCGTCTTATCTTGCATAAAGAAAGGACTTAGCGGGGTAAGCAACTTTTGGGATGATGAGACAGGATGGGGCGAAGTAGCCTTAGAACCTGAGAACCTTTCCGAAGAGGACGAGCAGTTGCTGCACGAGATACAGGAGCGGGTGGAAACATTGCGCCTGCATGGTGTCAGAGAGACGTTTATAGAGCAGATCGTGAAGATGACCGTGCAGTTGAACCATCTGCAAATCACCGACGATGCCCGTCTGTTGCTTGTGGACTACAACAAGGAGGTGAAGATGCTGCCCATAGACAAGGTGGTGTATATCTTCTTCCTGCGCCATCCCGAAGGGGTGTCTATCAAGGAACTCAGCGACCATAAGGACGAACTCATCGACCTCTACAAGCGTGTGCTGGGCAAGCAGCAACTCGCCGACAAGCAACACGACTCGATAGAGCGCCTATGCAATCCGCTGGACAACTCCATCAATGAGAAACTCTCACGCGTACGCCAAGCCTTCAATGCCGTAGTGCACAAGAGCGTGGCCGACTATTACATCGTACAGGGAAGCCGTGGTGAGGTACGTTGCATTCCTCTCGACGAAGACCTTATCGTGTGGAACGAGTGGGGGAGGAGGTAGGTCCCTGCTGACTGGTTGCTGCAAATGGGGTGACGGAATCGAGTGCATCACTGCCCCTGTATTTTGTGTATTCGTTTTTTTTATCTACTTTTGTGTTTTCATATCAACACTAATATTATATGAAGAGAATATTTTCGTTCGTTCGCCCCGCCGCTGCAACTATGTTGTTGCTGCTGATGTGTGGCGACTATGCTGTGGCACAATCAAACAATGAGAAGAATATGGAACAGGTAACTCCCCAGGTACGTATCAGTACCAACTATGGCGACATCGTGGTGCGCCTCTATGATGAGACTCCCGAACATCGTGACAACTTCCTCAAGCTGGCTCGCGAGGGGTATTATGACAATACGCTATTCCACCGTGTGATCAGGGATTTTATGATTCAAGGTGGCGACCCCGACTCGAAGGGTGCTCCTGCCGGCAAGCAGCTTGGTAGTGGTGGCCCCGGGTATACGCTCCCGGCCGAGTTTGTATATCCGCAGTACTTCCACAAACGTGGTGTGCTCAGTGCTGCCCGTCAAGGTGACCAGGTGAACCCGGAGCGTCGTTCGTCGGGCTCGCAATTCTATATTGTATGGGGAAAGAAGTATACCGAGTATGAGCTGAAGCAGATGGCGGCGCAACTTGATGGACAGCGCGGACAGCAGATATTCAACGGGCTGGCAGCGCAGCATCGCGATAGCATACAGGCTATGTATCAGCGTGGCGACCAGAAGGGGCTGATGGAGCTGCAGAATCGGCTGGTGGCTGAGACGGACAAGATATTGGCATCTACCCCTGGCTTCGCCTTCACTCCCGAGCAGGTGGAGGCTTATACGAAGGTAGGCGGTACGCCTCACCTTGACAACCAGTACACCGTATTCGGTGAGGTGGTAAGCGGCCTTGAGGTGGTAGAGAAGATTCAGAAGGTTGCCACTGGCACTGCCGACCGCCCCAAGGAGGATGTGGTGATGACGGTGACCGTGCTGGAATAAGAAACTGTGAGATAATTCTCCATTTTGCATCAACTGCTAAAGACACATCTATGTATACCGTAATTATAGTAGAGGACGTTAAGCTTGAACTGAAGGGTACCGAGGAGATTTTTCGCAATGAGATTCCCGAGGCGCAGGTGATAGGGACGGCCATGACGGAAGAGGAGTTTTGGCCCCTTATGGAGCAGCAACTGCCCGATATGGTGCTGCTCGACCTGGGGTTGGGTGGCTCCACCACGATAGGGGTATCTATCTGCCGCACTATCAAGCGGCGTTATCCCGAGGTGAAGGTACTCATATTCACCGGTGAGATTCTCAACGAGAAGCTGTGGGTGGATGCTCTTGATGCCGGGGCTTGTGGTATTGTGCTGAAGACGGGCGAACTGCTGACGAGAACCGAAGTGCAGAGCGTGATGGAGGGTAAGCAGCTGGTGTTCAACCAGCCTATATTGGAAAGGATTGTGGCTCGCTTCCGCCAAGCGGTGAACGGAGAGACTATGCGTAACCGTGCCACCATAGCCTACGATATAGATGAGTATGACGAATGCTTCCTGCGCCACTTGGCCTTGGGGTATACCAAGGATATGATAGCGTCGTTGCGTACGATGCCCTTTAGCCCCAAGTCGCTGGAGAAGCGGCAGGCCGACCTCATAGCACGCCTCTTCCCCGAGGGGGAGCAGCGCGGGGTCAATGTCACCCGACTTGTGGTGCGGGCCATAGAGCTGAACATCATTGAACCTGATAAGCTGGTGGCGGATGATTGACCTGTTCGCCACGCTCTACCTGCTGCTGCTGGTGCTGCTGGTGCTGTTCTCGTGGATAGCCGGTGCATACGGGCTCGTGCTCCCGAGCGGCGAGGCGATTCCTGGTATGCTGGGAGCCGATAGCATGCGCTGGTTTGTGCGGCATAGCGTGGAGAACATTGCCGCTGCACCCATCGTGCAAGTGGTGCTTGTGCTGATAATGGTGAGTGCCATACGCAGCTGTGGAGTGGTGCGGAGTGTGGGGCATCTTGTGCGCGAAGGCCGACGCTTGCCATTGTCGCGGCACCAGCAGTATGCGGCACGCATTGCCTTGGTCGTATGGGGAGTGTGCCTGCTGTTGGTCGTTTGGGGTATAGTTGCGCCAAGTGGAAATCTGCTGAGTGTCACTGGACGTATAGCGGGAGGCCCCTTGTCGAGCGGATGGCTCTTTATACTGCTCCTGGTGGTATGTGTGCCATGCTTTGTCTACGGACGTTTATCGGGCTTGTGGCCTACGGAGCGCGATGTGCTCGATGCCTTCACGGCCGAGATAGCCCGTTGCTCAAGATACTTTGTCACGCTCATCGTAGGTTCGCAACTGATGGCAGCCCTGCATTATGTACGCCTTTTCGATTTGTTGGGGTGGGGCGATGGAGCGGTAACGGCACTGACGGTTGGCGTATACGGCCTGCCCTTGATAGTGGCAATAGGCAGCAGTGATAGGAATAAGAAATGAATGGAGCGCCACTGTATGAAGAAGATATAGGATAGGAACATATGGGTAGAAAGGTAATAGAGATAGTAGGTGGGGCGACACGCCATCCCGCCTATCGGATGAGCAAACCGATTGACTTCGTCCTCAGTGAGGGGGAGCAACTCGCCATCGTGGGCCCCAATGGTAGTGGCAAGACGATGTTGGTGAATACGATTACCAGTCGTTATCCGCTGCTGATGAACGAGGTGCGCTATGATTTCGGTGATGACAACAGGCGTATGGTGTGTGAGAATATACACTATATCGCTTTTCGCGACAGCTACGGCGACCACGATCCCAACTATTATTATCAGCAGCGTTGGCACTCTCAGGACGTAGAGCTTTCGCCTACGGTGAGGGAGCAGTTTGCACTTGGTGCAGATGCGGATGATGTGGCATTGCGCGAGTCGCTGTTCCGTGATTTTAGCATCGATGTGTTGATGGATAAACTGCTGGTAATGCTATCGAGCGGCGAGCTTCGTCGTCTGCAGATTGTAAAGGCACTGATGACCTCTCCGCGTGTACTCATCATGGACAATCCCTTCATCGGGCTCGATGCCGAGATGCGCCGTCAGCTATACGAACTGCTGAAACAATTAGCCAAAGAACGTGGGCTGCAGCTCATACTCGTGCTTTCGAGAGAGGACGAGATACCCGACTTCGTGACTCATGTGGTGCCTGTATGTAATAAGGTGGTGGGTGAGAAGGTGGAGAAGAGCCTTTTTCCCGTAGCCTCTGACGTAAGTGAAGGTACATGGGCAAGTGGGGTAGTGCATAGCGTAGATACTAAGGAGCCCATCATTGAACTTCGCGATGTGACCCTTCGGTATGGCGAGCGCGTAATATTTGAGAATCTCAATTGGACGGTATGCCGTGGCCAGCGTTGGGCACTGCACGGGAGGAATGGTAGCGGCAAATCGGCCCTACTGTCGCTCATCTGTGCCGACAATCCCCAATCATACGCTTGCGACATCAGTCTTTTCGGACAGCGCAGAGGCATGGGCGAGAGTATCTGGGATATCAAACGGCGCATTGGCTACGTGTCGCCCGAAATGCACCGTGCCTATCTGAAGGATCTACCCTCTATAGAGATTGTAGCTTCGGGCCTGCACGACAGTATCGGACTCTATAAACGGCCGCGCCCCGAACAGATGGGTGTGTGCAAGGAGTGGATGCGAGTGTTCGGTATCGAGGAGTTGGCCGAACGCACTTTTCTCACCCTTTCCAGCGGTGAGCAGCGCTTGGTGCTTCTGGCGCGTGCCTTTGTGAAAGATCCTGAGTTGCTCATCCTTGACGAGCCGCTTCATGGACTCGACACGCAACGTCGCGAGCAGGTGCGAGGCATCATAGACCAGTTCTGCACACGTCCCGAAAAGACACTCGTCATGGTGACACACTATCCGGAGGAGTTGCCATCATGTATTACGCATCACAAGAATTTGTAAAATTGCTTGCATTTTTCGCAACGTTATTGTAACTTCGCACCAACTAATGTTTATAACTATAAAATTGTAATTACATGAAAGCTTTGAACAAAGAGACGGCACAGAAGACCATCCGTCCCGAAAAGGTGATTCAGTTTGGCGAGGGCAACTTCCTCCGCGCTTTTGTAGATTGGATTATCTTCAACATGAACGAGAAAACCGACTTTAACGGTAGCGTAGTAGTGGTACAGCCTATCGAGAAGGGCATGATTGATATGCTCAACGGTCAGGACTGTCTCTATCACGTAAACCTGCAGGGTCTCGACAATGGAGAGCCTGTAAACAGTTTGACTAAGATTGATGTCATCAGCCGTGCACTGAATGCCTATACACAGAACGATGAGTTCATGCACTTGGCCGAGCAACCTGAGATACGTTTCGTCATTTCCAATACGACGGAAGCTGGCATTGCTTTCGATCCTGCTTGCAAGCTTACCGACAAGCCAGCCTCTTCATATCCCGGCAAGCTCACCCAGCTTCTCTATCATCGCTACGAGTACTTCAAGGGTGATATGACCAAGGGACTCATCGTATTCCCTTGCGAGCTCATCTTCCTCAACGGTCACAAGCTCAAAGAGTGCATCCTCCAATACATTGAGTTGTGGAACCTCGGCGAAGACTTCAAGAACTGGTTCCTCAACGCTTGCGGCGTATATGCTACACTGGTAGACCGCATCGTGCCGGGCTTCCCCCGCAAAGAGATTGACGAAATCAAGGCCAAGCTTGGCTATGATGACAACATGGTAGTTCAGGGTGAGTTCTTCCACCTTTGGGTTATCGAGGCACCCGCCGAGATTGCCAATGAATTCCCTGCCGACAAGGCTGGATTGAATGTCCTCTTCGTTCCTTCAGAAGAGCCTTATCACGAGCGTAAGGTGACGTTGCTCAATGGCCCTCACACCGTGCTTTCTCCTGTAGCCTATCTGTCAGGTGTGAACATCGTGCGTGATGCCTGCCAGCATCCAGTCATCGGTAAATACATCAATAAGGTGATGTATGAGGAGTTGATGGAGACCCTCAATCTTCCCAAGGAGGAGTTGCAGAAATTTGCAGGCGATGTGCTTGAGCGTTTTGTGAACCCCTTCGTAGACCATCAGGTTACCAGCATCATGCTCAACTCGTTCCCCAAATACGAAACACGTGATCTCCCTGGTCTCAAGACCTACCTTGCTCGTAAGGGCGAACTCCCCAAGGGGCTTGTGCTCGGTCTCGCTGCCATCATCACCTATTATAAAGGTGGTGTACGCGAAGACGGTGCAGAGATTGTTCCCAATGATGCTCCCGAAATCATGGCACTGCTCAAGGAATTGTGGGCAACAGGCGATACCCGCAAAGTTGCCGAAGGTGTACTTGCCGAAGAAAGCATCTGGAAGAGCAACCTCAACGAGATACCTGGTCTGACCGACCTTGTAGTGACATATCTTGACAGCATCCAATCGGTAGGAATGCTTGAGACTGTGAAGACTATTCTTTGATAGGGTATTTTACCTCAAATAAGAAGATGAGGGTGTGTCAGTGGTTTGGACACACCCTCATCGTTTTTATATCTGTGTTTGGAGTATATTCTGAAAATCAACGGCGAACTAACCTTTTGGGTCAAGTTCGCCGTTGGTGCGTATTTTAGGATTTATCAATCGCTTAGCGCTGGTTCTCTACCCAGAGGCGTGCGTTGGCGAAGGCCTCGATCCAAGGTGTCACCTCGTCGGCACGGCGGTCTGTCGGGTAGGTACCGCACTGCCAGGGGAAGATACAACGCTCCAAGTGGGGCATCATGGCTACGTGGCGGCCATCTGCACTGGCGATACCAGCGATGTTGTAGTCCGAACCGTTGGGGTTGGCGGGATAGCCGGCATAGTTGTACTTGGCTACTACATGGTAGCGGCTCTCCTCGTAGGGGAGTGAGAACTTACCCTCACCGTGAGCTACCCAGATGCCGTGCTTGGTGCCGCTGAGCGAGCCGAACAGTACGCTGTTGTTCTCGGGCACGTGGAGACCTACGAAGTTGGACTCGAACTTGTGCGAGTCATTGTGCAGCATAGCACCCTTCTGCTCGTGCTCGGGAGTGATGAGACCCAGCTCCATCATCAGCTGACAACCGTTGCAGATACCCAGTGAGAGGGTGTCCTTGCGGGCATAGAAGCGGTCGATGGTCTCCTTGGCTTTTGGGCTGAAGAGGATAGCACCTGCCCATCCCTTGGCTGAGCCGAGTACGTCGGAGTTGGAGAAGCCACCGCAGAAGACGATGAAGTTGATGTCGTCCAAGGTCTCGCGGCCTGTCACGAGGTCGGTCATGGTAACGTCCTTCACGTCGAAGCCGGCAAGCCACAATGAGTAGGCCATCTCGCGCTCACCGTTGGTTCCCTTCTCACGGATGATGGCGGCACGCACTCCCGTAGCCTTGCGGCGGTCGGGGTTGAGGGCATACTGCGCCAGCTTACCGGTGAACGACTCCTTGAAGTCGAACTCGAGCGGCTGGTTCTTGTAGTTCTTGTAACGCTCGTCGGCACAGCCGTGGAAGCTCTGCTTGCGGTCGAGTAGGTAGGATGTGCGATACCAGGCATCGCGCATAGCGTCGATGTCGAGGGTGTACTCCTTATTAATATATAGCTTGCGCTCGGCAGTGGGTTGACCGATTACGGCAAAGCCTACGCCTGCCTCCTCGAGGATAGCCTCTACGCGAGCAGCGTTCTCCTTAGCCACCTGCACCACAACACCGGGGTTCTCGGCGAAGAGCAGCTTCACGATGTCCTTCTCCTCGAAGGCACCGAGGTCAATCTGCATACCGCCCTTGGTATTGGCGAAGCACATCTCGAGCAATGTGGTGACGAGACCACCGGCAGAGATGTCGTGACCGGCCATGAGCAATCCCTCGCCCACGAGTTGCTGCACAGCGATGAAGGTGTCGCGGAAGTACTCAGCATCTACAGCAGGAACTTCGCTACCTACCTTGTCGAGCGACTGGAAGAAGGCCGAGCCGCCGAGGGCAAGTGCGTTGTCGCTGAAGTCGATATGGTAGAGTAGGGTGTTCTCGTCGTTTACAACTACGGGCGATACTACCTTCTTGACGTCTGATACCTCGCCACCGGCCGATACGATTACCGTACCCGGGCTTATCACCTTGCTGCCGTCGGGGTACTTCTGGGTCATCGAGAGCGAGTCCTTACCGGTAGGTACGTTGATGTGGAGGTCGCAGCAGAAGTCCGAGAGTGCCTCTACAGCCTTGTACAGACGGGCATCCTCACCCTCCTGTGAGCGGCAGGGCCACATCCAGTTGGCGCTGAGTGAGAGCGAGTCCATACCATCGGCGAGCGGAGCCCACACAATGTTGGTCAATGCCTCCGATACGGCAAGCACGGAGCCTCTGTCGGGAGCGGCCAAGGCAGCCTGGGGAGCGTGACCGATAGCGGTGGCCATACCCTTGGTGCCACGATAGTCGAGAGCTACCACACCGCAGTCGCTCAAGGGCAACTGCAGCTCGCCCTGACACTGCTGGCGGGCAATCTTACCTGTTACCGAGCGGTCCACCTTGTTGGTGAGCCAGTCCTTACAAGCCACAGACTCGAGCTGGAGCACCTTCTCTACATACTGTTGCAGGTTCTTCTCTGTATATTCGGCATCGCTATAGTTGCGCTCTACGGTCTTGTCTACCATGATGGTCTTGGGCGATGAACCGAACATCTGGTCAACGGCAAGGTCGAAGGGGCGTACGCCATCCTTCTGCTCGAAGGCAAAGCGGGCATCGCCTGTAGTCTCGCCCACCACATACATCGGGGCACGCTCACGCTCGGCAATCTGCTGCACGTGCTCGAGAGCCTCCTCGCGGATGAGCAAGCCCATACGCTCCTGTGATTCGTTGGCAATAATCTCCTTGGCCGAGAGGGTGGTGTCACCGATAGGCAGTTTGTCCATGTTGATGAGACCGCCACACTCCTCTACGAGTTCTGACAAGCAGTTGACGTGACCTGCCGAACCGTGGTCGTGAATAGATACGATGGGGTTGGTGTCTTCCTCGCAGAGAGCGCGGATGACGTTGTAGGCACGCTTCTGCATCTCGGCATTGGCACGCTGCACGGCGTTGAGCTCAATGCCTGATGAGTAACGTCCAGTATCTACTGACGATACCGAGCCGCCACCGAGACCGATGCGGTAGTTATCGCCACCGAGCACTACAATCTTGTTGCCTGCCTCGGGAGCACCCTTGAGGCAGTCGCGCTGTGTACCGTAGCCTACGCCACCGGCCAACATGATTACCTTGTCGTAGCCATACATGGTGTCGTCGGCATTCTCCTGATGCTCGAAAGTGAGCACAGAACCGCAGATGAGCGGCTGGCCAAACTTGTTACCGAAGTCCGAAGCACCATTCGATGCCTTGATGAGAATCTGCTCGGGAGTCTGATACAGCCAAGGACGCTCGGCATACTTCTTCTCCCAGTCGTGACCCTCGTCGGTGCGGGGGTATGAGGTGATGTATACGGCAGTACCGGCAATGGGCCATGAACCCTTACCACCGCCCATACGGTCGCGAATCTCACCACCGGTACCGGTTGAAGCGCCGTTGAAGGGCTCCACGGTGGTGGGGAAGTTGTGTGTCTCGGCCTTGAGCGAGAGCACGGTCTTGATATCCTTTATAATAAAGTAGTCTGATGTGGCGTGGTTCTCGGGAGCGAACTGCTCGGCCACGGGGCCCTCAGAGAAGGCTACGTTGTCCTTATAGGCCGAGAGTATCTTGTTGGGGTTCTCTTTGGTGGTCTTCTTGATCATCTGGAACAGCGATGAGGGGCGCTCCTCGCCGTCGATGATGAAGGTGCCGCCGAAAATCTTGTGACGGCAGTGCTCAGAGTTGATCTGTGCGAAGCCAAACACCTCCGAGTCGGTCAGGCGACGGCCCAGGTCCTTCTCCACCTTTTCGAGATAAGCCATCTCCTCGGCTGAGAGGGCAAGACCCTCCTTCTCGTTGTACTCGGCAAGATTGTCGATGTATACGATGGGCTGCGGCTCGATGTTCACGAAGAACAGTTTCTGGTCGAGTCCCTTGTACATGCGCTGCAGCATGGGGTCGTACTCAGCCTCCTCGCTTGCCACGGGGTAGTACTCCTCGATACGTGCGATGCCCTCGATACCCATGTTCTGGGTAATCTCCACGGCATTGGTACTCCACGGGGTAATCATCTCGCGGCGCGGACCGATGAAGTAACCCTCCATGGTGTCGCCCTCTACAAGTTCGGCATTGCCAAACAGCCAACTCAGTTTCTTGATAGTTTCCTCGCTGGCCTGCTGCACGGTCTCCGCAGCGATGATATTGCCAGCCTGTGATTTGAAGAAAAGAATCATCTTGTGTATGAATTATATTTAATTTTCGATGTCTATACCTTTATTATACCTTATTTATAAATATAGTGCAAAGATAGTGCAAAAAAATGGTTATGCGAAGACAATATATCAAAACTCTACTTTCTTCACGCTTTTGTCGGCCATTATAACTTCTACGCTGCTGAGGTCGTCAGCTACCTTAACCTCTTTGACGGGATTGAGTTCCTTGCCAGTAAACGGCTTGTTGCCCTTCTTCCACAAGTGCAGGGTTACCATGATGTGCTCGCCGTTGACAGCCTTTTCGTTCATGATAAGGTTGCACTGGGCACTTACAGGATGCAAGCCCATGGGATAATGAATGGTGGTGGTGTCCCATCCGTAGAGAGGCACTGTGGCCAACTTGTACTCACCGTTGCCTATGATAGTGGCCTCGGGTACCTTCTTTGATTTTTCTATGCTGAATGCCTTGCCATGGACTTTGGGCAGGGTGTAGTGTCCGAGGCGGATGGTCGTAGGATTGGGTACAGATACCTTGTCGATGCGCAATACGCCATTCGGCAGGGGAATGTCGGCGAGTTTATACTGCACCTCTTTGTTGGTCTCCAATACAGCATCGCGACGATATATGCCTTCCTCGAAACTCTTGAAGGTATAGAGTCGGAGTACCTCCCATTGACCCTTTCCATTCTTGGTGGCATAGTTCATTGAGACCTCACCGTACTTGCCGTCGGCCATCCAGGGGAACTCGGTGTGGTAGGCCAGCTTGTTGTAGTTCTCTGAACTGCGGAACTTCTGCCAGTCGTTGGCTACCGTCTCGTGGCACCAAGAGCGCATCTCCGAGCCACCTACATTAGGATAGTCGGTAATCATCAGATTGGTGGCAGGCTGGAACTTGTTATATACGTTGTTCTTCTTGAATTCTTTGTCCCACGGGCCATTGTTCTCCTTGGCCGTCCAAAATGGATTGTCGGCTGGCAATAACAGAGCAAGGAATGCTTTGCCACACCAATATACACTACCACGGCAACTGTAAATCTGTACGGCAGGCTCGAACGGGCCATAGAATCCGAGAGTAGGCACATTGTCTTCGAGCAGGGCAGGGTGCTGGAGGAATTGCAGCAGGGTAGACGAAGCTATACGGCGCATCCAACCGTAGTTGATGTTGGCATCCTCTTGGTAGCCAAGCAATGCAAGAGGTACTACAGCACCAAAACGATAAGGGATGCTGCGTCCCCACATATTCATGCGGCCTTCGGCGTTGAACATATAGGGGTAGTTGTCGATGAGGTCGGCTTGGTTTTTCATGAACTGAGCGGCATATTCGGGATAGAAGTGCCCGTACATCTGTGCCCAGATGGGTCCATACATCTGGAAGGCCCACATGCTGTAGTAGTCGTAGGCTGGAGCATCATTGTACCAACCTTCGCCACGGTAGAGGGCGAGGAGCTTTTTCAGGCAGTCTTCCATGCGCCAGTCGTTGACCTCATAGCCTTGTTCCTTGAAGAAACTGATGACAAATACGTTGAAGAACATCCAGTTGCTACCGATGGTAGGACCATTGCCATAGCTCAGCATGGTGGCCGCAAGCTCATCTTTCTGTGCTTGTGTGAGTGGATCCCACAATACATTCTTGGCTGTAGAGAGCGAGATGGCCAATGCGCCGAACTCTACCAATATCTGGCTGGGGCCACCGTTGGGGGCACGATGCTTGATGTAGCTGGGACTCTCGGGGTTGATGAGGTTGAGCAGCTGGTGACGATAATAGTCGGCCACCTTGATGCCATTGAGGGTGAGGTCGGGGTTCTCTCTCAGTAGCGGTGCAGCCAAGAAGAGCGTGCGGCAGAAACCTTCAAGCTTGGCAGTGGGTACTTGCCCAGGATTGTTGGGGTAGGTCTTGTCGAACTGTTTGGGGAAGTACATCGGGTCATCGATGTCGCGAATATAGGTGAATGCACCGTCGAGCAGGTACTCGGCTGCGTCAATCCATCCCTGACGGTCAAGTCCCGTGTATGGGCTTACCTTATAATTGGGAGTTGGGATGGTGAAAGTTTGTTCGATACGGTGTGTGGGCGTAGCCACTTGAGCCATCACTGACAGGGCTGGTAAGAGCAGCAGTGCGGTGAGGGTACTTTTGAGCGTGTTTCTTTTCATAATAGTATGTTAAATTTGTGATAGCGATATAATCAAGTCAAAGGTACAACTATTTTTTGTATAAATTCCGTTTTTGGGGAATTATTTGTAATTTTGTACGCACATATATTTACAGACAATACCCAAAGCAATTCTATTTGTACGATGAACGACCTGCAACTCAACGAATACCAGCAAGGTGCCTTGAACCGACTGGCTGTAGAGGCTCTCACTCCCATGCAAGAGGCTGCGCTCACAGCTTGCCGCAGCCACAGCGACATGATACTGCTCTCACCCACAGGAACAGGTAAGACCCTTGCCTACCTGTTGCCTTTGATTGAGCACCTGCGATTGGGTGTCGAGGGTGTGCAAGCGATGGTGATAGTGCCTTCGCGTGAGCTGGCCCTGCAAATTGATTCGGTAGTGAAGTCGATGGTATTGCCGTGGAAGGCGATGAGTGTGTATGGAGGACGTGCTGCGATGGACGAGCATCGCTCCATGAAAGGTATTGCCCCCTCTATTATAATAGGTACGCCCGGCCGTCTCAACGACCATCTCACCAAAGGCAATATCGATGCCCGTAGCATTCAGACCCTCGTTATCGACGAGTTTGACAAGTGTCTTGAACTGGGCTTTCAGAACGAGATGCAGGAGGTGATAGAGAAACTGCCTGCCGTGCGTCGCCGCTACCTCACATCGGCTACTGATATGGAAGAGATTCCGCCCTTTACGGGAGTGCGCCATCCTGTTCATTTGAACTACCTGGCTGATACAGAGACTGGCAGTCGTGTGCAGACTTTCATCGTACACTCTGAGAGCAAGGACAAGCTACATACCCTCTACAAACTGCTGTGTGCCCTTGGCGGTGGCCAAGCCATCGTCTTCTGCAATCATCGCGAGTCGGTAGAGCGGGTAGGAGGGTATCTCCGTGAACAAAGATTAGCTCACGAGGCCTATCACGGAGGTATGGAACAGGAAATACGTGAGCGTGCTTTGTATAAGTTCCGCAATGGTAGCAGCAATGTGCTCATCAGTACTGATTTGGCCGCCCGTGGTCTCGACATTCCCGAGGTACAGCATATCATCCACTATCACCTGCCTGGTAGCGAAGATGCCTATATACACCGCACTGGTCGCACTGCCCGATGGAACGCCGAGGGTAGTTCATACCTCATTTTGCACGGCGAAGAGCATGTGCCCGAGTACCTTACATCTGCTGTAGAGGACTATGTGCTTCCCGAACGTGCTCCACGTCCCGAACCTCCTCAGTGGAGTACCTTGTATATAGGTCGTGGCAAGAAAGACAAAATCAACAAGGTCGATATTGCCGGTTTCCTCTATAAGAAGGGTGGACTCACTCGTGACGATGTGGGCACTATCGACGTGCACGACTACTATGCTTATGTGGCCATTCGCCGCACCAAGGTGAAGCAGCTGCTTGCTATGGTGTCAGGTGAGAAGATAAAGGGTCTGAAGACCAAGATGGAGGTGGCAAAGTAGGCTCTTTGCTATAATTTCTCATACGTTTTCATTTACTTTTTGTTTTTTCCTAATCGCCCCGTGGCTGCGTTCTCTTTGATTGGCTTGGAGATTGGGCGGAAAGGAGGTAAAGATTTGCCTTTACAACTCTTTTATTCCGTTCTCATCAACGTCTTTAACTCTTTATGCTTCTCGTAATCCTTATCTCCGAGATCATACCTTCCCATCTTATAGTACATATGCGCTCGTTGTTTGTAGGCAACAACTCGATCTTGGAGTGAAACTTCATCATTGGGTAATACTTTCAAGCATAATGTCAGTTGTTCAACAGCCTCTTCCCACTCTTTGAAAGACTCGTGTATGCATGCTTTCAGAGCATGTGCTATTCCCCTAAGTTCCTTGTGTCTCTTGGGCATATACTTCAATGCGTTATCAATAGCAGTCATCGCATAGTCATACTGCTTCTTATCCATATATGCCATTGCCATATGGAAGTGCGCATAAGGGTTCTTCGGATGCTCCTTCAGTTTTGCCTCGAAGCACTTCAATCCCTCATCAAGCTTATCCTCGTCTACTAGTTCTATTCCTCGATTGAGGTTAGCCGTGTCGAAGCGGCTTTTCAATTGTGCATTCATACTCATTGTGCCCATCAGTGCCACTACCATTGTCAATAATACTTTTTTCATATGTAGTATTCTTTTTTATATATTATTCATTTTCCGAACTAAATCCTTTTATCTTAATGCGTTCTTTCTTTTGTGCGGCCTCTTCTTTTTCATCATTCAATGCGGCAAAGCGTCCCTTCAGTTCATCTTTCACAGCAAAGAAGTTTTGCAAAACAGCTACCAATAATCCAGAGACAGCAGGGAAGTCTTTGCGAAGGAACATTCTATATCTCGTATGCAGTACCAATTGTTTATTCTCTTTATCCTCAGTATGTACTATCGTGACCATATTCCCTGTATTCGTTGCATTGATGGCCTCTTTCAGAACTTCTATTTGTGGATTATCTATAGAGAACGTAGCCCACCAGGTGTCATATATTGTGACTAAAGTGTCGTTTTCAACTCTTATAGTCATATGTTCACCTTGATACATGAATTCGACATCGCTCTCAAGTTTCTTATCAATCTCGGGGGTACAACCAACTTCCTTCAATGTTCTTACTATAAAATCTCTCATTTCTTTATACGGGAATGTTTTAATTAAATACTTCCTTATTAACCAATAGATAAATAATATGGTCACATACAAAACTGTTGATCCTACACAAAGGAATATCGTGGCCCATGTAGTCCAATTGTCAATTATAAAACAAAATAGTATAGCAATGCCACAACATCCCCACCACATAAATGACCACACTCTATAGGCGAGGTTTTCCATATCCTTGTATGTACCGAACCAGTTCGTTTCTTTCAACTGGATATAGATACTAGCTGCAATGAGTGGCGAAAACACAGTTAACCCAATTAACATAAATCTAACATCCAACTTTCGTTTAACTAACCTTATTCTTCTCCATCGATATCAAAAGAATAGTATTCCTTTAAAGTATCCACAAACACTTCTTCCGCTTTATTCAAGAAGTATGGTATACGCTTATCTTCAGAACCAACAATCTTAGATTTCAAACTCATATACTCTTCAATATATTCTTGAGTACATAAAGTCAGTTGTTTCAACTTATCAATATCACATTTTCCATATTGATAATGATAAGAAGAAGACCAAGCCCTACTGTTTTTGTTTAAGAACTTCCAATATTCAACAGAAAAGTTTTCTTCAGCAGTTCTCTTGGCTCCGTCAAGCGCCATTTTAAGCATATTGGCTCTGTTGTCCTTATACCTTGCATGACGAGTTACTGGAAAATCTTGACGTTCTCCAAATGTGTCCTCCAAAGTGACAACTCCAGTCTGTCCAAACCAATCACCAGGAAACTTCATCTCAATAAGTTTCCATCCATAAAACTCCAAATATTGTTGGCCTGTCAATGGTCTAATATCCATTGAATAACTCACATTCGCATTATAATCCCTACTAAGTTCGTTATATATCATAAACTTTGAATCGCCAACATCGCTAGGAATTCTTATTTCTTTGAGATAGAATCCTAATTCGTTCTCTGTTATAGCCCATTCCATAGATACGTCAATTCTATTGTTAATGCAATTCCTTCCACAAGTCTTGCAACATTTCTTCCAACTCAGGATCACTCGTATAATTATACGCTGACTGCACATCTTGTTTTGCCTTTTCGACATTCTCTATAGCAACATAACACAATGCTCTATAGAAGTACAACTGAGCCTCCTCTGCAAAATCCTTTGACTCCAAAGCTTTGCTAAGGTCATCAATTGCTTCATTGAATTTCTCCATTTCCACATACAACAGCCCTCGGAGCATATAATTATCAGGCTGTGCTGAATCAATGTTTATAGCCTTAGTGATATCATCCACAGCTTTGTTGTAGTCCTTCTGGTATTTGTACAAATAAGCACGATTGTGGTAGGCCAACGTATTGTTCGGGTGGGTCTCTATAGCCTGTGTGAAATAGTAATTGGCATCCATATTATTGTCAATCACATACGATATGATACCCATCGCATTCAGTGCCTGCACATCCTCTGGGTCATTCTCCAATATTCTTGAAAATATAGACGATGCTTCTGCTAAGTCTCCACTATGCATGGTAGAGTAAGCATATTCCTTTATATATTTATCCGTATCATATTCTATATGGTCTCTATATTCATCCAAATGAATATTGGTGAACCTCCATGCACGTGAGGTAGTTCCATTGGTAACATCTATGTGATTTAATTCATCTTTTATTGCAGGGAAATACACTTTAAACCTATAGTTAGATGCTAATGGGACACTACTACCCTTTGTCTTGTCAACCCCCAAAGTGGATGAAACCACATGGTATTTCATATTACGTTCCAAATCTGCAATCGTGAATCCTTCATCTCCTTTGCCCAGTTCACACCATACCACCATCTCATCATAAGCCATATTGAGATTGGTAAATGAAAGGTAGGCTATTGTTGCATCTTCCTTGAATTCCAAAGCATGAAGCGTTACATCACCATCGCGTTCACAAGGTATATTCAAGATAACAAATTCATCACTTTTCTTCAAGTGAGCATTCTTCTTCATCAGGTCATTCTTCGTTAATGTAGCAAGTTTATTATCATCAATGGCTACACCGAAGTTCAAGTTCTGTCCACCCTGCTTATAATAAGTAGCAACAGCAATGACATCACCCATCTCATTCAATATGGCACTACCACTACTTCCCGGTGATATAGGTGCTGTTATTTGTACTACTCGCCCGTGCGAATCCTCACGGATTGATGAAACAATTCCTTCTGATACTGTATGTTCCAACCCTAGTGGCGCACTGATGTTATAAACCTTATCGCCCTGTTCAACCGTAGTGTTTGCGAAGGTTAAATATGAGAATATTTTGTCCGATGACTTTTCTACTATAAATTTGGCTACGTCCCATTTCCTGTCCGAAGCTAAGATTTCTTTTATCTCATATTCCAAGCTATCGGCTGTTTTAATTATCGCTTTAGTCGCACCATCCAATACATGATAATTGGTGATACCCGTTCCGTTTTCATCGATAAAGAATCCCGAGCCCGAGCCAGACGGCGAACCATACTCATCGTAGGTGTATATCGTAAATGTAGCCTGCTTAGTGTCAGCAATAATATCCTTGATGGTCTTCTCTTGCTTACACGATACAAAGGAGAGGGTCGCCAATGCCACTAATAGAATCTTACTGTACTTCATTATCTGTTCTGCTTTTTAAGTTGAGGAATCGATTGCTTTTTCAAAGGAGGTGCTTGCTCTTTTTGGATAGGCTTACTGGTATCATAGTCAAGTAAATCATATTCGAGCAACAATGCACGACCGAATTCTCCACTCCTCTTCAAATCATCAATACCTGTCACATCCCCCAAGTATAGTTTTAGCTGCCCTCTTTCATAATAGGCATCCTCATCTCCAGGCCTGTGTTTCAAAGCATTAGTGTAGTCCTCAATTGCTGATTTATACAATTCCATAGCCCTGTATGCATACGCACGGAGCATATAAGCATAGTAACGATGTTCGTTGTCAGTCGCTTCTGAACTAATTATATTAGACAACATCTTTATTGCAGACTGATAATTCTCGTTCTTTAATTCCTCTACGGCTTCATTTATCTTTTCATATGCAGGTGCCTCTGTTGGATACATTTTGATATGTTTACTTTCAGAAACATTAGAAGTACCAGCATTGAAAGAAGCTGTCATAGACGTGCCATCAAAAGCAACGTAGACATTCTCATTCTTTGATTTATCGCTCATAAACCAAGTTGCTTGAAAGAATCCCTTGGTTGCAGTTTCCTGCAAGTCTGCTTTTATATCTCCCGTTCTCCACCAATTTCTTCCTAAATTATCAGAAAGAAATATCAAAGAATGCTTTCCGTTATGCTTCACACAAGCATACTTGGTTCTAGTTTTACTACCGACTTCTTCATAAATACCACAAATCCCATCATTGTTTACATCAAGATGTTCTTTGATTGCCGACTCTGTCCAAAGAGGAACATAATTCCTTCGAGGATTTTTAAGTCCTGTTAAGGGAATTTCCCAATACCTACATGTTTTATTATATTGTAACGTAAAATTTACAAGTGTAATATTTTCTAAAGATTCAGGTATGGGTTCAAAACATAATACCATACGTCTTGTTTCTCCTTTAGGAACATTATCCCATCCTCTACCTCTATAAACTTCGATATTAGGGGTCACCAGTAAAACCCTGTGTTTATGCGTATATGTTGGTTAATCTGAAA
>CAZMZC010000052.1:0-18723 GCA_964570685.1 uncultured Bacteroidaceae bacterium | reverse complement strand
CGCTCAATGGCAAGGACTTCTTCAAGGGCGACAATCGGGTGATGCTCGACAACCTGCCCAACTATATGGTGCAGAACGTGGAGGTGTATGAGAAGTCGACCGAGAAGAGCGAGTGGCTGGGCATAGATGTAGAGCAGAAGGAGTTTGTGATGGACGTGAAGCTCAAGCGCGAGTACTCTACCGGCTATATGGCCAACGCCTCGCTCGGAGGCGGCACGGAGGAGCGCTACAAGGGACGCCTATTCGGGCTGCGCTTCACCACCAACACTCGCCTCGCCCTATATGCAAAATTGAACAACGTGAACGAGGCCCGCTCGCCGGGAAACGAAGGGGAGTGGGACCCCACGAAGCTCAACGATGGAGGAATTGACCTGAAAGTGATTGGTATGAGTCTGCACGCCGAGCACCCCGACAAGGTGTGGCAGGAGCAGGCAAAGATAGAGGTCGGATTGGTTGACCTGACTATGCAATCGCACAGTGCACAGGAGAGTTTCTTGAGCACGGGCAACATCTTTAGCCGCACCGACAAGTTAGACCATCGGCAGTCGTTCCAAATAGGAGCAGGCAACACATTCACTTGGAAGAAACCCTTCTGGCTACGGGCTACAACGACATTCCATTACACCAATTCCGATGGATGGATAGAGCAACGCCACGCACAATTCTCAACCAATCCCAGCAGCTACGGCTCTACACCGCAGGTACTCGACTCGGTGTACTCTTCCATACGATCGGCCTCGCTGACCGATATGCTCATCACCCATTCAAGGAGAGATCTCTGGGAAGGAGGAGAGTATTATCAGACTGGCTTTGATGTCAACTTCGGCAAGAAGCTGCCGTGGGGCGATGACATAGACCTCTATGCCAATACCCGATACGACTGGAACAACTACAAGTCTCGCAACATCCGCGACAATGAGACGATGGCTACGAGCCGCGACTTCCGCAACGAGTACTCCGACGGCGGGAAGCGTAACCTCGTCTTTGACGCAGAGGCCAAATACAGCATCCATGCCCTCAACCGCTGGAACTATCAGGGCTACGTGAAGCTGCACCGTGCATACAACTATGACAACACCGGCATCTTCCGCCTCGACCGCCTCGACGGATGGGGAGCCGAGTCGGGCCGCAGCATCTACGACCTGCCCTCCACACGCGACTCCATACTGCTCACGATGGATATGAACAACACCCGGGAGACCACCTCCAACCGCACCAAGTACGTGCCCGGCACACGCATCTTCTATAATAAGGAGGGCGACGGCGAGTCCACATGGTTCTGTGTAGACCTGCCCCTGCACATCGAGAACCGAAGCTACCGCCATAAAAGCCCCTTGACCGATACCCTCGTACGTCGCCACAACATCATCCCCACCCCCTTCGTGGAGTTTACCCGCCGCAGCCACAACTTTGACCGACGCTACTACGCCAAGTACGGCATGAGCTACAACCTGCCAGGGATGGGGCACTTCGTAGATGTGCGCAACGACCTCGACCCGCTGAACATTTATATAGGAAACAACGGACTCAAGCCCGCCATCTCCCACGAGTTTGTGCTCGACTACAGCATACGCAACCGCGACCACAACCAGAACATTGCCGTGGGTACCACCAGCTGGATACGTCAAAACAGCATCGCCAACGGCTACACCTATAATAAGGAGACGGGCGTGCGCACCTACCGCCCGGAGAATGTCAACGGCAACTGGAGCACAAGCGGATACTTCAACTTCAGCCGTGACCTCGACGAACAGCGCCACTGGAACTGGCAGACACGCACCAACTTCAGCTACCACCGCAACGTGGACATCGCATCCACCGAAGGCACCATAGGCGACGAACGCCTGAGCAAGGTAAACAACTGGTGGATGAAGGAGTACACCCGACTCAGCTACCAATGGGAGAGCCTCAAGCTCGGTGCCAACGGTACCGTACAGTACCGCATCGTCGACAGCCGCCGCCATAACTTCGCGACTATCCATACCTGGGACTTCAACTACGGACTCACGTGTGAATACCGCCTACCCTTCGGATTGCAGTTTGCCACCGACCTGAAGATGTTCTCGCGCCGCGGCTACGGCGACAGTTCAATGAACACCGATGACCTCGTATGGAACGCCTCGCTCACCCAACCCCTATTCAAAAGCCGTGTGCTGCTCCAGCTCGAAGGCTACGACCTGCTGCACCAACTCTCCAACGTGTACAGCAGCTACAACGCCCAAGGCCGCACAGAGACCTGGTACAACACCGTCCCCAGCTACGTGATGCTACACCTCACCTACAAGCTGAACGTGATGCCGAAGAAGCGATAAGAGCAAGGTAAAGACTCACACAGGCTGCGCCTGAGACGCTTGAAACTCCTGCTTGATTCCATCAAAGAAGATACCGGTGACTTGATGGATAGGGTAATAGAGTACGGAGGCCTCCTTATTGGATTCAGAGATTAGCGCATCGTCCCTATCGAAGAACTCAATGCCCGTGATGATAACACCCACGAACAAGGCATATTTGAGCACGCCCACTGCACCACCAAGGAGGCGGTTGACCCAACCGAGGCAGATGACATGGAGTATCTTCGACACGAGCCAACCTGCCATGCTGAAGAGCAGAGGCACAACAATCAGTATCAGGATGAATGCCGTAATATGGGCTACCTCGGCCGACATGCCGAAAGCAGCAATCAGCCACTCCCCTACCGGCATATAGAATGCACGTCCTATAAGCAGACCACCGATGAGCCCAGCAAGGCCTGCCACCTGCTTCACTGCTCCGTCGCGCAATCCGCCGATGAGCCCGATGGCGAGCAGCACGGCGATGATGATGTCAATTGTTTGCATAATAAAAATAGGGAAAAGGGAAGAATGAAAAGGGAAGAGTTGAGCGCCGCGATATGCGCACTCTTAACTCTTCCCTCTTAACTCTTAACTCATTACAAGGTTTGCTTCACCTCAATTTCCTTGAAAGTTTCGATGATGTCGCCTACCTTGATGTCGTTGCAGGCTACGAGCGAGATACCGCACTCGAAGTTGGTACCTACCTCCTTCACATCGTCCTTGAAGCGCTTCAGGGCATTGATGTCGCCCGTGAAGATAACGATACCGTCGCGAATGAGGCGTGCACGGTCGCTGCGGGTAACCTTACCCTCACGCACCATAGCACCAGCCACATAGCCCACCTTGGAGATGTGGAATACCTCGCGCACCTCGATGGTAGAGGTAACCTCCTCCTTGATGGTAGGCGCAAGCATACCCTCCATAGCGGCCTTCACCTCCTCGAGAGCATCGTAGATGATGCTGTAGAGGCGGATGTCGACACCAGCCGTCTCGGCATACTTGCGGGCAGCCTGTGAGGGACGCACCTGAAAACCGATGATGATGGCCTGTGATGCCGAGGCGAGGGTAACGTCGGACTCGGAAATCTGACCCACAGCCTTGTGGATGACGTTGACCTGAATCTGCTCGGTAGAGAGCTTGATGAGCGAGTCGCTGAGAGCCTCGATAGAGCCGTCCACGTCGCCCTTGACGATGATGTTGAGTTCCTGGAAGCTGCCCAGTGCAATACGGCGGCCCACCTCGTCGAGGGTAAGCATCTTCTGGGTGCGCAGACCCTGCTCGCGCTGCAGCTGCTCGCGCTTGTTGGCAATCTCGCGGGCCTCCTGCTCGGTCTCAATTACGTGGAAGGCATCACCGGCCTGCGGTGCGCCATTGAGTCCGAGGATGAGCACGGGCTCGGCAGGACCAACCTGCTTGATGCGCTGGTTACGCTCATTGAACATAGCCTTCACACGACCGAAGTGTGTACCGGCCAATACGATGTCGCCCATCTTGAGCGTACCGTTCTGCACGAGCACGGTAGCCACGTAGCCACGGCCCTTGTCGAGGGTAGACTCGATGATGGAGCCTGTAGCACGCTTGTTGGGGTTGGCCTTGAGGTCGAGCATCTCGGCTTCGAGCAGCACCTTCTCCAAAAGGTCCTCTACACCGATACCAGCCTTGGCTGAGATATCCTGTGACTGATACTTACCACCCCAATCCTCTACGAGGAGGTTCATGTTGGCCAGCTGGCCCTTGATCTTCTCGGGGTCGGCATGGGGCTTATCAATCTTGTTGATGGCAAACACCATAGGTACGCCAGCAGCCTGAGCATGATGGATAGCCTCCTTGGTCTGGGGCATCACGTCGTCGTCGGCAGCCACGATGATGATGGCGATGTCGGTCACCTGGGCACCACGGGCACGCATGGCAGTAAAGGCCTCGTGACCAGGAGTGTCAAGGAAGGTGATGCGACGGCCATCCTCGAGCTTCACATTATAGGCACCGATGTGCTGGGTGATGCCACCCGCCTCACCGGCAATAACGTTCGACTTGCGGATATGGTCGAGCAATGAGGTCTTACCGTGGTCAACGTGACCCATCACGGTTACGATGGGTGCGCGAGGCAAGAGGTCCTCCTCGCGGTCCTCCTCTTCAGAGATGGCCTGAGCCACTTCGGCACTGACAAACTCGGTGGTGAAACCGAACTCCTCGGCTACAATATTAATAGTCTCAGCATCGAGGCGCTGGTTGATAGACACCATCATACCGATGCTCATACAGGTACCGATAACCTGAGCCACACCTACATTCATCATGTTGGCCAACTCGTTGGCGGTAACGAACTCGGTGAGCTTGAGAACCTTGCTCTCTGCACTCTCCTGAGCCATCTGCTGCTGCAGACGATCGGCAGCCTGATTGCGTTTCTCCTTACGATACTTAGCACCAGTAGACTTGGGCTTGTTGGTGAGGCGAGCCAGCGTGTCCTTCACTTGCTTCTGGATTTCCTCCTCGCTCATCTCGCTCTTCTCAAGGATACGCTTTGCACGCTCCTTGTCGCGGTCGAACTTGGCGCGATGGGGGTCATTGGCCTTACCATTGTTCTTACCACCCTGATTATTGTTACGATTATCGTTGGCAACGGCCTGACCAGCCTTGTTGATATCGACACGCTCGTTCTGTATACGATTGCGTTTCTTCTTCTTGCCATCGCCTTGTCCTGCAGCTGTACCTGCGCCTGCAGGCTTCGAAGCCGTCTGCTGCTTGCGCTGCTGCGCTTTCTCCTCACGTTCTTTGCGCTTCTCCTCCTTCGATTTCTTCTTAGGACGAGTCGATTGGTTGATAGCCGATAGGTCTACCTTACCCACAACGTTTATCTTTGATACGAATTCGGGGCGCTTCACAGCGAACACCTCATCCTCTACAGGTGCGGCAGGCTGTGCCTCATCCTTGACGGGCTCAGCAGGCTCAACCACCTCGGGAGTTTCCTCTACAACAGCTATAGGGGCCACAGGCTCAGCCACCTCCTCTTTTGCAGGAACAGGAGTCACTTCCACTACAGGCTCAGTAGGCTGCACGGGTTCCTCTTTCTTAGGTTCTTCCTTCTTGGGAGTCGCTTCCGCTTGAGGAATTTCCTTCTTTGGTGTGTCGAGGTCAATCTTACCCACGACCTTGAAAGCAAGCTTGGTGGGTTCTTCTTTCTTGGGTTCTTCTTTCTTAGGAGCGACCTTCTTTGCTTCTTCTGCCGATGCGGCAAGCTTTGCCTCCTTCTTACTATCTAAGCGTTCGCGCTGTGCCTTCTCGGCTTTCTGGCGCAGGTCTTTGTCTGAGCTGAATTGAATGACGAGGAGTTCGTACTGCTCATCAGTAATCTTGGCATTCAGCGAGTTCTCGACCGTATGCCCCTTTTTCTGCAGGAAATCGACACACGTCTGCAATCCCACATTCAGTTCTTTCGTTACTTTACTTAATCTTGGCATTCCAAATATTTTTTTAGTGAAGAGTGAAGAGTGAAAAGTTAAGAGTTATCAGCAGGGCCAATGTCATCTGGATGTAAACTCTTCCTTCTTCACTTTTCACTTTTAACTCTTTAGTCTTCATTCTCAAACTCGGCACGGAGGATAGCGAGTATCTCGTCCACGGTATCCTCTTCCAGGTCGGCCTTCTCAATGAGCATTTCACGGGGAGCATTGAGGACACCCTTGGCAGTATCAATACCAATAGCGCGTATGGCATCGATAACCCACTGGTCAATCTCATCGGCAAATTCATCGAGATAGATGTCTTCCTCCTCGTTCTCATCGTCAAGTTCACGGAACACATCGATAGTATATTCGGTGAGCATACTGGCAAGTTTGATATTCATACCACCCTTACCGATAGCCAATGACACTTGGTCGGGCTTGAGGTACACCTCTACCTTGCGTTCCTCCTCGTTGAGAATGAGCGACGACACGGTAGCAGGGCTCAGTGCACGCTTGATAAAGAGCTCTATATTGGCTGTATAATTGATAACGTCGATATTCTCATTACGCAACTCACGCACAATGCCGTGAATACGCGACCCCTTCACACCCACACAAGCGCCTACGGGATCGATACGGTCATCATATGACTCTACTGCAATTTTGGCACGCTCACCAGGGATACGGGCAATACGCTTGAGCGTGATAAGTCCGTCATTGATTTCAGGCACCTCCTGCTCGAACAGGCGCTGCAAGAAAAGGGGCGATGTGCGACTCAGAATAATCTTGGGATTGTTGTTCATATTATCCACGCGCAGTATTACGGCACGCACAGTCTCACCCTTTCGGTAAAAATCGCCGGGTATCTGCTCACTCTTCGGCAGCAACAGCTCGTTGCCCTCATCATCGAGGAGCAATATTTCCTTCTTCCATATCTGATACACCTCGGCTGCAATGATGGTACCCTCCAGATCTTTGTACTTATTGTACAGGCTATCCTTCTCCAGTTCCAGGACCTTAGATGCCAAAGTTTGACGCAAAGTAAGAATAGCACGACGACCAAATGAAAGGAACGAAACCTCATCGGTCACCTCCTCACCCACTTCGTAGTCCTCGTCTATCTGCAATGCCTCGCTCAGTGAAATCTCGGCATTAGGATTGGTGAGTTTATCATCCTCCACTACCACACGGTTGCGACGAATTTCAAAGTCACCTTTATCGGGGTTCACAATTACGTCATAGTTTTCATCCGAGCCAAACGTCTTTGCTATCACATTACGGAAACTCTCTTCCAATACATTGATCATCGTAGTGCGATCAATATTCTTCAGTTCCTTAAACTCTTGGAATGTATCAACCAAATTGATTACATTTTCTTTTTGCTTTGCCATAGGTCCTTAAAAGTTTATTAGGTATTTCGTATATTTAATTTCATCATATTTCCAGACATACTCCCTGTCCACCATCACAGGGCGTTTGGCCCCTTCAAGCTTCTCCTTCACCTTCACCACAACGGCAAAGTCTGTATCCTCGACACGAGTAAGCACACCACGGTACTTCTTTCCATCGCGTGCCAGCACCTCTACCTCCTTGCCTATGTGATTGATATATTGCTGCAACACCTTGAAGGGCTGCCCTATGCCAGCCGAGCCCACCTCGAGCTCGTAATCCTCCTCATCACGATTGAGGTTGGCTTCGATATGGCGGCTCAGTTGCACACAGTCCTCTATCCACACGCCATCGGCATGGTCAATCTCTACCGACACGCAGTTATCTACACTCACCGCTACGTCAACCAAGAAATACTCCTTATCGACCAGCCATCCTTCTACAATTTCTCTGACTTTTTCTTTTGATATCATACGTTATAAATAAAAAAGAGCCCCGAAGGAGCCCCTCACATATCATCTAAATCGTTGCAAAAGTACTGTTTTTTTTCATTCCTGCCAAATATTTGCACATTATTTTCTATTTTTGCGATGAAAATCAACCAATCCACCCATAATTATGCGCAGCAAAGCCCAACAATCAAATCGCAAATTCATGCTCGGTACTCTCGTACTGGGTTTTCTGGTCATCGGTATCGTATTCCTATTCTTCACTCTTTCATACCGCCTCAGCACCGATCAGCGTCTACAAGCCGCCATCGCCGACACCTACCATTTTCACCTTACCCCTACCCTCGCTCCACAAGGCTGCGCCATATACCTAAACGACAGTCTTCTCTACAGCGGCATCCCCGCCACTGACACCATGCTCACCACCACCCGCACCACCGATGACAATGCCCTCATCTTTGTAGACCTCACCACCGACCTCATGCAGATTGCCGACGTGCCAGCCAAGCGCGGCACCTTCCGCATCATCAGCACCGAAGACGGCATTGCACTACGCGAGGAATAGAAGCCTCATCCGCATCAGACCTTAGGCGCAATGAACCGATAGAGATTGCACCCTACAAAATTACCTATTACCAGGCAAGGATACAATAGAACTAGTTCGGCTAGGTGGGCACCTGTATAGGCTACGGGTACCGTGAGATAATAGAAGGCATCAGCCAGGCAATGGGGAAAACCGCAGTTGATGAAGAGGGGTACGCCAAAGAGTAGGGCCAACGGCTTGCCCTCGCGGGCAAAGGCCACGACAGTAGTCATGATGAAGCCACAACCGATAGCGAGCAAGCCCGCACGCAAGGGGCCTATAGCAAGGCGGCTCTCAAGGATAGCCTGCGCCGAAGCACCCAGTTCCATAGGCGAGAGGCGCGACAGCAACGACACCAGCAAGCAACCCGTAATATTACCCGAGAGAATCCATAACAGTTTACCGATGGCACCAATCCAGCAGCTACGTCCCTGCTCGTCACGCAAAGGGATAAAGCCTGCCGTACCCGTATAGAGCGGCAACTTGTAGCCCACCACCGTGAGCAAGCCAAACGAAAAGAGCACAGCACCGATAATGTCGGTACAAGCCAAGTAGCCCCATCCAGCGATACCGATGGCGATACCCGAAAGTATGGCAGAACGAAAAGTCTTTATCATCTCTTGAATTAAAAAGTTTTTGCAAAGGTACGGAGATTCTACGATTTTTACTACTTTTGCAAAAAGAAAGATGCTTTGCGTTGCCCAGAGACGCCACGCACTACAGGAAATTCCCAGTTTCAGTTTGTATAACTTCAAATTACGCCATGCTTCTCCCTTCCCACAAAGACCCCATGGGCGCAGCCATCGCCGAGTACCACCGCACAGGACGTGCAGGCACGCTAAGAGTATTCTCTTCGCAGTTCGACGAAGATGAGATTCCCGTCAAGCAGCTTTTCCGCACCTTTTCCCAAATGCCCGCCATAGAGCAGGAGGCCCTCACCTTAGCCACAGGGCGCATACTCGATGTGGGCGCAGGCAGTGGATGCCACGCATTGGCATTGCAGGAGACGGGCAAGGAGGTGACAGCCATTGACATCTCCGAGCTCTCCGTGGAGGTGATGCAGGAGCGCGGTGTGCGGGATGCCCGCGCCATAGACCTCTACGACGAGCGCTTTGCCGAGCAGTACGACACCATCCTGCTGCTCATGAACGGCTCAGGCATCATTGGCAACATCGACGGCATGGAGCCCTTCTTCCGCAGGATGAAGTGCCTGCTCAAGCCAGGCGGCTGCATCTACATGGACTCAAGCGACCTAAAATACTTGTTCGAGGAGGAGGACGGTTCATTCCTCATCGACATCGCCGCCGACTACTACGGCCTCGTGGATTTCCAGATGCAATACAAGCAGGTGAAGGGTGACACCTTCGATTGGCTATACATCGATTTCGACACTCTTGCCTATTATGCCGAACAGCATGGCTTCAAGGCCGAGTTGGTATGCGAAGGCGAGCATTACGATTACTTAACAAGGTTGAGCATTAAATAAGGTGAAAAAGTAGTTTCCCGCCCGTAGTTTCTCAACAAATATTCGTACATTTGCAACATTGCTTTGGTATTTATCGTAAAAAAACGCAGTTCTATATGTTAGCACCAGGACCTATAGGTATCTTTGATTCAGGCTATGGCGGGCTCACTATATTGTCACAGATACGTGAGCGTATGCCTCAGTATGATTTCCTGTATTTGGGCGACAATGCTCGTACGCCTTATGGCACGCGGTCGTTCGAGGTGGTGTATGAGTTCACGTCGCAGGCAGTAAGAACACTGTTCGATATGGGCTGCCAACTGGTGATACTGGCCTGCAACACTGCATCGGCCAAGGCACTGCGCACGATACAGCAAATTGATCTACCGAAGATTGACCCCCGCAAGCGGGTGTTAGGCATCATACGCCCTACGGTGGAGTACCTTGACGAGATTACCGAGACCCGCCACGTGGGGATATTAGCCACGAGTGGAACTATTAAGTCGCAGTCGTATCCATTGGAAATCAAGAAATTGTTCCCCGATATTGTGGTATCGGGTGAGGCGTGCCCGATATGGGTGCCGTTGGTGGAAAATGATGAGGCACATAGCGAGGGAGCCGACTACTTCGTACGCCGCCATATCGACAATCTGCTGGCCAAAGACGAGGAGATTGACACCATCATCCTCGGCTGTACGCACTACCCTATCCTGTACGACAAGATACGCCGATACACACCGCAGCACATCAAAGTAATCACACAGGGAGAATATGTAGGCAAGAGCCTTATCAATTATCTAGAGCGACACCCGGAGATGGATGCATTGTGCACAAAACAGAGCAGTTGCAGATTCCTCACCACGGAGTCGGGCGAGATATTCAAGCAATATGCCTCCATTTTCTTTGACAGTTCGATACAGGTGCAGAGTATTGCGCTGAAGTAGTTCTTCTACGGTTTCAACGGAGTCTCAGTCTCTCTATCCCCTTACTTTCTGGAATGAGATGAAGATGAGCGGTGCACTATCCCCAGCTTGTGCAACTGGTGCAGTATCTTCTTATCCTTCCTTGACTTGCAGCGCACCTTGGCATGCGCCAAACGATGCACGTGAAAGGGTGTAACAAAGTATCTTAAAGCGAGAAGCGTGTAGCGAAACTTGTGTGATGAATTCCAAAATGAGCGTGCCATGATATCTGTTGTTGCGTTTCAATGTGCACAAAATTACAGATTTTTATAAGAAGCAACAAGAATTCCCTACTTTTTTATAAAATATTTGTTAACTAATCGTATGGGTAACCACACGGAGAGTGCGCTCACGGCCAACACCGAGACAAATACAAGCAGGATGTCTGTCGGCTTGACCCGCACGGGATAGGCATCGACTACGAACTGCCCATCGCCACCCAACCCGATGATACCGAAGTGCTGTTGCAGCAGGCATAGCGCCACGCCTAACACGAGGCCTGTGATAGCACCGAGCAGAGCAATGAGGTTGCCCTCATAGACAAAGATGCGGGCAACGAGGCTGTCGGTAGCTCCCAAGCAACGCAGAGTATCGGCATTGTCGTGCTTGTCAAGTATGAGCATCGACACCGAGCTGATGATATTGAAGCAGGCTACCATCAAGATGAAACACAGGAAGAGGTAGGAGATAAACTTTTCTATCTGCACCACCTTGAAGGTGTCGGCTTGCTGTTCGTAACGGTCCTTTACGGTAAAACCGTCGCCCACAAAGGTAGCTATAGTGCGCTTCACTGTAGCGATGTCAGCTTCGGGATGTAGGCGCAGCTCAATGCCACTGACTTCGGCTGTATAGCCGAAGAGGCGGCGGGCATAGTCTATCGATGTAATGATGTATGACGAAGCGTAACGACTGTCATTGATATTGAAGACATTGCCAGGCGAGTATAGTGGTTGGCGGCGAAAGTTGGCCAAAGGGTTCGACATGCTGACCTTCGTGCCTATCCGTGGGGCATAGACCTCAATGGGGTCGTAAGGTTGTATGCCGGTACCGAGCATATACATCAGTTGCTGCCCCATCACGCCATAGTCGACTACGGCATCGTATAGCTTGAATTGAGGACTTCCGTAGAGGATCTCCTCAATGTCGGTCAGCGCCTGAAAATTATCGTCCACTCCCTTGATGGTGACCATCGCCTGCTGTTCCTTGTAGCGGGCCATGGCGTTGTCCTCCAGCGTGAGGCTCACTACTTGCACACCGGGTGTAGCCTGTATGGAAGTCACCAACGCCGAGTCGGGCACGAAGGTCTTCCCCTTCGCGGCCTCCACCTTGAGGTCGGGGTCAAAGTGAGTGAAGAAGCTGGCGATGAGGTCGTGGAAACCATTGAACACAGAGAGCGTACACACCAAGGCCAGCGTAGCCAGGGCCACACCGCAGACGGAAATGCCAGAGATGATGTTGATGGCACCCACAGACTTCTTGGAAAAGAGGTACCGACGAGCTATGTAGAACGAGAGATTCAACTGATAGGCAATGGTTGACAAGTTTCCTAAATACTGGATGCTCTAAATTGGTTGACGTTACTTGAGCAGTTCGTCGATGCGTTCCAGATAATCGAGCGAGTCGTCGATGAAGAACTTCAGTTCCGGTATGATGCGCAACTGATGGCGCAGGCGGACTCCCAGTTCATAGCGGATGGCGCGCACGTTGCCGTTGAGGTTACTCACAATTTCGTCGCCACGTTCCGAGGGGAACACGCTGATGTGTGCGCGGGCTATGCTAAGGTCGGGGCTCACACGCACTGATGTCACTGATACAAGCACGCCAGACATCGACTTAGCTTGCAGCAGGAATATTTCGCTCAGCTCCTTCTGGATGAGACGGGCAATCTTACTTTGTCTTGTTGATTCCATATTTCAAATATAGCAATATTACAGGTTACAATTATATTTTTCTCATCATCGTCAGACCATCGCGTAGGGGAAGAATCAGCTTCTCCACCCGCTTGTCGGCAGCGACGAAGGCGTTAAACTCATTGATGGCAGCCGTCTGTCGGTCGGTGGCATAGGCTTTGTCCACCACGTGCCCATCCCAGAGCGTATTGTCGGCCAGGATAAAGGCGTTGGCAGAGGTGTGGGCCAGCACCATCTCATAATAGTCACGATACTGACGTTTGTCACCATCCATAAACACGAGATCAAATGTCTCACCCAGTCGGGGCACCTCCTCCAATGCGTTACCTATGTGGAAACGCACCTTGTGGCCATAGGGCGACCCCTCAATCCACGGACGGGTAAAATCCTCCAGTTCATCGTCAATCTCATAGGTGTGGAGCACACCATCTTCACCCAACCCTTCGGCCATACAAAGCGCCGAGTAGCCGGTAAAGGTTCCTATTTCAAGTATACGGCGCGGGCGTATCATCTGTACCAACATCTTCAGCAGACGCCCCTGCAGGTGTCCCGATGTCATACGCGGATTGAGCAACTTTACGTGTGTCTGTCGATAGAGCGCCTTCAGATAGTCACTCTCCTCATCCATATGGCTCAGGATATAGCCGTCTATCGCCTCCTGTTGACGAATCATAGCTGTAGCAATGCCTCTATGGCCAGCCGGTACGAATCCATACCGAAACCGCCGATGACACCTACACAAGCCCCCGTGATGAGCGAGGTGTGCCTGTACGTCTCACGCTGGTACACATTGGAGATATGCACCTCCACCACTGGAGCACTTATTGCCTTGATGGCATCGTGCAGGGCTACCGAGGTGTGCGTATAGGCACCTGCATTGAAGATGATACCATCACATGTGAAGCCCGCCTCATGCAACTTATTGATAAGCTCGCCCTCCACGTTCGATTGGTAGTACTCAAGTTCCACATCGGGGAACCGTGCCTGCAATGCCGAAAAGCACGTTTCCATCGAGTCATTGCCATAAATACCAGGTTCGCGCTTGCCCAACAAGTTCAGATTAGGACCGTTGAGCACCAACATATGTTTCTTCTTGCTATCCATAGTCCATGCAAAGATACAAATAAACGAGCGAGAAAAACAAAGTTTAATTTGTTTTTTTTCAAAGCGAGTGCGAGTATCTTCTCGATTTATCGTAAAGATACAAATAAACGAGCGAGAAAAACAAAGTTTAATTTGTTTTTTTCAAAGCGAGTGCGAGTATCTTCTCGATTTATCGTAAAGATACGAATAAACGAGCGAGAAAAACAAAGTTTAATTTGATTTTTTCAGAGCGAGTGACTACTTTTGCCTGCAAATATACGACAACACGCCCCGATGCCTCACACCCCGAACCCATCCAATGAAAAACTGCTGACCCGATTCAAGCAACACTTGATGCTTGAGAAGGCTTTGTCGGCCAATACGCTGGCTGCATATGTGCACGACGTGGAGAAGCTCTTCGGGCATCTGGATACAGTGGAAATCGACCCACGTGATGCCAAGTTGGAGGATCTGGAAGCCTTTTTGGCAAGCCTGCACGATGAGGAGATTAGCCCGCGCTCACAGGCTCGGATGCTATCGGGCATACGTTCTTTCTATCAGTTCCTCGTGCTTGACGGGCACATCACTGCCGACCCTACCCTCCTGCTGGAGTCCCCGAAAATCGGCATGAAACTGCCCGAGGTGCTCAGCATAGAGGAAATAGACATGCTCATCAACGCCATCGACCTCAGCAAGCGCGAGGGGCAGCGCAACCGCGCCATCATAGAGACCCTCTACAGTTGTGGACTGCGCGTATCGGAAGCCTGCAATCTCAAACTTTCGGACCTATATCTCAACGAGGGCTTCATCAAGGTAGAGGGCAAGGGCAGCAAGCAGCGGCTGGTACCCATTTCCGAACGGGCCATAGCCGAGATTATGGACTATATGACCGACCGCGCCGAGATAGACATCAAACCCGGGCACGAAGACTACCTCTTCGTCAGCGCCCACTTCAAGAAACGGATGTCGCGCATCACGATGTTCCACATCATCAAGGAACTGGCCGAGCAGACTGGACTCAAGAAAACCATCAGCCCACACACCTTCCGCCACTCCTTTGCCACCCACCTGCTCGAAGGCGGTGCCAACCTCCGCGTCATCCAAAGCATGCTCGGGCACGAGGATATAGGCACTACCGAAATCTACACCCACATCGACGCTCACCGCCTGCGCTCCGAAATCATCGAGCATCACCCGCGCAACAAACGAAAAACGCCCATTTCATCGGCAAAATCCGAGAAATAGGCGCTATATATCCTATGGCTATCTGTCAAGGAACCATCTTGCTCACCGCCATGTTCCCGTCAGAGTACTCAGTGCGCACAATGGTCACTCCGGCACTCATCAGCATGGCGCCACAGAACCAAAGGGAAGGCACGAGACCTTGTCTTCACGATATCACTTTTTGCCGTTTTCATCGAGGAAGAGAGCCGTCCACCGATGATGGACGGCTCTCCGCTTATCCTCTATTTCAGATAAGTTGTTACTTTACAATCTCAAGCAGTTCAACCTCGAAGATGAGGGTAGAGAAAGGCTTGATCTGACCCATGTCGCGATTGCCGTAAGCAAGCTCCTGAGGGATGTAGAGAATCCACTTAGAGCCTACAGGCATCATGGTGAGAGCCTCGGTCCATCCGCTGATTACCTGGTTGGCACCGAAGGTAGTGGGTTCGTTGCGGCTGTATGAGCTGTCAAACTCGGTGCCGTCGATGAGTGTACCGCGATAGTGTACCTTCACACGGTCGGTGTTGGCAGGTACATCGCCCTTGCCTTCGGTAACCACCTTGTAGCAGAGGCCGCTCTCGGTCTTCACCACACCTTCAGTCTTGGCAATAGAGTCGAGGAAAGCTACGCCCTCGGCCTTGTTGTCACCGAACTCCTGCTCGAAGCGCTCATTCTTGAGCTCCTCCATCAGACGCATAGCAGTCTGCTGTGCCTCCATGGGATGCATCAGCTCGCCCTTCTCGGTCACACCGGCCACGAATCCGGCCATAAAGTTGTTCTTGTTGAGCTCGCCGTTCTCACCGAATACGTCGCGAGTCACACCAGGGATGATTTGGGTAGCTACCTGCTGACCGATTTGGATACCGGCGAAGAAGGCACCCTTCTTCTTGTCGTCGCCTACCTTGATACCCTCTTTCAGGCCCTTCACAAAGTCGCCCATATAGAGTGTGTCAACCCCCATGCGGTATACGACAAAGTCCTTCAAGCCCTGTGTCTGAGCCAATCCCATAGCGTATGAGAAGGTGTCAATCTGGGCAGTGAGGTCGGCAGTAGAGTCATTGTTCTCCTGGATAGCCTTCATCAGTGTCATGGCTGTCTCTTGTGCCTGAGCGGGCTCCATCTTGAGGCCCTTCTCGGTAACACCGGCTACGAATGCCTCGGTGAATTTCTTCTTGTTGAGCTCGCCGTCCTTGCCTGCAAGCACCTGCATGGTCACGCCAGGGATAATCTGATTCACCACCTGCTGGCCAATCTGTGTACCGGCAAAGTAGGCGTTCTGTTTCTCGTCGGCATTGGCAGCCTCGAGCAGTCCGCCTACGAACTCAGCCATATAGGTAGTGTCCATACCCATGCGACCCGCGAGATAGTCCTTCAGACCCTGAGTCTGAGCCATGCCGATGGCATAGGAGAGTGAGTCAACCTTACTTGCTCCCTCAAGATTAGCTTTGGGGGCCGATGCACCGCAGCTAACGATAAGGCCCGCTACGAGAGCCACTGCTACTGAATAGATACTTTTCTTCATGATGTTTGTTACGTTTTTATATAATTATTATAATACATTCAACAGTTCCACCTCAAACACGAGTGTGCTGTAGGGAGGGATAGTTCCGCCTGCACCCTGCTCGCCGTACCCGAGGTTGTAGGGGATATAGAGTTTCCACTTGTCGCCCTCGCTCATGAGCTGCAGTGCCTCAACCCATCCGGCAATCACCTGATTCACGCCGAATACGGCAGGCTCGCCACGCTGGATAGAGCTATCGAAGAGGGTGCCGTCTACCAGTCTTCCCTCATAGTGGCAGCGCACCTTGTCGGTAGCCTTCGGCTTGCGTCCGTTGCCCGATGCCAACACCTCGTACTGCAGCCCGCTGGGCAGCGTCACCACACCGGGGCGCTCCTTATTCATTTTCAAGAACATCTCACCCTGCTCGATAGCGGCTGCATGCGCCTTCTTCTCCATCTCGGCAAAGTGTGCGTTCACAATCTGCTGTGCCTCAGCAAAGCTGACGGCAGTCTCCTTACCTTCCAATACATCGCGGATAGCTTGTGCAAAGTCATCAACATTCACCTCTGCGCCCATCTGCGCCAACTGTTGACCGATGCCAAGACCGAGTCCGTAACTAAATTTGTCCATGATTCTTAATCTCTAAATTTCAAAAAACGGGCAAATTTACGCTTTTTATCTGAATATTAACGGATTCTTGTCCCTATTTTTTGTTATTTTTGCATTTACCCCACATAAAATAGCCATTAGGATGGCCAAAGTGCTTATTGTTTGCCGATTTTTCAGTACATTTGCATCCCCAATCATACACGCATGTATAATATATAATCGGTAAAAAGAGATTCCCCATGTCACACGACCATATCCATCTGCATAGCGACGCTACCGGCAAGAATATCCTCTCGGCCTTCTTCATCAACCTCACCTTCACGGTGATATCGCTCATCGGCGGTTGGCTCACCAACAGCATGGCCATCATCTCCGACTCCATCCACGACCTCGGCTGCACCCTCTCCATCGCCCTTGCCTGGGTGTTCGAGCGCATAGCAGGGCACGCCCCCACCCCGCGGTTCACCTTCGGCTACCGCCGTTTCACCCTGCTGGGTGCTTTCGTGGGAGCCTTCATCCTGCTCAGCGGTTCGTCGGTAGTGCTCTACGAGAGCATCGGCCGCATAGCCTCGCCCGAGCAGGTCAATGCCGAGGGCATGCTATGGTTTGCCCTGCTGGCCATCCTCTTCAAGGGGCTGGCCGCGTGGCGCACGTGGAGGGGCTCCAGCGTCAACCAGCGCATGGTATCGCTCCACCTGCTGGGCGACTGCCTCGGCTGGGTAGCCGTGTTGCTGGCCAGCCTCGTGATGATGTTCGTCGACGTCCCCCTGCTCGACCCCATCCTCTCCGTATGCATATCGCTCTATATACTATATAACGTAGTGCACAACCTCATCGTAGCCTTCCGCATCGTCCTCGAAGGCGTGCCCTCGACCGTAGACTACACCGCACTGAAGGCCGAGGTGACCCGACTTGATGGCGTAGCCTCGCTGCGCGAGCTACGTCTGTGGAGCATGGACAACGAGCACCATGCCGCCGAGGTAGTGCTCACCACCACCCTCGCCACCCTGGCCGAGGCCGAAACGCTGAAAGCCACCATACGCACCCTGCTGACACAGCACGGCGTAGAGCACTGCGTGATAGAGGTGGGTGCAGAATGCTGACCGACACCCACAGCATATAGCATCACATTGGGCAACCAATTTACGCAACATTTTCGAAGGATTTTACGCAACATTTTCGCCTACAACCTACGGAATACCAAGCAAATAAAGGGTAATTTACGCAACATTTGTATTTTCCTATTATTTTGGGTCTCATCCGACATTTGAGGCGATGAGTTTGTTTGTAACTCCATCCTATTCCACCTTAGTGTTTGATGCGCCGATTTGGTTACAGGTCCGAAAACATCTTCTCACAAGTCCGTCAATCTTTCTTCAGGCCTTCGATATCTTTCCGCGGTAACTACCGCGCCGAACCTCGTTAACTACCGCGCTGCACCTCACTAATTACCGCGCTGTACCTCGCTAATTACCATGCCACTCAAAGAAAACTGCTATGGAGAATTTTCGCAGGCACTAAAATCTGAAAAGGGACTGCCGACAAAGGCCATTCGCACTTCCGCATAAGAGAGCAGGCAATAATACCGGCTGTCTTCGGTAGCGAATATGCCGTAAAGTAGGGGTGTGGACACAGAAAATATAGGTTGGCGTAAAATGTTGCGTAAATTCACCGTTAGCAGGCTGGCATTCTGAATATTGCGACAAAAAATGTTGCGTAAAATCGGCGCACCCGCAAAACCCTGTGTTTGTCTTCTTGTATATTTTTCTTAT
>CAZMZC010000051.1:0-19635 GCA_964570685.1 uncultured Bacteroidaceae bacterium | reverse complement strand
GTTAACGTTTAATGATTAACGAATGATTAGCGGAGGCATGCCTCCGCTAATCTGTGTTGTGCTATATCATCCCTGTCATATAGAAGGGCAAATACATCAGTTCATTGTCTCCTTTCATGAGGTCTTTGGTATAGAGTAGATAGCTATTCTTGATTCTTGCCGAGTATTTGGCCCTGAATGCATCGAGCGATGCGTGGGTCTTGTAGCCCGATGACTTCACCTCGATAGGGCAAATCTTATTGCCTCGCGACAAAAGGAAGTCCACCTCGTATGAGTGTTTCTCGTCTTTCTCGAAGGTGTAGTAAAACAGTTTGTCGCCCGCAGCCGTAAGCATCTGAGCCACAAGGTTCTCATATATATATCCGAGGTTGGCCTCCAACTTGTCGGCCAGCAACTTCTGATAGATGACATTCTCGGCGAAGTCTTTGTCCCAAAACACCATTGTTACGAACAAACCCGTATCGGCCACAAAGAGCTTATATTTTGAGATGTCTTGTGTGAATGACATACCTATATTCGGGTCATCTGAGTGATACGATACAAGTACCGCCTTGCTGCTTTCGAGATTGATGAGCATCTCTGCCTCTGTACTCTCCTCCAGCTCTCCTACCACGGAGTTGGTATAGAAACGAGTAGACTTTTTGCTCAGTTGGGCCGGGATTGCCATAAAAAGTTTGCTGAGTTTTCCCGCCGCATCAATCTTCAGGAAGTCGTCGGCATACAACTTGATGATTCTCCGTTTCACGGCATCCACCTTTGCCAGATTATTGGTGTCGATATATTCATTGACAGCCTGAGGCATCCCGCCCACCAGCATATAAAGTCTCAGATCTCTTTCTTTTGTACGGTGTGCCGCCCCTAAAGGCATGCGCTTCTCGTAGAATGTCCTTATCAGTGGAACTGATGCCGTGTCTCCTAACGCCCAGCGGAACTCCTCAAAATCCATAGGATACATATCAAGCTGCTCCTCCTCACTTGGTATTGTTATCCCCCGCGTGTTTTGCCTTATACTGATGAGCGAGCCTGTCTCGATATAGTCATACCGGCCGTCCTGTACAAGGTACTTGATTGCCTGTCTGGCATTCGGACATTTCTGTACCTCGTCAAATATGATAACAGATCTACGTTCCTCCAGAACTACATTATAGATAGTCTGCAACTGAAGGAAGATAAAGTCCAAGTCCATCAAGTCGTCAAACAGGGACTTGACCACCTGCGATGCCTTGTTGAAATCGATAATTAAATACGACGAATACTCCTTCTTGGCAAATTCCTCTGCAATAGTTGATTTGCCAATACGCCTTGCGCCCTGTATCATCAAAGCACTTTCACCGTTCGACTCCTGCTTCCATTGAAGAATCCTGTCGTATATTTTCCTTCTAAACACCCTTTTTTCCATAACATCTGTCACTTTTACGCTGCAAAAATATACAATTCTCCGATTTCCCGCAAATTTTAAGTATGCAATTCCCCGATTCCCCGCAAATTTAGAGTGTGCAAATTCCCGATTTCCCCGCAAATTCACAGGCTGTGTCCCGGATGGCTGCATACAAGCGTCAGCAATGTATGCCTTCGCGCTCTTCGCGGCCTCGGCGTGAGAAAAACGAATACACGCATTGCAGGTCCAACAAGCAAATGTCCGTGTTTTTTTGTTCCTGTATTGTGTGAATACAAAAATAATGTGTACCTTTGCGCTATATTTGTAAAAATGAAAGAACTATGGCAATGGCAATAAACAACATCCCAGTATTGCGAGGTGAGGTGGCAGAACGCTTCATTGAGATGGCAAAGCAGGCTGAGAAGGAGCGTGCGACGATTGACTTTGCCCAAAAACGTGAGGTGTTCCGTCAAATGCTGAATCGCGGTCGCAAGTAAAATCCCCCTTTGCATCGTGCCTGTATTTCAACAAGGTATATTCGCAGAGTTGACGAGAGAGTTGCTTGAAAAGGCAACTCCGTTCTCATGTGGTAATGCCGACCTTGACGATTTCTTCTTTCAAGACAGCTTTGATTATGCTGCGGCTCTGTTTGGAAAGTCCTATTGTTTTTATCTGGATTGTGAAGAATCAATAGAGATCATCTGTGCATTTACCGTATCTAACGCAAGTATCTTTACAAACCGATTGCCCAATGCAAGAAAGAAAAAAGTAGGTGCAGAGGTTCCGTTTGTAAAACGCGACTTGATATATCCAGCAGTGTTAATTGGACGTTTGGGGGTAAATGTGAAATTTCAGCATAGCGAAGAACACATTGGAACCTATCTGCTGGATTTTATCAAGTTCTGGTTTACTGAACCTAACAATAAGACTGGTTGTCGCTATTTGGTTGTGGATGCCTATAACACCGAGGGACCATTGACGTTCTATAAGAAGAATGGATTTAATTTCTTGTTCAGCACAGAAGAGCAGGAAAAAGAGTACAGAAATATAGCCTCGTCCTATCCCCTTGAAACCCGTTTGATGTTTTTTGATTTGATAAGAATCTTTGGATAGTTTTGATTAACGATTAACGAACGATTAGCGGAGGCATGCGCCTCCGCTAATCTGTTTTATGTCTACATCCCGGATGGCTGCATACAAGCGTCAGCAATGTATGCCTTCGCGCTCTTCGCGGCCTCGGCGTGAGACTATAATTGAAACTGAGGACCGCAAATCAACCCGCGCATCTCTAAAACTATACAGCTAAGGGGCGGTGATAAGAAAAATAGGTCACTTTTGATTTGTATATCAGAAATTTGTTGTAACTTTGGCCAAAAATAAAGTCATACTTAAGATTTGTCCAAACTTTAATCAACAACATGTACAACAGGGTTTATTCCCTCAAGAAACGGCACTCACGCAGGTCATCAACACCGGTGTGGAAGAGAATGATGATGCAGAGAGCGGACATATATGCTACTTGAACATTTAATGATTAACGTTTAACGTCCATCTTACAATTTGCTCCAGATTGCCTAGCATATAGAATGGCAGATTGATTAGTTTGAAAGGTTTGCTTCGTTGGGCAGTTTTCAGTTCATCGACTCCAAATCTTCCTGACCATACCCTAACCGCAACATCTGACGCCGACCGTTCGATAAATGAGTGTATCGAACGCAGGTGGGCATTTGTTCCAGACTTAACTTCAATTGGTACTATCACGGAATCGACCTGCCATACGAAGTCCACCTCGGCACTGCCCCCTCCACTTCCTCTTATCCAAAAGGAGCGTTCTTGCCCCACCTTGTCGTTCAGTGTCAGCAACTCTTGTGCTACTATATGCTCTGCGATATGCCCACGCCAGGCATCCATGATGTCCATAGCCCCAATGACTTCTTTGCGCACACCGGCCGCATAGTTGACCAGCCCGGTATCAAACCATATCAACTTGGGCGTTCGTTTTATCTCAGGCATAATAGGAATATTGGGTGATGTTGTTGGGTATGCCAATTCTAGAATCATAGCTCTGCTGAGCAGTCGGAATGCTTCACCTACTTCGCGGGCATTGTATTCCGACCCTGCAAAACGCCCAAGAGTAACCACTTGTCCGGCATGAGCCCAGCCACGTGAAAGGATAAACCTCACCACTTCGGTCAACTTCTTTCCTTTTACGTATTTCTCCACATCATCACGATAGGCCTGCAGCAACGACTCGTATTTTCTGTCCATCGCCAACATGTCACGATGTTCAGCATAATGTTGCACTATTTCAGGCATACCACCCACTATGGTATATTGGTTAAATAGCGCCATCAGTTCGTCGTGGCATGCGTAGGCAGTCTCTGGATGGTCGATAAAATACAATAGTTCTTCTTTGCCCAATGCTCCTAAGAATTCTTTGAACGAGCAGGGGTGCATCGCCATATATTCTACCCTCCCAACAGGAAAAGATGCGTGTATGTCAACCAGATTCTCGAGCAACGACCCAGCTGCGATAACATAAATATCAGGCAGTTCCTCGTAGAAATACCGCAATAGCGAGATGGTTTTGGGGGAATTCTGTATTTCATCAACAAATAGCAATGTTGTACCTTGCTTACGCAACTTTCCTTTACGTGCAAACAGTAGCTCTACAAGTTCTTGCAGCGGTAGCTGTATCTCAAGTGTCCGTCTATCGGCTTCGCGTTCAAGATTGTAGTACAGATAGTTGTCGAATGTCTTTCCAAACTCATGAACAATCGTAGTTTTTCCTACTTGACGTGGGCCACGTAGTACCAAAGGCTTGTGGCCTGCGTCATTTTTCCAATCTTCCAATTGTGCTAAAACCGTCCTCTTGAACATATTTCTTATTACTATTGATTTTCAACGGCAAAGGTATAAAAAATGTTTCAAACGGAGAGCAAAAAACATGGGAAAATGTTTCAAACGGAGAGCAATGCGAGCGGGTGAATGTTCTAAACGGAGTGCAGAGGTCTCTGTAACAACATCGACATTGAGCCGTACCGTTATGTGTATTCAAGATAATTTACTTAAACAAATAGCCTACTTTACGGAGAAATCGGAGGTGCGTTCGCAAGAAATCGTTAATCTTTAATCGTTCAAAGTCCACTCTCCCCACGTAATCGAGGGCTGGCTATTTCTGCGTGCAGGTGCTGCTATTGCATCGCCACTCTCAAGATTGCTGGTTTGAATGCTAAAGGTGCTTGTGGTTGCTGCATTTTGGTCGGGCGCGAAGTTGTTGGCAATGATGATTGAAGGAATTTTAGCACCATCGTCACCTTCTGCATTAGAAATGCGGTCCATCAATATTATACCTGTTGAACCAGCCAGACGATTATCCTCTGTGAGATTTTCATTCAATTCTGTCAAGAAGAATGTATTTATATCGGTTGCAAAATTTCCAATATCGCCGCACATACCTGCCTTGTTGTTGGCACCCGTTAGAGAGTTGAACTTTTTAGCTCCTGAGTATCCTACAATAGTTACATCATATGCAAAATTGCACTCTGTCAGCGAGTTAGCAGAAGCACTTAGTTTTGATATATCATCAGTACCACTCATAACATAATACCCGCACAAAGAGTTTATATATATGGTTTTATCTGTTTCTTCTTTTCTTATTGAACGAGTTAAGCAATCTGTAATGTGAGCTTTTTTCTCATCAATAGAACTGAGCCAATAAGTAACACCGTCATTGGAATTATAGTTCTTGCTTTCTTTTGAAACACGTGCCCACTCTTGAACCCACGCTACTCTTTCAGTATTAAGTATTTTATTATCGGCATTAGTAATAGTAGAGTAACTGAAATTTGGAGTCAAAGTAAGTTGTGATGTCTTGGTTATGCCATCATATTCATTATTCAAGGTACCACTGGCATCAGTTCCTGTTGATACATCAAACGGACGACCAGGCTTTGTATCTCGGTCATCTCGGTATCCCAATACCGTAACCTGCTCTTCTAAACTTAAGCCGGTATTAGCACTTTCGTCTGTCACGTGATTAAAGTGACCATTACCACCCATTCTGAAATATACGCAATCGGTATATCCACGTACATACCACTTATCCTTCAATGTACCCCAACCGTGAATAACCAAAATATTTTCGGCTACATCTGTATCTTCATCCCATAGCAAACGTGAATATGTTGTAGAATTAAGGGCATAATAATCACTTGATATTACCCTATCATTAAAGGTGGTACTAATTACAGCATAGTTATCCTCACCTTGTGATGTAGGACGCGCGATACAGAATAGAGAGCCACGTGCTGTCTCAACTGTCAAATCACTGCTGTAGAGTGCTTTCTGGGTTCCGGCAGGCATATCGAGATTAGTCCAATAAGTATTCAACTGAGACATGAAGATATTTGGTTTGCGAGTCTGTTCTACCGTACCATCCGCATTTCTAAGGTTCCAACCGGATTGCTGCTGATAAGTAATAATAACCATTGCAAACTCTTCGGGGTACTCGCCTAACAATGTCTTCACTTTTGTTACACATTCATCAAGAGTCATATTTGTCTCCTGTGCATTACAATATACCTCTACACTACCGAGGTCGCCATTGTCGGTTGCATGTTTGTCGACAGCAAATTCAAAGCAGCGGATACCAACATTCCATAAATCCTCAATAGAGAGGGTTTGTTCAAGATAGTTCTCAATTGTCGAGGTACTTGAATATACATTCCCACTTGATGCACCGCCGGCGCCAGGGATAGAGAGTTCGTTCAGTTTCTTGGAATCTTCTACATATTTCACCCATTCACTCTGGTTGTATGAAAGATCACCAGTGCCAAGAGGTAGTTTATGTATATAATTCTTTTTGCTCATGGCGATGTCGACACCAGTGAAAGTTCCGGTCTTCTTACCTCCGTCGTCACCAATAAGGGTTATCTCCAAATCACTTACAGCATCTTCATTTGCGCCATCCTTACTTGGCAACATGAACACGGTGAATTTAACGGTTTTTTCATTTGCTAAGGTTAAAGCACTGCCATCGACCAATAATCTTACTCCCACAGTAGAAGTTGCCTCGCTGGAAATCTCGATACCTGTTGGACAACCGCTGGCATACTGGACACCGTCCGTAGTACTCCCCAGTTCCATGTTGGCCAAATTAGCAGTAAATCCACCGGAAAGTTTGTGTGTGGCAGAAGAGAAGTGTACCTCACGTAGTGAAAGCGCTTCACCCGAATTGTTCAAGATTTCAATCTCGAGAGCTGTTGCAATAGGAACGAACTTCAAATACACATTGGCTGCAATCTCATTTGGTTTGGGAACAACTGTTTTTGCTACCATATATGCATAATCCATATTTGGAGCGAAGACATGGTTGCCATCAGTCTCGGTATGAGTACCCACCTGCACGTCGGGGATTTTGCCTGTAAGAGTCTGGCTTTCCTTGAGGCTGTTATCAGCTGGGATTGGGTATACACCATAGAAAGTATGCTCACTTTCAGGGTCGCCCCATTGTAAGCCTGCAGCAGTGATCTTGTCAAGGTTTATTGTTGTTGTTTTCCCATCAGCATCTGATGACACCTTATAATCGGCTGTTTTCACTGCAGCCTCAGATGAATACAAGCGCACTTGGTCGGTTGATACCCAATATACGGGTTCCTCAGTAGCACCGCTAACATAACCTCCATACACAGTACGAGTGTTTCCACTTCCCTTGTCTGCAAGGTCGTACGATGCAGAACCTCCAAAGTTAATCTCTTCACCGTAATGCTTCTCTACAGCCTGAGGAGTATCGATGCCAAAATCGTCATTGCAGCCAGCAAACAGTAGTGACACGCCAGCCAATGCCACGTATAATATATTCTTTTTCATAACTTAAGTCTGCTTAATCTTTATTATTCCCATTTTACGCTAAAGTTTGCGTTACCTTCTGAGTCAGTTCCAGGGTTAGAGAAATCATAATCTCCACCTACGGTATGGCCTTCAGCCTCTATGGCATTGCTCTTATCCATTATCGACCCACAGAATCCCCCTTCGAGCTCTACGGTTGCCCGCTGGGTGACGGGCGTTGTGTAATGTCTTTTTGTCTTCATCGTTGTTGCATGCATTGCTGTTGTTCTAATATACTTATTGTGTTGATTCTTACTTTTTTACACAAAATGATTAATCTCTCGGTAAGAGATTCTCGGCAAAATTACGCATAAATTATTAAACTGCAATAACTTTTCAGAAATTTTTAAAATATTTCTTTGGAGGAAAGGAATCAGTCTTTGAGACAACCAATAGGGATGACATATACTCCATCTTTTCTTTGGTAGGCGTATTCGCCAACTCCAACGATGACCGCCATAAAAGACGGAGTGGGCATTTTCTCTGTATCGATGCTCGCAGAGAGTTTGATCATGTTGGCTGCCCCCTCATCAATAAGGTCTTTCCCACCGAGTTTCACTTCTAACAGGGCGTAGCTCCCATTGCGTCTGTGAAGTACGGTATCGCACTCCAAGCCTGTGCTGTCTCTATAATGGTAGATTTTCCCATCCAGCGCCTCAGCATATACCCGAAGGTCACGCACAGCCAAATCTTCAAAGAAGAAGCCGAACGATTTTAAGTCATTGATCAGGTCTTGCGGGCCGAGGCCCAATGAGGCGGTTCCGATACTAGGGTCAACGAAGTGCCGTGTGTCTCCAGTCCTGATGGCTGCCTTGCTACGGATATTGGGGTTCCATGCTGCCAAATCCTCTATGACATAAAGTTTCTTTAGGGCTTTTATATAATCGTATACTGTGTCTTCGTCCAATGTGCTTGAATCATTGGCCAGCATATCCTTCCTTATGGTTGAATATGGTATCGGTTGCGAGATGTTCCTTGCATAGGAGCGCAGCAACAATCTGGCACGCTCGGGGTTGCGTCTTACCCCATCGACACGTTGGATATCGTTATTTACTACCGAATCCACATAGTCGAATGCTTGGTCAAGAGCTACCTCCTTAGAAATCAATGTGGCCCATGGCCATCCTCCCCGACAGGTGAGGTAGGCAATGTCGTCAATGGTCAAATCGTTGGTTTGAGTCTCCAACGGTTTTCCATCAAACAGCTCTTTGAGGCTTACTTTGCCATTTGACTCTCCCGATTCATAAAGGCTCATTGGTCTCATCTTGATATGAGCGAATCTGCCAGTTCCGCTGTGGATAGTTTCGTCGGCCTCAGGAAGAACCGACGAACCTGTCAATATAAATTGCGAAGGTTCGCCTCTCTTGTCCACTTCACTGCGTATAGAGTCCCAGATAGGAGGCAGAGCCTGCCATTCGTCAATCAACCTGGGAGTTTTGCCATCCAACAAAGTCTTGGGACTTAGTTCTATCAATTGGGTACTCTGTCTCAGCACTGAAGAATCTCCTAGGTCAAGAACACTCTTGGCCAACTGTTTGGCCGTGGTTGTCTTACCACACCATTTAGGGCCTTCTATCAACACCGCTCCCTTACCAAGCACTTTGCGTTTCAGTATTTTGTCCGAAATACGTTGCTTATACTTTGCCATAACCGATTATTTTTGGGAGCAAATTTACCACTTGTATTTCAAACAACCAAACGAAAAGGTGCAAATTCGGTAAGTTGAGGCGATTTTGTTCGGTAAGTTGAGGTGATTCTGTTCGGTAAGTTGAGGCGATTTTGTTCGGTAAGTTGAGATTCTAAACGGTGAGGGGTGAGCGGTGAGAGGGGAGCGGTTAATGTTTAATGTTTAACGTTTAACGAAACCATTCGGATGGGCAACCTTTAATCGTTAACATCGTTCAGTGAAAGCAGCCGTAGCTCTATGCGGTATCCATTAAGGAGAGGGGATAGGAGGGCGGCCTTGGCTGCCAGGTCGCTGGGGTTGAGTTTCTGAGGGTTTCGCTTAATCTCGGCAATCAGGCATGTCTTGTCAAACTCGTTCAGTGCCACCAGGTCTATTTCGTTTTCTCCTTTCTTGTCCCACCAGTTTCCGATGCGGGTGTAGTGCCCGCTTTGCATGGCTCGGTCGTGGAAGAAGCGCTCTAGGGTCTTGCCCGTGAACAGGTTGTAGTTGTCTGACACATATTGGTGCAGTTGCTCGGTGCGGTTGCTCTCTATCAGTCCTTGGTAGGGATAGACGAAGCGGAACCAAAAGCGCAGGAAGGGGTCGTCTATCTGCCATTTGATATTGCGCACTCCTGGTTTACTCAAGATGGGGGTGTTCTTGCTGATGAAGGTGTAGTCGTCGTGGAGGTTGCTGAGGTAGGCCCCTGTGTTTTTCCCGATGATGCTGTCGATCTCGCTTTGTATGGTCATGCCTCCTGCGATGAGTTGCAGTATGGAGAAATAGGTGCCATAGTCGCGCCCAAACTCTGAAGCCAGCAGCTCTGTGCCTTCAGTGAGGAAGGGTGAGTCGGGGGCCAGAGCATGACGAAGCATCCGTGCCTTGGTAGTGGCCTTGGCATCCATGAGCAGGGCCACATACTTGGCTACTCCACCAGTGAGCATGTATAGGCAAAGCAGGTCGTCGGGGGTGTATGTGGGGTTGTGGTCGTGGAGTATCTGCCTCAACGTGCCGATGGTGAAGGGCTGAAGGCGTATGTTGGAGTCGCGACGGCCATAGAGCGGCTCGTCGCCATTCTCGAAGATACGCTTCATCATGGAGTAGATGGAACCGCACAGTATAAGATTCATGTGCGTGTGATCTTTATATCTATCCCATATATCCTGTATGCTGCTCGGGATGGACTTATTGATACTGAGGAAGTTCTGGAATTCGTCGATAATCAATGTGTAGTGGTTGTCGATGCTATAGCGCATCAACTGCTCGAACAGTTCGCCGAACGATGCTGTCTGTCCGTATATCTGCATGCCGAGCATGGCTGTGGCCTGCTCTTGAAACTTCTTACAAAGCATCTGCTCATTATCTTTCGATACGTAAAGGTATAGGTGACGAGTGCCCTCGACGCTTTTGAGCAATAGGGAGGTCTTTCCTATGCGCCGGCGTCCGATGAGCGTGGTCATCATGGACTGCCTTGCCGATTGTTCGCGATTTCTTGCCAATATGTCAAGTTCTAATTCTCTGTTATAGAATCTCATAAGATAATGTTTATTTAATGGGCATTAAATTAATTTCGATTGCAAAGATAGGACTTTTTTTTTGCTGTACAAAATATTTGGGGGATGGAATGAGGAACGGGGAACGGTGAGGGGTGAGAGGTGAGGGGTGAGAGGTGAGAGGTTAGCGGTGAGAGGTGAGGGGTTAAGGGTTATGGGGGGGCGCAGCAAAGCTGCGACGAAGACAGCTGCGCTGTACGATAACGAAAAGCAGCGGGGCTGCAACGAGGGGCGGCTTGCCGCCACCACTCACCGCTAAACCTTAATCATTTTTCGTAAAATGCGATGAAAAAGAAGGCAAAAAATGATTAATCTCTTACCGAGAGATTAATCATTTTGTGTAAAAAAGTAAGAATCAACACAATAAGTATATTAGAACAACAGCAATGCATGCAACAACGATGAAGACAAAAAGACATTACACAACGCCCGTCACCCAGCGGGCAACCGTAGAACTCGAAGGGGGATTCTGCGGGTCGGTATATGAAAATAGAAGCATCCAAAGCAAAGGACACGAAGTGGGCAACGACTATACTTTTGATGTGAGCGGTACGGGTGCTACTGCAAATGGAAGTGAAAACAATGAGTTCTCTATCAAGTGGGACTAACGATAAAAGCAAAAACGAACTATGAATAAGAAATATATTGTCCTAGCCTTAATGGGGGCGGGATTTGTGTTTTCAAGTTGTGAAGATGAGTTCATGAATGGTGCCACCAAAAAGAATTTTGGTGACGAAATTGTCTTCGGTGCACGAGCTGGTTTTGAAAACAGCAGCCCTAATACTCGTACGATATATACTGGAGACTTCTATGAGACTGGAAGTGGTGAAAACAAGAAGAAGTACGAAAAAGTGCATTGGGTTGTAAACGATCAGATACGCGTATTTTGTGGAGAAGCAGCGGCGCTGAAAACTGCAGACTATACTGTAACAGCAACTAATACAGGTGTTGATGAAGACGAAACAGAGAACTATCATGATACTCAACTTCAAAGGGTGGGGGATGCAAGCCTTCAGTGGGGAAATACCAACGAAGTTCATGATTTCTATGCCGTATATCCATCACCATTGCAATATGTTGGCCAGGGAATAACGGAGAGTGATGTGCTTAATGGCAGTGCGATTGTCAAAGGCATTATTCCTAGTGCACAGGTACATATTCATAAAAGCGGTATACCCAAATCGGACATTCCTGTGGATAATAGTGATTTTAAAACTGCGAATGCTAATAATTCCTATATGGAGAACGCTATCGCAAACATGAGCAGTAGTCACTATATTGTGCAACCCGACATGAAATATGCCTATATGGTGGCAAGAACGCAGATTGGTGCGCCCAATAAGATGGAGAATGTGTTCCTAGACTTCATGCCTGTAGCAACGGCTGTAGAGGTTACACTTCGTAATCTTGCTTGGAAAGAGAATGTTTCGGATGGACAGACATTCAATCTTACAAGTGTTGTGATTTCATCAAGAACAGGTAATGCATTGAGCGGCTGTTTCGAGGCTGACCTCAGTACGATGGAGGGCATTGAACTCGATGGTAATGGAAATGGCAGGGCTACAGATTATCCTTCTTCGGTTAAAGTTGCAGACAAGGTGGCTACGTCATCTACTATTTCTATACCAATGTATGCGAATGGTACTAGTGGCGACCCTCTCGAGTTGAAATTTGGAGATGCAGTAACATTTACTGTGTTTATTCTGCCTACTAATAATATTGAAGATCTTAATATTACTATCAATGGTTTGCAAGGCTCGCGTACAGGAACCTTGGAAGGTATTACCGTTGAGAAACACAAGAAGACGTATCTCAAGAGTGTTCCTATCACTGGCGATGTGCTTCCGTTCGATTTTGAAAGTTGGATACGTTGGATTGATGACGACGTTTTGATACGTTCATTGTCAATTCCTGGTAGTGGGGGGGCCGCAACATATCATCTAACTGAAGACGGCACAGTAGACGGAAACACAGTAACAGCTGATATGGTTCGCCAACAGAATTATACTATTGCTGATCAGTGGAATGCTGGCGTGCGCTGCTTTGAATTTTCTGTCGATGTCAATGGTACAAGCGAGAGCAACAGTCTTGGTGGAAGTAATATTGTATGCTCTGGTCTAGAATTGGATTATACCTTGTCAGATGCCGTAAGTGAGGTGAAGAAACTGCTTTTGGACAATTATTACGAATTTGCCATGGTTATCATCACCTATGACACTAAAGGTGGTTGGTACACAAAGAGTGGCAATACGTACACCTCTAATCGTAATCCTGCATTGTTTATGGAACAACTTAAAAACTTCTGGACAGAAGTGCAAGAGGATGACGCTTGGGCAGAAAAGAATGCCACATTGGAAGAACTTGGAAGCCCGATTGCTACAGGAACGGCACTTTATGACCCTAGAGACGTGACGGTTGGTAATGCACGTGGTAAGTTGTTCTGCATTGCACGTCCTACATCCATAAATGTAGACTATGGTGATTACGTGTTGGAGGATCCCCTTCTTCATACTACGGGTATGGCATCAGATGGACAATATAAGTGGGAGAATTTATCGGGAAATGGATATTCGGATCTTTTAACTACGAATGGAACTAAAAAGATTTCACGCCCCGAGCTGTCCAACCACGAACATATTCTAATCATTCATGGCTGGGGTACCGATAAAGACAAATGGGGACAACGTGGATTCTCCAGATACTCGGTAAGAAGAACGAAGTGTAATGATCAAACTCTTTGGTCGGAATTTTCATTCTTAGTTAGTTATCCGTCGTTAGAGTGGCTACATACCGTGACGACTTTGCCTGCAGGCACGACTGTAACAATTAATGGTACAACTTACACATTAACAGTTCAAAAAGATGGAAGAATTGGACGCCCATTTGATACATCAAAATTCTATAGAGGTACTGGTTATGGTAATGATGAATTAACCTACAACAATTATACGTATTCTGGTAATTCAGCTATTGAAAGCCACTATGTGTATGATGTTGCCTCACTAAAGGATTCCGTTGATTTCGAATATGAAACATCTGCAGGAATCAGCGCTTGGGTACAAGAATGGGCACGTGTATCTCCCAGCAACACTACATTCCAGTTTGAGTCTGCAGGAACAGAGGATATTGTATATCAAGTTTATTGGGTGGAATCATATAACGAGAAGTTTTCGCGAGTAACGGAAACTCTCGAATATGCCCAAAATAAGACAATGGGCGACATTGTCTATATTAATTCGCTTTCAGGATATTATATTACCGATGAATATCCACAGAGTATCCAACCATGTTCAAATACTGATGCAACCGTATTCCATATGTGGGGTGGTCAAATCGCTACGCCATCGTCAACGTCAACAACTTCTGGCATGGGAGGTAATATTGGAGGATTCGCAGGACAGATAAACGAAGACTTTTATAATCATTTGCTTGGAACAAATACCGATTATGAAGCTGGTTCGATGGGTATCATTCTCATTGACCGAGTGGGTGATGGTGCAGGTGCCGATATTCCAGGCGTAATTATTGCCAACAACTTCCAGTTTGACTTGGAGTCTGAGGTCAATGCCACCATGTCGCTCATTGATACCGAGAGCGAAGATTCGCAGTATGCACCAGCTACTCGCAATGCCAATGGCGAAGAGGAGTTTACGGTGACTTGGGAATGATTTTCTGAATGATGAACGTTTGAAGATTAACGATTAGCGAGGAACGAGGAACGTTTAACGAAATGGGCGAAAGCCCATGGTGAATGGAAACATATAACGCCTGTGCAAGCGTAACCATTTGCACACACTGACAAACAATATTAAGAAACTGAGCGAGGACTTTGACCTTGTGGCTCTTGTTAGGGCTGCCTGTCAGAGTCTTCGCATGTGTAAAACCGAAATAAACCGACGGAAATATTTATATATACATAATGCAAATACTTATGAACAAAACATTTCGAGAACATTGGAGAGAAGGAGAGAAGATGAGCAGTGCTACCACGCACGGCACGAATTGTCATCACGGAGCAGCCATCACGAAAGGGATACTATCGCCCACCGTCAAGTCGCTGCTCCTATTATGTGTGCTTACCGTGTCGTTTGCCGTAAAGGCACAGACAACGCTGTTTGAAACCCCGTTCAGCACGACATACAATAACACCACCCTCAGCATGCCTTACCGCATCCCTGCTTTAGTGGAAACGGAAAATGCTACTACGGGTGCCAAGGAACTGATTTACTTTGGCGACAAGCGCCACTGCGGTATGGATATCGGTTGGGGTTCAAGTGCTACGGCTTTCGGGTCAAGTTACTACCGTATCGACATCGTTGCTCGCCGCAGCACTGATGGTGGGGCAAGTTGGACAGCTGAGGAGACAATACAGCAGGGTACTGCCAGCTGTGGTTATGGTGATGTGGCTGTGGTATCAAACCATGAGAACCCCAAGGAAATTATGTTCATGGCGGCTACAGGTAATGTGCGCTATGGAAATTCCAATCGCTCAAATCCCCTAAGAACAACACGCTTCTACAGTCGTGACGGTGGCCAGAGTTGGAGTAGCATAGAAGATATGACCTCTTCGGTATATGCCTTGCTCAGTAGTGACTACAAGGCATTGTTTTTCACCAGCGGCCGTATTTGTCAGAGCAAGCAGATAAAGGTGGGCGACTATTACCGTATCTATTCTGCCCTATGTGTCTACGATGGCAGCACCAGTAATGCCTTCGTGGTATATTCCGATGACTTTGGTGTCAGTTGGAATGTTCTGGGAGGAGGAATTGCCGTTTCGGGTGGCGATGAATCGAAAATAGAGGAATTGCCCAACGGTAATGTACTCATCAGTAGTCGTATATTTAGCGGCTATGACACCAATGGTCGTCGCCGTTTTAATGTATTCAATTACAACTCGTTGCCAACATCGGCGAATACAGCAAGTGGCAGCTGGGGCTCTTACACCAGCGGTATCCAATATACAGGAACCGTAAAACCTTGTAACGGTGAAATCCTTCTTGTCCCTGCCAAGGATGCCAGCGGCAATAGTTGCAATATCCTTCTCCACTCGGAGCCTTACGGTACCACTGAAGCGGAGGGTCGAGGCAATGTGAGTATCTTCTGGAAGAAACTTTCCGGCGATAATATAACATCGGCTTCTGAGTTCAGCGGTACAAGCTGGAACCGCTATTCCGTATCGACTACCACATCGGCTTATTCAACCATGATACTCCAGCACGACGGTACTATCGCCTTTGCCTATGAGGAGAATATCTGGGGAAAAGGATGGGGGGCTCCAACTGCATCGTGTGACCATTCCTCGAATGGTTGGACAGAATTGGGCTATGACCTGATGTACAAGAACTTCACCTTGGCGGAAATCACCAACAATGAGTATAGCTACTATGCTGGTGAAGAGGAGGAAGACCCTGTGGTGGAGACTGTAGCTACACCTGCGTTCAGTCTTGCAGAGGGAGAGTACGAAGGCTCTGCAACAGTAGAGATCACTTGTGCTACGGACGGAGCTACCATCTACTACACGCTTGACGGTAGCACGCCCACTACAGCATCGGCCGTATATGACGGTGCCATTACACTTACCGAATCGGCTACCGTCAGCGCCATTGCTGTGCTCGACGGCTACAACGACAGCGAGGTAGCCACAGCTACCTATACCATCAAAACCGTTTCGGGAGGCGATGATGACGAACCCACAGCCACAGTGACCAAATATCGGCTCAAGAATGTACAAAAAGGTGGTAATGTATATTACTTTAAGTATGCAGGTGAAACTGATGGCTTGACACTGACCACAACGGAGAGCGAAGCTACACTATACACACGCACCGACAGGGATGCAGCAAATGGGATCTATAACTTCCAAAGCGAGGATGGAAACTACCTCATTTGGACGGGACGTGGCATGAGTTCTAATACGGGATACAACAGTGGTTTAGGATATTATGCTACTTATAACTCCACTTATTGCGATTTGACAATTTCTGAAATGGTTTTAGGTGGAAATGTAGAGCCCTTCACAGGTACATATTACACCATAAAAGGATCTCGTTTGTTGGATGGTTCCAATGCAGAAGTTTATTTTGTAATTAAGAATGGCGGAACCTTTGATGGTGCAAATTCTCCATATTATAATTCGAACTACTCTTGCGCCTTCATTATCGAAGAGGTTGAAGTAGAGGTTGAAGGTGGTGAAGTAGTAGAGACCGTGGCCACACCCGTGATATCGCCCAATGGCGGTGAGGTGGAGTCTGGTGCAGCGATAACCATCACCTGCACTACAGAGGGAGCCACCATCTACTACACGCTCGATGGCACCACGCCATCGGCAAGCAACGGCACCGAGTACACCACATCGTTTGCCCTCACCAGCGAGGCTACCATAAAGGCCATCGCTGTGCTCGACGGCTACAACGACAGTGAAGTAGCCACGGCCTCATTCACCATCAAGGAAGAAGAGGTGGTGGAGACCGAAGAGTGGGTAACCTCTATTATCAGCTGCGACAAGGAGAGTTGTTCGGCAGCCTCATACTCGACCCTCTACCTTGACTATGCGGTGAAGCTCCCAAGCGGTGTGAAGGCCTATCGTGGCGTGCTCAACAAGGAAGAGGCTACACTTACCCTCTACCAGATAAAGACTGGCATAGTACCTGCCTTATGCGCCGTCATCATCGAGAACACGCATGTGGGAAGCAGCATCACCCTTACCAAGACTACCTCTGCCACCACATATACCAACGACCTGCAAGGCACATTGGAAAACATTACAGATATCAATCCCAGCGACTACTACGTATTGGGCCATACAGCACAGTATCACCTCGGATTCTATCACCCCAACGGCACCACGCTGGCAGCCAATAAGGCATACATAGAGTGGAGTAGTAGCAATGCACGCGCACTCACCGTGAAGCGAGGCGATGACGATGACACAACAGCAGTCGATGTGATGGATTGTACGGAAGACACTATCATCTACGACCTCATGGGACACCGTGTCAGCGAGATGTTGCCAGGACGTATCTATATTGTGAACGGACGGAAAATCATTAACGATTAACGATGAATGACAACGATTATATGCAAAAGCAAACATACAACAAGCCCACACTGACCATCATACTCATAGAGCCAGCTACCATGCTGGCCATGAGCGATGGTAGCAAAATAAGCGTACATGAGGGTACGGCCGACCAAATGGGCACCCAGCAACGTGGCAGTTGGGGGGACCTTTGGAGTGAATAATGATTAACGTTTAACGATTAACGGGGAAACAATAAATCCCAGCCGCATGTGGCTGGGATTTATTGTTTACGAAGGCACGCTTTGCGTGCACGAAAAACAGCTGCGCTGTAACGATGACGAAAACGATGACGAAAACGAAGACGAAGACGAAAACCCATAACCCACACGCTCCGCGTGTTTTCGTTAATCGTTCCTCGTTCCTCGTTAATCATTAATCGTTAATCGTTCCTCGTCAACCGGCATTAAGTGACGTGTAAAAAATAACCTGCATCATTTTTTATAGCACCTTGCTTATGGTGGTCATCCATGTCAGTTGTCTTTTTGGCGCTTTTTTCTTTGCTCATCAGTCACATAGCCCGCTATGCTCCTTCTTCGCAAAAAGAAAATCATCCAAAAATACAAGCTGAAACTGAAGCAGCTTATTATTTACACGTCACTAAATGGTGAGGAACTCCTCGATATTCTTAGGTGTTATTACTTGGAAGGTGGCGTCGGGATAGGCTGTGCTGAACGATTCGGGGCATTTGCACTTGGCCTTACGCTCATTCCACTTGAACTCAAAGGCGTGCAGCTGCCCGTCGGCTTCCTCTATATAATCAATTTCATGCTGTTGGCGTGTGCGCCAGAAATAGGGTTGTGCAAAGCTGCCTGCATAGGCGTTTTGCTTCATGCGCTCGGCTATGACAAAATTTTCCCATAGCTCACCTGCATCGGTGCGGTTTTCCACCTGTGCCAGATTACCTATGACAGCATTGCGGATGCCCAAATCCCAGAAATATATCTTACGGCTGGATTTCAGTTCGTTGCGCAGATTGCGCGAGAAAGTGCCAAGGCGGAAAACAATAAAGGACTTTTCTAATATGTCAACATAGCGTTCAACGGTCTTTGGGTCAAGTCCTATGAGGGCGCCTACTTCATTATATGATACCTGGCTGCCTATCTGTAGCGCTAACGCCTTGAGCAGGCGCACCAGTTTGTCGGGTTTGTTGATACTGTCAAGGGCAAGTATGTCTTTGTACAGGTAGCTGTCCGACAGCTCCTTCAAGGTGGCATGCTCATCGCCCGGATTATATACGACCTCGGGGTAATAGCCGTAGACCATGCGGTGGGGTATCATGCGCGTTTCGTCGAGAAATTGGGTATGCCGCACCATCTCGGCGAATGTCAACGGATACATCTTGAACTCGCGCTTGCGCCCTGTAAGCGGCTCATTGACCTTGGATGCCAGTTCGAACGAACTGCTGCCTGTGGCGATTACCTGAACTTCGGGAATCTGGTCGGTGATGAGTTTCAGCCGCAGACCGATGTCGGATATGCGTTGGGCCTCATCGATAACTACCAGTCGTTTGTTCCCAAAGATGGCACGCAAACGAGTGGAGGTGAGGTTGGCAAAGAGGTCTTGAACATCTATATCGTCACCATTCATCCATGCCACATCGTCGCGTTGTCCCAACATCTGCTGAAGTAAGGTGGACTTTCCCACTTGACGAGCTCCCATAATAATTATGGCTTTACGCCCTCCCAACAATGGAGCAATACTGTTTTCAATGCTTCTGCTAATCATAAGGGTAACCTGTTTTGATGGCAAAAGTATAGTGTTTTTTCGTAAAATCCAAAAATGTTTCAACTTTTCGGGAATCAAATCCAAAAATGTTCGGATATTTTGGGATTAATGGGGAACGATTAACGGTGAGAGGTGAGCGATTAACGGTGAGAGGTGAGTGGTGAGTGGTTTTCGTCTTCGTACACGCTCTGCGTGTCTTCGTTATCGTACAGCCTCAGGCTGTTTTCGTCTTCGTTTTCGTTATCGTACAGCGCAGCTGTCTTCGTCGCAGCTTGCTGCGCCCCATTAACGACGGATTTTACGCAACATTTTCGAGTGTAATCAACGGTGCTTCAGTGCGATA
>CAZMZC010000050.1:0-19640 GCA_964570685.1 uncultured Bacteroidaceae bacterium | reverse complement strand
GACCCTCTGCTTGTAAGGCAGATGCTCTGAACCAGCTGAGCTAAACGCCCGAAAAACCTTCGTAGTTCTGAAAAGCGGTGCAAAGGTATGGTTTTTTTCAATACCCGCCAAACATTTTAACGAATATTTTCGTTTCTACCCGTTTTTTCTGTTCGGCTAGTTCTATTATCTGCGAAAAATAAAGCGTCGCGTCTGCTTGTCGGGCGCGACTTTTGTATTATCTTTGCACACACTATGTCGTGGTACGTTGATGTCATATTGCCGCTTCCGTTAGCCGAATGCTACACCTATCTGATTCCCGAAGCCGAGGCTGAGGGGGTGCAGGCGGGTAGTCGTGTCGTGGTGCAGTTTGGTGCCAAGCGTTACTACACGGCGCTTGTGGTGCGCAAGCATACCGAGGCTCCGCAGGGCGGCTATGAGGTGAAGGAGGTGGTGGAGGTGCTCGATGCTGCCCCTATCGTGTTGCCGCTGCAGCTGCAGCTCTGGCGATGGATTGCCGGCTACTATATGTGTACCATGGGCGATGTGTATAAGGCGGCGCTGCCTTCGGGGCTGAAGATTGAGAGCGAGACGGTAGTGGAGCTCAATGAGGGATTTGTGGCCGATGAACCTCTCCGTGACAGGGAGCAGAGGGTGCTCGATGCCTTGCTGCTCAACCCCAAGCAGCGGATACAGCAGCTTGTGAAGAGCTGTTCGCTGGGCGGCGGCATGCAAGTGATCAGGTCGCTGCTCGATAAGGGGGCGCTCTTTGTGGATGAGGCCATGCGGCAGAGCTACAAGCCAAGGAGCGAGGTGCGCGTGCGCCTCTGTGAGGCTTATCGCTCTGAGGATGCGCTGAATAGGGCATTGGACATGCTCAGGCGTGCAGCCAAGCAGCAGCAACTGTTGTTGCGGCTGGTGGAGCTTGCCAGGTGTCAGGAGCCCGACTACGTAAACCATAGGGAGCTGTCGCGCAGCACACTCCTAAAGGAGAGCGGGATGACAGCGACTGTGCTCAATGCGCTCATTGCCAAGGGTATCGTAGAGACCTATGTGGTGGAGATAGCCCGTCTGGATGCGGGAGGCGACAACCCCATGCTCTCGCTTGCTCCGCTCAGTAGCCATCAGCAACGCGCTTTCGAGGAGGTAACGTGTGCTTGGCAGTCGCACGACGTGTGCCTGCTCCATGGTGTCACGTCCAGTGGTAAGACTGAGGTGTACATCCACCTCATCAACGAGCAACTCAAACGGGGGCGTCAGGTACTCTACCTCGTACCCGAGATAGCGCTGACACAGCAGATTACCGACCGTCTGCGCCGTGTCTTCGGCCCGCGCTTGGGTGTGTATCACTCGAAATTCTCCGATGCCGAGCGGGTGGAGATATGGCAGAAACAGCTGTCTGACTCGCCTTATGATGTGGTGCTCGGGGTGCGCTCATCGGTGTTTCTCCCTTTCCGCGACTTGGGACTGGTGATTGTGGACGAAGAGCACGAGACCACCTATAAGCAGCAGGACCCCACACCGCGCTATCATGCACGCAGCGTGGCTGTGATGCTTGCAGCCTATCACAAGGGTAAGGTGCTGCTGGGCACGGCCACACCATCTGTGGAAAGCTACTATAATGCCCAGTGCGGAAAATATGGACTGGTACAGATGACCGAACGATTCGGGCAGGTGCAGCTACCTCACATTGAGGTGGTGGATCTCAAGGAGGAGTACCGCAAGAAGCGTATGTATGGTCCCTTCTCTACTTCGCTGTACGATGCCATGCGCGAAGCCTTGTCGCAGGGACGCCAGGTGATTCTCTTCCAGAACCGTCGTGGCTATGCTCCTATGCTCGAGTGTGCTGCCTGTGGCTGGGTGCCCCGTTGCGACCGTTGTGATGTCAGCCTCACCTATCATCGGGGTATGCACCAGCTCGTATGTCACTATTGTGGCAATGTATACAGTGTGCCCTTCAAGTGCCCTTCGTGTGGCAGTGAGGCTCTCAGCAAGCGTGGCATGGGTACCGAGCGTATCGAGGAAGAGGTGGAACGCTACTTCCCGGGTGCACGGGTGGCTCGTATGGACCTTGATACTACGCGTACGAAAACGGCTTACGAGCGCATTATCTCTGATTTCCAGGAGGGCAAGACCGATGTGCTCATAGGCACGCAGATGGTATCCAAGGGGCTCGACTTTGATAATGTGCACGTGGTGGGTATTATGAATGCCGACACGATGCTCAACTTCCCCGACTTCCGTGCCTACGAACGCTCCTTCCAGCTGATGGCACAGGTGGCTGGGCGTGCGGGCCGCCGAGACAATCGCGGTCTGGTGGTGTTGCAGACGAGGAATGTGGATCTTCCTGTCATCCACCAGGTGACTGCCAATGACTATGCAGCTCTCTATGCCGAACAGGCGGTAGAGCGTGAGTATTTCCGCTATCCGCCCTTCAGCCGACTGATATATGTCTATATGCGGGGGCGCGATGAGGCTACCGTCGTTCACGCTGCCGAGGCTATGGCACAGGGTATGCGCCGTTACTTTGCAGAGCGCGTGCTGGGACCAGAGGCTCCTGCGGTGGCTCGTGTGCAGTCTCTTCACATACGTAAACTGATGCTCAAGGCCGAGCCCTCGCTTGGTGTTTCGCAGGTACGTAACTGCCTTTATGAGGTGCAGCAGTCGCTCGCCAAGCAGGGACTACTCCATGGTGTGATGCTATATTACGATGTTGACCCCTATTAATGCCATAACCAAAGAACGTGACTACTCATTCATGAAAACCTATAATACTCTCACGCTGCCTAACGGATTGCGTATCATACATACCCCTTCGCCCACGTCGGTAGCCTATTGTGGCTATGCCATCGATGCCGGTACCCGCGACGAGCAGCCCCACGAGGCGGGGTTGGCCCATTTTGTAGAGCATATGCTTTTTAAGGGAACGGCCAAGCGTCGTGCATGGCACATCCTCAATAGGATGGAGCATGTGGGTGGCGACCTCAACGCCTTTACCAACAAGGAGGAGACCATGGTGTACTCGGCATTCTTGAAGAAAGATTTTGCCCGTGCACTGGAACTGCTTACCGATATCGTGTTTCATAGCACTTTTCCCCAACATGAGGTGGATAAGGAACGCGGTGTAATCCTGGAAGAGATAGAGAGCTATGAGGATAATCCTGCCGAACTCATCTTCGATGACTTCGAGAGTGCCCTTTTCGACAATCACTCCTTGGGGCATAATATTTTGGGCTCTCCTCGTCATCTCAAATCTTTCCATGCTGAAAATGGGCTCGACTTCACGCAACGCTACTATCATCCGGCCAATGCCGTACTCTTCGTGTACGGCAATATCCCCTTCAGCCGTATCGTGATGTGGGCCGAGCGTCTCACGGCTGATATTCCCATGGGTACAGGTAATACCGGGCGCGTAGCACCGCCATCCTACACACCTCGCCACCTGGAGCTGCATCGTCGTACTCATCAGACCCATGTCATGATAGGCTGTACCGCCTATCCTGCTGCAGACCGCCGCCGCACAGGCCTGTATCTGCTGAACAACATGCTTGGTGGCCCTGGTATGAACAGCCGTCTCAACCTCGCTCTGCGCGAACATTCGGGACTCGTATACAATGTTGAGAGCAATCTTGTGAGCTATACCGATACCGGTGTGTTCAGTATCTACTTCGGCACCGACGAGCGCGATGCTGATCGCTGTATCGACCTTGTGCATCGTGAGTTGCATCGCTTGTGTGAACATCCCTTCACCTCCTTGCAGCTTGCTGCTATCAAGAAGCAACTTATAGGACAGGTAGGCGTAGCCTCCGACAACTTTGAAAGCGCAACACTCGGTATGGCCAAGACATTCCTCCACTATGGAACTTGTGAAGGCTCTGAGGCTCTATATCGTCGCATTGAGGCCCTCACTGCCAATGAGCTATGGGACATCGCCAATGGGCTCTTCTCACCCGACAACCTGACCACTCTGATTTACCGATAAAATAAGAGGACCCTTAAAAGAGCCCTCTGATAATACGTGTCACTTTACCACCTTCATCTTCTCGAATCCTTCGCCATAGACGCCTGTCACGTTACTTTGTGAGACAAAGGCATTGGGGTCGATGTCGTGGATGATGCGGAAGAGGTTCACGGCATCCTGTCGGCGGGCAAGCACCACGAGAACCTTGCGGGGTTGCTTGCTATACCAGCCCATGCCATCGAGTACGGTGACCCCACGATGCAGCTTGGAGTTGATGTAGTCGGCTATCTCCTCATATTTGTTCGAGAAGATGAGGAACTGCACCGAGCGGCGGGTACTGTTGATGTAGTAGTCGAGCGAGACACTCATGATGACAAGGGCCACAAAGCCGAACATCACGCGGCGCCAGTCGTGGAATACGAAGTAACAGCTGCTGATGATGAGAATGTCGGTTATCATCGTGGCACGACCGAAGCTGATGTTGCGATACTTGTTGATGATGGCATTGACGATATCCATACCGCCGGTACTACCGTTGTGTGTAAACGCCAAGCCTACACCGATACCTGCGGCCACAGCACCGAGCACGCAGGCCATGAAGTCTTGACCGGGTCCGAGGAGTTGCATGAACTGGCCGTTGTCGTCGATAAACCACTTTTGTGTGATATCTAGCAGCACGGTGAGCATACCCACGGCGTAAACTGTCTTGAGACAGAACCGCCATCCGAGAATACGGAAGGCAAAGAGGAGCAACACGGCATTGATGATAAGATAGGTTACCTGCATATCAATACCTGTAGCATAGAATACGATAGCCGAGATACCAGTAACACCACCCATAGTAATCTGATAGGGAAGCATGAAACAGCTCCATCCCAGTGAGTAGATGAACAATCCGAGAGCGATGGCAAGGTAGTCCTTCACCTCGCGAAACAGCTTTTGTCTGTCAAGTAGGAACGTTTGCATGGGGATTTGAGAGTAAAAAGTGAAGAGTGAAAAGTGAAGAGTTACATACCGTGCTGTAAACTCTTAACTCTTCACTCTTAATTCTTAACTGATTACGATGTTAACAATCTTCTTCGGCACTACGATTACCTTACGGATGGTCTTGCCCTCGATGTACTTATGTGTATTCTCGTTGCCGAGTACGGTCTGCTCGATGGTGGCATTGTCCATGTCGGCTGCGAGGTCGAGAGTGAAGCGGGTCTTACCGTTAAATGAAATAGAGTAAGTCACGCTGTCCTCCTTGAGGTACTCCTCATTGCATACGGGCCACGGGGCATCGCATACCGAGCCTTCGCCACCAAGCAGTTCGTACAGCTCTTCGCATACGTGGGGTGCAAAGGGTGCGAGGGCCACCACGAGGGGCTTCAGTATCTCCTTCTTGCCACACTTGAGAGATGAAAGCTCGTTCACGCAAATCATGAAGGCGCTGATAGAGGTGTTGTATGAGAAGGCCTCGATGTCGGCAGTCACCTTCTTGATGAGCTTGTGCAGCGACTTCAGCTCCTCCTTGGTGGGAGCCTCATCGGTCACGAGCAACTCGCCGCCTCGGCCGTAGAAGAGGCTCCAGAACTTCTTGAGGAAGCGGTGGCAGCCGTCGATACCGTTGGTGTCCCAAGGCTTCGATTGCTCTACGGGGCCGAGGAACATCTCGTACATGCGCAGGGTGTCGGCACCATACTTCTCGACGATCATGTCGGGGTTCACGACATTGAACATCGACTTCGACATCTTCTCCACTGCCCAACCGCAGATGTACTTGCCGTCTTCGAGGATGAACTCGGCATCGGCATACTCGGGGCGCCAAGCCTTGAAGGCCTCGATATCCAGAACATCGTTGGCAACGATGTTCACGTCTACGTGGATAGGTGTCACGTCGTAGTCCTTCTTCAGGTTGAGCGACACGAAGGTGTTGGTATCCTTGATGCGGTATACGAAGTTGCTGCGTCCTTGAATCATACCCTGGTTCACCAGCTTCTGGAAGGGCTCTTCATTCTTGCTGTAGCCGAGGTCGAAGAGGAACTTGTTCCAGAAACGTGAGTAGATGAGATGACCTGTAGCATGCTCGCTACCACCTACGTAGAGGTCTACATTCTGCCAGTACTCGCCCACCTTGTCATCCACGAGCGCCTCATGGTTGCGGGGATTCATATAGCGCAGGTAGTAGGCCGATGAGCCTGCAAAGCCTGGCATGGTGTTGAGTTCGAGGGGGAAGACGGTCTTGTTGTCAATCTTCGCATTCTCTACCACGCAGTTGTTCATCGTGTCCCAAGCCCATACGGTAGCGTGCCCCAAGGGAGGCTCGCCACTCTCTGTGGGGAGGAACTTGGCCACTTCGGGCAGCTCGATGGGCAGGCAGTTCTCGGGCACCATGTAGGGCATGCCCTCCTTATAGTATACGGGGAACGGCTCGCCCCAGTAGCGCTGGCGGCTGAAGATGGCATCGCGCAAGCGGTAGTTCACCTTCACGCGGCCGAGGCTCACTTCCTTGATATATTCCTTGGTACGTGCAATAGCCTCCTTCACGGTGAGTCCGTTGAGGTTGAGAGACTCGTGGCCCCCCTCGTTCCCCCCAAGGGGGGATGACTGGGCATCTTCTCTCGGTGAGTTCATCATGATACCCTCTTTGGCGTCGAAACTCTCTTCCGATACGTCGGCACCTTCGATGAGGGGACGTATCTCGAGACCGAAATGCTTGGCGAAGGCATAGTCGCGGCTGTCGTGAGCAGGCACAGCCATGATAGCTCCTGTACCGTAGCCTGCGAGCACATAGTCGGAAATCCATACGGGGATGCTCTCACCAGTAAGGGGGTTGATGGCATACGAACCGCTCCACACACCTGTCACGCGGCGGTCGGCAATGCGCTCACGCTCGGTGCGTTTCTTGGTGGCATCGAGGTAAGCCTCCACCGCCTCCTTCTGTTCGGGAGTGGTGAGCGTGGTCACCAGTTCGCTCTCGGGAGCGAGCACCATGAAGGTGACGCCAAACACGGTGTCAGCACGGGTGGTGAAGATGACAAACTCCACATCGCTGTCCTTCACCTTGAAGGTGAGCTCGGCACCCTCGCTACGGCCTATCCAGTTGCGCTGGGTCTCCTTGAGCGAGTCGGTCCAGTCAATCTTGTCGAGTCCGTCAAGCAGGCGTCCTGCGTATGCCGATACGCGCAGGCACCACTGGCGCATCTTCTTCTGCACCACGGGGTATCCACCACGCTCCGATACGCCATCTACCACCTCATCATTGGCGAGCACGGTACCCAGCTTGGGGCACCAGTTCACCATGGTCTCGCCTAAGTAGGCGATGCGGTAGTTCATCAGTACCTCCTGTTGCTCCTTCTCGCTCATGGCGTTCCACTCGGCGGCGGTGAAGGTCTGTGCCTCGGACTGTGCAGCGTCGATACCCTCTGAGCCGTTCTGCTCGAAGTGTGCCACCAAGTCCTCAATGGGCATAGCCTTGCCCTTGGCATTGTCGTAGTATGAGCCGAACATGCGGATGAAGGCCCACTGTGTCCAATGATAGTATTCTGGGTCGCAGGTGCGTATCTCGCGGCTCCAGTCGAAGGAGAACCCTATCTTGTCCAACTGCTCGCGGTAGCGTGCGATATTCTGTACGGTAGTGATGGCAGGGTGCTGTCCCGTCTGTATGGCATACTGCTCGGCAGGCAGTCCGTAGGCATCGTAGCCCATGGGGTTGAGCACGTTGTAGCCCTGCGAACGCTTGTAGCGGGCATAGATGTCCGAGGCGATGTAGCCTAGCGGATGGCCCACGTGAAGTCCCGCTCCCGAGGGGTAGGGGAACATGTTGAGCACATAAAATTTCTTCTTCTCCGAATCCTCCGTCACGCGATAGGTCTGATTATCCACCCATCGCTGTTGCCATTTCTTCTCGACGTCTCTGAAGTTGTATTCCATATCTAATGTTATTATATTGTTTTTGTTTTTATGCACGAATCTTTAGAACTTGAAGGCTGCGCCTAACATGGCATTGATACCTTGAGCGGGGTAGCCTGCGTAGCGGTCATAGTGGCGGTTGAGCAGGTTGTGGCCGTCAAGGAAGAACGAAAGTTTGTCGTTCATGGTATAGTGAGCGCCGAGGCTCCAGTCTATGACGGCACGTTCACGCTCACCATCTACAGCGTTGAACATCACGAAGCGGCAATCAGTGTGGATGTATAGGCCACGGATGATGCGAACACGAGCGTCAAGGTTGGCGTCGAGTTGGGGGGCGCGAGCCAGTATGTTACGGTTGCCACCTACCATCCAATGGTTGTAGGTGCCTTCAGCGGTGACACTGACCCAATCCTTATAGGTGTAGTTTATGCGGGCATTGCCGTAAGCTACTTGTGCATCGTGGGTTGCAAGTCCGGTGTATACTAGACCCAACGTGTCGAGCGCGTTCTCGAAGAGGGCATTGTCGGTAATGCGATAGCCTCCGCCGAGGTGCAGGTGCAGACCCTCCATAATGCGCAGATTACCCTGTAGGCAGGCATTGAGGAAGGTGTAGCTGCTGGTAAGCTGATTGTGGCTGGCCCAATAGGGAGAGAGTGTGTAGAGTGAGCCGAAGCTGTGTATCTGGCGGCCTCCGTCAAGGAGGAGGTCGGCCGAGAAGAGTTTTGAGGGTATGTAGCTTGCCTTGCAGGCGGGCGATACCTGAATGAGTGGACCGTGGCTCCTCCCCTGGAAGTCGAGATTGGCACCGGCTGTAAGATGAAGGTCCTCATAGCGGTAGTTCCATGTAGGGGTGATACCTAGCGAGAGGTAGTTGTGATAGTCGATACCTTGGTGCAAGAGCACATCGCTGTGTATGAGCAAGGAGGCGATACCGTATTCGTAGAAATCTATACCGAAGGAGGCCTCAGTGTGGAGGTGTCCTTGACTATGTTGCTGCTCATCGGCAAAGTGGGCACTACGTCCAAAATGGTTGTACTCGGCAGCCGCATGGTAGCGGTAGTGCTCCTTGATGCTGCCTTTGATGCCAAGGTTGGCTCCGAGGCGCATACCCTGCTGCCAATCAAAAACGTCGGTGGAATGGGGATTTTTCAGATAGTTGTAGCTGTAGTACGCACCATTGACACTCGCAGTGAGTTCGGTTCTGCCCATGAGCAGACGGTAGTCGGCCTTGAGTCCCATATCGTGTAGGTTCGAGTGCCACTTGCTGTTATCGCCAGTGCTGATGTTACCACTCCAACCATTGGCATGGGCTCCTAGTGTAAGGGCATGGTGTTCGTTGAAGCGCAGGCTGTAGGCGGCCAGTCCGTCAACGTTGCTATAGTTGCCGAATCCGAGGTGCAGGTAGCCAGGGTAATTGGTGTTGTGTGCTATCGTGCTGCTCTCGGCCATGCGTGGTGTACGTGCAAAGCAGCTGATGGGCAAACTCTCATCGGCATATACGATGGTCTCCTTCTTCATTGAGGGCTCCATCTCTTCGGGTATGAAGTTGCGCTTCACGGCTCCTGCGATAATGGGATTGTAGGTGCTTTCCACGAGTACCATCCGGTTGATAGAGTCGTTGGTGCTTGTCTGTGCAACCACTCCCATAGCTATGAGCAGTGCCGTAGTGAGTAGGGTGATATGTCTTTTCATTGCGTCTCTTGCTTTTGGAGTTTTCTTATATGAGGAGGTTATTGAGCCGGTGTGAGGGCTTGTAGGCGGCTCTCTATCATATTGGCGATGTCGTCATTGGCTTTGTAGCTTTGCTTTAGCGACAGGAGGTATTGCTTGGCCTCGATGGGCATCTCCTTCTTCACGTACACGTCGGACAGGAGTATGAAGCTACGTGCCAGCCAGTAGCTATGCGGAGTACTTACGTTGATGTAGTCGAGTACCTCCTGCTCGGCTTTGTCGTAGCGGCGTGTGTCGTAGTAGAGTTGTGCCAGCAGGTACTTGGCTTCGGCACCATATACGTTACGTGTGTCGTTTGCGAGTTTACTGAGGTCCTCCACGGCTGCTTCGTTTTTCTTCTTGGCGAGATAAGCCTTGGCGCGGTAGTAGCGTAGCTCGATGGCTGTTTCAGGAGCCAACTTGGTGTTGGCGAGTACGGCAGCGGTCTCCTCTATGATAATATCTTGGTTGTTAAGGGCTTGTGCGGCGCGCAGGCGATGTACCTGTGCATGCAGTTTGCTCTGTGGATTGTTTGTGATGCCTATGAGGTCGCCATACGACTTCATAGCCAGGCTGTAGTCTTTATGGTTGTAGGCGAGGTCGGCCACCATGCGTGTAGCCTCTTCGCAATATTTGCTGTTGCGCTGCTCGGCTACGCGCTGCAGGTATATGCGTGCTTGGTCGTAGTTGTTCTGTTTGTAGTATGTGCAGCCGAGGTAGTACTGAGCGTCGGTGATATAGGCTCCGTTGTTGAATTGGGTGAGATACTTGCTGAATCCCTCGATGGCGGCTTTGCTGTCGCCACGTGTATAGGCCAATTCGGCAGCTTTGTAGGTGAGTGAGTCGCGTTCGCTCACATCGACTTTCACCATGCCTTGTGCCTGTGAGGCAAAGTCGATGTAGCTGTCTACCATATTCTCCTCCACATACAGGTTTTTGAGGTCGCGCATGGCAACGTTGGCCTGTTCGCTTCCTGGGTAGTTGAGGATGACCATCTTGTAGGCTTTGATGGCCGAGTTGATTTGGTTGTTCTGGTAGTATATAAGTGCTATCTCGTTGCCTGCTTTGGGGGCATATTGGCTTTGGGGAAATTGGGTGGTGAGCTGCTCGAATACATGGATGGCCTGGTTGCCCTTGTCGAGTTGTATATAGGCTCTTCCCTTCTCGTAGAGGGCATCGTCAAGGTAGTCAGACTGCGGATAGTTTTCGATGAGATAGGTGAGAGTGCCTATCTTGTCAGTATAGCGTCCGGTGATACCTTGTGCAAATGCTTTTTGGTATACGGCATAGTCGGCTACCGAGGGCTCTATGGCTACAGCCTTCTGATAGGCTTCTTCGGCGGCATTGTATTGGCGCGATTGGTAGTAGCAGTCACCTATACGCATCTGGGCATCGGCCAAGGTGGTCTTGTCGATAGCTCCTGATGAGGCGGCATAGGATTGTTGCAGTTGGGTAAACTGCTTGAAGGCATCCTGATAGTTCTTCTGAATGAACTGTGCGTAGCCCAATCCGTAGAGTGCTAGGGCATAGGTGCGTCCGCGGCGTTCTCCTGTGAGGTTCAGGTATTGGGTATAGTCGCGGGCCGCTTGGCGGTAGTTGCCACCTCGGTAGTAGGCCTCACCGCGCCAGAATAGGGCATCGGCACTGGTCTGCTTGTCGTAGCTACCCACCTTAAGTGACTCGTTGAGCTTGCCTATGGCTTTGTCGATGTCGCCATTGGCGAAGGCTTCCGTGCCGGCTTTGTAGAGGAGCTTCTGTTTGGCTTCGAGCACTACGTTGCTGGGGTGCTGTATCTTGGCTATTGATGCCAGTGCGGCATCGTAGTTCTTGGTGTTCATGTAGGTCTCCACGAGGTAGCTGTTTACGCGGTCGGCATATACCGATGTGGGGAATTCGTTAAGGAAACGCTCGAGCACGTTCACTGACTCTCCGAAGCCAGTATAGGCAGTTTCGTGTACGCATACCGTGTAATTGTACATGGCCCGCTCGCGTAGCTGTGGCTCGGCGGTAAGGGCTGCAGCCTGCTCAAAGCAGAGGCGTGCCTTGTTCTTGTCGCCCAGATTGAGGAACGAGAGACCTGCATGCAGCTGTGCGCTCTGTGCTATGGCATCGTCGCCATCGGTCACCATTGCCAACACCTCCGGAGCACGCAGATGCTCGCCCGAGTTGAAGTGTGCCATACCCAGCTGGTATAGTGCTTCGCGGTTGGGGCTGTCGGCTGCGGCAAGATATTCTTCGAGTACGATGGCTGTGGTGAGGTAACGCTGCTGTGCATAGAGTGCCTCACCTTGTATTCGCTTCATCTCGAGCGCGAGCTTGTCATTGGGCATCTCTTCGAGGTAGGCGGTAGCTTCGGCCTCGGCCAGGGCATAGTCCTTCATCTCAAGGGCAGTGGCAGCGGTGTAGTAGCGTGCTTGACGGCTATAGACGGGCGACTCTTTCATGCGGGCAAATCCTTCGGCTGCCTCCTCGTAGCGGCGGGTGGCATAGTCGGTGTAGGCCGAGTAGAAGGTAATCTCGTCGGTATAGTTGTCGCTGATGACATCAAGGATATCGAGTTGTGCGGCAGCCTCCTCATATTGCTTTTCCTGTATCATTGCGAGGGCGTAGGCTAATATGAGGTCGTCGCGTTCGGCATCGTTCAGCATATCGGGGTCAACGTCCTTCATGCCGCGTATCACGGTCGTGTAGTTGCCTTGGGCATAGTGGCTCAGCAAAGCCAATGCCTTCATGCGGTTGAGCTCCGGGGCATCGGGATAGCGGTGCAGGTACTGCTCTATGGCTTCACTTGCAGTAGCGACATTGCGGTGGTAGGCGATGAGGGTGAGCAGGGTAGCTGCCTCGCGCTCTTGGGTGGCTGTGGGCGACGCTGCCAGTACCTCGCGCAGTAGTGCTTCGGCAATATCGTAGCTGTGCTCATTGTAGAGCAGGCGTGCCTGCTGTAGCTGTTGCTCGGGAATATCGGTACGGGTGTAGTGACTATTGCCCGTGCTAATGTCTTGTGCCTGTGCCGCGAGAACACCGCATAGGAGAGTTAGTATGATGTACTTTTTCATTGCGCTTAGTCTTGGTTACTATTATGGGGTACAAAGGTAGCTAAAAGTTTTGACTTCCGTACATTGTATGGTCATTATGTTCGCCATTGGTCATACGGCTGGCAGACTGTTTCCATTGATTTTGCGGTATAAGTCAAGGGCATACACGTCGGTCATTCCTGAGAGGTAGTCGAGCACGGCCTGTACCTTGCCGTATAGTGTAGGAGCTTTGATGGCATACTGCTCGCTCACACGGTCGATGAGCAGGCGTGAGTAGGCCTTGTCGGGGTGTGTCACGGCGTCTACCATCAGTTCTATCAGTGTGTTGATAATGCGGAAACCGGCCAACTCTATGTCCAACACGTCGCGCGAGCGGTAAATGCGCTTTATGGATACTTCGGAGCAGTGGGCATAGGTCTCGCGGCAACGCGGGTTGGTGTGCTTGATGAGGCTACCGCTGAAGGTCCCGGCCAGTATTTCCTCTTCATGTGTCACGAAGGCTTCGGCGCAGGCATCGATGAGTATGCCTATCACCTTGGAGCGCAGGTAGGCTATCTGTTCGTTACTGTCAGTGACGAGGGCAAAAGTGTCGGCTACGCGTGCATGTCGCTCCTCTTCCACGAAGGGCAACATGAGATCTACCGTCTCGTCGCGCGTGAGCAGCTTCAGTTTGTAGGCATCTTCGAGATCCATCAGTTGGTAACAGATGTCGTCGGCAGCCTCCACGAGGTATACCAGCGGGTGACGGCAATACTTGAGCGGTTCGCCTTCACCGCTCAGACGGATGAGACCTAATTCGTCAGCGATGCGGGCGAAGGTGTCGGCCTCGGTGTGGAAGAATCCGAACTTGGGCTTTCCGCCTGCGTAGCACGAGGCGTAGGGATACTTCACGATGGCGGCCAGGGTGGAATAGGTGAGGGCAAAGCCTCCTTGTCGGCGGCCGTTGAACTGGTGGGTGAGTAGTCGGAAGGCATTGGCATTACCCTCGAAGTGTACGATGTCGTTCCACTCTACATCAGAGAGCTGTGAGCGTAGTTCGGCACCCTTTCCTTCAGAGAAATAGGTAGATATGGCCCGTTCGCCCGAATGTCCGAAAGGTGGGTTACCTAGGTCGTGGGCCAGGCAGGCGGCCGATACGATATTGCCTATTTCCTCCACTGCTGTGCCGCACAATTCCGGGTGCTTGGCAGTGAGCATATGGCTCACGCGGTTGCCCAACGAACGTCCCACACACGATACTTCAAGGCTGTGTGTGAGGCGGTTGTGTACGAATACGCTACCTGGTAGAGGGAATACCTGCGTCTTGTTTTGCAGACGACGGAAAGGAGCCGAGAACACCAATCGGTCATAGTCGCGCAGAAACTCCGAGCGCTCATCGCTGCCTGCTCTGTGTTGCGCCTCCATACCTAAGCGCTGTGCTGATATTAGTTTGTTCCAGTTCATAGTAGAAAGTGAGCGTTTTCGTTTTATCGGCTAAGTAGCATGAATACTTCGTCTTTCAGTGCATCGGGCAGTGCTACCTCGCGTAGCTCAAGGCTCTTGAGCCAGTCGTCAATTTCTTTGGGATCCATCGTGTAGAGCACTTCGCGAAACTCCTCCACGGCCTCGTCGTCATACTCCTCGGAGGGGGTACCGCGATAGGCGTCCAGTTCCTCATCGTCAAAGTATTCGATGTCGGTGCGCAGTGCACGCTTTATTTTGCCCTTTTCGCACACCTCGTGCTCGCCGCAGCACTCGTCATCGTCATCCTCCTCGTGAGCGTGTCCTTGCACGTTTGCAGGCGGTGGTAAGGTCTCTGCTGATTGTGTAGTCTGTTGCTTTTGAGGTAGTTGTCCGTCGCCATTCTTCCTTCTTACCAGTTGTCCCACATGCGAGAGCAACACGAGTGCTACCAAGAAGATTATGCTATACACTGCGATGTTCATGTTTGTCTATTCTAAATTATGATTTTCAACTTTTAATTTAAGCAAGTCTTCCCAATACCCTGGGTACGACTTTGTCACCACTTCGGGATTCTCTATCGCCAGTCTCTCATGGCAGAGGGCTGCAGGGGCAAAGGCCATGGCCATGCGGTGGTCGTCGTAGGTGGCTATTGTGGGATGAGGTTCGGGCTCGGTGCGCTCGCCATTCCAAATGAGCAGCTCGTCGCCCTCGGCACGGAGCACGTAGCCCAGCTTACGCAACTCGGCGATGAGTGCCGCCACGCGGTCGGTCTCCTTGATGCGCAGGCTGTGGATGCCACGGAATGTGAAGGGAACGTCAAGCAGGCAGCAGGTTACGGCCAACGTCTGCGTTATGTCGGGGCAGTGGGTGAAGTCGACAGCCCCCCTCTTATCCCCCCAAGGGGGGATGACTCCGCTGCAGCGACTCGCAAGTCCTCCCCTTGGGGAGGATTTGCGAGGGGCCGTCAACTTTGCACCCTCCTCTGTGTACTCTGTTGTCACTCCCAGTGGTGCGAACATCTCCGCCACCACGCGGTCGCCTTGCTTGCTATTGGCGGTGAGTCCTTTCAGTAGTATCTCCAGCTCGTGACCGCAATGGGCAGCGATGGCTGCCAGTTCGTACCAGTACGAGGCGCCGCTCCAGTCGCCCTCTACGGTGAGCGGTCGGTCGGTGTATCCGCCTGGGGCAATGTATATCGTTTGTCCGTCCGTCCACTCGGCCGTAGCGCCGTAGTGCCGCATGAGGTCGAGCGTCAGTTCTATATAGGTGCGCGAGGCTATCGTGCCTTTGAGGCGCAGGGTGAGTCCGTCGGTAAGGCACGGACCTATCATCAGCAGGGCCGAGATGTATTGCGAACTGATGCCCGCCTCCACCTCCACCTCGCCACCACGCAGGCTCTTGCCCGCGATGCGTAGGGGAGGGTAGCCTTCGTGGCGGGTGTAGCCGATGTCGGCCCCCAAGGCACGCAATGCATCTACCAGCACCTTGATGGGGCGTTGCTGCATACGCTCGCTACCAGTCAGCACCGTCTCGCCGGGTGTGATGGCGAGGTAGGCCGTGAGAAACCGCATGGCAGTACCCGTGGCGCCGATGTCGATGAGTGGTGCGCCAGCCCGTTTGGCCTCGATGCCCTGTTGCATATGCTCCGTGTCGTCACATACGGCAAGGTGCGCTATGCTGCATCGCTGCTCCGGACACAGGGCTTGTATCAGCAGTGCGCGGTTGCTGATGCTTTTTGAAGTGGGCAGCGTCACGGTGGCCTCCACTTTTTGGGGGATATTCAGGGATATTTCCATCTGTTTTGTCCTCTATTTCCGACAAAAGTAGCAATTTTATGCGCAAAATACGAAAAAAAACCGCAAAAAGTTGCGCAGTTCGAGAAAAAGCTCTACTTTTGCACCGCAAATGCGAAAGCCAGCTGCGCTCGCTGAAAATAAAAGCACGCTTTTACTTGCTCGCTGGCATGGCTTTTGCACCGCAAATGAGCAGCGGGGTGTAGCTCAGCCCGGTTAGAGTACGCGTCTGGGGGGCGTGTGGTCGCTGGTTCGAATCCAGTCACCCCGACTGAGAAGAAGCATTGATAATCTGATGATTGTCGATGCTTTCTTCTTTTTGTGCATGTCTGGAAAGCGTGCGGTTGACGCTGTGGTTGACGCAGAATACTGCGGAGGAAAAGTAACAGATGAATGCATTAGAAGAGCAAGGAAAAGTAAAAATCCAACTCTTAGAAAGCGTGCAACCCAATTTTTGAAGAGGAATGTTTTTATACTCCCTGTTTGAAAACTGTCTCCCTTCTTATCATACCCTCAACAAGCATCAATAAACTTGGCAATTTATGTTTCTGAACATACAAGGCCAAGTTTTTCTTCAATAAGTTTGATATTTTGAACACCTTTTACTACTTTTGCCAATGCTTTTCCGTAAGTCTGAGTGCAGTCTGCAAGGAAGAGTACTTTTTTAGTAAAAGGTGTTATTGAAATTATCTTCATAGGTAAATTCTCGCAAAATTTCCCAAGACACGAAGATGATGACAGTAGCACCACATCATCGGTATGTACAGCCATTGTTGGCTTTTCGCATATCCTTTGGTGTGGGCTATTGTTTTATCCCGTGTCAAGGCAATGCGAGAAGCCTACCTATAGGATAAAGCAGTAGGTTCCCACACCTTATTTTATTTTAAAAGCTGACCTTGGGAGCAGGTAAGCAAGGAGAATATAAGATGAAAAGGTATCTGTGCATATTCTGTAGCCTGTTTTGCTTTTTTCAGATAAAAGCACAAATAGTTTTTGAGAACAAGGATCAACGATGGAACATTACAGGTGTGGCATCAAATGACGATTTTACCGCCATTTTCTGCGATATTACCATTCTTAACAAGAAAGCTGGTTGTTTTGACGCTCACGAGTTAGATGAGAACGCATCCATTTATATTTCGGGTGTGTTTGGGAAATACAAACTTGTGCATTCTAAGTATGAAGGTTATTATAAACCTTGGAATAGATACTATAAGGTAACGTATTGGAATTACTATATGAGTGGTAATAAAAACAAGGTCGTGCATGCAACCTTTTATTTCCCACGTGTTCCTGCGGGTGTTACAAATATTAAATGGCATTTCCATGGTGGTGTTGGTCATGCAGACTTCAAAAGGTTTAATTATAAATGTCCTTCGTTTATAGTCAATAGCTTAGAAGTTCCTCAGAACAACAATACGACTCCCCAAACATCTTACACTGAAGAAAAGCTGAAAAAGTATTGGGATAATTCGCCAGCAGCTCCCATAGAAGGTGTGTACAATTTTATAAGCACATCCAATCCCGACTATTGGGGAAGCAATCGGCATAAATTAGCAATTGTCAAGGAGAAAGAAACATACAAGGTCATTTACTTGCAAGGATCTAATCAGGCGATATGGAAAGAAGGAGAACTGAAGGGAACATTCTCTGCGACCACCACGCCAGGGCTTTACAAGGTAAATTCTTGGTATTTGGAGAATAAAATGCAATCCAAAGCAGACTTCTATTTGGAATATCACGATAAAAAAATAAGGCTATACGATGCTAAAAACTATGTGGAAACTATATTTATGAAGTTGTACCCTGAAAATGACATAGAATTTTCAATGGTTAGCCAAGATGAACAGGAGAAACCAAAAGAACCAAGAGAATTAAAAGGTAATGGTAGTGGGTTCTTTGTTGGGAAAAACGTCATAGCAACCAACAATCATGTTGTAGAGGGGGCAAGCGAAATAAAAGTACTTATCCAAACAGGCTCAGATATAAAAACATACTCAACAAAGGTGCTGTGTGTTGACAAGGTAAACGACCTTGCACTACTTATAGTTGATGATAAAGAATTTCAGCATTTATCTACTCTTCCATATAATATTTACCAAAGAACAATAGATGTGGGCTCATCAATTTTTACGATGGGCTATCCAATGGCTCAGATGATGGGGTCTGAAATAAAAGTGACGGATGGAATTATTAGTTCTAGGACTGGATATGAAGGACAAATCTCGGCATATCAAATCTCAGCTCCAATTCAACCGGGAAATAGCGGAGGTCCTATGTTTGATAAAGAAGGGAACTTGGTAGGAATGACTTCGGCAGGTATTCCTGGTGCTGATAATGTGGGTTATGCGATAAAGAGCAGCTATCTATATCAATTGATGGATGCTGCGCCGATTACTATTGAGGACATAACAGATAAATCGCCCAAACAGAATGAATTTACCAAGCAAATAAAGGAGTTCGCCCCTTACGTGGTTATGGTTTTGATCTACTAAATCTACCTACATAACTAACTTTCTAAAATTTTAAAAAGATGAAAAAGACATTTCTATTAATTGCGGCGTGCGTGTTTGCATGCGCTAGTGCACAAGCACAAAGTTCAGAAGTTGAGGTCGCTACTCAATTGACCAAAGCAGAACAATTTAAAGAAAGAAACAGCCTCATCAAGGAGGCGGAAATCTATAATTATGTAGAAGGAGGCGTTAGGGTATATGTAAAATTATTCACAGATCTTAATAGTGGCGATAAACTCGCAGCTTTGGAATTCGTTTCTAAATCTATGTGGGAAGCGGAGAATAATCAACCTCTAGGTTATCTAGACATGGACCATGTTGACGATTTAATACTTGTACTAGAAAAAATCTTAGAGGAGAGTAAAAGTTCTTCAAGAGGAGATAATTATACAATAACCTACACAACTCCTAGTGGCATCGATGTTTGTTTTGCAACACACCTAGGAGGGGAAGCCACAAAAACTTTGATAATGCGTAAAAAATGGTTTGTAACAGATGATTACGGAGTACAAACCGCAAAGTACTCTAGCGCATACGATAAACTGTCTGTCATGAGACTTCCCAAATTCATTTCTTCAATAAAAGAAGCTAAACAAATCGCATTGCAAGCTCTAGGGGAATAAATAATTATCTTAGGTGGATTTAGTAGAGTAAACAAAAGCCAACCTACCACAACGGTAAGTTGGCTTTTTTAGAACAAAATCTAATCATTAACTTTACTGAGTTCTCTAGATGAGCTTCGGCTTCTCTACACGCTTATCCACAAAGGAGGTAGGCATGTACTTTTTCAAAATTTCTGAGGGGATTGCATACTCCATAGCTATAAAGTTTTAAGGTTAATACTACACAATTATATATAGGAATCTAAAATAGGCCAAACGAAAACTACTGAGTTGCCCATAATACAAGATGAGATGTCAATAATGCCAGAAAATACAGTGTTCGTGAATAGGTGGAATCAGAAAATATTGTACGTTCTGCATTACTTAAATAACTTTCGGGTGAGGCTCAAATAATGCAGAAGTTGGTTTGATGATTCAATGATTATTACTAACTTTGTTGTGTAAAAACTAATTATTAACAAAAGGTGGACAAAGTCAACCAAGAAGTCAACCATAAGAATTAGGCAGGTAGGTAACGAGTAGATAATCAGCATTATCAGTGCGATAATAATAATTGTCTGGGGGGCGTGTGGTCGCTGGTTCGAATCCAGTCACCCCGATTGAGAAGAAGCATTGATAATCTGATGATTGTCGATGTGCATATTCCGGCGATACCCGTTCACCAATTCCGGTGATATCCGTTCACTTAG
>CAZMZC010000049.1:0-19880 GCA_964570685.1 uncultured Bacteroidaceae bacterium | reverse complement strand
CAACAACACGGGCGAGACACTCAAGACCGAGGTGGACCTCTCGTTCATGAACGGCTCATCGGCCACCTACTACTACGACGAGAAGGACCTCGCCTTTGCCGTCAAGGACATCAAGCTGAAGAAGAACAAGAAGGTGAAGCTCAGTGTGCCCCACAATGGCGGCGCAGTCATCGTAGAGAACAAGGAGTATAGCGGCAACCCCATCCTCCCCGGCTTCCATGCCGACCCCGAGGTGCTCTACTCCAACAAGACCGGCCGCTACTACATCTACACCACCACCGACGGACAGCCCGGCTGGGGTGGCTGGTACTACACCTGCTTCTCATCGGACAACCTCGTCGACTGGCGCTACGAAGGTATCAACTTCGACGTGCGTGAGCAGACCTCTTGGGCTGGCGGCAACGCCTGGGCCCCTGCCATCATCGAGAAGAAGGTCAACTACGAATACAAGTACTACTTCTACTTCAGCGGCGACGCAGGCCGCGAGAAGGGCAAGGCCATCGGCGTAGCCGTAGCCGACAACCCCGAGGGCCCCTTCACCGATGCCCTGGGCAAGCCTCTCGTAGACTACCGTCCCGAGGGCCAGCACCACGGCCAGCAGATTGACGTCGACGTCTTCACCGACCCCGACACCGGCATCAGCTACCTCTACTGGGGCAATGGCTACATGGCCGGTGCAGAGCTCAACAACGACATGGTGAGCATCAAGGAGGGAAGCGTGAAGCTGATGACCCCGAAGGGCGGCAGCCTGCGCGACTACGCCTTCCGCGAGGCCCCCTACGTGTTCAAGCGTAACGGTCTGTACTACTTCCTCTGGAGTGTCGACGACACCGGTTCGCCCAACTACCACGTAGCCTACGGCACCTCCACCTCGCCCCTTGGCCCCATCGAGGTAGCCGACGAGCCCGTCATCCTCATCCAGCGCCCCGAGGAGGAGATCTACGGCCCCGCCCACAACAGCGTATTGCAGATACCCGGCAAGGATGAGTGGTACATCGTATACCACCGCATCAACAAGAACTACATTGACGGCCGCAAGGGTCCCGGCTGGCACCGCGAGACCTGCATCGACCGCATGGAGTTCCTGCCCGACGGCCGCATCAAGCCCGTAGTACCCACACACCAGGGTGTGAAAGCGATAAAGTAAGCGTGCGAGTTTGAGTTTTTAAGTTTATAAATGTTTCACATTTAAGTTTGCCGACGAAGACAAATACGACTCAGAGTCTCATTCCCCAACAACAGAAAAGAGCAGCCCTGTGCTGCTCTTTTTCTGTTATACGGCCATCACCGAGGCCGACAAGCACAAGTCGTGGGACAGGATTTAACGATTAACGTGGAACGGTTAACGGTAAACGGTTAACGTGTAATGAAAACCAACAAAGGGCTTTGGTTCTTCGTAAATTTAGGGGCAAATAAAAAGCCGTAATTTCCCCATCGTGACTGAGCGTAGCAATCAGCGAACTCTGCGCAAACACACTGGCTACCGATACACTCAGCAGCATTACCAAACTTACGAAAAACTTTTTCATAATTGTAAACCTTTGCCACGCCAAGTTCCTCCGTGGCCTCTATATGGGTTTAAAATAAAAGAAGCGTGGAACTGTGATGCTATTATGGATACGGGGCCCTAGGATAGCCTTCAAGACATAAATAGACAAACAACTCCACGCCATATGGCGCAGAACCGTTCATGCCATTCTTGTCTTGTGAAATTTCCTAGGTTTCGTATCCAAGAATGAAGCACAACGCTTCTACCAATAAATCAAAACTCGTGGAGCGCTCTCCACATGGTACAAAGGTAGATATTAATTCTGAAATAAGTATAACGTATGGGAAACTCTTTTAATGTTTTAGAGCAGAAGGAGCAACCTGTGGTTGCGACGATAACGTTAACGATGACGAAAACCTTTGAACGATTAAAGATTAATGATTAAAGATTAATGAGGAACGAGGAACGGTTGAAGAAGAATGTATATAAACGAAGTCGCTATAAAACAAGTGTTGCGGAACAGGTTGTCCGGCTGTCCTTGCTGGGCGTAACACACTGACACATTGCCAGTAAACAAGGACAACCTGGGTTGCCCTTGGGGCGTCCTCCATTCGCGGGTCGCAGACCCTTATACTCGACTACGGCCGATTGCAAATCAGCCGTAACTAACAAATCAGCCGTGACTGACAAACCAAACAGACTTCCTATTATCTCGAAACGCCTGTCCGATTTTTCTTTTCTCTCAATCCTCTAAACCCCGAGGAGCCTTAGAAAAAGTAAATCATAAGCACTGAATAGTAAATCAAAGCTTATGATTTATTATTCACAAGCTTTGAATATTAAATCAGTGCTTATGATTTGAAAATCGGCTTGTAGAAACGAAGAAATAGGACATACTCTTCCAGAAAAGAGCAAGTGCACTCCCAACTTGTCTCAACGGGGAGGGGATATCAGAGCACACCGACAGCCAAGGGCAGCAGTGGACAACCTCGGGACAGCTGGGGTTGTCCTCATCTATCCACTCATAATCAATACGTTGTCCGCAACAAGGACAGCCGGACAACCTGTTTGGGGAAAGTGATATATAGGTCGAATTGGCGGAGGGTGGCAGATGAAATGCGAAGATATAATATTGGGGAGGCTGGGAAAGGATAGTTGCAGCAATGAAAAAGCGAGGAGGGTGCGCCGTATGGCGCACCCTCCCTACTCTATTGTCTGGTATATATGTGTTTCAGTGATTACTTCACCAGTACTTTGCTGACGCTTACCTTGCCATTGCTCATCACGTTCTTCACGATGTTGATACCACGAACGGGAGCAGCGAGGCGAATACCGTCGATAGTGTAGTACTCGCACTGCGAGATACCGGCACCGGCCTCTACATCGATGCACTTGATTGCTGTGGGCAGCTCCTCAGAGTCGTAGTAGAGGGTGAAGTTGTCCACCTTGAACCAGCCCTGGCCGCGGGTATTCTCGCCATTCTCGTCGGTGTCGCCTACCTCGCGTGAGAATCCGCTTGTGTTGACATCGTTGGTGCGGAAACCGATATGTGCGATGCCGTCTTCCTGCACTGCGAAGGTCACCGTCATGGTGTGGAGCAGGTCGGTAGTGCGGTCATCTGTCAAGCAGGTATAGTCGGCGTAGGTGAGGAAGGGCACAGAAGCCTCGGGGAAGTCGATGTTGCGCTGGGCAGCAGCCTGTGCATCGGCGGGGAGGTTGAGTGCGTGGGCCTCCTCGGTAGAGAACATCTGTATGTACTCGTTGGCGAAGATGCGCTGGGTGGTGATGTTGTCGCCGGCCCAGTTGTTCTGTACCATCACGTCGACAGTAAGGATGTAGGTACCTGCGGGCAGACCTGTGAGTGTTTGCGACAACTCTACCTCGGGCAGTGTCTCACTCCAGATACCCCACAGCTTGGTGCCTTCAGTAGGCTGCTGCTCTACCAGTGTACCGTCGTCCAGCATGACGCTGATGGGGTCACCTGAGTTGATAGCGCACCATCCGTCGGCACCCTGTGCTCTGATTTCGCCTGCAGTGCGGCAGGTGTCGCCATTGAGCACCAATGTCCAGCCTGCAGGAGCATCGGCCACACCGCCTGTATCACCACTGGGCTGAGATGACATATCCTCGAAGCTCGGGTTCTTGAGGATATAAGAGATGTCCTTACCTACAAGAATCTCTGACTTCTTGCAAGCCTCGACGGCCTCCTCAAGCATGGCTATCACAGCGGGAATCTGCTCGTCGGTATACTCGCCCAAGTCATAGGCATCGGTAACCTCCATGATGACATCGCTCAAGTCACCTGCACCAGGGAATTCGATATATGTGTCAAGGTTTTCTTCGGCTGCAACAATCGCCTTTGCCAGCTGTGCATACAGCTTCACCGAAGCATCCATCTGCGCCAAGAGTGCCTTGGCCGAGAAGATGGCGGCATTGATGTCTTCTTGAGAGCTGGACGAATCGAATACCTCAAACTCCTCAAGCTTACTTTCAGCCAATTCAAGCACTGCAGTTGACATCATATCGCCATTGTCAAGGAAGTTTTCCATCATATTCACATAGTGAGCCAATACGGCCAAGGCATCTTCGGCCTCGTAACCCACCTTCTCAATGCGGAAGTTATCGACCTTGAACCATCCGTCGCCACCGGCAGAATTGGATGCCGTGCGCTGTGCTGCTGCTATGTTGCCATCGGTGCGCATACCGAAGGTGAGCTTGCCATCGTATACATAGGCACGCACGGTCATATATTGCATTTCACGGTCGGTCACAGGCTCGGTGAGCTCGGCAAATGCATATACCTCTGAATTGTCAAGCAAGGTGAGGTCGTAATCATAATCTGCACCAAAGTAGGTAGAGTTCAGGTTACCGAAGAGGCGCTGTGTGGTACGGCGCGAGCCACTACCATTGGCCCCCACCATCAACGCGGCGCTCACGATGTATGTACCGTTTTCAATTCCCTCGATGGTCTGCGACAGCTCCACGGAGGGGAAACCGGCTGTCCAGATGCCAAAGCCGTATAGGCCATCCTTGGCCTCGCCTTCGCAATCGTCATTCACACCACACCAGTTGGCTACGCCATGAGCCTTGATTTCGTCAATCGTAGTGACGGTATCACCATCGAGCACCAAAGTCCAGCCTGCGGGAGGAGCAGCTACGCCTGTTGTCATGCCACCACCTTGAGCAGAAAGGTCCTCGAAACTCATGTTGGTACCGAGCGAAGTGTAGTCGCCAAGACCTTGATTGTGCTTGGCCACAGCGTCGATGATAGCCAGTTTGGCTGCTGCCAGTTTCTCCACATCAGTCTCTGTATTGAACACTGCCAAGGCGGCCTCAACAGCAGCGATGAGGTTGGCGTCGCCACTCTCTTCGGCCAAAGCTGCAGCAACATCAATCTCATTGTACAGCGCTACCTTGGCATCGATATAACCTTTGATGAGACCGATAACCGAGTCGGTGAGTGTAACATTATTATACATATCCTCTACCATGGTGGCTGTGAGCTGGAATCCTGTCTCATAACCTTCAATACCGAGGTATGAGGTTTCGTAATTATTGATAAGCTCATAAGCGGTAGCAAATGACGAGTAGGCAGCAACGCTCTCAGCCTTCACGAATGCCCAGTTGAGTGAGGTGCTGTCGGCCATCTGGATATAGGTCAATGTCTCATCATACACAGCATTGCCTGCCTCGTCGTACAATACCTCAAAGTCGGGATAATATCCATTACCGGGGTATGAAATCACCCAATACTGCTGGCCTGCATTCAGGTGCATATGCAAACCGATGGTACTGGTATTATTGTACTCACCAGCTTTCAGTTTGTAATAACCTTCGTAGTCGCCCTCCTCTACAATCCACATGGCTTCGTAATCTCCCATATTCACATTGCCAGAGCCGCTGGGGATGCACATGTAAGCAGTAGAGGCGATAGAGTCTGTACCATCAACAAGCGAAGGCACGATGTTGTCATGCTTGAACATCCAGGTACCATCGTCGTTCTTCACAGCCTCAACCTGATAGTCGGCATAGTGTGAATCGTTGGCACCAAGGAAATAGATAGCACCATCCCACCAAGTACGGCTCATGTAGCCATTGGGAGTAGCTTTGTTGAACAATACATACTTTTCACCCGGAGTCAAGGTTTCAAGTTTCAGCTGTGGAGGCTGAATCTCGGCAAACATTGCCGTGCCTGCAAGGCAAGCCACGCAAAGCATACTCAATCTTTTCAGCGTAAAGTTTTTCATAAGTTTTTAATTTATAAGGTTTGTTTTGTTATAATTCGCTACAAATGTAAAGAAAAAATCAAATAAAACGATAAAACGAGCGTAATATTTACATTATAGAAAAGAATTACGTACTTTTGTACTTAAATATTGGTATTATATGGATTTTGAACTTGTATCTGACTATCAGCCCATGGGCGACCAGCCCGAAGCCATCGCGCAGCTCACCGAAGGAGTGCTCAGCGGTGTGCCCGCCCAGACACTGCTCGGTGTCACGGGTTCGGGAAAGACGTTTACCATTGCCAATATCATCAAGAACGTAAACCGCCCCACCCTCATCCTCAGCCACAACAAGACGCTGGCCGCACAGCTCTACAGCGAAATGAAGAGCTTCTTCCCCAACAACGCCGTGGAGTATTACGTCTCTTACTACGACTACTACCAGCCCGAGGCATATATCCCCTCTACCGATACTTATATAGAGAAGGACCTCGCCATCAACGACGAGATTGACAAACTCAGACTCCGCGCCACCTCGGCCCTGCTCTCGGGCAGGAAGGATGTGATTGTGGTGTCATCCGTCTCGTGCATCTATGGTATGGGCAACCCTGCAGAGTTCTACAACAGCATGATAGAGGTACATGTGGGCATGAAGCTCGACCGCAACGTACTGCTGCGCCGCTTGGTAGACAGTCTCTACGTGCGCAACGACCTCGACCCCGGGCGCGGCAACTTCCGTGTCAAGGGCGATACGGTGGACATCTATTTGGCCTATGCCGACGATGCGCTGCGCATACAGTTCTGGGACGATGAGATTGACGCCATCGAAGAGATTGACCCCGTGAGCGGCATACGCATGCACTCGTACGATGCCTACAAGATATATCCGGCCAACCTCTTTATGACCAGCAAGGAGAGCACGCTGCAGGCTATCTATCAGATTGAGGATGACCTTGCCAAGCAGGTCGAGTACTTCCGCGAGATAGGCAAGCCACTCGAGGCCAAGCGCCTGCACGAGCGTGTCACCTATGACATGGAGATGCTGCGCGAGCTGGGGCACTGCTCAGGCATCGAGAACTACTCGCGCTACTTCGACGGGCGCGAAGCAGGAACACGCCCCTACTGTCTGCTCGACTTCTTCCCCAAGGACTATCTCATGGTCATCGACGAGAGCCACGTGAGCGTCCCCCAGATACATGCCATGTACGGCGGCGACCGTGCCCGCAAGATCAATCTCGTGGAGTATGGCTTCCGCCTGCCTGCTGCCATGGACAACCGCCCGCTCAAGTTCGAGGAGTTCCAGGAGATGACCAATCAGATCATCTACGTCAGCGCCACACCTGCCGACTACGAACTGGTACAGAGCGAGGGCATCGTAGTGGAGCAGCTCATCCGCCCTACGGGATTGCTCGACCCCATCATCGACGTGCGCCCCAGTCTCAATCAGATTGACGACCTCATGGAGGAGATACTGGTGCGTGCCGAGCGCGACGAGCGCGTCCTCGTGGTCACTCTCACCAAGCGTATGGCCGAGGAGCTCACCGAGTACCTGCTCAACCATCAGGTGCGCTGCAACTACATACACAGCGATGTGGACACTATGGAGCGCGTAGAGATTATGAATGCCCTGCGCCGCGGCGAGTACGACGTGCTCATCGGTGTGAACCTCCTACGCGAAGGTCTCGACCTCCCCGAAGTGTCGCTCGTAGCCATCCTCGATGCCGACAAAGAGGGTTTCTTGCGCAATCACCGCTCACTGACCCAGACGGCAGGCCGTGCCGCCCGTAACGTCAACGGCCGCGTCATCATGTATGCCGACAAGATTACCGACAGTATGGAGCGTACCATCAACGAGACCAACCGCCGCCGCGAGAAACAGCTTGCCTACAACGAAGCCCACGGCATCACGCCCAAGCAGATACAGAAGGAGATCAGGAATCAATTGACAATTGACAATGGACAATTGACAAAGGACTCTGCCATGCCCAGCAACGATAGTAGCAATAATTATCAATTGTCAACTATCAATTCTCAATTGGAAAAAGCTGCCGACCCTATCGTGGAATATATGTCGCGTAGTCAGTTGGAGAAGAGCATTGCCCGCACCAAGAAGCTCATGCAAGAGGCCGCCAAGCAGCTCAACTTTGCCGAGGCCGCGCAGTATCGCGACGAAATGTTCCGCTTGGAAGAGATATTGAAGGGCAAGAACCTATAACAGACATTATATAAACATTAAATCATACGACAATGACAAATCTACTATTGATCGGAGGCATCGGACTCCAGGAAATCCTGCTCGTAGCACTTATCGTACTACTCTTCTTCGGCGGGAAGAAGATTCCCGAACTCATGAAAGGCCTCGGCAAAGGAGTGAAGAGCTTCAAGGATGGGATGAAGGGAGAAGACGTTGACGATAACGATAACGTTAACGCTGACGAGAAGAAAGAGTAAGGGGATATTGACTGTCGACTGTTAACTGTTGACCGTCGACCGTCGACTCTAAAGAAAAAAAATGACCTTCTGGGACCACCTTGACGAGCTACGCGGAGTCATCATCAAGATACTCATCGCCATCGTAGCGCTTATGCTCATCTCTTTCCTGTTCAAGGAGGAGGTGTTCAGCATCGTACTTGCCCCAAAGGACTCCGATTTTGTGCTGTACCAGCTGTTGCAACGGATTGCTGACGGTGTAGGCATCACCTCTTTCCATCTCAACAACTTCAACATCGAACTGATAAGCACCCAGTTGGCTTCACAGTTTATCACCCACATGAAGGTCGCCTTCAGTTGTGGCATTCTATTGGCTTCGCCCTACATTCTCTACCAACTGCTGCGTTTCGTCACACCAGCCCTATATGAGAACGAACGCCACTATGCCGTGCCTGTAGTAGCGTGGGGCTATGCCCTGTATATCATCGGGCTGTTGCTGAGCTACTTCGTCATCTTCCCATTGGCCATACACTTCCTCGGCACCTATCAGGTGAGTGCCGATGTGCCCAACCTCATCACACTGGACTCCTACATCTCCACCTTCATTACCCTATCGTTGCTCATGGGGCTGATGTTCGAGCTCCCCGTACTCTGCTGGCTGTTTGCAAAGTTGGGCTTCATCACTGCCGACTTTCTCCGCCATTACCGACGCCATGCCTTTGTCATTATCCTCATTGCAGGAGCAGTCATCACTCCCACAGCAGACATATTCACTCTGCTGCTCGTATCTATACCTATATATATATTATATGAGGTGAGCATTGGAGTGGTAGCAATAGGAACAAGAAAGATACGAGAAGAGAATGCGTAGTCAGGCACTATAACGACAAGGTCAACTCTCCTTCACCAGCATCATACATTGCTTGCAGTCAAACTCCAAAGCAAAGCGGCGCCCATCGGCCGACACCAAGGCGTATGGCTCGCGATAGGGCGACTTGTTGCCTCCATGGCGAGGACACCACCCCAAGGCATACCGCAAGCAATGGCGACAAAACATCAGCGTGGCTCCACGCGGTGCACTGATCTCGTAGGCAGGAGCAACCTCATCGGCTCCTTGTGAACGGTAGAACGCCTCGGCACGGTGGTTGGCGACGTTGGCGAGGTAGGACAATTGACAATTGACAACTGACAATTGACAATTATTGCTTTCATCGCTGCTTGCTTTCAATTTTGAATTATCAACTTTCAACTTAATAGCTCTTCCAAATGCCTCCACCGCTGCTCGGCGCATCTCAGCTACTGCGGAAGAGGGGATAAACCAATTGTCAGTAAAGTCTATATCTACGCTGCGGGCCATAAGGATGGTGCCACCGAGTTTGGAGAGCTGGGCTTCGATACCTGCACGCTGCTCGGTGCGTGCAAGCTCTTTGTCACGGGTGAAGTTGACCATAGCGCTATGCCCCTCATCATCGGAGAAAGTGAGCGAGAAGCCAAAGGAAATCTCGCGCAAATGTATATCTACAAGAATGCGCCGCTCGGCCGAAGGACGTGAGAGCAGGCGCTCAAACTCCATGTCGTAGTTGCGGAAGAGAGGTGTGCGGGCACGGAGCGTGCGCGGCATGTCCTTGGGATAGAGACGGATGCCCTCTACCCTATTCACGCGGAAGCCTTGCAGCTGGCCACGCTCATCGATGTAGCAGAGTCCGTCGCCATTATGGAAAGTCTTGACCGAAGACACGGCGATATAGCCGCGCCCTACCTCCTTGACGTGGCCTACGGGCTCGCCCATGGCCTTTGGGGTGGCAAAGGAGGTGATATCGGTGCGTCGTCCCGTGAGAAAGTAGTCGGAAAAGCCGCGATTGAAGCTCTTGTCGAGCTGAGGTGTGAAGGTATAGGTGCTCACGCCCTGTGAGGCACGCTTATATTCGGGGCGGCGGGCAAGGATGGCATCGATAGCTTGGCGGTAGTAGGCTGTGACATTCTTGACGTACGACACATCCTTCAGTCGGCCTTCAATCTTGAACGAGCAGATGCCCGCATCCATCATCGCCTCGAGGTGGGCGCTGCGGTTCATATCCTTGAGTGAGAGCAGGTGGCACTGCTCCTCAATGATGCATCCATCGGCATCAACAAGGTCGAAGGGCAAACGACAAAACTGGGCACACTCTCCCCTATTGGCACTGCGCCCAAAGCAAGCCTGTGAAGCATAGCACTGTCCGCTGTAGCTCACACAGAGGGCACCGTGCACAAAGGCCTCAAGCGGTACAGGACAAGCGCGGTGTATCTCCTCAATCTCCTTGAGTGAGAGTTCGCGAGCCAGCACCACCTGCGAGAAGCCGTTGGCATAGAGCCACTGCACCTTCTCTGGGGTGCGATTGTCGGTCTGCGTACTGGCATGCAGCGCTATGGGCGGCAGGTTCATCGTGAGCAGAGCCATATCCTGCACGATGAGCGCGTCGATGCCTATGCGGTAGAGTTGCCACACGAGAGCCTCCATCTCGGCCAGTTCGTCATCATAGATGATGGTGTTGAGCGTCACGTATACCCGGGCACCAAACTGATGGGCAAACTCGGCCAGCTGGCGCAGGTCGTCTATGGAGTTGCTCGCTGCAGCACGGGCGCCATACTTGGGCGCACCGATGTATACGGCATCAGCTCCGTGACGAATGGCCTCAATGCCGCACTCAAGGTTCTTGGCAGGGGCGAGGAGTTCGATTTTCATAATTGTCAATTGTCAATTATCAATTGTCAATTCAGCTAATATCTTCCAATCTATACGGTGTGGCCTGATATACGTAGTAGTTGAGCCAGTTGTTGAAGAGCAAGTTGGCGTGGCCGCGCCATGTCACCAAGGGCGGCTGCGAGGGGTCGTCGTTGCGGTAATAGTGACGAGGCATCTCAATGGGGAGTCCCTTGGCAAGGTCGCGCTTGTACTCGGTATCGAGTGTTAGGGGCGAGTATTCGGAATGTCCCGTGAGGAATATCTCGCGGCCTCCACGTGCCATCACCATATATACACCGCTCTCATCACTCTCGGCCAAGATATCGAGTTCGGGATTGCGTTCTATGTCCTCGCGACGTATCTCGGTGTGGCGACTATGAGGAATGGAAAACTCATCATCAAAACCACGGAAAATGGGAAGTTCAGGATTGCTCACCCGATGTTTGAAGATGCCGAACATCTTCTTATCCAACGGATATTTGGGTATACCATAGTGATGATACAACCCTGCCTGTGCAGCCCAGCATATATATAAGGTAGATGTTACATTGTGGCGTGCCCAGTCAAATATCTCGGTCATCTCTTCCCAGTAGCTCACCTCCTCGAAGTCCATGTGCTCCACAGGAGCTCCTGTAATAATGAAGCCGTCGTACTTGCGATGACGCATCTCCTCGAAGTCGGTGTAGAAGGCTTGCATGTGCTCAATAGGCGTATTCTTCGATGTATGGCTCTTCACCTTCATGAAGCTGAGCTCTATCTGCAGCGGCGAGTTGGAGAGCAGGCGCACGAGGTCAGTCTCCGTGGTAATCTTCAGCGGCATGAGGTTAAGCACAGCTATGCGCAGGGGACGAATATCTTGTGAAGTGGCACGTGTAGTGTCCATCACGAAGATATTCTCCTGCTTCAACAGTTCTATTGCCGGTAATTTATCTGGCAGTGTCAGTGGCATATCATCTATATTTGTTTCAAGGAACAAAGATACCTACCACACCTGTGCACGCTTCTCTGCAGGGATGTAGAGCTTGTGCTCGGGAGTGATGCCGAACGCCTCATACCACGCATCAATGTGGGGCAGCGTACCGTTCACGCGCCAGCGACCCAGTGAGTGGGGGTCGCTCTTGGTGTATACGCGAATCTGCTCGTCGCGGATATTGCCGGCCCATACAGCAGAGTAAGCAAGGAAGAAGCGCTGCTCGGGAGTGAAGCCATCCTTCACGGGAAGCGGAGCATCTTTAGTCGCATTCTTGAAGGCCTGATAAGCCACCATGATACCACCGTGGTCGGCAATGTTCTCACCCAAGGTAAGTTCACCGTTGGCCTGCAAGCCAGGCAGCACCTCAATAGCGTTGAAGTGGTCAACGAGTACCTGTGTCTTGGCCTTGAACTTATCGCCATCGCCCGGTGCCCACCAGTCGGAGAGGTTGCCATCCTTGTCGAACTGACGGCCCTGGTCGTCAAATCCGTGTGTCATCTCGTGACCGATAACCACACCGATGGCACCGTAGTTGAAGGCATCGTCGGCATTCATATCGAAGAAGGGATACTGGAGGATACCGGCAGGGAAGCAGATTTCGTTGGTTGTGGGGTTGTAGTAAGCATTTACGGTCTGTGGAGTCATGTGCCACTCGGTATTGTCTACGGGCTTGCCATACTTGCGGGTAATCATATCGTTCCAGAAGAACTCGTTGGCAGCCATCAAGTTTTCAGAATATGTCTTCGCGGGGTCGATAACCAAGCCCGTATAATCTTTCCACTTGTCGGGGTAACCCACCTTCACGATGAAGGAGTTGAGCTTCTCGTGAGCACGCTTCTTGGTGTCGTCACTCATCCAGTCCTGTGCATCGATACGCTGTCCGAGAGCCACCTGCAGGTTCTTCACGAGGGTGAGCATACGCTCTTTGGCCTCGGCGGGGAAGTACTTCTCCACATACATCTGACCTACAGCCTCGCCCAACACACCGTTGACAACACCCACGGCACGCTTCCAACGGGGTTGCTGCTCCTTGCGGCCACTGAGAATGCGGCCATAGAAGTCGAAGCTCTCATCAGCAAAGGCATCGCTGAGCTCGTTGGCCGATCCATCGAGCAGGTGCCACTGCAGATAAGCGATGAGGTTTTCTACCGGCTCCTCGTTCACGATACGCGCTACCTCTTGGATAGGCTCGAGCTGCGATACGCTGAGCTCCTGCAGACCGTTGATGCCCAAAATGCTGAAGTAGTTCTCCCAATCGATACCGGGGAACTGAGCCTTGAGCTCCTCCATGGTCATCTTATGATAGTTGGCAGCAGGGTTGCGCTGCTCCGTTGCGCTGAACGACTTCTCGGCAATGGCTGTCTCAATCTTCATTACTGCCTCCATCTTCTTGGTAGCAGCAGCCTCGTCAAATCCAGCGAGCTTAAACATATTCACGATATGCTTCTTGAAAGCCTCACGGATGGCAGTAGTAGCCTCATCGGTGTCGAGGTAATACTCCTTCTCACCCAACGAGATACCACCCTGATACAGCTGCACGAGGTTCTGCTTGCTGTCCATGATGTCGGCATCAATATATACATGGAAGAATCCGCCCATACCCTGACGTGAGAGCTCGGCCACCAGCGGCATCACTTCGCTGTTTTTCTTGAGGGCAGCGATACGGTCCATCACGGGCTGTATGGGAGCTATGCCGCGCTCGTTGCGTGCAGTGCTGTCCATGGCCATATTGTAAAGGTCGCCAATCTTCTGTGCCACAGTGCCGGGCGCATTTTCAGCCTCGGCAATGCTTGTGATGAGCGTGCGCAGCTGCTCGCGGTTATCCTCGGCCAGCTTATCAAAGCTGCCAAAGCGTGAAAACTCGTCGGTGAGCGGGTGGCTGTCCATCCATCCGCCACAGGCATAACGGAAAAAGTCATCACCAGGGACGGCTTTCGTGTCCAGATTCTCTAATTTGATTCCTGACTCCATTGTCTTGTTGTTGGTACAGGCCACGGTGGCAAATGCCGCAATGACCAAAGTTGCTAAAGTTTTTGTTTTCATATTATATAGGTTATTTGTAATATCCTGACAAAATGCGCAGTAAAAGTAGTCAATAATACTTATTCATGACTTCATTTTACAGCTTGTTCACTGATATTCAATATCAACTCTGCGATATTATCAGTAAAGAGGCGTACAGCAACAGCAATCAAGATGACGCCGAAGAACTTGCGCACGACGTATACTCCACCCTTTCCCATCCAATGCTGCACCTTATCGGTCATGGTCAACACAAAGAACACAAATGCCATATTGGCCAGCAGGCCAAGGAGAATGTTGACATCGGCATACTCGGCACGCAGCGAGAGTAGCGTGGTAAAGGAACCTGCACCAGCAATCAGCGGAAACACAAGCGGCACGATGGTGGCCTCGCTCGATGGACCCTTGAACTTGAATATCTCCACATCGAGCAGCATCTCTATGGCCATCAGGAATATCACGATGGAGCCAGCCACAGCAAACGAGGCTATATCCACATGGAAGAGTTTGAGCATCACATCGCCTGCATAGAAGAATCCCACCAGCAAAAGCGTGGAGAGCACAGTCGCCTTCATCGGTTTGATGACCTTACCACTCTCGCGCAGCGAGATGATGATAGGTGTAGCCCCAATAGCATCAATCACAGCAAACATGATGATGAATGTGCTGATAAACTCCTGAAAGTTGAATGTTCCGAAACTCATACTACCATATTATAACAGTGTCGTTGCACAACGAGTACACACCTCGCCATTTTTTGACGGCAAAGGTATGAATTATTATGCAGACATGCAAGGCAGCACCGATTTTGTTCACCGGTTTTGAGTTCTTGACGCGAGAAATCCTCAAAGATCCTCCACGAAGAGCAGCAGGCGGTTCACCACGTTGACCTCGCTCACGTTGCTGTCAAAGTCGAGCGAGAGCAGGTTGAGCTCGGGCAGGTAGCGTTTGAGTTTATTCTCCACACCACGGCACACGATATGGTTGGCGATGCAGCCGAAGGGCTGCAGGCTCACCACATGGGTAGCGCCACTGCGCACGGCACCGATGACCTCGGCGGGGAGCAGCCATCCCTCACCAAACTGGGTGTTGAGGTTGATGACGTGACTGGCCTCGCGGGCGATATCGAAGATGTCGTGGAAGGGGTGGTAGTAGCGGAAGGGGGCGCAGAGCTTGTCTACACGGCGCATCTGTCGGCGCAGGTAGCTATAGGCCCACTTATATATAATAGGTGAGACGGTGGAGGTGTCGATGAGTGCCTCGCGGCGAGCCTCCTTGTTGACGAAGGTCTCGAGGAAAAACTCGGTCATCAGCGGAGGCAACACCTCGATACCACGTCCCACGAGCCAGTCGGTGACGCCGCGCTGGGCATAGGGGTGAAACTTGAGCAATATCTCGCCCACCACACCTACCTTAGGGCAATGCTTGTCGGCGCAGATGCTGTCGAAGTCGCGTGCCGCATCACCAATCGTGGCATAGAGTCGGTCGGGGTTGTTGTGCTCCACGGCCTTGCCTAATAGTTCTATATAGTGGTCGCGCAGGCGTACCGCCTCACCCTGCTTGGTCTCGCGCACTACGGCAGCATAGTACATCTTGGCAATGGCATCGCTGCATAGCACGGCCGCTATGGCCACACGGATGACCTTGGCCCAAGGGATGGTAAATCCGGGCTGATCGTTCTGTATGCTGTCGGTCATGGCGAAGGAGATGACGGGCACCTCCTCGAGCCCCATCTGCACGAGCGCACTCTTGATCATGGGCACGTAGTTGCTGGCGCGGCACTGCCCGCCCGTCTGCGACATGGCCACTGCCGTATTCTTTGGGTCGTAGCGGTGCTCCTTGAAGGCCTTCACGATGTCACCGATGACGAGCGTGGCAGGGTAGCACACCTCATTGTTGGCATACTTGAGTCCCCACTCGTCAGACACCTTGTCGCTCACTGGCAATATATCCACATCGTATCCCGCCAAGCCAAACAGCTTTGGCAGCAGGGGCGAGATGAAGGGGGTGAAGAAGGGTGCCAGCACCTTACGGTGGCGTTCATCCTTGGTGAACCTTCGGGTGGTGGTGAAAGACCCACCTAAATCCTCCCTGTGAGGGAGGACTTGAGGCTTTGCGATGTCAGTCCCCCCTCCCTCACAGGGAGGGATGGGGTGGGTCTCCCCTCCACTCTGCAATGCCGAACGTATGCGCAGTTTGAGCGAACCCACATTGTTCACGTCATCCACCTTGATAAGGGTGAGCGCCTTGCCGTGGCGGGCAAGGAAGTTGGCTATCTCGTCGAGGAAGAAGGTATCGGGACCGCAGCCAAATGAGGTGATCTGCATGAAGAGTATGTCCGTAGACTGCTCCACCGCCCACTTGGCCGCACGCACGATGCGGTTCGGGAACGACCACTGTGCCAGGATATGGGTCTCGCCCATGGGCACATCGAGTTCGCGGGCTATATCTTCTGTGATGACGTAAGCACCCAATGAGGCGGCCACGTCGGAGAGCTGATGCTGTATGAGCGGGTCGGTATGGTAGGGACGGCCGGCAAGCAGGATAACGGGGCGACCCAGTTCCAGCGCCTCAGCATAGATGCGGCGGTTCATCTCTACCATCTCATGTTCATAGTCCTCCTGCGCCTTGATGGCCTCGGCAAAGGCACTGCGTATGCAGCTCTCGTCTACCCCAAGCCCCAGCAGATAGCGGCGACACTGGCGGTAGAGGGTCTTATTGTCTTTGAAGGAGAACACCGGTGCATCGATGGGCACATCGGTGGTCTGCACACTCTTGATGACTTGCGAGTAGCCTGTCACCACGGGACAGTTGTAGCTGTTCTGCTCGCCCCGCGAGCGCTCATACACCACGAAGGGCATGAACACGCGGTCGACACGCTTATCGACCAGCTCCTGCACATGAGCGTGGGCCAACTTGGCGGGGAAGCATATATTATCGGACATGATCTGCCGCGCCACCTTCTCGTAGCGTCCATAGTCGGAGGGCGATGACAGCACCACCTCCATACCGCACGCCGTGAACAGCGCCTGCCAGAAGGGGAACTCCTCAAAGATATTGAGGCAGCGGGGGATACCTATTTTAAGAGACCCACCCCATCCCTCCCTGTGAGGGAGGGGGTGCTGACATCGCAAAGCCTCAAGTCCTCCCTCACAGGGAGGATTTAGGTGGGTCTTCCATAGCAACCTCTCCTTCTCCTCATACGCATTCTCCCCCTTCTCCACAGCGGCGCCACCATTGGTGTAGATGCGCTCGCAGCGGTTGCCCGAGACGTAGCGGGCACCGTTGGCAAAGGTGTAGCGCTGTATGAGGCACTGGTTCTCGCAGCCATGGCATTGCGACTGGCGTGCGGTATAGGTGCAGGTATCAATCAGCTCGTCGAGCCATGCCGTAGCATCCGAGGTGTGGGCAATGGCATAGAGCGCACAGCCCACGGCACCCATCAGCTCAGGTGTATTGCTGCGCAGCACGTGCTTGCCGGTGAGGAGCTCGAAGGCACGCACCACAGAGTCGTTCTTCATCGTGCCGCCCTGCACCACGATGTGGTCGCCCAGCACGGCAGTGTCGGTCAGGCGCAGCACCTTGAAGAGGCAGTTCTTCACCACCGAGTAGGAGAGTCCGGCAGCGATATCGGCCACGGTAGCCCCCTCGCGTAGCTTCTGCTTCACCTTGGAGTTCATGAATACGGTGCAGCGCGTACCGAGGTCGCAGGGGTGCTTGGCGATGCAGGCCTCGTGGGCAAAGTGCTCGAGCGTATAGCCCAGCGACTGTGCAAAAGCTGCAATGAAGGAGCCACAGCCCGAGGAGCAGGCCTCATTGATTTCGATGCGGTTGATAATACCCTGGTCCACGAAGATAGCCTTCATGTCCTGTCCGCCGATATCAAGGATAAACGACACGTCGGGCGTGAGGTACGCCGCCGCCATATAGTGCGCCATGGTCTCTATAATGCCATGTTCGGCACGCATGGCCGCCTTGATGAGGTCTTCGCCGTAGCCTGTAGTGCAGCAGCCTGCCACACGCAGACGTACGCCACGAGCCTGCGCCTCACCATCGAGCCGTCGCAATCCCTCCACGACCGTAGCGATAGGGTTACCGCGATTCACCCGGTAGTAAGTATAAAGCAGCTCGCGCTCGGGAGTGAGTGCCACAATCTTGGTGGTGGTGCTGCCCGAGTCTATACCTATATATATAGTCTGTTCGCCATCGTGCTTCCACGCCGCTTGGCGCAAGGCACAACTGTCGGCCTCCTTGCGCCAAGTGTCGTAGTCGGCTTTATCTTTGAAGATGGGCTGAAGTGAAGAACTCAATTGACAATTAGATGACATTGTATCTGCAGAATCTGCTTCTATAATGGTTGCTGTAGGATTAATTGTCAATTGTGACTTGTCAATTGTCAATTGCTTTTTCGCCCTCAGCGCCGCCCCCCAAGCAGGGATGAGCGCACCTTCTTCGGGTAGCACGATATCCTCTTCGCTCAGGTGAAGGAAGTCGATGAACGACTTGCGTAGTGAGGGGATGAAGGTCAAGGGGCCACCTACCAGCATCATCGGAGCCCGCAGCTCGCAGCCGTGTGCAAGGGTCGACACTGTCTGCACCGTCACGGCACGGAAGATAGAGGCTGCAATATCATTTTTCGAAGCATTCTTGGCAATGAGGTTCTGTATGTCGGTCTTGCAGAACACGCCGCAGCGCGAGGCGATGGCATAGGTCTGCGTGGCCTCACGGGCCAGCGCATCCAGCGCCGCCACATCCACATCGAGCAGCACCGCCATCTGATCAATGAAGGCACCCGTGCCACCGGCACAGTTGCCGTTCATGCGCAGGTCCTTCGGCTTGCCCTGCTCGAAGAGGACAATCTTGGCGTCCTCGCCACCGATATCAATCATCGTGGACACTTCGGGGTGGCAGTGCTTCACATACTCGGCTGCCGCCACTACTTCCTGCACGAAGTCCAGCCCCTGGCGCTCGGCCACGCCCATGGCCACCGATCCGGTGAGGCAGATGCTGTACTGCACCTCCTCGCCCAGCTTTTGGCGCAGCTGCCCGAAGCAGTGTTCCATGCGCCCCAGCACATCGGCATTGTGGCGTTCATAGTAGGTAAACAGCGGCCTCGCATTGTCATCAATAGCTATCGCCTTCAACGTCGTGGATCCAATATCCAGTCCCACTCGAATATTCTTCATAATCATCAATCACGCTATAGGCACAACACATAGTGTCCCAAATTACACCGCAAAGATACGACTTATCCACAAGCCAACAAATGCCAAAAACAAGGAGAATATGTGCAAATTCCAAACTTCCCTTGCATTATCGCCCCTTTTTCATTTACTTTACAGCCAAATATTGTGCAATTTCAACAATGAAGACAAAAGAGCTGCTCACATTTTTGAATACGGGCATGAAATTAAGGGACGATGCCTATACGGCGAAAGTAGGCTTCTTCCTGTGTACACGCGGAACAGCCGACATCGTGTTCGACAACGCCCACTTCCACGTCAGGCCCCATACCCTGCTGATGCTTTTCCCCAATGCACAGATACATGTGTTGCACCACTCCGACGATTGGGAAGGGCGTATCGAGGTAGACGACATAGAGGCCTACTACCATACCCTCGACATTATCGATGCCCGCAGCCATGTGCTCATTCGCAACCAGCGATGCATCCATATCAGCGAGGAGCAGGCACACCACCTATTGCAATTGTGCGAATTCATCAAGACGTTGAGCCCCCACACTCCTCCTGAGGAAGCGCCCCACTCCATCCTTGCCAACCTCAGTGCACAACGCCAACGTTTTCTACGCAGCACGGTAATGGTTGAGATAGCTATCCTCTTCCTCAGCCACCAGCCCAGCGAACAGTTGGTGCGCTCGCCCCACGAGAACATTGTCAACAACTTCCTCGGGCATATGCTGCGCGACTTCCACACCGAGCGCACCGTGGCCTACTATGCCGACCTCCAGCACCTCTCGCCCTACTACTTCTCCACTATCATACGTGAGAGCACGGGCAA
>CAZMZC010000048.1:0-20569 GCA_964570685.1 uncultured Bacteroidaceae bacterium | reverse complement strand
TTCAGATTAACCAACATATACGCATAAACACAGGGTTTTACTGGTGACCCCATTTATCCGTATCGATAACGGTTACAACAGTTTGCGCCCAAGCCCCCATACAAAGGAACAACGACGCCAAAAGCATAGTAAACTTTTTTCTCATGTTTTTAATTTTTTAGATTAGTAAGTTAATATTGATTTTCTCTCAATTAGTATGCTGTCTTTAGTTCTTTTTTGTCATGGCAGTATGCCTAAGCAAGTTATACCCTGTTGATATTCTATCCGTTACATGTTCATGGTATCAAATTTCACCAATTAATCTCTCGGGAAGAGATTGATTGTTGGTGCAAATGTATGAAAATAAATTGATAAATTGTATTTTTTGGGAGAAATATTGCTGAAAGATTCAAAAAAGAGGTTCGCTCGCCCTACTCCTACGTTGCTTTCTGGCTGTTTTTTTAATCTCTTCCCGAGAGTTTGTTGGTTGCTACAGAATAGATTTATTAATCATTGCTACTTGTTTCTCTCTGTTAGGCGTTTTTTATCTGCCGGTGTCCGCCAATGGGGGTAAACGGCATGTAAATCTGCAATATAATGGCGGATACTGCGTACGATTTTACAACTTCGATGAGTGTCAGCCGTATGATTGACTTCGATTAGGAGTTTTTATGTCGGTTGTTTACTTATAATAGACCCTGCAAATATCCTACTAAAGTATTTACCGCTGCGCAACGGCAACCTTACCCTTGCGCAACAGCATGGTTACCGTTACCCAACAGCAACCTTGCCGTTGCGCAGCGGTAAATAACTTTATCCTATTCTGATGGCAGGGGTGCACTGCCTTGGGCTTGTTTTGATATGGCTTTCCTTGACAAAAGTTTATTTTTGGGGTGGCAGTGGCAGCGTGGTGTGTAAATTTGTACAGAACAACTACTATGAAATGTACAATAATCCATATCATCATTAAAAACTACGCTGTGCCATTATAAAGCTGTGCTTTAAGATGGCTTGCTTGCTCGGCAGAGTTCAAATAAGTTTGACTCTGCTCTCGCTACGCTGTGCCATTGCCACCCCAAAAATAAACTTTTGTCACCTGAGAATTATGTTTCGGACAGGGCAGACGCACCACCATTTAAGCATACCACAAAAAATCGGAGGTGCGTTTGCGAAAAAAGGCATGTGCGTTTCTGGCTAATCGCACATGCCTTTTTCAAGAAACGGATATCCGATTTTTTAGGTGTAAAGACAAATGATTTCAATTGAAAGGCTCCGTCAAATTTATCAGAGCCTTCTGTCAGGAAAAACAGACAAAGAGATTTTCCGAAACACAAGGCTCTGATAAATTTATTGCAAGGCTCTGATTTGCCTTTTCACCTTGCTTGTGGAACACCCCGAAAGTACGCTTGCCCCTATTCCTATATATACCAACAATTCCTTTTCCATGTTTGCAGAGATTTATCGCACGATGGCCGGTTTCAACTCGTCGGGGGAGCCGTTGGTATACATATCTACCTTCGGCCCTTGTTTGGTGTAGAGGTCGGCAATCACGGCAGGCTCTATGGTGGTGCGGGTGCAAGAGGCGAGTACACATAGGCACCACAATGATAAAGAGAGTCTTTTTATCATGGCTCAATATACTTGCAGCACTATATCCTTCTCCCGAGCTATACGGCGCATGTTGAGAATGGCATAGCGCATACGACCAAGTGCCGTGTTGATGCTCACGCCTGTAATGTCGGCAATCTCCTTGAAGCTGAGGTCCTGATAGAAACGCATATATATTACTTCGCGTTGGTTGTCGGGGAGGGCATCTACGAGACGACGCACATCGGCAAGCGTCTGGTCATTGACCATCTGCATTTCGATGTTGTCATCACAGAGGTCTGCGTTGTTGAGAAGATCCACTTCGCCTTCATCATTCGATACGGTATTCTCATTGCGCTCTTGACGGAATGAGTCGATGACGAGGTTGTGGGCAATGCGTGTGAGCCATGCGCCGAAACGGCCATCGGCCGTGTAGCGACCTTGCTGTATAGTTACAATGGCCTTCACGAAGGTTTCCTGAAAGATATCCTCGGCCAGTTCTTGATTGCGTACTACGAAATAGATATAGTTGAAGAGTTTGCTCTGATAACGTGAAAGCAACTCATCGAACGCCTTATTCTCACCCTTTGAATAGAGAGCTACCAACATATCGTCGGTCAGCTGATTCAATTTTTCCATTACTACTTACTTTTTGTTTTGTTTAGAGTAAGAGTGTTTCGATAGGCGTTCTATTTTAGTGTTAGTAATATATTTTTTCCACCATCTACAATAATTGTATATGGTTTTCGTTAGCAAAGAAAAGCATAATTTTTTTATCGTGCAACATTTTGCCCGATTTTAACACAATAAGGTCTATTTTTCTCCGTTGTCACTGCATTTTGTAACCTTCAGCAAGGCGGAAACCGCGCAAGAAGTCCTCTACACCCATCCGTTTCTTTCCAGCCAGCTGTAGGGTTTGCAAGCTCAGTGCACCATCGGCCGTATATACATAGATATAGTGCTTGCCGTCGGTCTCGACCGTACCACAGGGTATACCCTCTTTTTGGACAGGTGCGATGGCAGCCTCATATATCTTGACCACCATCTCGGCGCCATCAGCATCCACAAGTGATGTCCAAGCGGCAGGATAGGGCGAAAGGCCACGGATAAAGTCGTATACACGCTTGGCAGGTCTTCTCCACTCTATGCGGCAAGTATCCTTGAAAATCTTAGGTGCTGGGCGCAGTTCTTCGGTTATCATCTGCTCTTGCGGTGTGGCCTCGGCTGTACCTTCAATGATGGCATCTACCGTTTCGCACACCACACGTCCGCCAAGCAACATCAGACGGTCGTGTACATCGCCCACACAATCGGTCTCACTGATAGGAACGCGCACCTGACGTATCACAGCACCCGTGTCAATCTCGTGTTTGAGGAAGAAGGTGGTGACACCCGTCTCGGTGTCGCCATTTATCACAGCCCAGTTGATGGGGGCAGCACCACGATACTGTGGCAAGAGCGAAGCATGCAGGTTGAATGTGCCGAGTCTCGGCATGGCCCACACTACTTCGGGAAGCATACGGAAGGCAACGACTATTTGGAGGTCGGCCTGTAGGGAGCGCAGTTCCTCAATGAAGGTTTCATCCTTGAGCTTCTCAGGCTGCAATACGCGCAGGCCATGCTCTACGGCATATTGTTTTACGGGTGTTGGTTGCAACACACTGCCGTGGCGGCCTACCGCCTTATCGGGACCAGTGACAACGCCCACCACATTGTAGCCACCCTCGACAAGGCAGCGCAGGCTCTCGACAGCAAAGTCGGGAGTGCCCATATATACGATTCTCAAGTTCTCTTTTGTCAATGTATTTGTGTCGTGCATATACCTATTATATATAAGTAAAACAAAGGAGCGACGGGCAGTCGCTCCTTTGTGAACTGTTACCTTATTTCTGATGCTGGTCGCGCAAGAGGTCGTTGACCGTCTTCACCGGATTGAATGTGCTGAGAGGAACCTCTACGAAGATGGTGTTCCAGTCGCTCATGGCACCGTTCCACAAACCGGGAAGTTCGAGTGCTTTAAGCGAACGTCCACCCTTCGACTTTGAAGAGATAAATCCTGTAGATTTGTCAACGTACTTCGGCAAATCGAATTTCTCCCCTTTATAGTTCTTGATAGCACATACAAGGTCTACGGGATTGAAATGGGTGCCTTCAAGGAACATCGCTTTCTTCACGGGGTTGTCCATATCAATCTGCGAGCTTTCAAGAATCTGCAACGATACAGTACCATCGGCATTGTATGCCAAGAATGGTCCGCCACCAGGCTCACCTACATTCTGCACCATACCGCATACACGCATCGGACGATTGAGTTTCTTTTTCAGATAAGCTGCAAGCACATCACCCTTCAGCGTCTCAATGGCAGGATGTATACAATAAAGTTTTTCTTGCAGGAAGGTTACCATTTTCTGTAATTCCTCCTCAGTGCAGTTGCCTTCATCGAGACGGCGTAGATAGGCAAATGCCTGTGCTTGCAACGACACGAGGATGCCAGCCAGGAGTTTCTTGTAGGTCACGGTATCACCCTTGAGGCGATCGGGCACTACGTTATCAATATTCTTGATAAATACCACATCAGCGTCCAGGTCGTTGAGATTCTCAATCAGTGCGCCATGACCACCGGGACGGAACACGAGGCTACCGTCCGTATCACGGAAAAGTTCGTTGTGTATATCTGCAGCTACGGTATCGGTACTTGCCTTCTGCTCTGAGAAGGTGATATCGTACTTCACGCCAAATGCTTCTTCGTAGCATGCTGCCACAGAAGCCACTTTAGCCTTGAAAAGTTCGCGATGCTCTGGCGATACAGTAAAATGTACGTGCACATTCTTATTGGCATCCTGCGCATAGAGGGCACCCTCAACGAGGTGTTCCTCGAGCGGAGTACGCACCGAGCTGTCCTCGTACAAATGGAAGAGTAACAAGCCCTTGGGCAATTGGCCGAAGTTGAGTCCTTCAGGGTTGAGCAAGGCAGCCACTACCTGACGATGATGACACTCGGCCATCAATGCTGCAACATCCTTTCCATACAGCTCCACACACTTGTCATTAAGTGCTGCATAGAAGCCGAAGAATTCTATATGATCAAAGAATACGTGTTCAAAATCAGTCACAGGCTCATCGTGGCCACCATTCAAGAATTCATAGAGGTTCTTGAACATACGGCTGGCAGCACCAGAGGCCGGTACAAACTTCACGATACGATGATTGGCCTGAAGATATGCATTCCAATCATCAGCCGCCACCTCAACGGCGGTCCCGTCGGCTTTGATGACACCACGGTTTATCGAAGCGGGGCTATCCAAAGTAAGGTAAGGGAAACCCTTTTTGAAACACTCCAATTGCTCCAATACCTGAGCTTCCGTAATTCCTCTCTTCGACAACATCAATTGGTCTTCACTTGTAAACATAAAATATCTAATTTACTATTTAACGCGTCAAAGTTAAAAAGAATCGGACAACTCAGCTAATTTTTTTTAATAAAAATAACGTTACATGGATTTTTTAAGGAAAAGCCCCTACATACTCAGAAACGGGGTGTCAAATTTGCAAAGCCGATATTCGATTCCTACATAAAAATAAGGGCAGCAAATGCCGCCCTTAGATTACATAGCTTATATCCGACAAATCAATCTGCCGACGTGCTCAGCGGTGAAGCCTGAGTATAGGTACGTGTAGCGAGCTCCTTGTCGAGCATATACATACCATACTTGTTTCCCTCTACTGCTTCTACGGCAGCAATCATCTCGCGGGCACTCTCTTCCTCCTCTACTTGCTCGTCAATAAACCATACCATACGGTTGATTGAGGCAAAATCGCGGTCCTCATTGGCGATGGCTGCCAGGTTATTGATGAGTGAGGTAACCTTCTTCTCGTGCTCGAGAGTTTGGGTGAACATTGCCAACACGCTGTCCCATGTGGAGGGTACCTCCTCAATAGGCAGCAAGGTCACCTTAGTATCGCGCGAGTTGAGATAGTTCATGAAGATACGGGCATGGTCATTCTCCTCCTGGAACTGTACATAGAACCAGTTGGCTACGCCTTTGAGTCCTTTTGCCTCAGCATCCATAGACATGGCGAGGTATAGATAAGCCGACCAAAGTTCGGCATTAATCTGAGCATTGATTGCTTCGTGTAGTTTCTTACTTAGCATGTTCTTTATATTTTAAAGTTATTATATCGTTCTATATTGAGCATTAAGTCTTTAACCGTTAATGTCTGTCTTCCACACTCCGTGCAAGTTGCAATACTCGTACACTGCAACAGGCTTGTCGTTACAAGTGCAGAATACAGCTTCGGGCTTTCCCTCGTGCGGCAGATCAATACGAATACCGCCATTCTCAGTCTCCACATAGATAAAAGCAATATGGTGATCCTCAGTCATCGGATGAGCTACACTGCCGACTTCTACCTTGATGTGACAATCGTCGATACGGGTCACCACGGGAAGATGTTTCTCTACACTGGCATCAACAGTGTTTACTGTCAGCTCCTTCATCTTTTCGCCGCAGCATACTACGGGAACCTTTGAGTCAACCACTTTCTGAATCACATTACCACAATGCTCACATTTGAAAAATTTCACTGCCATAATATTATCTTTTAAAAGGTTTATACTTTTTTGTTTTTTCTACGACAAAGGTAGGGCAAACATTTCACACTTGCAAATATATTTCATCTATCACACAATAGACAAAATTTAATCTCAAATGCTTTGTTGTATAACGTAGGAGAACATAGAAAGTTTACAATTAAGTCAATGCAATTAGTTGTAAAAACTCCGTCCACGCGATTCTATGATTGCATGGACGGGGTTTATTAAGAATGGTTATCAACCTAACGACAGGCTTCATTTCATCTTGCTGATGCGCAACGTATAGGTCATCTTCTTGTTGGGTACGCGATACTCGGGCAGTGTGTCTACATCGTGACCGCAGCTGGCGTTACCCACGCCACGGGTCCATGCGTCGAGATGGAGTACTGTGTAGGGACGGGCCTGCATCTCCCAGAAATGCTTGGCGTTCATCAAATCCTCATCAGTGTATGGGATAGCTGAGAAACCTACTGTTCCCTGCGTTTCAATGGCAATGCCGAAGCCCTTGTCATCATGCAGGATGAGCTGGCGCAAACCTTCGCGACCACCCGTCATCTGGGGCTTCACGTAGCGTTCGGGCATCTCGGCCACCGTGGTCGAGTAGCGCCCTACGAGCACGCCATCCTTACGGTCGCAGTAGTTTTCCCAAGGACCATAAGCGTAGTAGTCTACATTGTGGAGCGATGAATCGACCATGCACACAAGACCTGCACGACGCAAGTTGCCGTTCTTGGGCACGAAGGTGGCCTCTACATCAACAATGCCTTGCGGATAGATGATGTAGTTGATCTCTGTATCGCAGAGTGAGCCTGTGCGGCGGGTCTTCACAACAGTATTGCCGTTCTCCTCCACCACTTCGATAGTACCTTCGGCATCCAGTCCGTTGGTCACGTAGGGGTAACGGTCGTTCTCAATCCAGCGGTGGTTGTCGTAGAGGAAGCCCTGGCCATCGGCAATGATGTTGCGTCCCTCAAAGGCCAGCGCGGTGAGTCGACCTGTAGCGGCATCGAAGGTGGCCTGCACCTTATCGTTGCCTACCATCACCTCGTGCAAGCTCGATGTTGCGAGCAATGGGTCACCAGCAGCCTTAAGCTTTGGCAGGTTGCCACGCTCTACGAGGGTAAACTGCGCCAGTGCCTCCTCATGACCAACCTCACTATAGACTGTAGCGTTGCGACGTACGAGGTGGAGGTTGAGCATGGTTTCGGTATGGTTTGCAGCAGCTTTCTTCAATGCAGCCTTGGGAAGTTTCAGCACCAGCTCACACTCTCCGTGAGGCTGTACATCGGGCAGCTTCACTGTGCGGCGAGCCACTACCCTGCCCTCTTTCACCACTTCATATACGAGGTTGAATGCGTTGAGCGAGGTGAAGTCGTAGTCATTAAAGATGGTGACAACAGCGCGGTTCTTCTTCACATCAACGTCTTTGAAGTCAAACTTCACAAACTGATGGGCAGCCTTCACCTCCTTGAGCTTGCCGCCTTCATGACGGGTAGCGGGGATGATACCGTTGCTACAGAAGTTGCCTTGGTGAGGACCGGGATAGTCGTAGCCCGTGTGGAGGCGGTACACACCCTGCTTTATCTCCTTGGGGTCGTAGATGGCCTGGTCTACCCAGTCCCAGATACAACCACCGATGCAAGAGTTCGATGCCTCAATATAGTCCCAATACTCACGGAGGTTACCGATGGCATTACCCATGGAGTGGGCATACTCGCAGATGAACATGGGCTTGTCTAGGTCATTGGTGTTCTGCTGCATCCATGCCATGCCGGGATACATCTTGGAGTAGAAGTCCGAATAGGCCTCGCCACCGAAGTCACGTCCACCGCGTGTTCCCTCGTAATGGATGGGGCGGCGACTGATGCCCTGTGCTGCCATGTCGCAGCGGCGTGCTGCATCGTAGCAGTCGGCAAAGTTACTCCCGTAGCCAGCTTCATTGCCGAGGCTCCACATAACTACAGATACGTGGTTGCGGTCGCGGTACACCATACGCTCGATGCGGTCCACGAAGGCAGGAATCCATGACTTCATGTTCGAGATGCTCTGATTGGCGTGGTCCTCAAGGTCGGCCTCGTCGCAGCAGTAGAGTCCGTAGTGGTCAAACATGGCATACATGCGAGCCGCGTTGGGATAGTGGCTGGTGCGGATGGTGTTGATGTTGTTGCGTTTCATGAGCAGCACATCCTCGAGCATCGACTCGGTGGGTACGGCACGGCCATACTTGGGGTGTGTATCGTGGCGGTTGACACCCTTGAAGAGCACCTTCTCGCCGTTGACATACATGAGCGAGTTCTTGATCTCGATGTAGCGGAAGCCGTGCTTGGTAGAGAAAGCCATTTCTTCGCGACCCTCGGCATCCTTCTGTACCACACGTACGGTGTAGAGGTGCGGATGCTCGGCATTCCACATGAGAGGATTGGCGAGTTCCAGTTGTGCCTTGGCATAAGCCTCTTTCTTGTCGGCCTCGTACTGTACGTCGAGCACCTGACTGGCCACCTTCACCCCTGCAGGGTCGTAGAGTGACACCTCAAGCACCTTCTTACCGCTGAGTCCATCGCGGTTGTCAAGGGTAAACTCTACGTTGGTGGTTGTATGCATGGTATTGTCACCGCCGTCATACTCGCTATGGATGTAGTGGTCGCGCACCGAGACGGCGGGTACATTGTAGAGGTATACATCACGGAAGATACCGCTCATACGGAACATATCCTGACACTCAAGGTACGAACCGTCGCTCCAGCGGAATACCTGCACAGCGAGGCGGTTTTCCTTTCCTTTATATATATAAGGAGTGATGTCAAACTCGGTCACATTGTTGGCCCCTTGTGTGTAGCCCACATACTTGCCGTTGAGCCATACAAAGGCTGCAGAGTAGATACCGCCAAAGTGGATGAAAGTGCGGCGGCCGTCCCACTCGGCAGGCACGGTGAAGGTATGGGTATATGAGCCCACGGGATTGATGCCGTAGTTCTTGCCATTGTCGTTGTAGTAGGGACGCGCCTTGATATAGGGCGGTGTGTTGGCATGGGGATACTCCACGTTGCAGTAGATGGGTAGGTCGTATCCGTGCATCTCCCAGTTTGAGGGCACGGGAATCTCGTCCCAAGCACTATCATCGAAGCCCTCTTGCCAGAAGGTGATCGGACGTTGCGAAGGCTCGCTCACGAGGTTGAACTTCCAGTTACCGTTGAGCGACTGGTAACGGCTGTTCACCGGCACGGTCCACGGAGTGGCATAGTACTCGGCATCGGCCAGCATGGCAGCCTCGCTCTCATAGGGCATATAGGTAGCCACGGCACGCTCCTTGTTTTCCTCGAAGATGGTCTCGTCTTCCCAGTAGGGCGATTGTATCTTGGGCTTCACCACCTCCTCGAAGGTGAACCATCCCGTGCGGTCTTCCTTGTCGTAAGGTACCAGCATCATGCGGCCGTTGCGCAGGGCAAACATCTTGCCAGCCTTATGAGGAGAGGTGGAGAGGATGCGGTAGGGAGCGGCCCCCTCCCTTCCTCCCCCAAGAGGGAGGGGTTCGGTTACAGCAGTCGGGGTCTTCCCCACTTGGGGGGATAAGAGGGGGGCCTCCACCAGTTCGAAACGGAAGCGAGCATTGTTCCATACTCCCGACACGGCTGGCCACTGCAGTAGATAGTCTACGGCAGGATTGCCGCCACCATCATCGAAGTTCTGCGCATAGAAGGCACCCTGCACAGCACGTTCAGTAAGGTTTATCATCGTCATTGTCCAGTACTGACCGCGGTTGGCCGTATCTGTCTTCTCTGCCACGATGCGGGCATTATTCTCACCGCTGTCACCGTTACCGAGCGAGAGTTCCATCTGTCCGAAGGGATGTATACGATACGATGCATCGGCATCGAAACCATACTCCACCGACTCATCGATACGGAGGGCAGCTGCATTCTTCGTGCGGGCCTCGCTGAGCGGGATGAGAGACAGCGTACCATTCTTCTCTCTACACATCGCCACATCGGGGCGATTGGCAGGCACGAGTACTACAGCACCGCGCATCTTGCCTTGGAAGGTCTCCACCTTCCATAGCTGTGCCTCGTCGGAGCCGTTGTTCTCACCTACTCCCACCTTGTCGCCATCGGCACGGAGTGCCTGGTTGGTGAAGGGGTTGATGATACGCACGCTGCCCGAGAGGTCGGTCACTGTCCAATACTGCCCTCCGGCAGCAGCATCCATCTTCTGGAACTTCACCTTGCTACCGTCAAGTTGGAGAGCCGAGTGCCAATCCGTTGCTGGAGAAAGGTTATACAACGCTCCCTTTCGGAATGTCGTTTGTGCAGCTAAAGCAGTTGTTACAAAAAGCATCGCCATGAACATTAACCTGCGGATGCTAAAGATTGTCTGTGTTTTCATATTATATAGTTGTTCCTTACTATTATTAATTACGCGAAGATAGCAACTATTTTGTAAATGGGGAAGAAAAACGTTGGTTTTTATCCTTTCCGCTCCTAATGGCAAGAACATCTGACATGTCAAGTGCAATAAAACTCCCGTCGACTTCAAAAAGTCATTTTTTTACACTACTTTTGCAAAAATTATGAAAAAGGTAGCCATACAAGGATTTGAAGGTTCGTATCACGACATTGCTACGAAGCTGTTTTTTAAGGATGAAGACACCGAGCTCATCTGCTGTGAGACGTTTAATGAAGTATTCGATGCTATAGCAGCCGATAGCAATGTAGTGGCATTAGTAGCTATCGAAAACACAATCGCAGGCAGCCTGCTACACAACTACGAACTACTGCGCAACAGCGGTGTCATAATCGTAGGCGAACAGAAGTTGCGCATAGCGCACTGTATCTGTTGTTTGCCCGATGAGGATTGGAGCGACCTAAAAGAGGTACACTCCCACCCTGTCGCTTTGGCCCAGTGCGAAGCATTCCTCCAACGTCACCCCGAACTTAAAGCGGTGCAAGCCGAAGATACAGCGCTCAGCGCCAAGGAAATCAAAGAAAACAACCTACACGGCCACGCGGCTATCTGCTCTACGCATGCGGCCAACATGTATGGTCTACGCATATTGCAGGAGAATATTGAAACCAATAAGCACAACTTCACCCGCTTCCTCGTGGTAGCCGACCGCTGGCGTGCCGATGAACTGCGCTCCGAGGGATGCCTGCAACGCCAAATAGACAAGGCCAACATTGTATTTTCTCTTCCTCATCAAGAGGGAAGTTTGTCGCAGATACTCTCTATATTCACCTTCTACCGCATCAACCTCACCAAGATACAGTCACTTCCTATCATTGGACGCGAGTGGGAATATATGTTCTACGTCGATGTTACATTTGATGACTACACCCGTTTCCACCAAAGCATCGATGCCGTACGCCCACTCACCAAGGAACTGAATATCTTAGGTGAATACAAAGCGTTTGAGAGCAACCGATAATCAGCCTACAAACTTTCAAGCTTAGAACCCGAAAAGAGGAATGAGGGTTTGGATTAAAGCGGCTTCACGAGATGAAACGCTGAGAAATCCTGTTTGTGTGGAAAATCGTACGGCAATTGCGAAGCCATCGGTTCATCCGAGAGCATACATCGTTAGTTGATTATATGATTGACCTTTAACCGCCATTGGCGGACATTGGCAGATGGAAAACGGAAAGTTAGTTTAAAGTACAATTTGCAACTATAGAAATATGAAAACCACCAACCCATTAAGAAGAATCATACTCACCATAGGAGGTATCGCTTGCTCCCTTGCGACAGCAGCACAAGGGACAACACCGCTCGGCGAAGCGGAGTGGATAACGGGCAGTACGTATGCGGCAATGCCACGCAGCGCGATGGCCGAGGGAGTGGCCTTACCCCTCTTCCGCAAGGTGATCACATGCGATGCGCCGATAGAGAAGGCTACGCTGACGGCTACGGCCCTGGGCGTGTATGACATCACCGTAAACGGACAGCACGTGGAGGGACACGAGCTGAAACCGGGATGGACGGACTATCGCAAGGAGGTGACCTATCAGACGATGGACATTACGTCCCTGCTGCGCAAGGGGGACAACGAGATATGTGCGCAACTGAGCTACGGATGGTGGAGCGGTGAGATAAGCCGCGGCGTATATGGCCACCATACCCCACTGGCACTGAAGGCCGAGGTGGTAATCAACGGACAATGCGCCACACGCACCGACGAGACGTGGCAATGCAGCTACGGCGGACCGCTACTGCTGGGCGAGATATACGACGGCGAGGTGTATGACGCACGCCGCACGCCTACCGAGTGGGAGGCGGTAAAGATACTCAGAGATATGCCCATGGCGGTAATCCCCTTCGAAGGCCCCGAGGTGCGCATCCGCGACAAGCGGCTGTGGCGCCATCCACAAACGGTGACCATCTATAGCGAAACGGTGGAGACCGACACCGAGTATGGCATGATAAAGGCGGACCGCTGCCTAAAGGACCGCCCCTTCACGCTGAAGAAGGGCGAGACGGCAGTCATCGACATGGGCCAGAATATGGTGGGATGGGTATACTTTGAGGCCAAGGCCGAGCGAGGCACCGAAATCCTCTTCCGCCACGGCGAGATGCTCAACGACAATGGCGACCGCCGAGGACGACTCGACGATGGCCCGGGCGGTAGCGTGTGGACATACAACTTGCGCGAGGCCGATGCCACGCTGCGTTATACCTTCCGTGGCGACCGCCATGGCGAGAGCTACCGTCCGCGCCACACCTTCATGGGATTCCGCTACGTATCGGTGACTGCTACCGAGGAGGTGAGGATAAAACGAATCGTGGGCCAGGTGGTAGGCTCGGAGATAGAGGAATGGGGCGAGTTTGCCTGCTCCGACGCAAGCATCAACCAGCTATACAGTAATATATGGTGGGGACAGCGAGGTAATTTCCTGAGCGTACCTACCGACTGTCCGCAACGTGACGAACGCCTCGGCTGGACAGGCGACACGCAGATATTCTCCCGCACAGCCTTGTACAACTCCGATGCCAAGGACTTCTACCGCAAGTGGATGCGCGACCTGCGCAACTCGCAACGCGAGGATGGGGCCTACCCCGACATTGCTCCCTACAACAACTTCTGGGGATATGGCACAGCCGCCTGGGGCGATGCCGGAGTGATAGTGCCCTGGACAGTATATGAGATGACGGGCGACCGCACCATACTGGAAGAGAACTACGAGAGCATGACGCGCTATATGCAATGGTTGGCCACACAGGAGGAAACGGTAGAGGGCGTCCGTTACACCCACATCGGTGCAGGCACTGCCACGGGCGACTGGCTGGCCTACGCTCCGCTGGAGAGCCGCTATGTGAGCGTAGCCTACTATGCTTATGTGGCACAGCTGATGGACAGCATCTGCACCACGCTGGGCAAGCAGCGCGAAGCCGAAGGTTACCGCGCCTTGTATGGCGACATACGGCAGGAGTTTCAGCAACGCTATATGCAACCCGACGGTGGGTTGAAGGAACAGACACAGACGGCCTATCTGCTTGCCCTGCGCTTCGACCTCCTGCCCGACGAGCACCGCGAATCAGCTCGCCAAGCGCTGCGCCGACTGATAGAGGAGAACGACTACTGCCTCTCTACAGGCTTTGTAGGAACAGGCATCCTCTGCTCCACGCTCACCGATGAGGGCATGAACGACCTCGCCTATGCCCTGCTCTTGCAACGCAAGAATCCCTCGTGGCTATACAGCATCGACCAAGGAGCCACCACCGTGTGGGAGCGGTGGGACTCCTACAAACGTGAAGAGGGATTCCACAAGCACCATTGGAATATGAACTCCTTCAACCACTACACCTACGGAGCCGTAGCCGAATGGATGTATGCCTATATGTGTGGCATACGACCAGGAAAGCCGGGATTCAGCCACGTAGTGTTTGCACCGCAAGTGGACAACCGCCCCGACAACCACCCTACCCTCACCTACCAACCGCGCATCACCTGGGCCAAGGCCAAGACACAAACGCCGCACGGAGAGGTGAAGGCATCGTGGCGCCGGATGAAGGACGGGCACTACGAATACCTCTTGGAACTGCCCGCCGGAGTGACCTACGAGTTGCGTATCCCTGGCTTGACAGAAAAGGACAAAGTGAAGGTGAAAGATTAACGAGGAACGATTAACCATGCCCGGCATATACATCCACGTACCCTTTTGTGAGAGTCGCTGCGCCTACTGCGACTTCTACTCCACTACCCTGCTGCGCCACCGCACGGCCTACGTCGATGCTGTGTGCCGCGAGCTTGCACTGCGCCTGCCCGAACTGCATGGCGCACCCATCGAGACGATTTACTTTGGCGGTGGCACTCCCTCGACATTGACGATAGAGGAGCTGAGGAAGATTATCCAAGCAATCCCTGGCCCCCCTCATTCCCCCCAAGGGGGGATGACACATTCTTCCTCAACACACACAGAAAAGAAGCACTCAATAGATTCTATATCTGCAGCGATGTATGTACCCTCCCCCCTTGGGGGGAATGAGAGGGGCCAAGAGGCCACCCTCGAAGCCAACCCCGATGACCTCACCGAGGAGTACGTGCAGGGACTGCGCACCCTACCCTTCAACCGCGTGAGCATAGGCATACAGTCGTTTCACGACCGCACGCTGCGCCTTGTAGGGCGTCGCCACACGGCACAGGAGGCTATAGAGGCCGTTCGCCGTTGCCAGCGCTCGGGGCTTACCAATATAAGCATCGACCTCATCTACGGCTTACCGGACGAGACGCTCGACGACTGGGCCTATAGCCTCGACCAAGCCATCGCACTGGGCGTGCCCCACATATCGGCCTACCATCTCACCTATGAGGAGGGCACACGGCTGTGGCGCATGAAGGAGCAGGGCATCGTCAGCCCCATCGATGAGGAGCAGAGCATCCGCGCCTTCGAGCTGTTGCGTGAGAAACTACTGGCGGCAGGCTACGAGCACTACGAGATATCCAATTTTGCCCTGCCCGGCTACCACTCGCGCCACAACAGCAGCTACTGGCAAGGCATCCCTTATATAGGTATAGGACCGGGCGCCCACTCGTATGACGGCACCGACCGCCGGTGGAACCTCAGCAGCCTCACCGACTATATCGCCACGCCCGAGGGCAAGGACGTGCCGCACGAGGTGGAGCACCTCACCACGGAGGAGCGCTACGACGAGCGCATCATCACCGAACTGCGCACGGCTCGCGGCATCGACCTCACGAGTCTGCTGGCCGACTTCGGCGAGTGCTACCACACCCACTGCCTACGTTGTGCCACTCCTTATATAAATAGGGGCCAGCTCATCCATACCGCCGACAATCACCTGCGCCTCACACCCGAAAGCATCTTCATCAGCGATGCCGTGATGCGCGATTTGCTGTACTAATCTCCCACTTTTACAGCATTTTCCCTCTATTTAACCTCTTTTAACTATAAAAAATAGTTTACAAACGAATCTTTTTAGTTTCTTTGCATAACTAATTTTTATAGTTATGAAAAAACTAGCAAGAAGAGAAGAGGAAATCATGGAGATGCTTTGGGAGAAAGGCCCCATGTTTGTAAAGGAAATGTTGCTGCTGTGCGATGAACCGCGCCCCCACTTCAACACGATGTCTACCGTGGTGCGCAACTTGGAGACACTGGGCTACGTGGGGCACAACGCCTACGGCAGCACCCACCAGTACTATGCACGGGTATCGCGCGAGGAGTACCGCAAGATGACGTTGCGCGGTGTCGTCAGCAAGTACTTCGACAACTCGTACCTGAGGGTCGTTTCGTCGCTCGTACAGGAGGAGGAGATTACGCTCGATGAACTGAAGGAGCTTATCCGAATGGTCGAAGAAGGCGGCGCTTCAAATTGAAAGATGACTTACTCTAAACATTAAACTCTAAACACTAAACACACCACCCATGGGTATATTCCTGGCCTACATACTGAAGTCGGCATTCTGCCTGACGCTGTTCTACCCTGCCTATCGCCTGTTGCTGAGCAAGGAGACTTTCCATCGGTTCAACCGCATCGCGCTGCTCACCCTGCTGGTGCTCTCGTGCCTGTTGCCACTACTGAGCATCGGCAGTGAGCCATCTGCCATGCAGGAGTCCTTGGCGCTGGACGGCTTGATGGTGGTGCCCGACGTGACCGAAACGCTGCAAGGCGCAACAGCCGCACCCACAACTACGGCAGCACCCACGACCGGTGCCGAGTGGACACGCATCCTGCTATGGATATATCTCTTGGGCTGCATAGGCTGCATGGGCTACCAGCTGATGTCTTTTGCGAGGTTGGCCACGCTCCTCCGCAAGGCACGACGCGAGCCCCTGCCCCATTACCTGCAGGGTGTGAACACACGTGCCCGACTGTATGTACACGACGAGGAGCTGGCTCCCTTCAGCTGGATGCGCCTGATCGTGGTGTCGCGCACGAACCTTGAGGAGAACGGCCGCGCCATCCTCATACACGAGCTGGCCCACATCGCCCATCGCCACTCGTGGGACCTCCTGCTGACCGACGTGTGCCTGATTGCCCAGTGGTTCAACCCCACGGCATGGCTGCTCAAGCAGGAGCTGCGCACGCTGCACGAGTACGAGGCCGACGAGATGGTGGTGCAGAGTGGCATCGACGCAAAGGAATATCAAATACTATTAATAAAAAAGGTTGTTGGCACAAGGCTCTACTCTATGGCCAACAACCTCAATCACAGTTCAATCAAAAAACGTATCACTATGATGTTGAAAAAGAAATCAAATCCGTGGGCACGTGTGAAGTACCTCAGCGTACTCCCGTTGGCTGCCCTGTCGGTGGCAGTCCTTGCCCGTCCCGAAGTCTCAAACAAGCTCAACGAGATTTCAAGTGCCAAAGTTACTGAATTAACTTCAATTGCGAAAGCAGATGAAGCGAAAAGTGCCGAAAATTCTCCTGCCAAGCTCGTCAAGGTAGCCGGAAAGGTCATCAATGAGCGAACAGGCAAGCCTATTCATGGCGTGAACATTTTGGTGAGCAACCCGAGCGACGGACGCATAATAGCTTCAGTCGTATCATCACAAGATGGCAAGTTCTCGCTCGAGAGCTATGAAGGTCTTGCTATACGGTTCTCGTTCATCGGCATGCAGGAGCAAAAAGTTATCATCCCCCGAGGCGGAAGCAAATCCATGACAGTGACAATGGGAGAATTACCCTATAGCCTCGAAGAGATGATGGTCGTGGCCTACGCTCCCGAGAAGAAGTCGTACCCGGTGCCCGAGCCAAAGACCTCATCCTCAAACAGCGATGAAGGCGAGCTATTCTACGTAGTGGAGCGAGCACCCGAGTTCCCCGGCGGCATGGGCGAGCTGATGAAATTCCTCCAGCGCAATATCAAGTACCCGACTGCAGCCCAGCAGGCCGGCATACAGGGCAAGGTCGAAGTGGAGTTCACGGTGAAGAAAGACGGTAGCGTGGCCGACATCAAGGTCGTCCGCAGCGTTAACCCCGAGTTGGATGCCGAGGCCATGCGCGTCGTCAGCGCCATGCCCAAATGGAAGCCGGGCGAGCAGCGTGGCACTCCCGTGGATACCCGTTTCGAAATGCCCATCGTATTCCGACTCTCAGAGTAATCTCTCTGGTGTAGGAGTCCTGCAACGCATCGTGGCGGCCATAAGTAGAGATGGCCGCCTTGATGCCTTGATACAATTGATTCTATGAAAAACCATATGGAGAAAACTGGTAACATACAACGAATAAATCGCGAAGACAAAGCAAAAACTTTGCGTAACCACGGATGCGTAATGAAATGTCCATGGATACGTGATGAAATATCCGCGAATATTTAATGAAATATCCACGGATACGTAAACAATTTGACAAACCGAAACGAAGTTTGCTGGCCGTAGGAAAAGCAATTTTTCATGAATAAAACGGGGAAAAATTACCGTTTTTTCGAGTTCCTGAGAGATGAAGTGTCAAAAAATTTGACACTTTTCACCTAAAAAACACATTTTTTGCAAAAATATTGCTGTGAAGTTTGGTGGTTTTTATATTTTTGTTTTTGAAATCTACATATAGAAAGCCATGTTAGGACATTACATCAAAGTGGGCATACGCAATCTACGCAAGTACCCCACACAAAGTATCATCTCCGTGCTCGGCCTCGCCGCCGGCTTCGTCTGTCTCTCGCTCTCAGCCCTGTGGATGCACTATGAGAACACCTACGACACCGTGCACAAGGACCATGAGCGGATATATACGTTTCAGCACCCCACCCTTGCCAAGAAGCCAGTGCAGGGGAACCAAGTGCAATTAGGGGCACGCATTGGCCTCTATGAGGCTTTTGCTACGGACTTTCCCGAAATAGAAGCGGCCACGTGTTGTGTGTTCTATGACAAGACCTACTCGGTGAACGGATGGCCGGCAGAGATAATGGGAGTTGACAGCACATTCACACGCCTGTTTGACCTTCCGCTGGTGGACGGAGATTACGACTTCCTCTACAACAGCCACGAGATAGCGCTCAACGAAAAGATTGTACACCACATCTTCCCCGATGAGGAGCAGGTGGTGGGCCGAATGGTCAACTTCCTCGGCAATGAGCGTGAGGTAGGAGCCATAGTGCGCGACTACGGTGCACACAGCATCTTCCAGTTCGATGTGTTGGCGTTGCGTCCGTCCAGCACACCAAAAGCAGGCCTGATACCCGTCTTTGCCAAGCTGCACGCTACGGCCGATGCCGAGGCATTTGCCGATAAGGTATTCAACTATAGGCTATGGGAAAACGAGGCAGAAGAGATACGCACCCTTCCCCTCTGTCATGCCCATCGCGTGGGTGGCAGCAGGCGTAGCCTCAGCTATGCCCATCTGCAGAGCTTCGTACTGTGCAGCCTGTTGCTCACGGCATGTGCCCTGCTCAACTTCTTGCTGCTCTACCTGATGCGCCTACGCGGCAAGGCACGCGACATGGCCTTGCGCATCGTACACGGTGCCACACACGGCAGCCTGCAACGCATGTTGCTCGTGGAGGTGCTCATCGTGCTCTTGGTAGCCATGCTGCTGGGGGTATTAGGCATAGAATGGGTACAAAGCCCCTTCATGCACTTTGCCAGCATTGACGAACGGCCCTACTTCCTGGTAGGACAAGCCCTCAGGATACTCCCGGCAATAGTGGTGGCGTGCCTTGCGATAAGCACCATACCTGTAGCTATTGTGCGGCGCAACACACTGCGCGGCAATCTGGCACAGTCGCATAAGGGGAAGTACCTGCGCAGCGTCTCGGTAGGCATACAGCTCGCAGCAGCTATCCTCCTCCTGTTCAGCACAGCCACCATGATGCGACAGCTCCACGCGATGCAGAACGACAACTACGGATATAAGATAAAGGACAAGGCGCTATTGCACGTTCGCACCACCGAATCGCTCAGCGCTCGTGAAGAGCAGGTGGCCAACGGCCGTGGCACGATGGAGCTGCGTGCTGCAATGGCACAAGAGCTACGCCGAATGCCGATGGTCACCCATGTAATGGAACAAGACTATGACTTCAATTCGGGAGCGGCATACAGCGCCATGAAGCTATGCACAGCCCCCGACAAAGAGGCAGTCACGGCACTTGCCTACGCTGGCATCCGCGACATTGCACACCCATCATACGGAATGACAGTCATCGAAGGGGCATTGCCAAGCAAAGAGGCGTGGAGCGACAATGAACTTGTCATTACCGAAAGCCTGTGCCAGGCATTGGGCTTGGGCTCTGCCGTAGGGCATACACTCTATAGTGGCAATGAGACCTATACGGTAGTGGCAGTCATCAAGGACATACGTCACGGCATGCTTTCAGAAGAGCCGGAACTGCTGGCATTCCGCAAACAGGGCTGGGGACATATCGACTATGTCGTCATCAACTATCAGCCGGGGATGCGTGACGAGCTCAACACAGCCGTTGCCGACATGATGAAGCAGAGGCATTCCGATGTGCAGTATACCCTCAAGTTTGCCGAAGACATGCTTGCCGAGAAGATGGAGAGCGAGCGCAACCTGATGCTTATCCTCGGTTTTATCTCGGCCGTCTGCATCCTTGTAGCCGTGTTTGGCGTATACTCCATCGTGACACTCGCCTGTGCACAGCGACGCAAGGAGATTGCCCTGCGCAAGATTCATGGTGCCACGCTGGCGGATATCCTCTCTATATTTATAAAGGAGTACGGCCTCATCGTTCTTGCCGCCACCGCCGTTGCCTTCCCCATCGGCTACATCATCATGAAGGAGTGGGTAGCGCAATACGTGAAGCAAGCGCCTATCGCCTGGTGGATATACGCCGTCATCCTCCTCGCCATCGTCCTGCTCATTGCCCTCTCGGTAGGCACGCGCGTATGGCGTACCGCCCGCGAGAATCCGGCGGAGGTGATAAAGAGTGGAAACTAAAAAAACGTAAGCATTCGACGAAATACCCCTAAACAACAACTGCTGCAACTACCCATA
>CAZMZC010000047.1:0-22568 GCA_964570685.1 uncultured Bacteroidaceae bacterium | reverse complement strand
CTCGCGACCCCAACCTTGGCAAGGTTGTGCTCTACCAACTGAGCTATTTCCGCAACTGCTTCTCAAAATTTCAAAGAACAAACGGTATCGTTCCGTTTTGCGAGTGCAAAGGTACTGCTTTTTTGTGAACCTCCAAACTTTTCTTGAAAAAAAATGCAAGTTTTGTTGATTTTTTTTGGAAATAGCTAATTTGTGCCTTCTGTCTGCTTGCCATTGCTGATAAATATGTATCTTTGCCATGAATGATAGAATATCTTTGCGTATCACACATTATTTAATTATAGGTATAATCTCAAATGTATCGAATATGGAGAATATAGCACAACAACTGATGGCGCTGCTCGATGCATCGCCTGTCAACTTTCTGGCTGCCGCATATGTGGAGGAGCAACTAAAGGCTGCTGGCTTCACCCATTTGGATGCCGCCAAGCCCTTCCCGATGCTGATGCCTGGCAAAGGGTATTTCGTGACCAAGAACAACTCGGCCGTATTTGCCTTCCGAATGGGTACGTCTCATCCTTCCGAGGCTGGCTTCAAACTCATCTGTGCGCACAGCGACTCGCCCTGCTTCCGTGTGAAGCCTGCAGCCGAGATGCATACCGAGGGGGGTGTGGTGAAACTCAATACTGAGGTGTATGGCGGCCCTATCCTCTATACGTGGTTCGACCGTCCTCTCTCGCTTGCTGGCCGTGTGCTCTTGCGCACAGCCAATCCCTTGAAGCCCGAGGTGCGTCGTCTCAAGATTGAGCGCCCGCTGCTCATCATTCCTCACTTAGCCATCCACTTTAACCGTCAGGTCAACGAGGGTAATAAGCTCAGTAAACAGGTCGACATGCTCCCTGTTATTGGTCTCATCAACGACAAGCTGGAGGCCGACAACCTATTACTAAAGGTTGTGGCTGAGGAATTGGGTGTACAGATGACCGATATCCTCGACTTCGACCTCTCACTCTACGATACGCAGAAAGCCGGGCTCGTAGGCTTGAACAATGAGTTCATCTCCTGTGGCCGCCTCGATGATTTGGCTATGGCGCACGCTGGACTCTACGCACTGCTTCACAGCGCCGCTACCCCCATGACACAGGTGCTCGCTGTATTTGATAATGAGGAAACAGGCAGTGGCACCAAACAGGGAGCCGCATCACCCGTGTTGCGTAATCTTCTGGAGCGAGTTGTGACCAACGATGGCTGTGGTGCCGACGGCCTTTACCGTGCCTTGGAGCATTCGTTCATGATTTCGGCCGATATGGCGCATGCCCTGCATCCCAACTGTCCCAGCAAGTACGACCCCACCAATCACCCTGTGATGGGTGGTGGCCCCGTTATCAAGATCAATGCCAGCCAGAAGTACGTCACCGATGCCGAGTCGGCTGCCGTCTTTGCCGAGATATGTCGCTTGGCCGATGTTCCCTGCCAATACTTTGTGAACCACTCCGATATGGCTGGTGGCTCTACGCTGGGCAATATCCTCACCTCGCAACTCCCGATGCGTGGCGTAGATATGGGTAATCCCATGTGGGGCATGCACTCGGTACGCGAGACCGCTGCCGTAGCCGATCAGGAGTATGTTTGCAAAGCATTCACCACCTTCTTTAACTTGAAGTGAGCATCCAGTCTTGAACAGACCGTACTATGATTTCGGCACTTTCCTGAGTCTGTATTTTGAGGGAAAGGTGCAGAAGATTTCCATTCATGCAGGATTCACTTGCCCCAATCGCGATGGAGCGAAAGGGGTAGGTGGATGCACCTATTGTAATAATCAAACTTTCAGTCCAGAGTACTGTAAACCAGTGTTGAGCGTGAGGCAGCAACTGGAGGATGGCATACGTTTCTTCTCACGCAAATACCCTGCCATGCGCTACTTGGCCTACTTTCAGGCCTACACCAATACGTATGGCGAACTGGAGCGACTGAAGGCGATGTATGAGGAGGCGCTGGCTGTAGAGGGTGTGGTTGGGCTGGTCATCGGTACTCGCCCCGATTGTATGCCCGATGATTTGCTCTGCTACCTGCAGGAATTAAATCAACGCACTTTCCTGATGGTGGAGTATGGTATCGAGAGTGCCAATGACGATACGCTGCGACGCATCAACCGCGGACACGATTTTGTCACTGCTGCCGATGCCATACGCCGCACTCACGAACGGGGTATATTGACGGGCGGCCATCTTATTTTGGGACTCCCGGGAGAAGACCGTGCAGAACTGCTGCGTCAGGCTTCGGTCATAGCGACCTTGCCGCTCGATATGCTCAAGTTGCATCAGTTGCAGCTGATAAGGGGGACGCGTATGGCACGTGAATATGAGGAGCATCCCGAGTGGTTTCATCTGTACGATGTGGACGAGTATATAGAGATGGTTATCGATTACGTGGAGCGTATTCCATCATCGGTTGTCTTTGAACGCTTCGTGTCACAGTCGCCACGCTCACTCCTGATAGCTCCTGACTGGGGATTGAAAAACTACCAGTTCGTAGAACGGCTGCGCAGAAGAATGGACGAACGGGGCACTTGGCAGGGCAGGCTGTGTGAGGCAGCGGGGTAGAATATGTTTTTGAGAACAGCTTTTGGGCTGATGAGTTGCTTTTTTATGAAAAAAATATCATCTTTGCATTTTAGTATATAAATAGTAGAGCGTTTTTGAATATGCAATACGACGTTTTTATTACTCATAACACCAAAGACCAGAAGTGGGCGGAGGTGATTTGTGAAAATTTGGAAAGCAATGGCTTCAAGTGCTTTCTTGGCTGTAGGGATATTCCTGTGGGGCAAGTAATGTCAACCGCCTCGTTGAAGGCATTGGCTGCAAGCCGTATGTTGCTGGTAGTATATACAAAAAACTATAACACCACACCGCAGATGAACCGCGAGGTGGAGGCTGCTACAAAAAATGATATACCAGTGCTTACCGTAGGACAGGATAGCGATGCGGAGTTTGTCGCCGAAGTTTGTCGCTACACGGGTTGGATAAAGAGACTCATTGCACAGGATGGTTTTGAACCTGCTATATATAATAAGGAGAAGGTGCAGCCTGTAGCGAAGGCGGTCACTTCAGAGGCAGTCTACAATGAAGAAGTAGATGCCTGCAGCCCATCATATGAGGAGCCGGAGCCCGAAGAGCCGTCGTATGGCTACTCATCCTATATGCCTCAGACGGTGGATGTAACCTCTCAACCGAGCTATGGAATAGAGGATGAGGAGAATGAAGTGGAGGAGACAGTGCCTGTCGCAGAGACTGTGGCTGAAACCTACGCGGCCGACAGCGAAGAGCCCGAAGATGCTGACGGTTGCTACCAGAAAGCCGAAGCCTACTACTATGGCGAGGGAGTGAGACAAAGTTACTACGAGGCGGTGAAGTGGTATATGGTAGCTGCCGAATTGGGACATGCCGATGCGCAGTGCGACCTCGGCAACTCCTATTATTATGGTGAGGGCGTAGCCCGTGATGAGAAGTTGGCCATTGCATACTATGACCGTGCTGCATCTTTGGGAAGTGTGCAGGCCGAGGAACGGCTTGAAGAATTAGGCGTGCGTCGTTAATATTAATTTAATTCAAATGATGATGAAGAAGTTTCTATTTCGTGTAGTGATGACATTGGCTGTTGGCGTAGGATGCCTATCGGCCACAGCCACCGAGTTGACGGACAAGCTTGGTGGATTGGATGCTATAAGCCGTGTAAAAACACTTCAGTCGGCCGACGGCCTGGAGAAGTTGGTGTGCTTTGTCAGCCAACAGCTCGACTGGAAAGATGGGAGTGAGGGAAGTTTCGGTCAGCGTGTTATTATCAAGCACCGAGGGTTCGACCGTCCGACGGTGATGGTTACCGAAGGGTATGGTGCAGCCTATGCCATGCATCCTGGCTATCAGGAGGAGCTTTCGACACTGCTTGAGGCCAACCTCGTGTTCGTAGAGCACCGCTACTTCTTGGAATCGACTCCCCAGCCTTGCGATTGGAGCCACCTTACCGTAGAGAATTCGGCGGGCGACTACCACCATATACGCAATCTGTTGCGTGAGGTATATCCGGGCAAGTGGTTTACGACAGGTATCAGTAAAGGCGGACAGACGACCATGTTTTACCGCACCTTCTATCCGAATGATGTGGATGGTTCGGTTTCGTATGTGGCTCCGCTCAACAAATCATTGGAGGATGGCCGTCACGAGCCGTTTATCAATCAGGCGGGAACAGCTGAAGAGCGTGCCCGTATCAGAGACTTTCAGATGGAAACCCTCAAGCGCCGTGCAGCCATAGAGCCGATGTTTGCTGATTATTGCGCTCGCAAAGGCTATACTTTCCGCGTGCCCATCAGCGAAATCTACGACTTGGCGGTGCTGGAGTATTCCTTCGCTTTCTGGCAGTGGGGCGATGATGTGGCGCATATTCCTGCCCTTACAGCCTCGGATAGCGCCTACTACAAGCACCTGATAGACAAATGCGAACCCAGCTACTTTGCCCAACAGACTCCCTACACCTCTTTTAATGTGCAGGCTATGCGCGAACTGGGCTATTATGGTTATGACACCAAGCCGTTTGAAGAGTATCTCTCCATACCTCACGCAGAGGGCTATATGCGTCGTGTGATGATTCCCGATTCACTCTCCTATATTGAGTTTGATGCCAATCTGTATGAGCGTGTAAACCTCTTTTTGGAGGAGAACGACCTGCCTATGATGTTTGTCTACGGTGAGTACGACCCGTGGTCAGCAACAGGAGTGACGTGGCTCGATGGCAAGAAGCGCATCCATGTGTTTGTAGAACCCGGAGGTTCGCACAAGGCACGCATAGGAACGATGCCCGAAGATACACAGAAGAGGATTAAGAAAATCCTGAAGCGTTGGGTTAAATGATTAACGATTAGCGGTGAGCGGATGCCCTTAACCTCTAACCCCTAACCTCTACCCCCCCCTAAACAACCATGCTTGAACTGCACGACCTTTACATAGGATATAGCGACGATGACCACCGCCGAATAGTGGCAGAAACGCTCAACGCCTCATTACCTTGTGGGGTGCTTACCTGCCTGATTGGTGCCAATGGGGTAGGCAAGTCCACTTTAATGCGCACTATGGCAGGATTCCAGCCTGCGTTGCGCGGCGAGGTTCGTATCGAAGGGAAGCCCATTACCGCCTATTCCCCCAAGGAGCTCTCCGAACATATCGGAGTAGTGCTTACTGAGAAGAATATGCCTGCCGACCTTAGCGTCGAGGAGGTGGTAGGCTTGGGACGTTTCCCCTATACCAACTTTTGGGGTACACTCAAGGAGGGCGATCGGAGGATTGTTGACGAGGCCATCTCCCTTGTAGGACTTGAGGCGCTGCGCCACCGAAAGATACATCAGGTGAGCGATGGTGAGCGACAGAAAGCCATGATAGCCAAAGCGTTGGCACAGCAAACAGCCATCGTGTTCCTCGACGAGCCTACCGCTTTCCTTGATTATCCCAGCAAGATTGCCATGATGCAGCTGCTACGTCGCTTGGCTCACGAGCAAAACAAACTCATTCTGCTCTCTACGCACGACCTGGAAATTGCTTTTCAGACGGCCGACAACATTTGGTTGCTACAACAAACAGGCTTGCAGACAGGCACGCTCGACGAGCTCTCACAAAGTGGAGCTATTGCGCACTTTCTTGATAGCGACGAACTCTACTATGACGTTGCTGACCATCGTATTGTATTGAGATAATAATTACACTTAAAAACCTTCGGTATTTACACACTAGTATTTGTAAAGTGTAATATGGGGTAATAAAATATGGCAAAAATCGCATTTTTGTTTGTGTAATTTTGCAATTAAAAAAGGTTAAACGTATATTTGCACTCAATAAAACCGACAGGAGCCAAGCTTCTGGTCAAAAAAACATTTTTATGAAAAAGACATTAGTAGATTTGTTTGAAGAATCGGTTCGCAGATTCCCCAACAACACATTCCTGTTGGAGAAGACGGACAAAGTGTTTGAGCCTACTACCTATAAGCAGGTACAGGAAAAGGTGTACCAGCTGGGTGCAGGACTTCAGGCGTTGGGCGTGAAGAAAGGCGACAACATGGCATTGCTCAGCGAAGGCCGCAATATGTGGGTTATCGGCGAGTTGGCTATGTTCTATGCAGGTGCAGTCAATGTGCCCCTGTCTATCAAGTTGGAAGAGAGCAACGACCTCATGTTCCGTCTCCTTCACGGTGACGTGAAGTACGTGATGGTATCGGGCAATCAGCTCAAGAAGGTACGTCAGATTAAAGACAAACTCCCTGCTGTGGAGAAGATTATCGTTTTTGATCCGCAGGAGGCGTATGAAGAGCGCGAGGTAGCACTTGCCGAGGTGCAGCAGATGGGCGACGAGTGGCTCAAGAGCCACACCATGGAGGAGTTCCTCGCCGTAGGACAATCGCTCCAGAACGACGACATTGCCACCATCACCTATACTAGTGGTACCACAGCCGACCCCAAGGGCGTAGTGCTCACCCACCGCAACTACACCTCCAACGTAGAGCAGGCTCGTACGCTTGTCAATATCGACGAGACTTGGCGCACGCTCATCATCCTGCCGCTCGACCACTGCTTTGCCCACGTGGTAGGTTTCTACATCATGATGGCTACCGGCGCTACTGCTGCTACCGTACAGGTAGGCCGCACAGGTGCCGAGACCTTGCGCAATATACCTTTAAATATTAAGGAAGTGCGTCCTCACTTCATCCTCAGCGTGCCCTCACTCGCCAAGACCTTCAAGAAGAATATCGAAGGCAACATCAAGAAGAAGGGTGCCATGACCATGCGTCTCTTCCAGTGGGGTATGGCCATCAACCAGTGCTACTATGGCGACAGCAACCTCGACTCCAAGGGGCTGCGTGCATGCCTGAAGCCCCTCGTTTGGTTGTTCGACAAGGTTATCTTCTCAAAAGTACGCGAGGCATTCGGTGGCGAGATACGCTTCTTCATCGGTGGTGGCGCATTGCTCGACAAGGACTTGCAGAAGTTCTATATCGGTGTAGGCATGCCCATGTTCCAGGGCTACGGCCTGTCAGAGGCTACTCCCGTCATCTCATCCAACGGTCCCGACCTCTACCGTTTCGGTTCGAGCGGTAAGCTAGTGAAGCCCATCGAGGTGAAGATTTGCGATAGCGAAGGCAAGGAACTGCCTGTAGGCGAACTTGGCGAAATCGTTGTCAAGGGTGAGAACGTGATGAAGGGCTACTGGAAGAATCCCGAGTCTACGGCCGATACCGTACGTGACGGCTGGCTCTACACCGGTGACCTCGGCTATATGTCTGAGGAGAACCTCCTCTACGTGAAGGGCCGCTTCAAGAGCCTCCTCATCTCCAGCGACGGTGAGAAGTACAGCCCCGAAGGCATCGAGGAAGCATTCGTAGAGCACCTGCTCACCGTAGATCAGGTAATCCTCTACAACAACCAGTCGCCCTACACCATCGCACTGCTTGTGCCCAATAAGGAGAACATCCGCACCCGTCTCAAGGAGCAGGGCCTCGACCTCACTACTGAGGAGGGCCGCAAGGCAGGCGTGCAGCTCATCGATGCCGACATTGCCCGCTTCAAGAAGGGTGGCGACCTGGCCGAGCTCTTCCCCGACCGTTGGTTGCCCAGCACCTTCGCCGTATTGCCCGAGGCATTCACCGAGCAGAACGGTATGATGAACAGTACCATGAAGATTGTTCGTGGTAAGATCGAGAAGGCCTATGCCGACCGCATCGAAGCACTCTACACTCCCGAAGGCAAGAGCTGTCTCAACGAGAAGAATCTCGAGTCATTGGCATAAAAGCATAAAGAGTACTTCATCCGAAGCTCTTGACTCTATACAGGGCGCACCCATCAAGGTGCGTCCTGTCTTTTTTTGTTCGTTGATTATAACCCCTGTCAGAGACGCAATATAAAAGTGTTTTTTTCGGTTTTCGGCTTTTTGCCGTTTTTTTTGTCTATCTCGTTTTTTATGAGTAATTTCGCATCGTAATTGAAATACTGTATACTTATGGGATTTTTTTCATTTTTCTCTAAGGACAAGAAAGAAGTGCTTGACAAGGGGTTGTCGAAGTCGAAAGAAAGTGTGCTGGGAAAGATTACCCGAGCGATTGCGAGTAAGTCGAAGGTAGATGATGAGGTACTCGACAATCTGGAAGAGGCTCTGATAACTTCGGATGTGGGCATCGATACCACGCTGAAGATTATCAAGCGTATTGAGGAGCGTGTGGCGCGTGACAAATATGTGACCACGAACGAACTGAACGGAATACTGAAAGATGAGATTGCAGCTCTGCTTACAGAGAATGAGACAACAAATACCGAGGGGTTCTCTATCCCCGATGATGCCAAGCGTCCCTATGTGATTATGGTGGTGGGTGTCAATGGAGTGGGCAAGACCACTACCATCGGTAAGTTGGCTCACCAGTTCAATAAGGCTGGCTTGAAGGTCTACCTCGGTGCCGCCGATACGTTCCGCGCTGCTGCCGTAGAGCAGTTGGTGGAGTGGGGGCATCGTGCCGATGTGCCTGTCATCAAGCAGAAGATGGGTGCCGATCCTGCTTCGGTGGCTTTTGATACGGTGAAGTCGGCCGTTGCCAATGATGCCGATGTGGTCATCATCGACACGGCAGGTCGCTTGCACAATAAGGTGGGACTTATGAATGAGCTCACCAAAATCAAGAATGTGATGAAGAAGGTGGTGGACTATGCGCCCAATGAGGTTCTCTTGGTGCTCGACGGTTCTACCGGACAGAATGCTTTCGAACAGGCTCGCCAGTTCACCCTCGCTACGGAGGTCACCGCACTGGCTATCACAAAGCTCGACGGTACGGCCAAGGGTGGTGTGGTGATAGGCGTGTCTGACCAGTTCAAGATTCCTGTTCGCTACGTTGGATTGGGTGAAGGTATTGATGACCTGCAGCCATTCAACAAGACCGAGTTTGTGGATTCATTGTTCTAATTCTTAGGAGTTCAGGAGTTCGGGCTCCTGAACTCCTGAACTCCTAAAAATATATGATAAAAAACAGAATAGACGTTATCACGCTCGGTTGCTCCAAGAATCTGGTCGATTCGGAGAAACTGATGAAGCAGTTGGAGGTATATGGTTACACGCTGGCTCATAACCCCGATGTGGTGGAGGGCGAAGTGGTAGTCATCAATACCTGCGGATTCATCGGTGATGCCAAGGAAGAATCCATCAACATGATTCTTGAGGTGTGCGAACTGAAAGCTAAGAAGAAAGTGCGCAAGGTGTTCGTGATGGGCTGCCTTTCAGAGCGCTACATGGCCGAACTCGGCGAGGAGATACCACAGGTAGACAAATACTATGGCAAGTTTGATTGGGTAAACCTGATTAAGGACCTGAAGGGCGAGGAAGCGACTTGTAATTTGGAACGTGTGCAGACCACCCCCAGCCACTATGCCTACGTAAAGATCTCCGAAGGATGCGACCGCACCTGTGCCTATTGCGCCATACCTATTATTACAGGCCGCCACGTGAGTCGCCCTATGGAGGAGATTGTGGAGGAGGTGCGCCTGCTCGTGAGCAAAGGCGTGTCGGAGATACAGCTGATAGCTCAGGACCTTACATACTATGGCGTAGACCTTTACAAGAGGCAGTGCATCGCCGAGTTGGTGGAGCGCATTGCCGATGTGGAGGGAGTGAAATGGGTGCGCCTGCACTACGGTTATCCCACGCATTTCCCCATGGACCTGCTTCGTGTGATGCGCGAGCGCGACAATGTATGTAAATATCTTGATATAGCCCTGCAGCACGTGAGCACCAAGGTGCTCAAGAATATGCGGCGCAATATCACCAAGGAGGAGACCATAGAGTTGCTTCAGACCATTCGTCGCGAGGTGCCGGGTATCTATCTGCGTACCACGCTGATGGTAGGCTTCCCCGGTGAGACTGAGGAGGACTTCGAAGAGTTGGTACAGTTTACCAAAGATATGCGGTTTGAGCGTATGGGAGCCTTTGCCTATTCGGAGGAGGAGGGTACGTATGCGGCCGAGCACTTCGAAGACGCTATCGATGATGATACCAAGCAAGCGCGTCTGAGCCGTTTGATGCGTATACAGCAACGCGTTGCCGAGGAGGTGAGTGCAGCAAGCGTAGGCAAAACCCTGCAGGTAGTCATCGACCGCGAAGAGGGCGATTATTATGTAGGTCGCACCGAGTTTGACTCGCCTGAGGTAGACCCCGAAGTGTTGCTCCTCAAGGCCGATAACAAGGTGGAGATAGGTCAGTACTATATGGTAGAGATTACCGGAGCCGATGAGTTTGACCTATATGGAAAGGTCTGCGTTTAGCATTGGGCGTTTAGAAGCTCCAGAAATTTAATAAATATAGGAAAATATGAACAACAAAGAGTTTATCAATGAATTGTCTAAGCAGACGAACCAATCGGTAAGTGCAACGACCAAGTTGGTAAATGATACGATTGGGATACTGGAAGAGCACTTTCAGCAGAACGACATTGTCACCTTCTCTGGTTTTGGTAGTTTCGAGGTGAAGAAGAAGATGGAGCGTATATCGGTGAACCCAACCACAGGCAAGCGTTATCTTATACCGCCTAAATTGGCGCTTAGCTTCAAGCAGAGCAACGTGCTGAAAGACAGGTTTAACGCAGAATAAGCAGTCGTGATATGGGAAAGATTACATTGACAACTATAGCCGAAGAGTTGGTTACCAGAAATGGCGTAAGCAGAGAGGTGGCCGATAACTTTGTGCGTGCTATTGTAGAGACCATAGAAAAGGGGTTGCGCGAAGATGGTCTGGTGAAAGTTAAGGGGCTGGGAACCTTTAAGTTGATGGAGATGAGCGACCGTGGCAGTGTGGACATCAATACAGGCGAACGTATCACTATTAAGGGCTACCGCAAGGTTTCTTTTACGCCCGATAGTGCTATGAAGGAGTTTGTGAACCGTCCGTTTGCACATTTCGAACCTACCGAACTCAATGAGGGGTATCCTGCAGAAGAGGAACAACAGGAAGCTGTTGGTGACGAAGGTGTGGTAAATGAAACGACCGATGCTATAGAACCGTCGGAGACCCCATTGTTGTCAGATATCCAGCCTGATAAGGCCGAAAGTGAGGAACAGGAATCTCCTGAAGAAGATGTAGCAGCCAGCAATGAAACTACCGTTGTGGAAGCCGATGAAGTTCCGGAGGTTGAGGACGAAGTTGCCGCCGTCCCCGAAGAGGTGCCGTCGCCAATGGTAGATGAAGCGCCTGTAGAGGTTGAAGAGAGCAAAGTGCCTGTAGAAATTCAGGAAAACGGGGTGGTTGTAGCCGAAGAAGAACCAGTTGAAATAGAAGAGGAAATAGCTGAGATTAAAGAAGAAACGCTTGAAATTGAAGAGGCGGCTGCTGAGACTGAAGAGGAAACTGTCGAGGCTGAAGAAGAAATTGTTGAGACTGAAGAGACGGCTGCAGATGAAGAACAGGTAGAAGCTGTGGTTGAAGAAGCTGAAGAATCCAAAGAATCGATAGACATAGAAGAGGAAGCTGAGCCTGAGGCTCCCGTCTCAGAAGAGATAAAGCCGAAAAAGCACTCTTCAAAACGCAGTGGCTGTGGGTGGCTCATCGTAGTCCTGCTCATAGCTTTAGCTTATGGAGTGTATTATTTGGTGACGATAGATAAGGACTCTCTGTCAGACTATGATGCCAGGATGGAGGAATACAATGATATGATGGTGAATCCCAATTTGGAAGAGGAATTGGGAGAGGAGTGGGGCGAAGAGCTTCAAACCGCACCAGCTCCTGTGGAAACTCCTGATACAGTAACTCCGGAAAAGGAACAGGCTGTAGTATCTGCCGAGCAGGCTACTTCCAAGGTGAAGTCTGAACCGCAGAAGGAGGTGGCGCCAGCTCCTCAGGCATCGGCCGATGCGAAATTCTGTGTGGTCACACCCACGGAGTCGCTTGAGGCAAAAACAATCAAGGATATAACTCCAGCCGATACTACCGATTATATTATAGATGGTACACTCGTTACGCATGAATTGCAGAATGGAGAGACCATCATCCAACTGGCCCGTAAGTATTATGGAGATAAGCGCTTGTGGCCCTACATAGTCAAATACAATTGGATGAAAGACTATAACAATGTCGCTGTCGGTCAAATGATCAATGTCCCAGTGCTGAAGAATAAGGACTGAAATGACTGATTATAGCCTTAATTGTGCAAAAAATCCCCAATGTGACTGGGGATTTTTTTATTTCTGAGCCGAAAGCGGGACTCGAACCCGCGACCTACGCATTACGAATGCGTTGCTCTACCAACTGAGCTATTTCGGCCTGTCATAAGCCTGATTGTTGGGCTTGACTGAAAACGCGAATGCAAAAGTAGGATATTTTGTGATAATCGCCAAATAAAACGGGAAGTTTTTTCGATACAATATTCGGTGGTGTGAAATGTGAAAATTATTTTAAATATAATAGGTGTTATTAGTGCGAAGTATGGATTTTTATTTGTAATTTTGCACAAACAAAAAGTGTCATTGCGTTATGTCGTATTTGTCTGATAAATGGCTGTCGATGAATTCTCGTATTGAGGATTCACAACAATGTCACTCTTCGTTTTTTATGCATGAGTTTTTAGGTTTCCCTTTACAGCCGTCTTTGCCGGTCGCTGTAAGGGGATTTTTTTATAGTTGACAATTTGTAATTGACAATTGACAAGTAATAGGTAATAGTTAGTTTAGAAGAAAGAAGACAATGGAACCGTTGAATCATGATTGTGGAATCGTAATGATTCGTTTGTTGAAGCCGCTGAGCTACTATCAGCAGAAGTACGGCACCTGGCAGTACCCCATGCACAAGCTCTATCTGATGATGGAGAAGCAGAAGAACCGTGGTCAGGAGGGTGCCGGTATCGCCTGTGTGAAGATGCATGCCCAGCCCGGTGAGGAGTATATGTTCCGTGAGCGTGCCTTAGGCGCAAGCGCTATCCCCGAAGTTTTCAATACTACATACGAAGGGTATGCCAAGAATTATACCCGTGAACAGATCAATGACCCCGACTTCGCTGCGGTCAACATGCCGTTTGCCGGCGAGCTCTATATGGGTCACCTGCGCTACTCTACTACAGGTAAGAGTGGTATTGCCTACGTGCACCCCTTCCTCCGTCGCAACAACTGGAAGGCCAAGAACCTGGCTCTCTGCGGCAACTTCTCGATGATCAACAACGAGGAAGTGTATAACGAACTGGTAGAGAAGGGCCAGCACCCCCGTCGCTTTGCCGACAGCTACTTCCTGCTCGAGCACATGGGCCATCGCCTCGACCGCGAGGTGGAGCGCGTGTTTGGTATCGCCGAGCTCATGGGCATGAAGAACCGTGAGATTACCGAGTATATCGAGGAGAATCTCAACATGGCCAATGTGCTGAAGACCGCGTGCCCCATCTGGGATGGCGGTTACGTGATTGAGGGTGTTACGGGTAGTGGCGAGGCATTTGCCATTCGTGACCCGTGGGGCGTGCGCACTGCTTTCTGGTATCAGAACGATGAGTTGGTAGTGGTCGCTTCGGAGCGTCCAGCTATACAGACAGCTATGGATGTGGAGGCCGATGAGGTGCACGAACTGCTGCCTGGTCAGGCCATCCTTATCAATCGTCATGGCGAGATACGTTTCGAGCAGATTATGGAACAGAAGGGCTTCTCGCCCTGCTCATTTGAGCGCATCTACACCAGCCGTGGTAATGACTGCGACATCTATCAAGAGCGTAAGCAACTGGGTAAGATGCTCTTGCAGCCCGTGCTCAAGGCTGTCGACAACGATATAGAGAACACCGTATTCTCATTCATCCCCAACACGGCCGAGGTGGCTTCGTACGGCTTGGTCGAGGGATTCGAGGAGTACCTCAACGAACTCAAGATACAGCGCATCGCCGCTCTCGAAAGCAAGCCTACCGAGGAGGAGCTGCGCAAGATCCTTGGCCAGCGCATCCGCAGCGAGAAGGTGGCTATCAAGGATATCAAGTTGCGCACCTTCATCACTGAGGGCACCAGCCGCGATGACCTCGCTTCACACGTCTACGACATCACCTACGGCAGCATTGTGCCGGGCAAGGACTACTTGGTAGTCATCGACGACAGTATCGTGCGTGGCACTACGCTGAAGCAGAGCATCCTCAGCATCCTCGACCGCTTGAACCCGAAGAAGATTGTCATCGTCAGCTCATCGCCGCAGATCCGTTATCCGGACTTCTACGGTATCGATATGGAGACCATGGATCACTTCATCGCCTTCAAGGCAGCTATGGAACTGTTGCAGGAGCGCGGCATGTGGCAAAAGGTCATCGACACTTACAACGCTTGTAAGGAACAGCTAACCCTGCCCTTAGAGCAGATTGAGAACAAGGTGAAGGATATCTACGAACCCTTTACCGATGAGGAGATCTCGGCCAAGATTGTAGAGCTGTTGCGTCCGAAGAACCTCAAGTCGGAGGTGGAAATCGTGTTCCAGCCCATCGAGGGCCTGCACAAGGCTTGTCCCAACCATCCGGGCGACTGGTACTTCACCGGCAATTATCCCACACCGGGCGGCACGAAGCGTGTAAACCAGGTATTCGTGGAATACTACGAGCAGAAATATAATAAATAATATACATATATAATATATACTTATGAAAGCAACGTTAGTTTTGGACAATGGAATGCGCTTCGAGGGCACTGCATTCGGCTATGAGAAGCCGGCGGTGGGCGAAGTGGTGTTCTGTACGGCAATGACCGGCTATCCCGAGAGTTTGACGGATGCCGCGTATGCAGGACAGCTGTTGGTGCTGACCTATCCGTTGGTAGGCAACTATGGTGTGCCCTCCCACGAAGTGAAGGAATTGGGCTTGGAGAAGTTCTTCGAGAGCAACAAGATACAGGTGCGCGGACTCATCGTGACCGACTATAGCGAGGAGTACAGCCACTGGAATGCTGCCGAGACCCTCGACGCATGGATGAAGCGCGAAGGTGTTCCTGGTATCACGGGCATCGACACTCGTGCCTTGACCAAGGCATTGCGCAACGAAGGTGTGATGGGCGGACAGATTGTCATCGGTGATGCCGAACTTCAACCTGCAGCAGCTGCCTACGACACAGTAAATTATGTTGCTGAAGTCTCTTGTGAAACTCCCGCGACCTACAACGAGGGTGCTGCCAAGAAGGTGGTGCTCGTCGACTGCGGTGCCAAGCACAGCCTTATCCGCAGCCTCGTGGCCCACGACCTCGAGGTAGTGCGTGTACCCTACGACTACGACTTCACAGCATTGAACTACGATGCAGTGGTGGTAAGTGCAGGTCCCGGTAATCCCAACCTCTATACAGCTACTGTTGCCAACATTGCCAAGGCCATGGAGACAGCGAAGCCCATCCTCGGTATCGGCCTCGGCTGCCAGCTGCTGGGTCTTGCCGCAGGTGCGCAGGTCGAGAAACTCAAGTTTGGCCACCATGGAGCCAACCAGCCTTCACGCCTGGCAGGCAGCAACAGCTGCTACATCACCAACCAGAATGCAGGCTACGCCATCGTGGAGAGCACGCTCCCCGCAGGCTGGAAGGTGCTGTTCACCAATATGAACGATGGTGCAGTGGATGGTATCCGCCACGAGGAGAAGCCCTGGCTCGGCACACAGTTTGCCCCCGAGGCCTGCAGCCGTGGCTACCAGAAGGATAACCTGATGGATGATTTCGTGAATTTGATTAAGTAACCTTCTTATACATATAAATAATGGAAAAGAAATTCAATAAAGTATTGCTCTTAGGTTCGGGCGCATTGAAGATCGGCGAGGCCGGCGAGTTCGACTATTCAGGCTCACAGGCACTCAAGGCATTGCGCGAAGAGGGCATCAGCACGGTGCTCATCAATCCGAACATTGCCACAGTGCAGACCAGCGAGGGCGTGGCCGACAAGATCTACTTCTTGCCCGTGACCCCGTTCTTTGTAGAGAAGGTTATCGAGAAGGAGCGCCCCGACGGCATATTGCTCGCCTTCGGCGGACAGACCGCCCTCAACTGCGGTGTGAAGCTCTATGAAAACAAGGTGCTCGAGAAGTACAACGTGCAGGTGCTCGGCACTCCCGTGCAGGCCATCATCGACACCGAGGACCGCGAACTCTTCAACCGCAAGCTCGAGGAGATCGACGTAAAGATCATCAAGAGCGAGGCCGTAGAGAACATCGAGGATGCTCGTGCTGCTGCTGAGCGCTTGGGCTACCCCGTCATCATCCGTGCCGCCTACGCACTCGGCGGTCTCGGCTCAGGCTTCTGCGACAATGAGGAGGAGCTCAATAAACTTGCCGAGAAGGCCTTCTCATTCTCACCCCAGGTGCTCGTGGAGAAGAGCCTCAAGGGCTGGAAGGAGATCGAGTACGAAGTGGTACGCGACGCCTACGACAACTGCATCACCGTATGTAATATGGAGAATTTCGACCCGCTGGGTATCCACACCGGCGAGAGTATCGTAGTAGCTCCCACACAGACACTCACCGCCAGCGAGTGCAACAAGCTGCGCGAGCTTGCCATCCGCATCGTCCGTCACGTGGGCATCGTGGGCGAGTGCAACGTGCAGTTTGCCTTCGACACCGAGTCTGAGGACTACCGCGTCATCGAGGTCAACGCCCGCTTGAGCCGCTCATCAGCGCTTGCCTCCAAGGCTACCGGCTTCCCCTTGGCCTTCGTGGCTGCCAAGATAGGTCTCGGCTACGGCCTCTTCGACCTCAAGAACTCCGTGACCAAGATTACCACCTCATTCTTCGAGCCCGCCATCGACTATATCGTATGTAAGATTCCTCGTTGGGACCTCGGCAAGTTCCGTGGCGTAGACCGCGAGATTGGTTCGGCCATGAAGTCCGTAGGTGAGGTGATGTCTATCGGCCGCACCTTCGAGGAGGTCATCCAGAAGGGGCTCCGCATGATTGGCCAGGGCATGCACGGCTTCGTCGACAACAAGGAACTCGAGATTGCCGATATCGACAAGGCCCTGCGCGAGCCTACCGACAAGCGCATCTTCGTCATCTCCAAGGCTATGCGTGCCGGCTACACCATCGACCAGATACATGAGCTCACCAAGATCGACCGTTGGTTCCTGCAGAAGTTGATGAACATCATGAACACCTCCAAGGAACTGCACACCTACAACGGCCTCGACAACGTACCTGCCGAGCTTCTGCGTTGCGCCAAGGTACAGGGCTTCACCGACTTCCAGATCTCCCGTGCCGTAGGCCTCGAAGAGAAGTTGGGCGTTGACGAAGGCCTCATGGCCGTACGTCTCCGTCGTAAGGAGCTGGGCATCACTCCCGTGGTGAAGCAGATTGACACCCTCGCGGCCGAGTATCCCGCACAGACCAACTACCTCTACCTCACCTATGCAGGCACAGAGCACGACATCGACTTTGCCCACGACGGCAAGTCCATCATCGTACTCGGCTCGGGAGCCTACCGCATCGGTTCATCCGTAGAGTTCGACTGGTGTGGCGTGCAGGCGCTCAACACCATCCGCAAGGAGGGCTACCGCAGCGTGATGATCAACTACAACCCCGAGACCGTGTCTACCGACTACGACATGTGCGACCGCCTCTTCTTCGATGAGCTCACCTTCGAGCGTGTGATGGATGTCATCGAGCTCGAGTGCCCCATGGGTGTCATCGTATCTACTGGCGGACAGATTCCTAACAACCTCGCCATGAGCCTCGACCGCATGGGCGTACGCCTCCTCGGCACACAGGCCAAGTATATCGACAATGCCGAAGACCGCGACAAGTTCTCCGCCATGCTCGACCGCATCGGTGTAGACCAGCCCGAGTGGAGCGCCCTCACCTCGATGGACGATATCAACGCCTTCATCAGCAAGGTAGGCTTCCCCGTGCTCGTGCGTCCCTCATACGTACTCTCAGGAGCCGCCATGAACGTATGCTCCAACCAGGAAGAGCTCGAGCGCTTCCTCAACCTCGCCGCCAACGTATCGAAGAAGCACCCCGTAGTGGTGAGCCGCTTCATCGAGAACGCCAAGGAGGTAGAGATGGATGCCGTGGCCAAGGACGGCGAGATTATCGCCTACGCCATCAGCGAGCACATCGAGTTTGCCGGCGTACACTCAGGCGACGCCACCATCCAGTTCCCGCCGCAGAAGCTCTATGTAGAGACCATGCGCCGCATCAAGCGCATCAGCCGCAAGATAGCCAAGGAGCTCAACATCTCAGGCCCCTTCAACATCCAGTTCCTCGCCCGCGAGAACGACATTAAGGTTATCGAGTGTAACCTGCGTGCTTCACGCTCATTCCCCTTCGTGAGCAAGGTATTGAAGATCAACCTCATCGAGCTTGCCACCAAGGTAATGCTCGGCCTCCCCGTAGAGAAGCCCGAGAAGAACCTCTTCGACCTCGACTACGTAGGTATCAAGGCATCGCAGTTCTCATTCAACCGTCTGCAGAAGGCCGACCCCGTGCTCGGTGTCGACATGGCATCGACGGGTGAGGTAGGCTGTATCGGCGATGACACCTCAGTAGCTGTGCTCGAGTCTATGCTCTCTGTAGGCCAGCGCATCCCCGAGAAGAACATCCTCCTCTCCACCGGTTCGCCCAAGCAGAAAGCCGCCATGCTCGACGCAGCCAAGCTGCTTGTGAGCAAGGGCTACAAGCTCTTCGCCACCGGAGGCTCATCGCGCTACCTCACCGAGAACGGCGTGGAGAACACCCTCGTATACTGGCCCAGCGAAGAAGGTATGCAGCCCCAGGCACTCGACATGCTCCACCGCAAGGAGATCGACATGGTCGTAAACCTCCCGAAGAACCTCACCGCCGGTGAGCTCACCAACGGGTACAAGATACGCCGTGCCGCTGTAGACCTCAACATCCCCTTGCTCACCAACGCCCGCCTCGCCGAAGCGTTCATCAACGCCTTCTGCACTCTCTCGGTGGACGATATACCCATCAAGAGCTGGGACGAGTTCAAGTAACGTATGCTTAGGAATATTATCCTATATAACGATAATAGCCGACCCTGCAAGAGGGTCGGCTATTGTTTTTGGAGGTGGTGGGATTAGTACATACGTGTGATAAACTAACTAAAAGCTGTGTACTAACTCTCCCTCTGCTTATAGAGGGAGTTCCAGGCGTAGCGCGGAGTTTTTAAACGAGCAAAGAGCAATGCAATGAAGCGGTGCAGTATCTATACCTTAAAAAGCTGTACTACCGATAGTATATATAAAGCACAATACAAAACGTATATTGCAGAAAGAAAAGAAGACATAGAAATCGGACTACACTTAGATTTATGTGACTATAAGTATCTGATGAATGAATGGTTGAAGGAAAAAGATTATACTCAATTAGAGCATTTCTGTACTAGGACATCAAAATTTCATCCAATTGCATCTGCAAGTTTTTGCCAACCAACCTTTACTATAAATAACAATAGAATAAATGATTATAAAAATACAGAAATACCGTTAAATCACCTTTTTATTAATATAGTTCCAGAAAAAGAATGTACATACATCCTACTATCTTGTTTTAAGAATCAGTCCTGTTCGATAAAATTCTTATCGGAACTAAAAGAAGTATATAAAGTTGACAAAGAACGCTTCGGCACATTCCTTACGACATTACTAGTATTTCATACTGAGAACACCTTTATGGCTCCTTCACTAATAGAATCATTGCCAGATTGGCGTAAGCGTAATTTGTTGTTAAATCTGAAACATATAATAACGTATGGCATTCAGGAGGATTTACTTAGAATCCCAATTGACGGAAGTCTAAATCTTTTTAAGGATACTTTTTAAGTATACAAACAATCACTGACAATAAAAAATCCTCTTGAAGTCGCAAAATGCGACTTCAAGAGGATTTTTCACTCTAACGATTCAGACAGAATACGCTCTGTTTCCTTTTTAGCTTGCAGGCGGCTATACTTCTCGCTTCGGCAGAGCCAGCAGCTGCAAGGAGTGCTGCTATCCTTGTACTTCTTGGCCCAACGCTGACGAGCGATTTCGTACCAGTGAGCATTGTCGATGCGGTTGCCCGCCTCGTCAATAATGGTGTAGCTCCAGCTTGAGAACTTCAGCATCCGTGCCTTAAACACACGGTCTTGTTGGAATCTTCTCCAACCCTTGTTTCTTGTTTTTTCCATCGTCTCTATCAATTAAGTTGATAATGAACGATAGATTCTGATTCACACGGTTATTCGTATTACGGTCTTTCATAACGATATTCTTTTGTTTGTTTAATCTGAATAATTGATATACAAGTGAAACTCTATACTGTATCCGAGCATTCCTGATTGTCCTAACCGACTTTCAGGCGCAAAGTAAATAAAAAAAGTAGTCAGTCGATAACTTTTTAGTAACTTTTTATGGAAAGGTTACCTTCCCATGCTTTTTTATGCTACTTTTGCGCTATGACTACTGAAAATGCAACAAAGATAAAGTTTATGGAGCGCCGTATGAAGGGCGAGTCAAGCAAGTTTGTCCTTCAGATGGAGGGCGGACAGTATCTGTATCAGGTGCTGGAGTTTACTGATATGGAGCAGTACTGGACCTTTGCCAAGGCGAACGAGTCGACGGGTGCTCCCTACACCCAGGTGGGCAGCCGCATGATGGCACTACGCTTCTCGGGCAACCTGCAGCACGTGACCATCACACAGGCGAACGCCAGCGAGGTGGCACAGGGCATCATCGACACAGAAAAGGAGGCGGCGAGGTGGTATGATGAGTTCTTGAAAGAAAAAGAATCACAATTTTAAGGAATACACTTATGGAACTGATGGATATAGATAAACTCTTGGATGAGCAGTTCGGCAAACAAGGGACACCAGAGCGTAAAGCAGCCATTCGACAAGCAAAAGTCGAACTTAAGAAAGACCTACGTTATTTTGCACGCAGAGGAGAAACGGTCGCACTAAAGGATATTTTTAGCCTAAGATGAGAACGCCAAGGAGGTAGAGATGGATGCCGTGGCCAAGGACGGCGAGATTATTGCTTGAAGGAAACCGAAAGTTAGAAGCCTCTTTGCTTTTAGAATCTTTTTTCTTGCAGCACTTGCTTTTGTCGATGAAAAGAGATAACTTTGTCGCAGGATAGGTGTTCTATCCATATAAACTTTATGTCTTATGTTTGGAGTTACATCAAAAAACGAACCCATCACTGGCGAGTTTGCCAAGAAGGTGAAGGCCTCCGTTGGCGAAATGAAGAAGTCATCGGCACGGAGAAGTTATGGCTGTAAGTCAACTGCAGGCAAGAAGTATACTATCACTGTCAAAGGCTGATATAGCTATGCAGTTGTTCAGAGAACAGTTTACTGACGCATCTATATTGTCAGATTTCACTTGTGGCTTGCAGGTTATGGACGATTTCATCCACCATAATCTGCAATCTTATTTGGATGCATATAGCTGTACAGCCTATTGCCTATATAGTGAAGAGGGCGAGATTGTGGCATTCTTTGTTATTCGCCACGACACGTTGGCCGTGTTTGATGATGATGCCTACGATGATCACAAGATTATTTATGACAGTGTGCTTCCTCCTACCATACCTGTCAATGAATATCCGTCCGTTGAAATAGAATATCTGGCTGTAGCCAAAGACTATCAGCGGCAAGGTATCGGCAGCCTCTGCATAGAACAGATTATTGACCTTGCTGATGAAGTGAGCCAACTGCTGCGAGTGGAATTGATTACCGTAGATGCTTTCAAGTCTGAGGCGTACTCGGCTATCCCTTTCTACGAGAAGTGTAACTTCTCTGCATTGGAATATCCTGACCCAAACAAAGATACCTTGCGGATGTACAGACCTATATGGATTGTGAATTCGGAGGAGGAAGAGTAGCCTATTTCCCCCGAGTAATAAAAGTTTATTTTTGGCCTGGCATGGCACAATGCGGTTGTAAAATCGTACACAGTTATAGGGTCAAAAATCGTACAAAAATCCACTAATTATTCTTGCCGGTAATGTGTGTCCTCGCTTACAGGATACCACTATAATGGCTTTGCCTTTTTCATCTGTCGATGTGTTGCCTATGTCGGTTAACTCGCATTACTACTGTGTGTTAATGGCGACAGATATGAACGATTTTACACCTCATTCTCAATAAGACCTTTTACGTGTTTTTTGTCTCACGCAGACTGCACAGAAAACGCAGAAGCGCACTCGCTCGGCTCGTGCTCCCAATCTGGCTGGCAGCGAGAGCGAAGCGCACTCGCAAAAGTCTGCGAAGGTCTGCGGTGTCTGCGTGAGAAATTAAAACGCTCTGCGAGATGCATATTCCGCTCCATACCCGTTCACTTTCCGAGGCATCTTCAAGCCTCTTTAGAAGCATAAAATGTCCTCATTCGTTGTCCGTTCGCCCATAAAAAGGCAGAACAAATGGATAAATCGTCTATAAAATCGACTTTTTTCCGGAGCATACCCGTTCACCTGATAAAACCAGGTTGGATATCTCCATTTTTCCGGAGCATATCCGTTCAATCATCGGGCGGCTTCTTGTATTTTCCGGTCCATACCCGTTCACAGGGGATGGATGCAACGGCGTTTTTTTCCCTTTTCCGGAGCATACCTGGAAAAGTCGCGTGCGTTTGACCCCCGATGGCGAAGTTGCGTTGACCCCCGAA
>CAZMZC010000046.1:0-22698 GCA_964570685.1 uncultured Bacteroidaceae bacterium | reverse complement strand
CTTTTCAGATTAACCAACATATACGCATAAACACAGGGTTTTACTGGTGACCCGACAATTGACGATTTATGACCTCGCGGGCCGTAAGGTGACGGATACTGAGAACCTGAAGTGCGGTATCTATATCGTAAATGGCAAGAAAGTGTTGATTGGGGAATAACGTTTAACGAATCCCTAATACAAGCAAGAGAGGCGCACCCGCAGGAATGCGCCTCTTCTTTTCCAATTCCCTTTCCCGAGGCAGGCAGGCAACACTCGGCAACACTTGGCAACAGGGAAAAACGCTATTCCCATAAACGGTTAGCGGTTAGCGGATTAGCGGTTAGCGGATTAGTGGTTAGCGGCCTCTCACCGCTCACCGCTCACCTCTCACCGCTCACCGCTCACCGCTCACCGCTCACCTCTCACCGCTCACCACTCACCGCTCACCTCTCACCGCTCACCACTCACCACTCACCACTCACCTTTAACCCTTAACCCATAACCCTCACATCTCCTGCATCTTGGCAATGATGGCCTCTACGGCATCGCCGAAGTCGGTGTAGAGCTTGCGGAAATAGGGCTTGACGGCGCCGGGCTGGGGATGACCCGCGCGGGCCAGGAACTCGTTCTGCAGGTTGAGGATGTCGGTCAGCACTTCGTCCACCTTCGCATCGTCGGCTTTCTTTAACGCTTTGAGCACGAGGCATTCGCCGAACAGCTCGCCTGCCACGTAGTTGATGCTCTTCTTCAGATCTCTCTTGTTTGCCATAGCTTTTCAGTTTTTAGAATTATCGTAATCGGGAAACGGCAAGTGCAACGTGGAGGTTGCAATCCTTGCTGTCCGTTTCTTCGGTAAAGGTAGTCAATAATGTTTAATGCACCAAACGGTGGAGAAAAAAACTGAGAAATTTGATTATCTCACGGAATTTTGCAAATTTTGCGACAACTTATCCTATATAATATGTATATAGGGTAATATGGTTTTGACAAAACGAATTGTAATTTTAACTATACACATTTAACCACAATGAAGAAAAGCGCATTGCAATTGGCCAGAGCTTCATACCAGCCGAAGCTCCCCAAAGTATTGAGAAGTGCTGTGAAGATCGAAGAGGGCGCCCTCACACAGTCTGCAGCCGACCAGGAGGCTATCAAGGAACTGTTCCCCAACACCTACGGTATGCCTATGTTGAAGTTCGTGCCTGCCGACAAGGTAGAGAGCAAGCCCCTGAACGTAGGTGTGATCCTCTCGGGCGGTCAGGCTCCCGGCGGTCATAACGTGATCTCAGGTTTGTTTGACGGTCTCAAGATGCTCAACCCCGCCAGCCGCCTCTACGGCTTCCTGATGGGTCCCGACGGCTTGGTGAAGCACAACTACCGCGAGCTCACCGCCGAGGTGGTCGACGAGTACCGCAACACCGGCGGCTTCGACATGATCGGCTCGGGCCGTACCAAGCTCGAGACCAAGGAGCAGTTCGACAAAGGCCTTGAAATACTCAAGAAGCTCAATATCAATGCACTCGTAATCATCGGTGGCGACGACAGTAACACCAACGCCTGCGTGCTGGCCGAGTACTACGCATCCATCAACGCCGGCGTACAGGTAATCGGTTGCCCCAAGACCATCGACGGTGACTTGAAGAACGAGATGATCGAGACCTCGTTCGGCTTCGACACCGCTTGTAAGGTATATGCCGAGGTTGTAGGTAATATCGAGCGCGACTGCGACTCGGCCCGCAAGTACTACCACTTCATCAAGCTCATGGGCCGCTCGGCTTCGCACATCGCCCTTGAGGTGGCTCTTCAGGTACAGCCCAACATCTGCATCATCTCTGAGGAGGTAGAGGCCAAGAAGCAGTCGCTCGACGAGGTAGTGACCGACATCGCCAACGTAGTGGTGAAGCGTGCCGAGAACGGCTGCAACTACGGCATCGTGCTCATCCCCGAAGGCCTTATCGAGTTCATCCCCGAGATCAAGTCGCTCATCAGCGAGCTCAACGACTTCCTCGCACGTGGCGCCGAGGAGTTTGCAGCCGTAGACGAGGCCGACCAGCGCCAGTACATCATCGACCACCTCACCGAGGCCAATGCCAAGGTATACGCCAGCCTGCCCGAGGGCGTGGCTCGCCAGCTCTCACTCGACCGCGACCCCCACGGCAACGTACAGGTATCGCTCATCGAGACCGAGAAACTGCTCTCAGAGATGGTAGGCAACAAACTCGACGAGTGGAAGGCCGAGGGCAAGTACAACGGCAAGTTCTCTGCACAGCACCACTTCTTCGGCTACGAAGGCCGTTGCGCAGCTCCCTCGAACTACGATGCCGACTACTGCTACTCGCTGGGCTATGCAGCATCACTGCTCATCGCTGCCGGCAAGACCGGCTACATGCCCTCGATCCGTCACACCACACGTCCCGCCGAGGAGTGGCTCGCAGGCGGTATCCCCGTGACCATGCTGATGAACATGGAGCGTCGTCACGGTCAGATGAAGCCCGTAATCAAGAAGGCACTTGTAGAGCTCGATGGTGCACCCTTCAAGGCATTCGCCGCCAAGCGTGAGGCCTGGGCCAGCGAGACAGAGTACATATTCCCCGGCCCCATCCAGTACTACGGCCCCCGCGAGGTATGCGACCAGCCCACCATGACCCTCCGTTACGAGCTGGGCGACCTCTGAATAATTGACAATTGATAATTGACAATTGACAATTGATAATTGATAATTTATCGTTATGATTGTTGAGTAAGGGCAGACACCGTCTGCCCCTACTTTTATCCCCCTGCAATGGCAAACAGCAAGTCCACCGTACGCACCACCACCATCCGCATGAACGGCAAGCCCAAGCCCAAGAGCACCAAGAAAGGCAAGCCCATGACGGACAAGGAGAAGCGCAAGGCTGCCGAGGCAAAGGCCAAAGCCCGTGAGGCTGCGGCACGCAAGGCCAAGCGCCGCAAGGCTCGTGCGCGTGCGTGGGCACGTTTCCGCAACTCCAGCACCATGCACTGGCTGCTTACGGCTCTCGGTGCAGCGATGCTGCTCGCCTTCTTCTACTACTTCTTCATCCGCCCCTACAGCTATCGTTGGAAACCCTGCTACGGCTTCAAGGGCTATGGCGTGTGCCTCCCCGTCAACTACAAGGTGCATGGCATCGATGTCTCGCACCATCAGGGCGACATCCGGTGGGACAAGGTCAAGGCCACCGACAAGCAGCAATACCCCATCCGCTTCGTCTTCATGAAAGCCACCGAGGGAGGCGACCACAAGGACCCCCGCTTTGCCGACAACTTCCGTCAGGCCCGCGAGGTGGGGCTCGTGCGCGGCGCATACCATTTCTATAACCCCAATACCGACCCTATCCGTCAGGCCGACTTCTTCATCTCGCAGGTGAAGCTCGAAACGGGCGACTTGGCTCCCGTACTCGACATCGAACGCAAGCCCCGCAACAAGGCGCAGCTGCAGGCCGACCTCGTCAAGTTCCTCAACCGCCTGGAGCAGCACTACGGCGTGAAGCCCATCATCTACACCTCCTACAAGTACAAACTCAACTACCTGAGCACACCCGAACTGTCGGCCTATCCCCTGTGGATAGCCCACTACTATGTGGATACGCTCCGCTATGAAGGTCCGTGGCAATTCTGGCAGCATACCGACTACGGCACCGTGCCGGGCATAGAGGAGAATGTAGACCTCAATGTCTTCAACGGCTCGTGGGATGAGCTCCAGCAATATACTTTGCGGTAATCGCGCCGTTATCCCTTTACAAACTGTGCCGCCGTCCAGTCCTTCTCCACACGGTGGCTGAGGTAGCGTAGCCCGAGACGCTCGGCTTCGGCCTGTATCATGGGAAGGTCGCTCTCGTAGAAGCCGCTGAAGTAAATCTCGGCTCCCTCGTTCATGCGGGCCACGTAGTATTGCATGTCGGCAAGGAGGATATTGCGGTTGATGTTGGCGATGATGACATCGAACGGCCCTTCGGTGGCAAGTGATGAGGCGTCGCCCTGGAATACCTTGATGTTGTCGATGTGGTTGAGGGCGAGGTTGTCGATGGAGTTGTTGACGCACCACTCGTCAATGTCGATGGCGGTGAGCGATGTAGCACCGCGCATAGAGGCGAGGATGGCAAGGATAGAGGTGCCGCAGCCCATGTCGAGCACGGTCTTGCCTTGCAGGTCGGTGTCGAGCAGGTAGCCGATGATAAGGCGCGTGGTCTGATGGTGCCCGGTGCCGAAGGCCATCTGTGGGTTGATGATAATGTCGTAAGTCGCCTTCGGGTACTCCTTGTGGAAGGTGCTGTGGATGACGCAGCGGTCGTCAACGACGATGGGCTCGAAGAAGTTCTTCTCCCACTCCTCGTTCCAGTCCTTGTCCTCCATCTCCTGGGCAGTGAAGGTGATGGAGGTGTCGCTCATCGGGAAGTCGGTCAGCGATTCGCGCAGCGCCTCTTCGTTGTAGAGCGAGGCGGGGACGTAGCCGATGGTGCCTTCGGGCGACTCTACAAAACTCTCAAAACCTAACTCCGCAGCAAGGGCTGCGATAATGTCGTTGGCGGTCTCGCTCACGGGACTTACGGTAAAGGTGACTTCGATGTATTGCATGCGGTTATTCGTTATCGTTATTCGTTATCGTTATTTGTTATCGTTTTTTGTTATCGTTTTCGTTGTCGTTATCGTTATCGTTTTCGTTGCTCTCCCTGCAAAATTACGCATTTTTAGGGATTTTCCCCATAAATGATAGGGATTTTCCCCCTATTTGGGTTGAAAATACTTGTTATCTTTGCACTGAAAATAATTATATACATATATAGGTATGAAAAAAGGAATATTGGCAGCATTGATGTTGGTGGGAATCATCGGTTCGGCATCGGCACAGCACGATGACTTGTACTTCGTTCCCAAGAAGAAAAAGGCAAAGACGGAAGCTCAGCCCGTGAAGACGGAGCAGGAGACTCCTCTCGTATCCAGTGAGGTCGAAACCTCTTCGCTTCCGGCAGAGGATAGCGTCAAGACCCTGTCGGTGACAACCTTCTCAGCAAAAGGTTTGCCGATGGATGCGGACACTTATAACCGCCGTGGCTCGTACTTGACCGAGCAGGGCGATGCCGTATCGGAGTTTGCCATGCAGGATGAGGGCTTCGTGCTCATCACCGAAGAGGGCGACACGATGTGGATGAATACAGATACATTGAAACTTACTCGCGTAGATGAAGGTGAGGGATGGGTCAACGGCTTCGAGGGCAGCGACTCTGACTACGAATATGCCATGCGCATCATCCGCTTCCGTAATCCGCGCTATGCAATCCCCGTGAGCAGTCCGCTCTATTGGGATGTGGTGTATGGCGGTGCCCTGTGGCCCAGTTGGGACTGGAACATCTATGATGATGGCCTATATGCCTACGTGTTCCCCACCTCCAGCAACTGGTATTATTGGGACTATATGATGAGCTACCCCTTCGGCTGGCACCGTTGGAACCATCATTGGGGCCTCCACTACAGCCATCACTGGGGACCTCACTGGGGTATGGGACACTATTGGGATGGTTGGGGCTTCTACGGTCATGTGTGGTACGACCCCTGGTTCAATCCCTATTTCCACGGCTATCACCCCGGCTGGCATCATGGCCATCACGGATTCTATCCCGGCTTCGGTGCAGGCAAGCCCGGATGGGGTGGGGTGACTCCCGGTAAGCCGCAGCCTCGTGAGAATGAGCGCCATGCAACGATAGCTTCTACACGTCGTGGCTCGCAGGACAACAATGCGGTGAGCCGTGGTGCAACAACTGCTACACGCCGTGGTACCAGCGTTACTCGTACTGACAATGGCTCTACCCGCAGCTCTTCGGTGCGTGTGGTGACAGGTCGCACAGGCTCTTCTTCGAATCGCTCGTCAGGCGCTGTCCGCTCATCGTCCAGTCGTAGTGGCAGTGATGATGTGCTGCGTCGCGAAGGTAATACCTCGTCTTCTGTCAGTCGCGGTGCCACCACAGGCAGCAGTTCACGCAGTTCGTATACTCGTCAGAGCACCTCGCGCAGCAGCTCGGGTTCTTCGTACAACCGCCCCAGCAGTACTCGCAGCTCATCGTCATCGATAAGCCGTAGCTCTTCTTCGAGCAGTAGCCCTTCCAGCAGCTATTCCAGCTCTTCTTCAAGCAGCTCACGCAGTAGCTCGTATAGCAGCGGCAGCTCATACAGCGGTGGCGGTAGCTCTTACAGCGGTGGCGGCTCACGTGGTGGAGGCAGCAGCAGTAGCGGCGGCTCACGTGGCGGCGGTGGCGGCGGCAGTCGTCGATAAGGTGAAACTGTCACCAGGAAAGATAAATCAAGAATCATAAATCAATATCACTATGAAACGTAACAGACTATTTATCCTTGCAGCAACGATGCTGTCATCGTTCTCGGTTATGCAAGCACAGACATCATACGAAGCAGCTGCACTGCTCGATACGGACCTTGGTGGAACAGCCCGCTTTGTGGGTATGGGTGGCGCTATGAGTGCGCTTGGTGCCGACCTCAGTGTCATGGGCACTAACCCCGCAGGTATCGGCCTCTACCGCAGTTGGGACCTCGGCATGTCGTTCAGTGGCGACTGGGTGACTCAGCGCACGCAGTCAAACAATACTCGCAACCGTTCGTTCGACTCGTATGGAACGGTAGACAATGTTGGCTTCGTGGTTGCCAATAAGGTGAGCAACGAGAATATCCTCCGCTTTGCAAACTTCGGATTCAACTACCGCAACGTAAAGCGCTTTGGCGGAAAGATGGGTATGGCATCGAATCTCAATGGACTCTCGCAGACAGGTCAGATGGCTTGGCAGGCATATGAGAATGTCGACAATGTGTTTGCTAGCGACTTTGATTATGACAGTCCTGACGGATTCTATCAGAAGAACTATTATGACGACCCCAGAATCGGTTGGCTCACTCTCATGGGTGCCGATGGCCGGTTGATTGATGCTACCGCTTTGGATGGGGGTGCCTATTACGGCTCTGATGCCAACAGCTATAGCGAAGTGCTTTCGGGGGCTATCAACGCCTACGACTTCAACCTCTCGTTCAACCTTATTGATGCTGTCTATTTTGGTATTACCTTGACTGCCTACGATGTAGACCGCAGCTTGGAGTCTACCTATACCGAATACTTTGAGGGTGGCGACTACACATTGCAGAACTTCTACCGCACCACGGGCTCGGGCTACGACTTCAAGTTCGGTGCCATCTTGCGTCCCTTCGAGGAATCATCGTTCCGTATCGGTGTGTCGGCAACTACACCTACTGTATATCGCTTGCGCGACTACAATTCGGCCATCGTCAACTCTACCATACCTTTCTATGACAATGCTACAGGTGAGGAGTGGACAGAGTCGTTCACAATGGATACTTTCGATGAGAATGCCTATGACGGCGACTGCTATACAGACTATACGATGATTGCTCCTGCCAAGGTCAATGTCAGTCTCGGTGGTACTATCGGCACATCGCTCGCTTTGGGTGCCGAGTACGAATACTCAAACTATGGCGCGGCCAAGCTTTACTATGAGGATGGCAATGAGAATACGCTGATGAATGATCACACCGCCGATAACTTTACCGGTCAGCACATCCTGCGTTTCGGTGCCGAGAAGATGTTTGCAGGCTCGTTCTATACCCGATTTGGCTATAATCACCTGACAAGCGGATACAAGGCCGATGCTTGGAAGATGATTCCAGTGAACTCGGTACAGACCAATACGGCTTACAAGAATGTACGTTCTACCAACAACTTTACTTGTGGCGTAGGCTATCGTGGCGGTACATTCTATGCCGATGCAGCGTTGCTCTACAGCCGTCAGTCATCAGATTTCTATCCGTTCGATGACCCCGAATTGGAGGCTACTTCACTCACCCGCAACCTGCTGAAAGGAATGGTGACCGTGGGTCTGCGATTCTAATCTCTGGCTAGTAAGAATAGATAAGGGGAAGGCCACACCTTCCTCTTGCTTTGTATAAAAACGAAACCGGCTATTTAATCCTCGTCATCTTCTCCCTTGAGTATAGGCAGGCTGATGTGATACTTTACGGCAAGTACACGGGTGAGGAATACGCATACACCACATATGATCTGTGTCACGATGGAGTCGGCACCCAATAGCCCGCACACCCAGTAGGCAAGGCCGCCCATCACGCAGGCCATGGCATAGATATCCTTTCGGAAGATAAGCGGTATCTCGTTGATGAACACATCGCGCAGCACACCACCCGCAGCGCCCGTCATCGTACCCATAATCGTGGCTACCCATAGTGGAAAGCCCGCATCGAGCGTCTTCTGTATACCTACCACTGCAAATAGGGCAAGGCCGATGGCGTCGAAGAAGAAGAAGGTGTTGTTCATATGCACCAGGTACTTGCTGAATACCATCACCCATAATAGAGCGAGTGCTGTGATGGTGAGATAAATGGTATTGCTCATCCAGAAAGGAGTGACATCGAGCAACAAATCACGGATAGTACCGCCACCGATAGCAGTCACGAGACCTACGACATAGGCTCCGAAAAGGTCGAACTGCTTGGCCGATGCCAAACGTATACCACTGATGGCAAAGGCAAAGGTGCCGACGAACTCAAGAATGTCAACGAAAGAGATGTTCATCATGATTATTTACTATTTACAGATTACTATTTTTACTCTAAACCCTAAACCCTAAACTAATGCAACTCCACCACCGTAATTCCAGCTCCACCAAACTGTACGTGTTCGTCGCGACAGCTGGCTACGGCGGGGTTGGCCTGTAGGTATTGACGGATGAGGGTGCGCAGGATACCGTTGCCCGTACCGTGCAGTATACGTACTCGCGGCATGCTGAGCAGTACAGCATCGTCTATGTAATAGGTGACGGCTTGCAGAGCCTCCTCGCCGCGCATGCCACGCACATCGATGTCCTGCTTGAACTGCAGGCGGCGCTGTGAGATATCCTCTTGCGTCTCCTTGCTTAGGTAGGTATAGGCACGTGGGCGATCGGCTTCCTGTTGGCGTGCTGCCTCTTGGGTAGCGGGCTCTAACTTGGAAAGCTTGGTTACGGTGCGCATCATGCCGAAAGTCACCGTGGCATTCTTGCCATTGATTTGCTCAATGGAGCCAATGGCCTGCTGGCCTTTGATGCGGACCAATGAACCGACAGAAATGGCTTCTTCCTTGCCCCTCCCGAGGAGGGGTGATTCAGACATTGCGGAGCCAAGTTCCCCTCCTTGGAAGGGGGTAGGGGAGGCCGTCTTCCTCTCCTTTTTCAATTTCTTCCTCTCCTGCCGTGCCTTGAGCTGCTCCATCTTGCGCTGTATGCGTGCTTCGTATTCGTCGGCGTTGTTGTCGGTCACGGCTTCGCGCCATTCGGCCAGCTCTTGGCGTGCTTGGCGGGTCTGCTCCTTCTCGGCCTGTGCCTCCTTGATGGTGCGTATGGTGTTCTCGATGCGGGCGTTCGACTCCTGCAGCAGCTGTTGCATCTCCTCTTTAGCTTCGCGGATGACGCTCTTGCGCGACCGCTTCAGCTCCTCCATCTCACCCTCGTACTGGGCAATGAGGGTCTCCAACTGCTTCTCCTTCTGGCGTATGTTTTGCCGCTTGGTCTCCCAGTAGCGCTTGTCGCGTACGATGTCCTGCAGGTACTTGTCGGATTGTATGTATTCGCTGCCCACGATCTCCGAGGCATCGGCGATGACCTCCTCGGGCAGTCCTATCTTGCGGGCTATCTCCACGGCAAACGAACTGCCCGGATTGCCTATCTGCAACTGGTAGAGCGCCTGCATTAGGTGGCGGTCGTAGAGCATGGCGCCGTTGACCACCCCTTTGTGGCTGTCGGCAAACTGCTTCAGGTTCGAGTAGTGGGTGGTGATGACACCGTAGGCCCTCTTGTCGTTGAAGCGGCGCAATACCGCCTCGGCGATGGCGCCTCCGATGAGCGGCTCGGTGCCGCTGCCAAATTCATCGATGAGGATGAGGCTCCGTCCACCTGCCTCGCGCATCATATTCTTCATATTCAGCAGGTGGCTGCTGTAGGTGCTCAGGTCGTCCTCGATGCTCTGCTCGTCGCCGATGTCGATGAAGATACTCTCGAAGATACCCGCTACGCTTGCCCGTTTCAGCGGGATGAGCATACCGCACTGCAGCATGTATTGTAGCAACCCGACGGTCTTCAGACACACTGACTTACCTCCTGCGTTAGGTCCCGAGATGATGAGGATGCGCTGCTCGCGGCTCAGTTTGATGTCCAGTGGTACTACCTTCTTGTGATGCTTGGCCAGACTGATTTGCAGGAGCGGATGCACCGCCTCCACCCAGTCTATATAAGGATAGTCGTGCAGTTGTGGCTTGATGGCCTCCATACTGATGGCCGTGAGTGCCTTGGCACGGATAAAGTCGATTTCGGCGAGGAAAGTGTACGACTCCAGTATGTCGGGAATCTGTGGGCGCACTTCGTCGGTCAGCTCCGTGAGTATGCGTATCACCTCGCGGCGCTCCTCGCCCTCCAGTTCGCGGATACGGTTGTTGGCCTCCACCACCTCGGCAGGCTCTATGAAGACGGTCTTTCCTGTGGCCGACTCATCGTGTACGATACCCTTGATGCGGCGTTTGAGTGCCGGCACCACGGGAATCACCAGTCGGCCGTCGCGTACCGTAGGGTTCACATCCTTGTCGACGATACCCTCGGCTTGTGCCGAACGCAATATCGAACCCAGCGTGCGCGATATGCTGCCTGTCGTGGCGGCCAGTTCGCGGCGTATGTTGGCAAGGGCAGGCGAGGCGTTATCCTTGATTTTTCCGAACTTGTTGATGATGCCGTCGATGCGGCGGGTGAGGGTAGGGAAGGACTGCACCTCGGTAGCCAGAGCCTCTAAGTTAGGATACTTGCTTGACTCCTCCTCTTCGTCTCTGTAGAAGAATCGTACAATCTGATTTATCGTGTCGAGCGAGCGGCGCAGGTCAAAGAGTTCCCCCTCGTCCATATACATGCCTACGATGCTGGCGCGGTGCAGTGCCGGGCGTACGTCGAAGAAGTATTGATTGGGAAACGCGTCCTCCTCTTGGATGATGCGTACAAACTCCTCTACTTCGTCCAGCTTGCGACATACTTCACCGAAGGTGTGCGAGAATTGCATCTCCTCCACCCTGTCCTTTCCCAAGGTGCTCAGGCATCGCTCTCTCAGTATGTGCCGTATCTGGTCGAAACCAATCTTCTGCTCGAAATTGCTCGGATAAATCATACAACTCATTGTCTATATAAGGTAGCGTACATGGATTCTTCGATGAAATTCTCGTTCTCCTAATCACAATACGCATCTTAATGGGTGCAAAGTTAGTATTTTTGCTTTTTATGACAAAAAAATCGTCAAACCATTTGCACGTTTCAAAAAAACTATCTACCTTTGCATCGCTTTTGAGCAAGAGACCTATAGTGAAGCACTGGAAAGGTGGTAGAGTGGTCGATTACAGCGGTCTTGAAAACCGCCGTGCTGAGAGGCACCGGGGGTTCGAATCCCTCCCTTTCCGCAAAGAGACGAGCAGCGAAAGTTGCTCGTCTCTTTTTATTTATATGTCCCTCGTCGCATCTATGTGGTAGAATCGCTGAAATCTTTGGCACAAATGGGGAGAAATAAAAAATAATCCGTAACTTTACACCCTAAAATGAAACGAGAAGATAACAAATTTATATGAATCATTAAAAAAACAAATGCTTATGAATGTATTTACTTCGATGAAGAAAATGTTTGTAACATGTATGATGCTTGTGGCCAGCGTGAGTATGATGGCCAGCACGGTAGCCGAAGTGGTGGCTGCGGGTGCACAGGGCAATGCATCTACATCGGGAACTGTAGTTGCCACCTATTCGCGTGGCTTCCTTATTAGTGATGGCACGGGCTATATCCTGACCTATGTGGGAAATGCTTATGATGCAAGTCTTGCTGTTGGCGATGTGGTGTCTGTCAGCGGTACAACATCTGAGTATGGTGGTCTCTTGCAGTTCGGTAGTAATATTTCATTTGAAAAGACCGGCACGGCTGAGTTTACCCAGCCCGAGCTTGAGGTACTCGATGGCGCAGCTTTGGATGCCTATTTGGACGCTCCCTATATTAAATATGTACAGTATACAGGTACATTGAATATCTCAGGCTACTACTACAATGTGACTGTTGATGGTGCCTCTACTGCAGTGGGTAGCATCGCATACGTTCCCGAAGGACTTGTCGACGCTGCGCTCAATGGTAAGAAAGTTGTTGTAACGGGTTACTCAATCGGTTTCAGCGGTAGCAAATATGTGAACACCATGGGTGTGAGCGTAGTAGCAGCCGAGGAAGAAGGCGGCAATGAGGGCGGCAACGAAGGTGGCGACGACGTTGTAGTCACCGAAGGTAACCTCGTTGAGAACGCAAGTTTCGAGAAGTGGGAGAGTGGTAAGCCGGTGAATTGGACAGGTGTTGGCCATAATGCTACTATCAGCCAGTCGAGCGATGCCAAGAGTGGTAGCTATAGTGTCGAGGTGGCCGGTACATCTAGCAACAAGCGCCTCGCTTCTCAACCCTATACCTTGAAGGCAGGTACCTATAAGTATAGTGTGAATGTGAAGCAGACTGGTGATGCTGCTGGTATGTTCCGTTTGGGTTATGTCCCCATTGTTGATGGAAGCGCTGGTACATACAATTACCTCACCGAAGCAGCTTCTGTTTCAGCAGAATGGACCGAGGTTTCTTGTGAGTTTACTCTCAATGCTACCACTGAAATTGCTCTTGTGGTGATGAACTCCAAGAATGGTGGCGGTGCCTCTATCCTTGTTGACGACGTAGCCCTGACCACCGCAGATGGCGGTCTTGCCGATGGCAATGGAGACAATGAGGAGCCGAAACCCGTATCTGGCACCATCGCCGAGATTGTCGCTGCAGGTGCTCAGAACTCGGCTTCTACTTCGGGCACCGTGGTAGCCACCTATGCACGTGGCTTCCTCATTGGCGATGGCACTGGTTATATCCTTACTTATGTAGGCTCCGATAGCGGTCTTGCCGTGGGCGATGTAGTGACCGTCAGTGGTGCTACCTCTATGTACGGTGGCCTGCTCCAGTTTGGCAATACCTCTACTTTCGAGAAGACCGGTACAGCCGAATACACCCAACCCGAGCCTGAGGTGCTCGATGCTGCAGCTATGGATGCTTATCTCGCTGCTCCCACCATCAAGTATGTGCAGTATACAGGCACGCTCACCATTTCGAGCTATTATTACAATGTAGCCATCGAGGGCGCAGAAACTGCAATTGGTAGCATCTCATACCCTGCCGAGGGCTTGGTAAACGCCGACTGGAACGAGAAGGTAATCACCGTTACGGGCTTCCTTATCGGTTGCAGCAGTAGCAAGTATGTCAACACCATGGTCGTTTCGGTTGTTGAGGGTGGCACAGGCATCAATGCTGTAAATGTTGATGTGGCTCCCATCTACTTCGACCTAACAGGCAAGCAGATTGCTGCTCCTGCTCGTGGCCTTTACATCAAGAAAGTAGGCGACAAGATCACCAAGGAGTTCGTTCGCTAATCGAGATAGAATGGCAATATGTAGAGGTGCTGGTATTCCAGCACCTCTTTTTTTGTTGCCGTACGTGGACTATCGTACACATCTTCTACCGCTAATCTATTGCCGAATTGTATATTATGCTTTACTCCCCGGTATTGCAAAACGTGCATAATAGTACAATTTTACACTCTCAATATTGTACTTTTGTTAATCGCTGGTATTTTTGTCGTTTGGGGCTTTGCTTTCTTACTACCCATAATTTTTAGTGTACAGTAGTGCTTCTATGTCAATAATAAAAGGTGGAGCTGACTATTTGTAGCCAGCCCCAGTCTTGCATATATCCCTAATTGACTTATCTCATACGCACAAACACTTCGATAGCCTGATACTCGGCCATGCCCAGCTTGTCGTATTGGCGTGCGGTGTTTTGTGTGCGGTCTTCGGCACGCTGCCAGAACTCGCGGTGGTCTTCACCGGGGAAGGGTACGATGTCCTTTTGTGAGAGGTGGCGGAAGATGGCGTGACGCTTCTTGATGAGTTCGTCGGGACTGAGAGGCACAGCCATGTCTACCATGCCGAGGTCCCACTCCTGCCATGCACCGCGGTAGAGCCATATGTGGCACTCCTTGGCCCAGTCGTCGTTCTGCACAATCTCCCAAGCACCGAGCACAGCTTCGATACATACACGGTGTGTGCCGTGGGGGTCGGTGAGGTCGCCAGCTGCATAGATCTGATGAGGCTTGATCTCGCGGAGCAACTTCACCACAATCTCAATGTCGGCTTCGCCGAGTTCGCCCTTCTTGATACCGCCAGTCTCATAGAACGGGAGGTTGAGGAAGTGGGCGTTGGTCTCGTCGTTGAGGCCGAATGAGCGCACGGCGGCCTTGGCTTCGGCACGGCGGATAGCTCCCTTGAGGTTGAGCAGTGCACGGGGCTCGGGTTCGCCCTCTACCTTGTTGGCTATGATTTGGCGTACCTCATCGTAGCGGTCGGCAAAGCCAATCTCGCGTGCAGTATCCATATGCTGCACTACCACGTCGTCATATACGGCTACGTTACCCGAGGTCTCGTAAGCTACGTGTACGTTGTGACCCTGCTCTACGAGGCGGATGAAGGTACCACCCATAGAGATAACGTCGTCATCGGGATGCGGAGAGAAGATGAGCACGCGCTTGGGGAAGGGGCTTGAGGGCACGGGACGTGTGCTGTCATCAGCATTGGGCTTACCACCAGGCCATCCGGAAATGGTGTGTTGCAGGTCGTTGAATACCTCGATGTTTACAGTGGCATAGGTCTTGCCCAGACTGTCGAGCATCTCTGACAGTGAATTCTTGATGTAGTCCTGATAGGTGAGCTTGAGGATAGGCTTCTCTACTTTATTGCAAAGCCAGATGACAGCTTTGCGTACCAGCTTCTTGGTCCACTCGCACGAACCTACTACCCATGGTGCCTGTACTCGGGTGAGTTTGTCACCTGCAAATTCGTCGATAACTACTTCTATGTTTGAATGTTCTTGTAGGAGGCTGGCGGGTATCAGCTCTGTGTCATCACCTTCTACGACTTTCTGGATTACCTCAGCCTTATTCTCGCCCCATGCCATTACCACAATTCTTTTAGCCTTCATGATGGTACCGATACCCATGGTGATAGCCATGGTGGGTACCTCCTTCTCTTGCGAGAAGAATTTTGACTGTATCTTGCGTGAGTTGAGGCTGAGCTGTACGAGGCGTGTGCGTGACTTCTCGTATGAGCCGGGCTCGTTGAAACCGAGCTGTCCCTGCTCACCCATACCGATAATCATGAAGTCTACCTTGCTGGCCACCTCATCGTATTGCTTGCAGTAGGCCGAAATGTCACTTACGGGTACTGTTCCGTCGGGGATATGGATGTTCTCGGGGAGGATGTCGATATGGTTGAGCAACTCTTCATGGATACGGAAGTTGCGGCTCTGCTGATGGTCGGGAGCGATGGGGTAGAACTCGTCAAGGCTCACTACGGCTACGTTCTTGAAGCTCACTTGCCCCTTCTTGTGGCGGGCTACCAATTCACGATAAAGGCCCAGCGGTGTACGGCCAGTGGTGAGTCCCAGCATAAAGGGCTCTGCTGCATTGTGGCTGTTGATGGCGGCTACAATTTGGTCGGCAACGTGTTGTACGCCCTTGTATTCTGTTTCGAAAATCTCGGTAGGAACTTTCTCGTAGCGGCAGATGATGTCGCGGGGAACGCCGACGGTAATCAGTCCGCCGTCTTTAGGTAATGTGTACTTACTTTTCATACGTGTATAGTTTTTTAAGGTTGTATATTTCTAAGTCTTCAAAATTAGAAAAAGCTACGGATATGGTGTGGGTTTTTCCATTTTTTTTTAACAAAAAAAGTGTGGATTGGGCTTGGCTGTTGTCGTGGTATTGTCGTAACGGCGTTTTTTGGTATCTTCTCTTTGCAAATCAGCCTGCAAATCCGCGTTTCTGTCGCGCCCATGGGATGATGTGCGATGCCTCCAAACCTCGCTCAAGGAGCGACCGCATCTGTTGCATGTAGGGAGCCGTATATTCAAAGAAGTGTTTGTAGCCCTCGCATAGCGTGTTGAGCCCTTTTTCACCGCGTCGTGTGGTGGCAAAGCGATGTTTGGGGCATTCGCCACGACAGGCAAAGAGGTACTCGCATTTGCGGCAGTCGGAGGGCAATGCATTGCGCTTCTCCACACCGAAACGGAAGAGTTCGGGCTTGCGCTGCATGTCGCGCAAGTGCTCCTCGCCGATATTGCCGAGGCGGTACTCGGGATACACGAAGTGGTCGCACATATACACATCGCCATTGTGCTCCACTACCAGCCCGTCGCCACATGTAGGACAGAATGAACACAGCGAGGGCTGCACGCCGCACCATTGCGCCAAGGTGATGTCGAACAACTGTACGAAGCGTTCGCCTACATCCTGCACGACCCACTCGTCGAAAATGTCGCACATAAACTTGCCGAAAGCCTTGGGAGTGATGCTCCAAGGTGCCAAGGTAGCCCCTGGTGTGCCGGGAGGGACAATGGCGGGTCGACAGGTTTTATTTGAGCTCTCCATCGAGAGAGTATTCTCCACGACTGGCAAGAATTGCATATATCGGCTCACCGAACGCATGAATTCATACACTTCGTGCCCACGTCCTGCACAGCGGTCGTTGATGGTGCTCAGCGTGTTGTACTCTACACCATTGACGGCCATCATCTCCAGGGCTCGCATCACGCGGTCAAAGGTGGGGCGCCCTCCGCGGTCGTGGCGGTAGGCGTCATGTATGTCCTTCGGACCGTCGAGTGAGAGACCTATGAGGAAGTTGTTGCGGCGGAAGAAGTCGCACCACTCGGGCGTTATCAACAATCCGTTGGTTTGTAGTGAGTTCTCTATCTGTTTGTTGCCTCTGTATTTGTTTTGTAGTGCTACAGCCTTCTCGTAGAAGTCGAGTCCCGCCAACAGGGGCTCGCCTCCGTGCCAGCAGAAGGTCACCACAGGCACCTGCACCGCTTCTATATACTGGCTGATGTATCGCTCCAGCAACTCATCGCTCATTTTCGGTTGGTGTCCTCCGTAGAGGTTGGCCTTACCTAAGTAGTAGCAGTAGTCGCAGTCGAGATTACACAGTGCCCCCACAGGCTTTATCATCGTCGTGAATGCTGTAGGGCGCATCAGTTTCTGTGCATCGGTGAAATGTAGTGTATGGTTGTTCATTGTCCGATGTTTGCTTAATTCGTTATTGGCTGTAGCAGGGTGGTGAGTTCTGATTCTGTAGAGGAACCTGATGCGACTGTCTCTTTGGCTAAGCTACTTGCTTTGCGGCTCCTGATGACGTATGGGGTCGTCGTACTGCTCTTGTAGGGCGGTGAGCTTCTTCATCATGCGCTTGGTGATGCGCTCGGTGCCGGGCTGGCCGTAGAGGTTGTTGAGCTCGCCCGGGTCGCGCTTCAAGTCATACAGTTCCCACGTGTCGATGTCGTTGTAGAAGTGGATGAGCTTGTAGCGCTCGTCGCGTACGCCATAGTGGCGCTTCACGGCATGCTCGGCGGGGTACTCGTAGAAGTGGTAGTAGAGGGCGTCGCGCCAGTGGGTGCGCTTGCCTTCGAGCAGCGGCAGGAACGACGCGCCGTGCATCTCCTCGGGTACCTCAACGCCTGCAAGGTCGAGGAAGGTGGGGCCGTAGTCGATGTTCTGTACGAGTTGGGCTACATCGCCCTTCTTGCCACCGGGAAGGCGGACGAGCAGGGGAGTGCGGAACGACTCTTCGTACATGAAGCGCTTGTCGAACCATCCGTGTTCGCCCATATAGAAGCCTTGGTCAGAGGTGTAGACTATCATCGTGTTGTCAAGCAGTCCCTCGCGCTCCAGGTAGTCGAGCACGATGCCTACGTTACGGTCAATGGAGGTGATGACGCGCAAGTAGTCGCGCATGTATTGCTGGAATTTCCATTCGGCCAGTTCGTTGCCTGTGAGGTTGCGGGCCTTGAAGTCGGCTATGATGGGGTCGTAGTGGCGGTCCCATGCGGCTTGCACTTCGGGGCGCATACGGTTGCGGTACATGTCGCGTCCCCATCCCTCGTAGGCACTGTGCAGCTCATTCTCGCGGTCGGCCATCTTGAGGTCATACACGATGCTCATATCCTTGGCGATGCTCATCTGCTGCTGCTGGGCAGCGGTGCGCCCCTCGTAGTTGTCGTAGAAGGTTTCGGGCACGGGGAACTGTGAGTCGCTGAAGAGGTGGAGGTCACAGGTGTCGGGCATCCAGGTGCGGTGGGGTGCCTTGTGGTGGAGCAGCAGACAGAAGGGCTTGTCGGGGTTGCGCAGGCTATCGAGCCAGTTGATGGCCACGTCGGTGGTGATGTTGGTGGCGTATCCCTCGCGCTGTATGCGTTCGCCGTTGCGTATGAAGTAAGGGTCGTAGTATTCGCCCTGTCCGATGAGGATGTCCCAGTAGTCGAAGCCGGTGGGGGCGGATGCCAAGTGCCATTTGCCCACTACGGCTGTCTCGTACCCGGCCTGCTGGAGCAGCTTGGGGAAGGTGAGCTGCGAGCCGTCGAAGCGGGTGCTGTTGTTGGTGAAGCCGTTGGCGTGGCTGTGCTTGCCGGTGAGCATGCAGGCGCGGCTGGGCCCGCTGATGGAGTTGGCCACGAAGCTGTTGGTGAAGCGCATGCCCTCATTGGCTATGCGGTCGATGTTGGGAGTCTCTATGTAGCGTTGGTCGTAGGCGCTGATGGTCTGGTACGAGTGGTCGTCACACATGATGAAGAGGATGTTCATCGGCTTCTCAGGTGCGGTGGCCTCGGCCTTCTTGTCGGCTCCGGCGCAGGCGGTGAGGCCGGCGAGAGCCAGCGTCCCCAGTGCGGGCAGATTCTTGTTGCTAGTGTTGTGTTTCATATTGTAATTCTCCAAGTCGTTAGATTGTCGGGGGCAAAGGTACTGCAAACCGAGAGGAGAACAAAATAAATCTATTTATTTTTTATCCCGAGGTGCAGCGTACCTAAAACGACGTAGTCGTTAAAGATAGTGCAAGCCGAACGGAAAAGCAAATTTATTTACATTTTCCGAGCCGCAGCCAATGCGAAGCGCTTAGCTTGTCTCTAAGAATCTTCTATTTTGCGTCAGCAAAATTAAAATTAGTGCAAACCGAACGGAAAAGCAAAAATCATACTATATAATGATTTGCGTTTACCCCTTGGCATTGGCAAGCAAAATTGATTAATAACTTATTGCTAATCACTGCAAAACGCTCCTGCCAACCCCTCTCGGTACCCCTTGGCAGAGAATGCCCGACCTGTTTGTCTCTTTTCTGCTTTCGTTTTTTTCTCTCCACCGCTTCCGTTTTTCTTGTTTCAGCCTTTTGTTTTAGGTTGCCGATGCGCATCGTTCGCGCTGCCGATGCCCTTCGACCGCGCTGCCGATGCGCATCAGCAGCGCGGCTGATGCACATCGGCAAATAAAAACGGACTTGCTAATCTGCTCAAACATAAGGCATTCAAGGAAAAACGGGCCTTCGGAATGTGCATCTTTTGACAAGGATTATTGCGTGTAACCATCACCGTAGCCATCTAGCGATAATTATCAATAGTCAATTGTCCCTTGTCAATTATTCTCCTGCCAGGGGGTACGGCACGTTCTGCCAAGGGGTAATGCCAGGGGTTTGGCATGGATTATTGTACGCAATTTCGTTTATAACTGTCTGACTATTAATTGTCAATTATCCCTTGTCAATTGTCGATTGTTTTTCCTGCCAAGGGGTAAACGCAAAATCGCTATAATAGGAGTTGTGCGGTTTTACGTTGATTGGCATTAAGGAGTGCTTGTTGCGTTAGTCATCATTTTTCTCCGCGATGCCAGAGCCCCCTCCCTCACAGGGAGGGATGGGGTGGGTCCTACTCCTTATACAACGCATTCACGGGATTCTCCCGTACTGCCTTCCACGAGCGAGCCAGCACGATGGCTGAGGTGACGGCAAGCACGATGAGTAGGGCCGCGGCGAACACCCACCAGTAGAGCGGGATGTGGTAGGCATAGCCTTCGAGCCAGCGCGACATAATCAAGTAGCTCACGGGCACGGCAAAGAGGAAGGCGACAAGCACCATCCGTGCGTATTGGGCAACGAACATGGTGAGGATGCTGTTGATGGAGGCTCCGTGGACACGACGCACGGCAATCTCGCGGCGGCGATACTGGGTCTCGAAGAACACGAGGCCGAAGACTCCCATCAGCGAGATGCAGATGGAGATAAGCGAGAAGATGGTGATGAGACGGTTCAGTTCCTTCTCCTTTTCGTACTGGCGACCCAGTTCCTCGTCGAAGAATTCGATAATGACATCTTCGGGCACTACCGAGTCGTCCATCTTCTTGATACAGCTATATATATGCGCTTTCACCGCATTAACATCAGCATTCGGCGTCGTACGAACATAGAGTTGGGAAAGATAGCCTTCGTGCTTCTTTACGCTGAAAGCAAAGGGAAGTGTTTCCAACTGTATGGAACGAAATTTAAAATCATCGCAGAAACCAATTGCATATCCTCCCCAATAATAGTTGAACTTTTCATTCAGTTTTATACCATACTTAATGCGTGCTGTTTCATTGAAGATGAATTGTGCTTCAGATTGTTGTTCGTCTTCCACTCTGTGGCTTCGGCCCTCTTTGACTTCGATGCCCATAAACTCCATAAAGTTATGTGCTACTTGATAGGCCTGAACACTCATCTCTCTACCATCCATTCCATGCAGATTGAGCGTTTGACGCAATTCGTCCATAAAGCTGCTTCTTGCAAAGGTAACATCGGCAATCATTGGACTGGCCTTCAATTCGCTCGTCAGTTGCTGGCGCAAATTGTAATCCCAATATGCTTTACCGGCCTTTTCTATGTTCGTCGTCAGCAGATGCTCTTTATTGAACCCCATGTCATAGTTCCGCACATACGAATACTGCATCCGTATGAAGATGCTACATGTGATAAGGGAAATGGAGATGACAAACTGTACGGTCAAGAGCACATAACGCAGACGACGACCGGCAGCAGTATTTCCAAACGACCCTTTCAGTGCAAAGGCTGGCGGTACCGAAGTGATATAATAGGCTGGATAGATACTGCTGATTACGGCAAGCATAAGGGCAACGGCAACAACAATTAGTACGATTTTAGGATTGTCGTGTATTGCTACCGAAGTCGAAATTAATCCATTCAACTCGGGCGCAATCATAAATACAATGTATGCAGCAAGCAAAAGGGCGATTGCAACCAACCCCATAGCCTCACCAATAAATCCCCTGCGCAATCTCCATGTAGGACATCCGAATACTTTTTCGGTATTCACACGACGTATACGACGTGGAACCATGGCCATAAAGAAGTTGACGAAGTTGATGAACGCTATCACAAGTATCAGCACCGCGATACTCAGCAACGTATAAGTCGTAATGGGATTGGCGGTAGGAAGTTTGATACCGTCCAAATCTCCTGTAAAGTATGAATCATAAAGCGGAACGATACGTAATACTTGGTTGACGGCATTTAACCATCCCTCCTTGTCATCTGCTGCAGGTTCTTCCCATGTTTCGCCTAAGAATGCAGGCATAAAGCTTTTCAGTTTCTTGGCAGCATTGAGCAAGAAAGCTTCCTCTTGTCCTTCGCCAATAAGTTTGAAGAAATAAATGTGTTCTAATGAATCACCCTCATCGGGAAGCATCACAAACATTTCGCTACCGCTCAGGATACAGTTTTCAGGAAAGTCCTTGTAAATACCTTTAATCGTAAATGAAGCATTATCTTTCTTTACCACATCACCCACCTTCAAGCCATATCTACGAGCAAAGCTCTCACTAATCAATACACTCTCAGGAGGCAGTTGGTCGCAGCTCCCTGCAATCATCTTGAAGCCCATGGTCTTGGGCAGAAATTCCGAGCCCACACTTATATTAACGCTCAATTCCTCATCCTCTCTATCTTCACATGGAATGTACCACTTATCCTCCCATGTCACGAGTGCATACAGGTGTCCGTAGCTCTCAATGTTGTCATTGTCCTCACCAAGAGGCCTGCCAATATTATGACTGATATGTGCCAGCCATTTGCCTTGAGATCCCAAAATAGAGGATGTTAAGTCCAATCGGTATACCCTCTCCGCATCCTTGAAGCAGCGGTTGTAGGTGAGGTCAAAGTTTACCTGTACCAAGATGATGTAGGCTGCCGCGAAGGCGATGCCGAGGCCCAAGATGTTGAGCGTGGACGATACTTTGTAGCGGCTGAGATTCTTAAAAAACTCTTTCATATTGTTTCTCTATGTTTTATTTTGTTATACTCATTAGACGTGTCTTTCCCTTAAAAGGTTGCAGACTCCTGTCTTTTTTCTCTGCGAAGTTAAGTCTTCGTGCAAGCATTCACCTAAGAAAAATTGAAAAAAACGCTTTTTTTGATGAAAATTGTAAAGTTTCTTTACACTTTTGGTCGTTGACTCTCGATTTTTCGCGTTGCTCCAAACCTTTAGGTCGCCGTTAAGGCAATGGCAGGAGTGCTTGTTTGTTTTTTGATTAGTGCTTGTTTGTTTTTTTGATTGATACCTTCTGTTTTTTCTGTTTGGTTTGTCGAATAGTTTACGTATCCGTGGATATTTAATCAAATAATCGTGGATATTTCGGGTCACCAGTAAAACCCTGTGTTTATGCGTATATGTTGGTTAATCTGA
>CAZMZC010000045.1:0-23006 GCA_964570685.1 uncultured Bacteroidaceae bacterium | reverse complement strand
ACAACGTAGTGCCCCGCTACGCCATGCTGCACGTGATATACCGATTCAATAAGCAGCCGAAGAAGAAATAACAGTAATAATAATTTATGATAATTCGCTAATTCGTGTAACAACATAAACAATCAATGCGATGAAACCAACCAAACTATTCCTTGCCCTTGTCGTGACGATATTATCGACTGGATTGATGGCACAATCCACTCTAGATATTGTTCATATTGAAGGTCGTGCCATTGATGCCGTCACACGCCAAGGATTGCCTGTGTATGTGGATGTGATGTATGCCGACAGCTCAAAGTTCTGTACCGTAACGGGCAAAATGGAGAACAGCGGTATCTTTTCGTTCAAGATACTGCGCGATTCGGCCATGATAGCCAAAATACACATGATGGGGTATAAGACGCAATACATCAACCTTGACTTCCGCAATGACAAGACCAAGTACAAGCAGTTAGGTAACATCGTCATGAGTGAGGTGCCCATAACATTAGGCGAGGTGACGGTGAAGGCATCGAAGGTAAAGATGGTGTATCGGGGGGATACGATTGTATATAATGCCGACGCTTTCCGTTTGGCCGATGGCTCGATGCTTGACGCTCTTATCGAACAGCTGCCGGGCGTGGAGTTGAAAGGCAACCAGATACTCGTGAACGGACGCTATGTGGAGAGCCTGCTGGTCAATGGCAAAGACTTTTTCCGAGGCGATGCCAGTGTGGCTCTGAGCAATCTGCCAGCCTATATGGTGGACAAGGTGAAGGTATACGAAAAGGCGCTCGAAGACGCACATGTCATCGGTGACCTGCACGAGAAGCCTTTGGTAGTGGATGTCAATTTGAAGAAGGAGTTCTCTGCAGGATGGATATCCAATGCGGAAGTGGCATACGGAACAGGCGAACATTATCTTGGCCGCGTGTTCGGACTGATGTTTACCGATAATATGCGCATCGGGGCTTACGGGAACATCAACAACACCAATGACACCCGACAGCCAGGCAGCAATGGTGACTGGAGCCCGGCATGGCAAGCCACAGGCATTACAGATATAAAGACGGGAGGCATTGACTTCACGTGGGACAAGGATAACAATTGGGGCGTACAGAGTGCGCTCAAAGTGTATCACGAAGACAAACAGAACGAAACCTACACCTCTGCCACCGACTTCTACCAAGATGGCAATACCTATAAGCGCAGCAACAACACGAGTCGTGACAGGCAGTTCCATCTTATATCAGACTCTCGCCTGTTCTTGAGAGGCAATTACTGGTTTCTCAGAGTTACGCCCAATGTGGAGTATTTCCACAACGACATTACGAGCATAAACCGTTCGGCTACATTCTCTCAGCAGCCATCAGAGAATTATCGTGGAGCCTCACTCGACAGCATATTCCGCCCTGCTTACGATGGCATGTTGTCTGATATGCTTGTCAACAAGCTGTATACGCAGAACCTTACCGACCGCGACAGACTGTTGCTGAAAGGCAATCTGTACTATTCGTACACACCGTCCAACACGTCCGACTATATCCGTCTGACTATGAACGGCAACTATAATCGCACGCGCTCCAAACAGTTCTCACATTATCGCCTCTATTATGGAGAGAGAAGCGGCAAGGACAACGACCTGCGCAACCAATATCGGGAGATGCCTTCACTCAACAGTAACATGCAAGCACAATTGGAGTACAACCATGCTATCAAAGGCGACCGCAGCTTCATACTCCGCCCTAAATATACCTATTATTACAGCTTCCGTGATACAGACAATGCCCTTTACCGACTCGACACGTATGCCGACTGGAGTCCCGAGGACAAGGAGCTGGGTATGCTGCCCTCCACACGTGATTCACTGAGCTATGCGCTTGACATCAACAACAGTAACTTCAGTACGGCACATACACATCGCCATACGCCAGCCATTGAACTTGAACGATGGATAGAGGGCGACAACGGTCAGCAGCACCTTGCCTTCCGTCTGCCGCTGAACATTGCAACTGAGCGACTGGACTATCAACGTGGTCGCATGGACACCACGCTCTACCGCACCGATGCATTGCTGCAAGGTCAGGCCGAATATCGGATTATAGAGAACCTTACCGATACGACACCGCGCCGTGAATATAGGTGGACATATAACTTCACCAATACAGCACCGGCCTTGACCTATAATGTGCCTTATGTAAACGATGCCAATCCATTATATATAACTATACGCACAGGTGAGCAATTAAAGAATACCCACCGCCACAATGCAAAGTTCTATTTCCAGCAACGTAAGAAACAGCACCAACAATTGTTTGAAACGGGTGTAGAAGGTTCGCTTGTGCGCAACAGTATCGCTAACTACCGCACCTACGACAAGGCAACGGGTGTCACGACTTCATCGCCAACCAACATCAACGGCAACTGGCAGGCAAGTGCTTATTACAATATGAGTAGTGCACTCGATGCTGCAGAGCGCACTACCTTCTCGCACGGAACCACGGCAGGGTATGTCAACAGCGTGGACTACATCAGCGTCGTAGGCTCCACGGCCGACCCCAAGAGTGTGGTGCGCAACGTGAACCTTCGCGAGAGCCTCGGCTTTGAGAACAAGTGGGAGCAATCGACCGTCTACCTCAAAGCCAACGCCACCTACCGCTATGCCACAGGCAACCGCGAGGACTTCACCACCATCCACGCCATCGACTACGACTATGGCCTGACGTTGAAGAGCGAGCTGCCGTGGGGAGTGAACCTGAGCACCGACCTCACCATGTATAGCCGCCGCGGCTATGCCGATGAGTCGATGAACACCAACGACTTGGTATGGAACGCACGCCTGTCGAAGAGCATCCTGAAGGGCAACCTCACCTTCATAGCCGACGGCTTCGACCTCCTGGGCCAGCTCTCCAACATCCGCTACTCGGTGAACGCGCAGGGCATACAGGAGACATGGCACAACGTAGTGCCCCGCTACGCCATGCTGCACGTGATATACCGATTCAATAAGCAGCCGAAGAAGAAATAGACAATCGTAAAGAAAGGTCAAAGAAGTTCTTTGAAGAACATTTGATAAGGATGGAGGCTGCCCGCGAGGGTCGCCTCCATCTGTTTCATTACCCCAGCAACTGCTCGGCGTGGGTCGAGGTCTTGATTTGCTTGGGCAGGAACACCTGCTCGATGATGCCATTCTCATTCACATTCAGGCGTTCAGGAACCTTGCCGCCTATATTCATACGTTTATCTTTTGTGGTTAATGAGTTTTTCGTACTTTCGCATACAGAAACGCGAAGATAACAGATTTTTCTCAATCATGAAAGTAAAAATCCTGCTTGCTATAGGAGTATTGCTCAGTTCCCTGTCGCTGATGGGGCAATCGGCCATTGGCGTGAAAGAGCATTTTGCTGTCCGTCTGCGTGGCGACCATACTCATTATATCAAGAATCGAAAACTACAGTGGGACGGTGTAGAGCAGTATCGTTCCCAAGTGTGGCAAGCCTGGTGCGAGGCCAATCGTGCCTTCAAGGAGGACAAACTACCCGCACCACGTCCCCTCTGCACCGATACGCTGCTGTGGCCGCTGCCCGCAGAGCTGGAACCAGATGCCACGATGCCCTACTACTATGGCACCAAGGGCGACAAGCCTAAGAGTGGGTGGCCGCTATACCTATATATACATGGCTCAGGGCCGAAGACGCATGAGTGGGGCACAGGCTATATCCTCTGCTCACGCTTCGAAGATGCTCCTTCGCTCTATTTCATTCCCCAGATTCCCAATGAGGGCAGCTACTACCGCTGGTGGCAACGTGCCAAGCAGTTTGCCTGGGAGCGTCTGCTGCGCCAGTCCTTCGTCAGTGGTGAGGTCGATGCCAATAGAGTATACCTCTTCGGCATCTCCGAGGGAGGCTACGGCAGTCAGCGCTTGGCTTCATTCTATGCCGACTATTTGGCTGCGGCAGGCCCTATGGCTGGTGGTGAGATTCCTTTCGATGCTCCGGCCGAGAACTGCGGCCACATAGGATTCTCGCTACGCACGGGAGCCAATGACTTCATGTTTGCCCGCGACTTGCTGACTGCTCGCACGCACGAACTCTTTGATAGCCTGCAGCGCTGCTACCCTGCGGAGTATCGCCACCACATCGAACTCATCCCTGGTCGTGGGCACGGCATTGACTATTCGCCCACTACACCCTGGCTCAGCCACTTTACCCGCACTCCGCATCCCCACCACTTCGTTTGGGAGGACTATCCTATGGATGGTATCTATCGCCGCGGCTTCTATAACATTGCCGTGCATGAGCGCGACACCATTGGCGGCAATGAGCGTACCCGCTACGAGATGACCGTCGAGGGCAACACCATCACGCTCACCATAGATCGCGTGATGTATGAAGTCATCGAACGCGAGCCGCGATGGAACATCCCCATCAAGCACACCAAACACTATACACCCGCTACTAACGGCCGCTTTACCCTCTATTTGTCCGATGAAATGGTCGATTTTAATCAGAAGGTCACTCTCATCATCAATGGCAAGCAGGTGTTCTGCGGCAAGGTGCATCCCGACATGAAGCATTTGGTAAACAGTTGTGCCACCTTCTTTGATCCCGAGCGATTGTATGCTGCGGGTATTGAGGTGGAATTGTAGAAAATGAATCAATAATATAGAGTTCACCTAAACGTTTCGTGTCATGCTGAACAACGTGAAGCATCTCGCGCAGTTTTCGCCAAGAGATCTTACGAGATTGCCTTTAGCCCCTTCGGGCGGCGAACACGTTTCTTCGTTTCACTCAGGATGACAAACTCATAATTCATAATTAAATAGGATGTCCCTTGACTTTGACCACATGTCGCCCGGGCGACTATTCACGAAGATGTTCTTCCCCACGCTGTTGGGTATGTTCTCCGGCTCGGTGATGAACATTACCGATGGCATGTTCGTAGGGCAGCGTGTGGGCAGCGATGCCTTGGCTGCCATCAACATTGCTGCACCGGTGTTTATGCTCGTCACGGGCATTGCCCTAATGTTTGGTATAGGCGCTTCGGTGCGTGCCTCCATCTCATTGGCACAGGGTAAGACGAAGGAGGCCAATCGCGAGATTACCACTTCGCTGCTCGTGGCAGTGGCCGTTGTCACCCTGCTCTCGGCTGTCATCCTGCTCAACCTCGACACGATGGCCTACCTCTTCGGTAGCACCGAACGTCTGTTGCCGCTTGTCAAGGAATATATGCTGTGGGTGACGGTGGGCATGCCTGCCAGTTGCGTGCTCTTTGCCGGCATGTTCTATGTCCGCCTCGACGGAGCACCCAAGTTTGCCATGTGGTGCGAGATTATCGGTGCCGGGCTCAACATCGTGCTCGACTACATATTCATCTATCCTCTCGATATGGGTATCATGGGAGCTGCCATAGCCTCGTCGCTCAGCTGCCTCGTGGGGGCTCTGCTTATCATGGGCTACCTGATTTTCTTTACCAAGCGCATCCAACTCTGTAGCCTGAGAGCCGCTTTCGGCCGTGGTACACGATGGCTACAGACGACATGGCAGCAGGTGAAGTTGGGCCTCTCCGGCTTCCTTGGCGAGGTAGCCATCTCGCTCATGCTCGTGCTGGGCAACTATGTCTTCGGTAGCCTGCTTGGCGAGAGCGGTGTAGCTGCCTATAGCATCGCCTGCTATTGCAGCCCACTCTTCTTCATGATTAACAACGCCATCGCCCAGTCGACCCAGCCTATCATTAGCTACGACTATGGTGCCCGTCGCTGGGAGCGTGTACGCCATACCTTGCGCTTGGTGCTTACCGTAGCTATCATGTGCAGCGTGGTGATGACCAGCCTCATCATCCTTCTCACCGACCCGCTGGTGAGCCTCTTCGTGAAGGACGACCCCACCACCCATGCCCTTGCCGTCAAGGGTATGCCCCTCTTTGCCATAGACCTGCTTTTCCTTGCTGTCAACGTCACCATGATAGGCTACTTCCAGAGTATCAAGCGCGGTGCTTGGGCTACCGTATTCACTGCCCTGCGTGGCTACATCTTCCTCATACTCTGCTTTGCTGTGCTCCCCCTTGCCTGGGGCATACCGGGTGCCTGGCTCGCCATTCCGGCGGCTGAAGGACTCACCACAGTGTGCATCGTGCTTTTTGTAGTCATACGTTTTAGCCGCCGCTGACAAAAAAGTAGGTTCCTTGTCATTATTGAGGTGTTTCTGACAATAAAAAAATTGGCTAAAAGATATAAAAAAGTGGGAAAAGTATGCACAATCCCAAAAAATAGTCTTATTTTTGCTAAATCAAAAAACATTTACAAAGCAAAATCTGATACGATGGAAAAAATTGATGAACTTGATAAGAAAATATTAGAAATCATCTCGCAAAATGCTCGTACACCATTTAAAGATGTAGCCATAGAATGCGGCGTGTCGCGTGCAGCTATACATCAACGCGTGCAACGTTTGATGGATATTGGTGCAATTATTGGGTCGGGCTATCACGTCAATCCAAAAATGTTGGGATTCCGCACTTGCACCTACGTAGGACTCAGTCTCGCGAAAGGCTCTATGTACAAAGAGGCTATTGCGGAACTGAAAAAAATACCCGAAATCGTAGAAGCGCACTTTACCACAGGTCCATACAGCATCATCGTAAAGTTATATGCCCGCGACAATGAACATCTGATGAACTTGCTCAACGAGCGCATACAAGAGATTCCTGGTGTGATGGCCACAGAGACAATGATATCACTTGACCAAAGCATCAAGAAGGAGATACCTATTACATTAGAATAATTGCCTATGACAAAGTACAATATCGAAGAGGAATATGCAGCGATGCATTCCTCTTTTCCTATATATAAGCGCAGACCGATAATTGGCATCACTGGCAACTACGACAGTGGCAAGTGTATCTTGCTCGAAGGATACTATCGTTCGGTACTCGAGGCTGGCGGTACGCCGCTCATCATCCCGTCGTTTGACGATACCGATGCTATGGTCAGTCTACTCGATAGGGTAGACGCGCTCATCTTATCGGGTGGAGGAGATATCAACCCGCTCTATCTCGGTGAAGAACCTATACACGAACTCAGTTCCATCAATCCCGCTCGCGATAGCCAGGAACTATTGCTCGTGCGACTTGCAGCCAATCGTCAAATTCCTATCCTCGGCATCTGTCGTGGCATACAGGTAATGACAGCCGCTCTCGGCGGGAAACTTTATCAGGACATCTATAAGGAGGCTTCGGCCACGCTCAAACATAGCCAAGACACTGAACGCCACGTGGCCACACACAGCGTGCGCATCGCTTCGTCAAGCAAGTTGGCAGCTATTTTTAAGGCTACTAATTTACACGTTAATTCCTTCCATCATCAGGCCATCAAGGAGGCAGCGCCGGGCTTTGCCGTTACAGCCGTTTCGCCCGACAGACTCATCGAAGCCGTGGAGAGCACGGAGCACAAGTCTATGATAGGCGTGCAGTGGCATCCCGAGTGTATGATACTGGGTGGCGACCGCACGATGCTCCCCCTCTTCGAGTGGCTTGTGGGTGAGGCCCGTTCATTTGCAGCAGCCCGCACGCTCCATAGCCGTATTCTCACGCTCGACACGCATTGCGACACCCCGATGAAGTTTGACCAGCAGATACGCTTTGACAGCCGTGACCCACGCGTTCTTGTAGATCTACACAAGATGACCGAAGGTCACCTTGACGCAACTATCATGGTGGCTTATCTGCGCCAACTGGAACGCGACAAAGTCTCGCTTGAAACAGCTTTTGCCAAGGCCGAGCGACTACTCACCGAGATAGAGACAATGGTGGCTCACAATGCCCACAGCGTGGGTATAGCCTATACCCCCGATGACCTGTACCGTTTGAAACGTGAAGGACGCCGTGCCCTAATGCTCGGTATAGAGAACGGCTATGCCATCGGTGATGACACGAGCCGTATCGAGCACTTCCGCCGTCGTGGGGTAGTATACATGACGCTCTGCCACAATGGCGACAACGACCTGTGCGACTCTGCACGCGGCAATGCCGAGCATGGCGGGCTCAGTGCCCTAGGGCGTGAGGCCATCCGTGAAATGAACCGTGTGGGTATGATGATTGATCTCTCGCACGCTGCAGAAAGTAGTTTCTATCAAGCTATTGGAGTAAGCCGTACACCTATCGTATGCAGTCATTCTTCGGCACGCGCTCTTTGCGACCATCCGCGCAATCTCACCGACGACCAGTTGCGTGCCCTTGCCGTCTCGGGTGGCGTGGTGCAGACCTGTCTTTACGATGGTTTCCTCCGCAAGGAGGGTGGTGCCACCGTAGACGATGCTGTGCGCCACATCTGCCACATGGTAAACATTGCCGGTATCGACCATGTAGGAATAGGTACCGATTTCGACGGCGATGGCGGTATCATCGGCTGTGCCGATGCCTCAGAGGTTATCAACCTCACCCGTAGGTTCCTTGCCGAAGGTTTTACCGAAGAGGATATCACGAAACTTTGGGGAGGCAACTTCCTACGTGTGATGCGTATTGTACAGGGTTAATACTTTGCCTAATGGTAAAGTGACAAGCACTAACAGTGTATTGTAAGGAAATTGTAAGTCAAAATCTTTGGCGTTATTAGTGAAAAGATATTTCTTTGCACTGGAAAAAATGTAACTTTCACTGCTATGAATAAGCTACTGACCCTCGCACTGCTCCTATGCACCACGCTGCTGAGTGCACAGACCGAGTCCATCACCGACTGGCAAGAGATTGACACGCTCATTGCCCAGGGACATTACACCTCGGCATACGAGAAGAGCGAAGAGCTATTGCGCAAGGCCAAGCGCAAGGGCGACAGCCATGCGATGCTCAAGGCCGTATATAAAGGGCGCATAGCGGCCGCAGGGTATCAGGAGGAGCATATCGAAGCATCTGTCAAGGCATATCAGGACATCATCTCTACACTGCGAGGTGCCGACAAGAGTATCGCATACATGCTGCTGGGAGTGGCACTGGATGATTACAAGAATAGGTATCTGTGGCGAAACGGGCAAGCGGGATTGACGATAGAGCTTCCTCCCTTGACCATCGAGGCTTTGCTGGGAGCCACCACGGACGAGCTGGCACAATGGGGCGAGAAGCGGTTCTCCGATGCCAAGCGACTCTGCTATGAGGCTGCACTTGCCGAGGGAAAAGCGTTGAAAGCTACCAAGACCGAAGACTATGACCTGCTCATCAAGGGCGACACGCTGGGGCTGCGCTTGCGCCCCACGCTCTATGATGTGGTGATGCACACGATTGTTTCCGACAACATTTCCTCGCACTCCGACAAGATAAGGAACCAACTTCACGATCAGCGAGACCTGCTATTTGGCACTGCTGAGGAGTTCATGCAACTTGACCTGCCTGACGATAGTACGTCGCATGAACTATGGAAACTCGGGAAACTACAGGAACTGACCCGTTACCACGCGAAGAACTCCGATGCCGCAGTGCGTGCCCATATCGACAATAGGCGCATGGAGTCAATGGGATATATAAGGCACTATTCGCATATCGAAGGTCTGCAAGATGCCTACATGAAGGGTCTGGAACGCATCTCAGAAAGTTACAGAAACAGCCCTGTCGAGGAAGCCCAGTTTCTATTCAAGTTAGCCGACTATCACAAACCTGCCATCTATGAGCACAGCAAAGAAGAGGTCGTCGAACAAGAGCTGAAAAAGGCGAAGAAGATGGAGCAATACATCGAGCGTATCCGCCAGATTGCTCCCGATAGCGAATGGGTCAGAGCTAGCGAAACACTGTACAAGAGAGCCACCCATCCCTATCTGAAGTTGGAAAACCATGTCACAGCACTCCCTGGGCGGAAAAATAGTGTTACCATCACCCTGCGCAATGCAGGTAGCATATCTTATCGTATCGTGCCACGATACGCAGGCGAGGATACCGAAAACTTTGAGTACAAAGAGGTCATAAAGCGTAAATCGGTTGGAAAAATATCTCCTATAATCCGCCCTGAGTACCCCAATCCCTTTATATATAAGGAGATGGAGCTGCCACTCGCGGCACTCGATGCCGGTGACTATTTCATTATCGCCACCAACAACGGTAAGTTTGATGAGGATACCAAGCGAATCTCAATAACTGCCATCACGGTGAGCAACCTGAAGCTGTCGATGATGGCCAACGATGCCGAAGGGGAATACATCGGTATGGTGATAGATGCCACTACGGGCAAGGCGGTGACTGACTGTGAAGTAGTGTTGATGGAGAAGACTGGTAAGCAGACCCACTTCGTAGAGGAGTTTGATGTCGATGAAAAGGGCTATTTCACCGTACCACTGCCCACAGGCAAGTACCGCAAACTCTATCTGCTCGCCACAGACGGAGTATCACAAGCAACCTATTCGTTTCTATCTATCGATTTTCCCGAACACTACAACGGAGGCGACGAAGAGGCATCGACCCTTTTTACCTTCCTCCCCGACCGCCATACCTACGAGCCGGGCGATACGGTACACTTCGGCCTCATCGCCTACATCCACGATGAGGAGGGAAGCCGCGTGAAGAGCCATCTACCCGTAGGCGTAACGCTGCAAGATGCACGGTACAAGGAGGTAGCTTCACTGCAAGGAACGACCGATGAGTGGGGACGCTTCAGCGGTAGTTTCGCCATACCTGAGGGCATCACTGCCGGACGCTTCAGGCTACAGGCGACCGACAGCCTGAGCGGCCGCACGATGTACCATACTATCAATGTAGAAGCCTTCAAAGCACCTACCTTCAACGCCGAGATAGACCGTCCGAAGGGAACCGTACGCTTTGGCGATAGCCTGACACTGCAAGGTACCGCTATCACTTTCACGGAACTGCCCGTAGGAGGTGCCAAGGTGAAGTATGAGTTGCAAGTGACTGATATGAACATCTTCGGGCGTTATCCTTTGCAAGATGAACACCTTTCCAAGGTGTCGGGCGCTACAACTACCGATGAAATGGGGCATTTCTATATCCCCATCAAAGTAAGCAGCTTCAATATGCCCGAGGAAAACGCCACACAAAACTATATCATCACCGCGCACATCACCGACAGCAACGGGGAGACACAAACGACCAAGGCAAACTTCGTCGTGGGGCATCGCACCAAGCATATCGACTTCGTCCAACCAAGTATCTTCAGACATGGCGACAGCATCGCTTATTCTCTACGTACACTGAACGGAGAACGTATTGCCGAAAACGTGACCTTACGGCTCAGCAAGTTGAAAGTTCCTCATAGCAATCATATCCTCACTTCCGTCGAGAGCTATAAGGAGAGGGAGCAATGGAGCGAGGAGCACACCTATGTCCATCGCACGGAGCAGACGGCATCGGATAAGGACAACCACATCCTTCTTACCAAGGATTTGCCCTACGGCTTCTACCGACTGACCGCGACATATACCGATGGCGACAAGCAGTATAGTGAGGTCTGCCACCTTGAGCTATGGGGCGAGGGCAAGGGCGCAGTCTCATCCTACACGCTGTATCAAACCAGAGTGAAGTCGCGCGAGGTACAGACGGGCGACACGGCCGTACTGTATGTAGGCACGCGCTACAGCGATGTATACCTATATTATTATATACAGATAGAGAACCGCGTGGTAGACAAAGGCACCCTATGCCTCACCGACGAGATGACCTCACTGCGCATACCCATCAAGGAGGAGTGGCGGGGTAGGATGAAAGTTGACCTCGTCTCTGTGAAGGAGAATGTGTCGCGTATCGACTCGTGGATATTCTCCCTTGAAAACAAGTCTGAGGTACTGAACGTGCAGCTATCCTCCCTGCGCAACTACCTCGAACCGGGCGAGAAGGAGCAATGCACCATCCGCATCAGCGACCATCGCGGCAACCCGGTGCAGTCTTCATTCATTCTGAGTATCTACAATGCCGCTCTCGACAGCTATGGCAGAAACTATTGGGATATCGCCCTGTCGCCTATAAAGTATGGGCGAAGGGTACAGATGGAGAGTATCAACATGTGGGCTTGGCACAACAATACGTATGTCAACGTATCTTATCCCACCGAGCCGAGATACCACACCCTACCCAAAGGATTGCAGGAAGACCAAATCTTCTATAGCCTCGCAGCACCTGCCACCACACGGGGACAGGCCAAGAACCGTGCAGGATTTGACATGGCCAGCGCAGAAGGCCTCAGCATTGTCGAGAACTCCGACCAGTTAGGCGAAGTTGCTATGCGCATTGGTACAACAGAAGAGACCAGCGCCACAAGCGGCACCGAAGCGCCAACACCTTATCTGCGAAAGGACCTCAACCACACAGCCCTCTTCCTCCCCACCCTACACACCGATGAGCAGGGACAGGCGACCTTCACCCTTACCGCACCCGACCTGCTGACGCAGTGGCACGTGAAGGGCATTGCCCATACTAAGGACCTGAAACACGGGCGTGTAGAGAGCAGTTTCGTCACCCGCAAGACATTGATGGTGCAACCCAACGTTCCACGCTTTCTCTACGAAGGCGACGTGTGTGACTTCACCGCAAAAGTATCGAACAGCAGTGACGAGCCTATAGAGGCAGTGGTAAGACTGACGATTGGGGAAAAGGAACACTCACAAAAAGTGACAATAGATTCCAATGCCAGCACGTCGGTGTCCTTCCCGATTATCGCACCTGCGGGAGAAAATTATCTCACCTACCGCATCACCGCAGAGAGCCTGCGATATAGCGATGGCGAGCAAGCGACAATCACCATACTTCCCCGCCGCACCCTCGTGAGCGAAACCATGGCACTATATGTCAATGGCAAAGAGAAGCGCGAGTTTGTCTTCGATGCCCCCAAGGAGAAGCATTCTCCTACCTTGGAGCACAAGAGTCTGACATTGGAACTCGTGCCCAATCCTATATGGTTTGCCATAGAGGCCCTGCCGCCGCTCTGTCAGGAGGAGAACCCGAGCAATGAGCGCCTCTTCCACCGCTACTATGCTGCCACGATGGGCACATACCTCATAAATCACTATCCTGAGGTGGAGGGCTACAGCGATTTCTATAATCGCGATAGTCTTGCCAGTCTATGCGGCAGCCTGCTCAGCCGCCTTGCTGCCAATCAAGACGCTGATGGTGGCTGGCCCTGGATGAGTGGATTCAGTAGCGACCGTTACACCACGCTCCTTATCATAAAGGGACTGGGCGAACTGGAAAGATATCGGCCCCACCTAAATCCTTCCCAAGGGGAGGACTCCAAAGCTTCACTCGACCAGTCATCTCCCCTTGGGGAGATTGAGAGGAGCTTAGTGAAGCAGGGCATCAGCTTCCTTGATGCCAAGTATTACGACAGCTACAGTCGTATGAAGCATAAGCCCAAGACGCTCGACAGCTATACGCTTTACTATCTGTATGCCCGCAGTATGTTCCCTGAGATTCCGTTTGGCAACACTCCAAGCACCGCCTACGAGCACTACAAAGCACTGCTGATGAAGGACAAGGCCACGCAAGGCACTCTGATGCAGAAGGCACTGAGGATGCTCACCCTCATTCGCCTCAACGAGCGCGACAAGGCTGCAGCAATAGCAGAGGTGGTGAGCCAGTCCTCCCTAAAGTCCGATGAAATGGGCATTTATTGGCGCGACAACCGCTATGGATGGAGCTGGGACAGCAATCCCATTGCTACGCAAGCAATGCTCATCGAGGCTTTCAAACGGTTGGAGCAACCCTCCGATATCATTGCTCGTATGCAGCAATGGCTTCTCAGGCAGAAGCAGACTACACAGTGGAGCAGTAGCGTGGCTACGGCACAGGCGGTGTATGCATTAGCCTCACCCCCCGCCCTCTCCCAAGGAGAGGGAGCCTTCGCTGGAAATGTAAAAGTGAAGGTGAAGAATGCGACACTTCAGCTGATTGAGAAGGACAAACGAGGAACTGTGAAGTATGAGGTAACGCCTGAAAAGAGAGTCTCCGCAACACCCGAAATCCCCATCCTGCTGGAAGGGAAAGAGGCATCCTCTATGGCTTGGGGCTCCATGACATGGCAATACCACGAAGACATCGACAAGGTGCAAGCTTCAGGCACAGGGCTGACACTGAAGTGCATCTATTATAAGGTAGAGATTCGTAATGGAAAGGACATTCTTATTGAGCAGTCTGATGGCCCCACCCCCCTCGCCAAAGGTGACCGCATAAGAGTACGCATGCAATTCACTGCCGACCGCTCCATGGACTATGTGGAGCTACATCTGCAACGTCCTGCCGCACTGGAGCCTATATCCACGCGCTCGGGATACACCTTCAGTAATGGCTTAGGTTATTACCGCAGTATAGAGAATACGCAAACGGTGTTCTACTTCTATCGTCTCAACAAGGGTAAATACAACATTGATTGCGATTTGTGGGTGTCTCAGTCAGGCTATTACTCCTGTGGAGTAAGCAAAATACAATGTATGTATGCGCCCGCATTTATTGCTACGGCAAGGAGCATGCAACTAAATATCGGAGAATAAGATTTGCTTTTCCGATTGTTTTGATGCCTTCCAACAAATCAAACACTAACGATATTGAGATGACAAATAGCGAGTAACTCCCTCCCGCACAGAATTTAATCCGAATTCGCTAGGATTTATCTCATGCAGAGGAATCCATAAGCATTCGGCTACATCATCGTGTGCACTGATGGTGTCATAACAGTCTAGTTCGCAACGGAAGAAGCTATCGATGGTGTGTACCAGGAATCCGCTATATAGATAGGTGTTGGGCAGAGAAAAGAGATACTCAGCATGAGCCACCTTGCTACCGATTTCTTCTAACACCTCTCTAGCCACTCCCTCTTCGGCACTTTCAAACATGTCACAGAATCCTCCAGGTAGATCCAAGGTCCCTTTGGCAGGTTCCTTGGCTCGTCGGCACACCAGCAGTTCATTCTTGTCATTGATGATTACAGCCACGGTTGCAGCTGAAGGATTGAAATAATACACGAATCCGCAACTCTCACATTTCGAAGACTTTTCATTATTTACATAGAACCGTCCTCCACAGCGTGGGCAATACTTGAATGAGGCGAATGGGTGCACTAGTGTCTTTTGCATAACTCTTCTTTTGGCTGCGAAGTTAAGGCATCTTACTTAATTTTATACATAAATAACAGATGTTTTTATTGTTTTTCTTTTCATTATTACAATAAAATTGTACTTTTGCTTAAATTTAAGTGAATATTACAATGAGAAATATTGTTTATAGATTATTCGGTTTTATTGCTATATCCTTTTGCGCTTGCTTAGTCCAAGCAGAAGGCGTGTGGACATTGGTGACGGATGCTTCTACATTACAGATTGGCGATAAAGTCGTTATTGTTTCTTCAGTAGACAATAAGGCATTGGGGACAACCCAGAACAACAACAATCGAAATGCTGTTGAAATAACCAAGAATACAGACAACACTTGTACGATAAATGAAAATGTACAACAATTAACGCTGCATCAAGGAAAAAAAACGAATACATTTGCCTTTTTTACTGGCGATGGATACCTTTATGCAGCATCCAACGATGATGACGAGAATTATTTAAGGACAGAGAGTACTTTGTCCAATAATAGTAGTTGGAGCATCTCAATTACCTCTGAGGGGATTGCACAAGGAACAAATAAAAACAACAATCTAAGATATAATCCTACAACTATATTTTCGGCATATCCTGCTTCATCAACAGGGACAAGAATGACTTGTCTTTATAAGTATTCTGAAATCCAAAGTCAACCAGCTACAATACAAATTAATGTCAATGGTCAAATCACCGAACATGACTCCTATATCGGTGCAAGCTATTCTTTACCTACTGAGGCTTCAGAAGTAGGAGAGTTTGAGTTCGTAGGATGGAGCAAAACACCAATTGTTGCTGGAGTTGAAGTTGCGAGTGACGCTATACTTTCGCCTGGGGTTTCAGTTGTCGTTGAGGCGGACGTGATATTCTATGCTGTATATGCCCAACCCGTAGAGTCTAGTGAACCTGCATATGTTAAGGTCGAAACAAATCAAGAAGATTGGAGCGGTACCTACTTGATTGTTTGTGAAAACAGTGGCAAGGTCTTCGATGGTTCATTAGGGAAAAGTGCTTTATTTGCTACGGATGCTTCAAATGCTGTGGATGTTACGATTGTTGATAGCAAGATTGCGCTTACTGAGGTCAATGAACAGTATGGATTTGTTATTGCTAAGTATGACGATGGTTATAGCATAAAATCAAATAGTGGGTATTATATCGGATGTAAAAATGGAAATCCTGTTATTCAGACGGAGTCGTATAAAAATGCCATTACGATAGAGAATAATCTGTTAAACATCAAGAGTAGTGGCTATTGGTTGTTTTATAATAAGAATAAGTCCCAATTTATATATACCAATAGTAACCATGAGCGTACCCAACTCTACAAACGCACCGAGACCACAAAATCCTATGCTTTCTATACCACATCATTGAGTACGGAGGTAAGTATTAATAAATACGGTTATTCTACTTGGTATGCAGGTATGCCTGTGGTGGTACCTGAGGGCATGAAGGCCTATTACTGCACAGTGGATGGAAATACTGCAGTGTTGAATGATTTGGGCGCGGTAATCCCTGCCAATACGGGAGCCGTGTTATATGCAGAAAAGGCTATAGGTGCAGGAGAGAACTACACGATGAATTATACTAATGAGAGTATCATTGCCGATATCACGGAGAACTCACTCATTGGTTACGTGCAAGACACTGAAGTTAACAATAACAAGGCCCATTACGCTTTGAATGTAAAGGGAGATGTAGTAGGGTTTTATGTACCTAAGACTGCTACAGGTGAAGTTCCATCAGCCACTTCGCCATTTACCGCCAAGGCGGGTAAAGCATATCTGGAACTTGAGACTACCACATCAGCGGCCTCGTTTGTCATACGTCGCAACGATGAGACCTCCATCTATGCAGTTGTTGTGGCTCCCGAAAATATAATTTATGACCTCACAGGCCGAAGAGTCACCGACCCTTCGAAAGGGATATATATTGTGAATGGCCGTAAGGTAATAATGTAAGAGATGATTAACCTAAAAACGAAAACACCGATGAAAACAAAGAAAATTGATTACATAAGCCCCGAAATGAGTATCGTATCCTTGGCTCCGTGTGAGATACTAGCAACAAGCAGTCCTACATTTAGGATATCTAATATGCAAGGCGAAGCAGACGATGATTTCGCTCATGGGCATCGTGGCAGCTGGGGCAATCTTTGGGATAATGAAGAGTAAGGGTCTTAATGCGGTATTTGGTCCATAAGCAAAAACAGCACTTTTATTGTTTAACTTAAATATGAAATGATTATGACAAAGAAGTTTCTAGCAGAGATGATTGGCACAATGGTGCTTGTATTAATGGGCTGTGGCACAGCCGTAAGTTTAGGATGCGCATCTGCTGACCCAGCATTGGCATCTACTGTTGTGGGCACAGCATTAGCCTTTGGTTTGTCAGTAGTAGCTATGGCTTATACTATTGGCGGCATCTCAGGTTGCCATATCAATCCAGCCATTACATTGGGTGTGTGGCTTAGTGGCCGTATGAAGGGTAAGGAAGCTGGTGTATATATGGTAGCCCAAGTAATAGGTGCTATTATTGGTGCTGCAGTATTGTATCTATGCACATCAACAAGTGGTGATACAATTGTTGGCACAGGAGCAAATGCTTGCCAGCCTGGAGTGTCCGTAATTGGTGGCTTGGTTGCCGAGATTGTATTTACTTTCGTGTTTGTACTTGTTGTTCTTGGTTCAACTGACACCAAGAAAGGTGCGGGTAATTTTGCAGGGTTGGCTATTGGCCTGACTCTTGTATTGGTACATCTTGTTTGCATCCGCTATACAGGCACATCTGTTAATCCTGCCCGTTCTATCGGCCCTGCTCTTTTCCAAGGAGGTGAGGCTTTGTCTCAGTTATGGATCTTTATTGTTGGTCCGTTTGTAGGTGCTGCATTGTCTGCTTTAGTTTGGAAGCTGATAAGTAGCGATAAGAAATAAGTGAATAATGCTGGGGGACTTAGCGCTCCCCAGCACTAATACCATAAAAACAAATGAATCAGAATAATTATTGTGTGATTATGGCTGGCGGCATCGGCAGCCGTTTTTGGCCACAAAGTAGAGTACAGCACCCTAAACAGTTTATCGACTTCTTTGGCATGGGTAAGTCACTCCTACGCCAGACGTATGAGCGCTTTGTGCGTATCGTCCCGTTGGAGAATATCATTGTTTCTACCCATTCCGATTATTCTGATTTCGTGCGTGAGCAGCTACCAGAACTTCCTCCCGAGCAGATTCTACGCGAGCCTGCCCATCGTGGCACTGCACCGAGTATGGCCTTTGCAGCATACCATATCCGCACGCTCAATCCTAATGCGAATATCGTGATGGCTCCGTCGGACCAGCTGATTCTTGATGAGGCAAAGTTTACCGCTGATATGCTTCGTGCGCTTGATTATGTATCTGAACGTGATGCCTTGGTGACGGTAGGTATCCGTCCTACCCATCCCGAGACCCGCTACGGATATATCCAAGTAGGTGAAGAAGCTTCTGGAGGATTCACCAAGATAAAAACCTTTACCGAGAAACCTGAGTATGACTTTGCACGTCTCTTTGTAGAGAGTGGAGAGTTTTTCTGGAACACAGGCTTGTTTGTTTGGAATGTAAACACCATTATCCATACTATGATGCAGATGCTGCCTGATATGGCTGAGCGCCTTGACACGATCTTCCGTCAGGAACCCGACCGCGACAAACGCCGCTCTGCATTGTATGACTGCTATGAATCATTCCCTAACATCTCAGTCGACTATGCCGTGATTGAGCGTGCACCTAATGTGCATATGCAGATTGGCACCTTTGGTTGGGCAGATTTGGGGCGTTGGGATGATGTATACCGCTACTCGTCAAAGGATATGGATGGCAATGTAGTGCAGGGTGGCAATGTAGAGTTCTATAACTGTCGCAACAATCTAGTCTCTGCAGCCGACAATAAACTGATTATTCTACAGGATCTTGAAGGCTATCTCGTCAACGACACAGAAGATGTGCTTGTCATCTGCAAAAAGGACGAGGATGACGACTTCAAGAAATTCCGCAACAATGTGTTGCTGAAGCACGGTGAAGGGTTTATGTAAAGATCTGCAAGTATCTAATTGGCAAAGGAGAAATAAGAAGGAAGCGGAACTAGTTCCGCTTCCTTCTTTATATTATACATTGCATTTACATCTCCGCATGTATCTTAGCTGCAATCTCGGTAAACTCTTCGGGCGTGAATGTCAGTTTAGGATTGCTGAAGAGCATATCGCTCTCCCTCTGCAGGGGGATGAGATGTATATGGGTATGAGGCACCTCCATGCCAAGTACGGCCATACCGATACGTTGACAGGGGAATGCAGTTTTGAGCGCCTTGGCTACCTTCTTGGCAAAAAGGTGAAGCCCAGCCAGCTCGTCATCTTCAAGGTCGAATATATAATCCACTTCACGTTTGGGGATTACGAGCGTATGTCCTTTTACCATAGGATTGATGTCAAGGAAAGCGAAGTAGTTCTCGTCTTCTGCCACCTTGTAGCACGGAATTTCGCCGGCTACGATTCTGCTGAATATGCTTGCCATAGTCTTTCGCTTTATCAGATACTTATGCGATGCTGATGCTCAGCACTTCCAGGCTAATCATACCGCCAGGAGTCTTGATGTCGGCTACATCGCCGGGCTTCTTGCCCAGCAGCCCCTGTGCGATGGGAGTGTTTACCGAAATCTTACCTGCTTTCAGATTGGCCTCGCTCTCGGGTACAATGGCATAACACATTTTCATACCGGTCTTCGTATTCTTCAGTTCTACCTTGGTGAGCACCTGCACGGTATCAGTCTTGAGCTTGCTGGTATCAATGATACGAGCCTCGCTGATAGTGAGCTTGAGCTGGTTGATTTTCATCTCCAGCATGCCTTGCGCCTCCTTGGCAGCATCATACTCTGCATTCTCCGAGAGGTCACCTTTGTCGCGTGCCTCAGCTATCTGGCGCGAAATCTCCGGACGCTCTACACTTTCCAATCTTTTCAGTTCGGCTAACAGTTGGTCGTAGCCCTCTTGTGACATATAAGCCATAGTTCTTTTCTCCTTTATTTGTTACATTTATTGTTTGTTATCATTTTCTACTCATTCCCGTTTTTTGTTCGGGCGAAACAAAAAAGAATCCCGGCATTTTGTTACATGCCGGAACCCTTTAGGTCATTTATGTGTCTGCAAAGGTAGGAATCTTTTTTCAATTTGCACCATAAAAAGCTAAAAAAAATGTTATCGGCCGATTTTTGGTATATTATTTATGTTTTCTTACATAGAATATTTACCTTTGCAAAAATGTTCTAACACATATTACATACACTATGAGAAGAAGAATCCTTTCCCTCGCAACCTGTTTGTGCCTGTCCATATCGGCTCTGACAGCCAAGAGTCTAGTGATGACACTCACCGACGGTACATTAGTATACTACCTGCTGGGAGGAGACGTGAACCCCATGCTCCGTTTTGTTGACGGCGGGGTCACGGTCAATACCGATGCCTATAGTTTCAGCAACCTGAAAAACTTCTACATCTCCCTTACCGATGACCCTAACGGCATAGAGCATAAGCTTGCCGAAGCCAAGGTTTCCTTCAGTCACCATGTACTGGCTATCCCATCGGTCAATGCAGAGTCTGCTATGGTATTCTCTGTCGATGGTACTCGGGTGTATCCTGTTGTGCGCTCTGAAGCAGGCTTCCTTTTTGTAGACCTCAGCCATTTGCCACAGGGGGTATATGCTGTTAAAGCTGGCAATACTTCACTAAAGGTGATAAAGAACGATTGACAATGAACAATTAACGAATATAATGATGATAAAGAGAATATTATCCCTATTGGCTGTAACTGTGGCAGGTGTTGTGGTTTATGCTCAAGAAAAGCCCGATACGATGTGGTTCCAGTTTGACGATCGTTTCACCGAGAACGAAGTCGTCAACCTCTCGGGTATAGATTCTATTGAAGTGACCAACACCCGCTTCAAGATGTACAAATACAATGCCTCTACAGGCAAAGTAACAAACCTCCCCAAGACCTTCCGCACCAATGGCGTGTATCGCTTCGATGAGATAGAGCGGTACCTCGTACGCCCCAACACCTATTCGGGCAACAATTTCAACAGCGAGAGTTCCACCTTCTGCTTCCAGCGCAGTGTCGAGAGCGAGCATTTTGTACTCTTCTGGGCCAAAGGGCTCACACTTCAGGCCAACGGCAACCTCACGGGCGGTGCATCAAGTTCGGTATGTAACGTCAACACCCTACTCCGCAATGCCGAGAGGATTTGGGACGTTTACGTCAACGATTTGGGCTTCCTTGAGCCAGGTAGATCCACAACCGACCGTGTGAAGATAGAGATGTTTATCGTCAACCAGTCAGAATGGCGTGCTGACGGTAGCGGTACCGACGGTGCTGTGTGGACAGCTGGTACAGGCTCTTCCAAAACACAAAAGTCGCACAAAGTGGGCCTCTTCCACTGCAACGCTTGGGCAGCCAGCAGCAATGTCACCGTAGCTCACGAGATAGGACACACCTTCCAATACCTCGTAAGTGCCGACCTTGGCTCTACTCACGGACTCAACTATGTGCTGGGTGAGAACTCAAGCGGAAATGAGTGGTGGGAAGACTGCGCCAACTGGCAAGCCCATAAGGTATATCCCTCGGCACAGTTCTCAGAGAATTGGGGAAACAACCAAAACATGCACCATATGAATATCATTCACGAAGGTGCCCGTTACAACAACTGTTACTATCAAGACTGGTGGTGCCAGTTGCATGGTCTCAACACCGTAGGTCGTATATGGCGCGAATCTATCAACCCCGAGGACCCCATACAAGCCTATATGCGCATCTTCGGTCACGACGAGCAAAGTTTTGCCGACGAACAATTTACGGGCTATGCCCACATCGCCGCTATGGACATCGATTCGTGGAAAACCTATGGGCAGGGGCTCATTGGCAGTGAGCAACAGCGCCTACAAGAAGTCCCTGAAGCCATCATCGCCTCGCATCTCAATGGCGAGACCGGCTGGTGGATTGTTGATCCCACCTACTGCCCGCAGAACTACGGGTACAACGCCAATCCTCTCAAAGTACCTGCGGCAGGCACCGAAGTGAAGGCTACTTTCAAGGGACTTACGAATGTCAGTGGTTATCGGTCCATCTATCCCGAACGGGCAGGCTGGCGCTATGGCTTGGTGGCCTATTCCTCTGACGGCACCCGCACCTATGGCGAGATGGGACGCGATGCCGAGGGCGAGGTGAGCATCACCGTACCTGAGGGCTGTACACACCTGTGGTTTGTAGTCATGGGTGCTCCCACCAAGTGGTGGACCCATTCGTGGAACGATAATGACAGCGACGATGAGCAGTGGCCCTATGCCGTACAATTTTCAGGCACCGACCCATACGGAGCAAGCCGTACCTACAACGAGTATCCTGCCGACTATCTCCGCCACGACACCACCGTCGTCATCAATGCCTCGCTCGCCTACGATGCCAACAGCTACTCCTCTGTACGCGTACAATACGATATGGATGCAGTGAGTCAGGCTTTGGGCCTCAGCACAGAACAGATGCAATCCGTCAAGGTAGGTGCAAGTAACAAGATACGCTTCGTAGGCATAAACGCCACTGGGACTGTGAGCAACAATACGACCACCTCCACCAGCTCATCCACCTGTTACGGCCACTGGTTCAACGCCTCAGGCAACATCTGCGGCTACGATGGTAATGCCCGCATATTTGCCGAGTTCTATTCCGACAAATATGGCTGCTACGTGGGGCAATACCCTGGCCGCCTCACCCGTGGCAAGACCTACACCATACGCCAAGCTATCATCTACACCCACACCGACGGCAAGGAATACCGCGCCACAATGCAGGTAAATCTACAGGTGAAGTAGCTTGAAGATTACAATCCTTAATTCCGCAACACTTTAATAAATGTTTTTTATAAGTACCTGAGCAACATT
>CAZMZC010000044.1:17445-23631 GCA_964570685.1 uncultured Bacteroidaceae bacterium | reverse complement strand
TGTACCAACCACTTATCAAATTTTGCCCTCATCCTGCCATTATTACGCAAGTTCTGCGTATATTTGCGGTAAATCCGCAAAATATATACGACTTATAGTTACTATGAATACAATGCAATGGAGACACGCGCTGGGTGGCATAGCCGCTGCAGCTGCCATGGTGGCTTGCGGGCCACGCGACGTGAAGGTAGAGACGGGTGCCTACGCACCGGAGTGGGAGAGCCTGAAGCAGTGGGAGTGCCCCGAGTGGTTCAAGGATGCCAAGTTCGGTATCTGGGCTCACTGGGGACCGCAGTGCCAGCCTCATGGGGGCGACTGGTATGCCCGCCACATGTACTATGACGGACACTGGCAGCAGCGTTGGCACAAGGAGCACTTCGGCGACCCGGGCGAATATGGCCTCAAAGAGGTGATACGCGACTGGAAGGCCGAGCGCTGGCAGCCCGACTCGCTGGTGGCGCTCTACAAGAGCGTGGGAGCACGCTACTTCTTCACCCTGGGGCAACATCACGACAACTTCGACCTGTGGGACTCGCCCTATCAGGAGTGGAACTCGGTGAACCTCGGGCCCAAGCGCGACATCGTGGGCGAGTGGGCCGAGGCGTGCGAGAAGTACGGACTGCCGCTGGGCATCAGCATGCACGGCAGCCACACGTGGACGTGGATGGAGGCCTCGCAGCAGTATGACGGCAACCTCACCAAGGCCGACGGTAAGGGCCAGTGGTGGGAGGGCTACGACCCACAGGAGCTCTACGCCCAGCGGCACGAGCACAGCAAAGGGTGGGAAGATGCCGGCAGCATCCACGCCCAGTGGGCTTGGGGCAACGGAGCCAGCCTGCCCTCGGAGGAGTATAAGATGAAGTTCCAGAACCGCGTGCTGCAGTGCATCAACGCCTACGACCCCGATATGCTCTACTTTGACGACACCGTGCTCCCCTTCTACGGATGCGACGAGAGCGTGGGACTCAACATCCTGGCCCACTACTACAACCGCAGCGCACGCCTCAACGGTGGCGAGCAGCAGGTGGTGGCCATGGGCAAGGTGCTGGAGGAGCACCACAAGGACCTGATGATGTGGGACGTGGAGCGCGGCGTGCCCGACCGTGCACAGGAAAAGTACTGGCAGACCTGCACCTGCATAGGCGGATGGCACTACGAGCAAGGCATCTATGAGCGCGGCCACTACAAGAGCGCCCAGCAGGTGATATCGATGCTTGTGGACATCGTGTCGAAGAACGGTAACCTGCTGCTCTCCATCCCCGTCCGTGGCGACGGCTCCATCGACGAGAAGGAGATGGCCGTGCTGGCGGGTATCAAGGCTTGGATGGATGTGAACGGCGAGTCCATCTACGGCACCCGCACATGGAAGACCTTCGGCGAGGGTCCCTCGGCAGAGAACAGCCGCCCCATCCATGCGCAGGGCTTCAACGAGAACAACGACTACACTGCCCACGACGTGCGCTACGTGCAGAAGGAGGGCAACGTATATGCCACCATCATGCGCTGGCCCGAGGAGCGCACCTACACGCTGCACTCGCTGGGCTCGGCATCGCCCCACTACAGCGGTGAGGTTACAAGCGTAGAGCTGCTCGGCCACGGTGCCGTGCCCTTCGCCAACACACCCGAAGGCCTCGTGGTGACACTTCCCGCAGAGAATACCAACGCTATAGCTCCAGTGCTGGCAGTAGCGTTTTGATTAGGGAAGAGGGAAGAGTTAAGAGTGAAGAGTTGCATACATCACTGAGTCCTATTCTTCTTTCTTAACTTTTCCCTCTTCCCTCCAAACTCTTCCCTCCTTCCTTTTCCCTCTTAACTTAAAAAGTATGACCGGATACAAAGCAAAACAACACCCCGTGCCCGTGAAGCGGTATTGCCGCACCATGGACCTCAAACCCGATGACGCGCTCATACGCGAGTATATTCACCGCCACAGCCAAGGTGAGGCATGGCCCGAAATCCTCGACGGCATACGCGAGGTGGGCATCCTCGAGATGGAGATATACCTCCTCGGCAACCGCCTCTTCATGATTGTGGAGACCCCCGTCGACTTCGACTGGGACAGCGCCATGGCACGCCTCGCCACCCTGCCACGCCAGCAGGAGTGGGAAGACTTCATGGCCATCTTCCAAGACTGCAATGAGGGCGACACCGCCGACGACAAGTGGCAGATGATGGAGCGCATATTCTATCTGTATGATAAGTAGTAATTGAGATATATGACATACAACGAACTGGGAAAGACTGGGCTGCGCGTGTCGGCCCTCGGGTTTGGAGCCTCCTCACTGGGAGGAGTATTTCACGATATACGCGAGGCCGAGGGCATCGAGGCGGTGCATGTAGCCGTCGAGGGGGGTATCAACTTTATCGACGTGTCGCCCTACTACGGGCACTACAAGGCCGAGGTGGTGCTGGGCAAGGCCCTGCGCGACATCGCCCGTGACAGGATACATGCCGCTGGACTCCAGTTCTATTGGGAGCCCTACACGGGGCCGTTTGATACCTACATCGGAACGGGGTTAGCCGATGTGCCCATGGGGGAGTTCTGGACTGAGGGCAATGGTGCTATCTCCGATGTCATTGTGAATGCTGCTTCCTACTATAGCAAGAAGGTGGTAGGTGCTGAAGCCTTTACAGGTGCTCCAGGAGTGAGCCAATATACCGAGGATCCCGAGTTTTTGAAACCATTGGCCGACGGTGCTTTCCTCTCGGGTGTAAGGCGACACAAACGCATAAAAGAAAACTCACCCGCACTACATGAGTACGAGTGAGACCAGTACCAGCCCTATGCCGCGCAATATGCGGATGAACAGCTCGTTCATGGCCAGTTTTTAGGACATGCAGCTCACGATGCCGAGCGAACCTGCGATGGCCGTGAGTACTGCGATCAATACTTTGAGGATTTTTCCCCAGTTGATGTTATGAGCCATAGTGTGTATGAAGTAATGAATAGTAAGGTTCAACAATCAATGATTAGGAGAGGTGAGTGGTGAGCGGTGGGTGGTTAGAGGAGAGTGGTGAGCGGTTAGCGGCCTCTCACCGCTCACCGCTCACCGGATAGGTCACGCCATCGCCTCGGAGCTGATGCGCTTGTACTGGATGCCCAGTGCGATCTCCTTTTTGAGGGCAGACTCGGGGCGGAAGTGGACGGCGTAGCCCTTGATCATGCTCGAGGGCACGAAGTCTTCGGCCTGCATGGCCTCCTGGGTGAAGCACTTCGAGCGGATGCCGATGACGAACGAGCCGAGATCGTTGAGCACCACGCGGCGGCCTGCGAGCAGGGCGTTCTTGATGAAGGGCTTGATGCTGGCGAGCACGGCGAGCGCGTCGGCCTTGGTACAGGTGGTAGAGTGGGCGATGTCGGTGGCGAGGTCCTCGAACGAGTAGTCGCTGGTCTTCGACGCCTTGTTGCTGAAGTACTCGGTGCCCTCCACACCCTTCGGGTTCTTGCACTTGGATACTTTGTAGTTGATTGCCATAGTAGTTACGTTTTTAGGTTGATGGATTTAGGTTAATAGTCTCGGTTATGTGCGCACATTAGGTTTTTGTTCTTTGGTTAACTTCTACGCTGCAAAGGTACTGCAAGGGCGAAATGGGGTGAGAGATAATAAGAAATAATGAGAGATAATGAGAGATAATGAGAAATAATAGTGTGCAATACGCTGAGGATGAGCGAGAAATAAAATATTTCGATTTTCGCACCTTTGGCGCCGCAGCGCCGCGCCTACGGCCACCGCGCCGAGTACCTGCGGCCATCGTCGGCCGCGCCTGCGGCGTGACTCATTGCCGACGCGAAAGGAGCGTCGGTTCTCGAACAAGCCGAGCGCTTCGCATTGACGACGACGGGAGGTTTATCTCCAAAAAGAGAGTGCGAAAAACGTAAGTGAAGCTTTTAGGAATACGCGCATTATGCGCGGGCGCCACGCGAGGAAAGTAGTCAGTAGTCAGTAGTCAGATATCCCGCGCTGTATCGCTGCCGAGTATGCACTATATATAGGGGGCTTATTTAAGTATTATATATACGTAGTATATCTAATACAAAAATAAGGGTTTTTACTACACACTATTTTCGCCCATCGGGGGACAGAGCGTATATTAATTGACTACTGACTACTGACTACCCCTTGCACAATCAAAAAACATTTCGTACCTTTGCCCCATCAATCACACAATAGAGTGCATTATGGACCACACTACACAGCAGCCCATCGAGCTGCACTGCCGAGCCGTACTGCACCTCTCTCCCGAGCATTTCACTATTCGGGGGGAGTAAAGAGCTGTTTATCAACACCTTACAAACCTCTGAGGAGGCTGCCGACATGGCCGAGCTGACGCGCCTGCGCGAGGAGAATGCTGCCCTGCGCGAGGAGATTGATGCCCTGCGCGGGCGCCTTGCCGCCTACGAGAGCGACGAGCCGCCATTGCCTGCCATGGTAGTCGCCGCCCTGGACGAGATGCACCGCCAGTACCCCATGCAGTCGGCGAGCGACTGGGCGGCGCTGTGGTGGGTGCTCACCACCATGGCCAAGGCACCGAAGGCCTACTCCGAGTATGCCGCGTGGGTCGAGCGCTACCGCCCCGCAGGGTTGCCGCCCTGCAAGGCCTCGCTGCTCTACAAGGCCGATGCCGTGTATCAGCGCCCCCCCTACCGATGGGAGGAGTGCACGACGCAGCAACGTTCCACCCTGCAGCGCCGCCTGCTCATGGCGCGCTGTCTCAAACGGCTGCTCTCATGACGGGGGTGCTCGTGATCGCCCTCGTGTGGGTGGTGGGCGTGCTCGTGGGCTCGCGCTGGGGCGTGTCGCTCAGGCGCGGCGTGTATCGTCGGGGGCGGCGGCATTCCAAAAAGTATTCCAATCGGGGCTGAGGCGGCCGCAAAACATTCCAAAAACCATTCCAATCATTCCAATAATCATTCCAATCCCTGCCGAAAATTCGGTGGGGATTTCGCGTCTCTGTACCTTTGCTCCCGTTAGTTGTGCGCACTTCTACACCCATGTTTAACTTCTACAAAACCCGTAAACGAAAATGAAAAAGTATTTCAACAGCAACGAGACACTGGAGATGTGTGACGTGAAGGTGGCCGAGGACGGCCGCGTGGAGATACAGACCAAGAGCTACCACGCCCCCGAGCTGGAGCGGCTGGGCTGCCCGCCCAACCCCACGGGCGCGATACGCGGCCGCATGACCAGGGTAGACCAGGACTTCGTGTTCGCCCCCTATGCCGAGCAGTCGCGCAAGCCCACCTACTCGAAGCAGGTGGTGGTGGGCAGCACCACGCTGCAGTGCACCGAGGAGAAGGTGAAAATCTCCTTCATGGTGCCGCGCCACCTGCGCAAGGACATATTCATCCTATATGTACAGAGCGAGATAGATGAGGTGAAGCGCCGCCTCGCGCTCGACGTGTACGACATGCTTGCCAAGGCAAGCAACGATGACGACAGCGTCAACGTCGAGGAGGAAGGAGGTGCCGCATGAGCCGCCCCATCAAGAACCGCGAGCAGTTCTTCAAGGATGTGGAGCAGGGCTTGCAGCAGTATTTCGATAAGTGCGACCGCCACTGGGGCGGCATCCTGCACTTCACCGTGGGGGTGAAGGTGGGCAAGGTGGGCGGCATCATCAAGTCAGAAAGCACGCTATCGTACGAGGGCTTCACCCTGCACCGCGTAGAGACCATACTGAAGTATGTGCTGCCCCGCTTCGTGAGCCGCGACAGCGTGCCCTATGCCATCGCCGCCGTACTGGACGAACTGCGCAACTGTGCTGACGAACCCGAAGCCGAGGATAACGTGCCCAAGCAGCGCCGCACCCGCGGACGCAGGAAGAAAACCGAAACAATTGACAATTGACAATTGACAATTGACAATTGACCAATCATAAATCAAAACACAGAAAACCTATGAAAAAGAAAATCATATCCTATCTCACCACCTTTGTGAAACTTGCGATCTTCGTCCCTGCCGTGCTGCTGATGGCATCGCTGTCGCTGCTGATGCGGCTGTATATCCTGCTGTGCTATGCCCTGCTGGGCAAGGATGTTGCCTTTGAGGACGAGCTTTCCGAACTTATTTACCGCTTCGCACACTGATAGCCATCAATCAACTCACAACTGCTCACACAGAGATATATTTTTTTCTCACGCAGAGCCCGCAGAGAGCGCAAAGCACACGCGCTGCGCTTGTGTGTGCC
>CAZMZC010000044.1:0-17345 GCA_964570685.1 uncultured Bacteroidaceae bacterium | reverse complement strand
GATAACGCTCGGTGCATCGCACCGACAGCAAGGGCGCAGCGACTTGCCTCTGTGTTCTCCGTGTCTCTGCGTGAGACAAAAAACTCCGCGATATAGGAAATAGCTAAATAGCTCAATTGTAAATAGTAAAATGATAAATTACGAAATATGAAGTACTTCAAGATACAGGAACTCACCTACAGCCTCGCCGCACAGCGCAACTTCATTGCCAACGTGCCCACCTCTGAGGAGGTGAACCGTCTGGTGCGGCTCGTCAACGATGTGCTCGACCCCCTGCGCGAGCGGTGGGGAGTGCCCATCTACGTCACCAGCGGCTACCGCTGCCCCGAGCTGAACAAGCTCGTGGGCGGTGCCGCCCAGAGCTACCACATGCGCGGCATGGCGGCGGATATCACCTCGCGCTGCCCCTTCCACAACGCGGCGCTCTACACCGAGCTGCGCATCATGCACCGCGAGGGGCTGCTGCCCCTCACCGAATGCTACCTCTCGCCGCAAGGCACCTACATACACCTTGCATACGATAAAGACAATGTGGAAGCGAATCCCTTCATTGAGCCCTCACGCGGATGATTTTTCTTGTCTCACGCAGAGCCCGCAGAGAGCGCAAAGCACACGCGCTGCGCTTGTGTGTGCCTCCGGGGCGATAACGCTCGGTGCATCGCACCGACAGCAAGGGCGCAGCGACTTGCCTCTGTGTGCTCCGTGTCTCTGCGTGAGACAAAACTCCGCGATGCAAGCAATAACTAAATAATTAAACAGTAAATAGTAAAATGATCAACTACGTAAACAACGCATTCGACAAGACGCTGAAGCCGTGCGATGCACAGCAGTTCGGCGTGCTCACTCAGAGCCTGCAGACCGAGAAACTCATCCTCGCGCACCGCACAGGCGATGCCAAGGCCAAGGCCAAGCTGCCCGCCCTCACCTACATGGGCGTGCTCGACAGGGACAAGTACAAGGCCTACCTGCACCAGTGCGAGGAGCAGGGGGTGAAGCCCCTCGGCTCGCGCCGCATAGAATTCATGCGCCCCACGGGGCTACTGATGCTCGACTTTGACCATGTGCCCGACCAAGCACAAGCCCCCCTCTTATCCCCCCAAGGGGGGAAGACCCCGACGAGCGCGGCAATTGACACTCCCGTGAAGCTATGGGAGTATATCGTGAATGCTTACACGGAGGCCAAGGTGGACATGTCTGCCTATATCGCCCTTGCCCACATCACGCCCAGTGGCGACGGCTTGCGCGTGGTGGTGAAGCGCCCCGCAGGCAAGAGCATAGAGCAAGCGCAGTATGAGTGGTGCGAGGCGCTGACCCTCGCTGCCATAGGCATCAAGCCCGACCCCGCCTGCAAGGACATCTCGCGCATCTCCTTCGCGCCCATGCAGCGCGAAATCCTCTACTACAACCCCTCGCTGCTCTTCGGGGAGTTGCCCGAGGCCAGCGACTACCCCGACGGCTCCGTATTCCAGCAGCCGCTCGCAGTGGCCTCGCAGAGCGTGGCGCCTGCGCCTGCCCCGCAAGGCGAAGCCGCGCAGGAGTATGACACGGAGTACAACGGAGTGCCGTACTCGGAGATTGTAGCGAGGCTCGAAGAGCAGCTGGGCGGCCGCCCCGAGCATGGCGCAAGGAATAGCTTCATCTTCACCATGGCCTGCAACCTGCGCTACATCTGCAACGACGATGCCGCATGGATAGCCACCGTGCTGCCCACCTACGGCGAAGACCCGCAGAAGCACCGCACCACGGTGCAGAGCGCCGTGAACCGGCCCATGAGCCGCGAGATGCCCGAGACCTTGGCACGGGCTTTGAAGGTCAGCGACGCCGTCGCTCATCAAGAGGGAGCGGCAGCGCACGAGGCTGCGCCTCCGCAGTTGCCCGAAGTGCTCCCTCAGCCCGTGAGCCTGCTCGTGGAGCGCATCCCCGAACGCATGCGTGCGGCAGCGGCCATGGCGGTGTTCCCTGCCTTCGGAGCCTACGTTAAGGACATGCACCTCGTCTATGCCGACGGGCGCGACTACGAGCCCACCTTCATGAATATCCTCGTGGCCGAGCAGTCGGCAGGTAAGAGCGCGGTGAACAAGCCCATCGACCACATCCTCGCCCCGCTGAAGGCACGCGACGAAGTGTCGCTCAACCGCGAGCGCGAGTGGAAGGAGAAGTGCGCCATCATCTCCACCACGCAGGACAAGCCCGAGCGCCCCAAGGGGCTGTGCGTGCAGATACTGCCGCCCGACATGACGAATGCCGCCTTCGTGCAGCGCCTCAGCGATGCCGACGGCCACTTCCTCTACACCCGCATGGATGAGGTGGAACTGCTCAATGCCCTGCGCACCAATGGCACGGCCAATATGGTGAGTGCCGTGCTGCGACTGGCATTCGACTGCGGCGAGTATGGGCAGGTGCGCGTGGCGGCCAATGCCGTGAATGCCATGGTGCGCGTGCGCTGGAACTGGAACGCCTCGTCTACCGTGCAGCGCGTGCGCAAATACTTTGCCAAGAACATTGCCGACGGTACCCTCTCGCGTCTCTCCTTCGCCACCATCCCCGAGAGCGAGGAGGATGTCTACAGCGAGGAGTTCCCCGTATACGAGCAATATGCCGAGAACTGTGCCGACCAGCTGCAGCCCTATATTGACCGCATAGAGACCTGCACGGGCACGCTCGTATGCCCCGAAGCCGTGGCATGGGTGCGCATCATAAACAAGGAACTGCTCACCTTCGCCCGCGAAGCCGAGGACAGCGGCTATGCCCGCATGTCGAGGCGCGGCATCCTCATGGGCTTCTTCCGCGCCATGCTGCTCTACGTGATGAACGGCTGCCAGTGGAGCGAGGAGATAGAGCGCTTTGCCACGTGGTCGGTCAAGTACGACCTTTGGTGCAAGATGCGCTTCTTCCGCGACATGCTGCGAAGCGATATCGAGGGCGAGCGTGCTGCCTTGCAGCGCGGCCCCGTAGGACTGCTCCCCCTGCTGCCGCAGGAGTTCACGCGCGATGATGTACGCGCCCTGCGCATCGCGCAAGGCATGAAGCCCGACCCGAAGATGGCTATCTCTAATTGGGTAAAGCGTGGTCTTGTGTCGCGGGATGATTCTCGGGGCCTGTATATAAAGGTAGTCAGTAGTCAGTAGTCAATTAATATGCGCACTCTGCAGAGCTTAAAAAACTTAAAAAACTCAAAAACTTAAAAACTCACATGGCACGATTTAATATCACCACCTACGGCTTCGGCGAATTGGCCGAGGAGTATTATCCCGACAGGGAGTATAGTACCGCAGTCCGCCTCTTCAACAGAGACCTCCACCGCACGCGCGGCCTGTGGAGCGCATTACAGAAGCAAGGCTACAAGGAGGGCGACCGCATCTTCACGCGGGCGCAGGTGAAGACCATCATACACTACTTGGGCGACCCGTAACACTAAAGATTGTTCTTCTGTTTTTCATAATTAATATGATTGTTCCTCCCCGCTGGCTGTGAAGTTCGCGGGGATTTTTTTTTGTTTTTTTTTTTACTGTGTTGGAATAAATGTTCACCTTCACTTGAGCCAATACTCCCCAGCACAACATTAAACCTTGTCTCATATTTCTCGTTAAATATTTGGCAGATAGGAAAAGATTCTCTACCTTTGCAGCACTAGAACCCCCAAGCCTCTTAATAATGCTCAAATCGGGGGTCGTTTTTTTTTATATATACCATCATGGCGATAAACTTTGAAAAATCGTATACCGCAACCAATGTCATCGTTGGCATCCTTCGAGAGCGTGGCCTGGATGTCGACAATCAAGAGCAAGCAGCTGATATCCTCAAGAATATAGGATACTACCGGTTCAGTGCATATTTGTATCCGTTCCTCACGCAGCCAAAGGAGAATCATTTGTTTAAGCAGGGCAGTCGGTTCAGTAGTGCGTGGAGTCTATATCGTTTCGACAAGAAATTGCGTGTTTTTCTCTTCAATGAGATAGAAAAGATTGAAGTTGCTCTGCGTAGCACCATTGCTAATATGGTATCAGAGGAAACGGGTAATATCTTCTGGATGACCGATACCGCCATATTTGCCAACGAAGACAAGTTCAGAAAAACGATGGCATTGGTGGACAAGGAACTGAAGAGTTCGAAAGAAGATTTCATCAAACATTTCAAGGAGAAGTATAGCAACGACTATCCGCCAGCCTGGATGCTGGTAGAGATTCTTCCCTTAGGTGTAGTAACGCGTATCTATGAGAATCTTGCGGATAATGCTTTGCGAAAAAAGATAGCAGCACGCTTCTCTTTACCTGTACCCGTGTTCAGCTCGTGGATAACCATTATTACGCTCACAAGAAACTCTTGTTGTCACCATTCAAGAGTTTGGAATAAGGAGAATGCCATTTTACCTATGCTGATTAAGAAACAGAAACGGCCATGGATAACCACAACTATTAGTCCTAATCGTATATTCTACAATATATGCATCCTGAAATGGTTTGTTGATATTATATCTCCAGGCAACGATATGAAAATGCATCTGAAGAAGTTACTTTCTGATTTTCCCAATGTAGACATCGCCGCCATGGGATTTCCTAAGAATTGGGAAGAGGAGCCTTTGTGGAAATAATAAGACCTTTGCAGTACGAAATCGTGTAATCCACAGCCATAGTCGCAGTGCCTTGCTATTAGCGAAATTGCTCACGCTCGGCAGAGCCTGCAAGCAGTCTTTGCACTTGCTCAATCGCAACTTTGCACGTTAAACAGAACAGTTTCAAGTCCGAACCTTGCCGTTCGGGCTTGAGTCGTTTTATAGGTAGGTTCTTGAGGAGCTGTATTCAAAAAGCGGATAGGGATGGGATGCCTTATTCGCTTTTGTGTGATGGTTCTTCGTCCCCTCTCCGTGTGTAAAGAGACTTTACAATTTTAGGCGTTGTAGAAACTTATAGAATCTACGAGTTTTAATTGTATTTTTGAGAGGTTTTCTTGAATATACGCACCCAAATCCCGTAATTTTTTGTAGAAACTTGAAGAATTTACAGGAATTTCGGCGATTTCTTGCAATTTCTTGTAGAAACTTGAAGATTTTACAAGAATTTGTGTTACCTTTACCTCCCAAATAGAATAGTATGATTGAAAGTTCTCCGCAAGTCAATAACGAACAACTGGCAAAGGCTATTGAGTTGATGGATAAGCCCGAGGTTAGAGCATTGGTTGACGAAATCAATGAAAGGTACTTGTATTGGTCTGATGTCAAATACAAAAAGACTGCCGAGAGTGCTGAAAATATTACCCCCACAGAGTTGTGGGCATGTGTGAAATTCAGCCGACTACTCCAGAGACATATGCTTTGGAGGAAGTACAATATCTCCTTCTCGTTGACCAATAGCATGCAACGTTTGTGTCATTACTTTGATATGAACTTTGGCGGCTCATGGGGAAACAATTCGCTTATCCCTAACAAGAGCAAGGAACAGTATCTCATATCTTCATTGATGGAGGAAGCCATTTCGTCAAGTCAGATGGAGGGTGCCTCTACCACAAGAAAGGTGGCAAAGGAGATGTTGAGAAAAGAGACATCACCCCGTAATCGTTCCGAACAGATGATTTATAACAACTATGTCTCTATCCGTTTCATCGTGGAGCATAAGGACGAGCCATTGACCAAGGACCTATTGCAGCAGCTACACGCTTTGATGACCTATAAGACGCTTGAGAACAGTGCCGATGAGGGGCAGTTCAGAGAGACCGATGACATCGTTGTAGGAAACAGTATTACGGGTGAAGTAGTGCATACACCTCCTACCTATACCGATATCCCCGACTTTGTAGACTCCTTGTGTGCATTTTTCAACAACACAGAGGGAGGGGTGTTCATTCATCCCATTATCAGAGCTATCATTGTACACTTCATGATAGCCTATGTACACCCCTTTGTTGACGGCAACGGACGAACAGCCAGAGCACTATTCTATTGGTATATGCTCAAGAGTGGATATTGGTTGACTGAATACCTTTCCATATCAAGGGTAATCTACAAATCCAAAGCAAGCTACGAGAAAGCCTATTTACATGCCGAGGCCGATGGCAATGATATAGGATATTTCATTACCTATCATCTGAGGACTCTGGAGCTGGCCTTCCAAGAGCTGAAACGCTACATTGACAAGAAGTCTCAGCAGCAACAAACACTGGATTTCCTAAGGTTGGGATATCTAAATGAGAGACAGGCAATGATTCTCTCGTTGCTGCACGAAAATCCGAGACTTGTCTTGACTGTGAAGGAACTTCAAAATAGGTTTGCCGTCAGTCATCCTACCGTTAAGTTAGACTTGGATGCATTAGTTGAAAGAGGCTTTTTGGAGAAGGTTCCTGTAAACAAGGTCAAGAACAACTATATCAGAGGTGCTAACTTTGAGTCGTTGATTAAAGGAGAATAAGATTGAAATAAAAGTACTATATATCCATCCCAATGATTGCTTCGAGATAGTGCTGTCAAACTTTCCGCCTCTGTGTGATTAGGAATTTACAGATAGCGCCCCGTCGGGCGGCAGGGATATGCGCTGTTGTGGTTAGTTTGGTAATATCACAATTTATTTCTACTTTTGTGGCATAAACAAGAGTTATACACGTTATGAAACTCCGCACCGTGATATATAGCTTGCTGCTTGCCACCCTCTGCATGGGGTGTGGCAACACCCTTTCCATGCGTGAGCTGGAGCGGTTGGAAGCGCGGATGGAGGATGCGCCGGATTCTTTATAACGTGTGTCCGTTTATGGCATCATATCCAGCAGTTGCTGGCGGTGGGGTGCGTCAGATTGTCGGATGTGGTCTCTCAGGCGCGATTTGCGTGAGTAGATGTTCGAGATGCTGTTCTTGGTAAACAGGTGTATGGCCTTGGCCGAGAATCCGGCATAGATGTAGCAGAGCAGTACGGTGTCGTCGTAGGGCAGCTCGGGCAGTTCGGCATGTATGTGTGCCATGGCATTGTCGCAGTATTCGTTGACGATGCTCTCCAGCTCCTGCATCTCCTTGCGGTTTCCTGCCATGTGGTCTATGGCCTTCTTCACCTTCTGGTATATGGCTTCACGGTCGGCCTTGCTTTCGCTCTTGCCGGTATTTCTGGTTCCGCTGGTTTCATAGTAGGTATTGGTGAGTTCGTTGAGCAGTTCGTATCGTCCGCGCATGAGGTCGGCCAGTCGTGTCCTCATGGTGCGTGCCTGCTCGTCGTGCTGTTGCAACTGCGCTCCCATGCGGCTTATCGCCTCCTCCTTGTTGTATAGCGAGCGTTGCAAGTCCTCGGTGAGGTTCACGTAGCCGTCTAGCTCCTCACGTTTCTTGCGCGCGCGTGTGCGCGATACTATTATAATGATAGCTATTATCAGTATGGCCACCACACAGATGAAGAATGTTGCTTGACGGCTTTTCTGTAGCTTCACCTCCGTCAGTTCTGATTGTTCCTGGAAGAAGTCGCGCTGAGCGGTTAGTAATGGTTGTTGTAGGGTAAGGCGAAGTATTGAATCCTGAGTACCATATAGTAATTCATGCTTTGCCAATGCGTGTTTATAGTTCCCAAGTTGCTTTTGAATTCTATATTCTTGGTAATTCAGCATGATTGTGTCATTTATATTTTTCGCTTTTTGCCATGCTTGCTGTAAATATTCTTCAGATGCTTTGAAATCTCCCATTAAAGCATACTGATAGGCCAAATAACTATTTACGTTCATTTCGTCACTATACATCGCATATGCATTACTTTTATAGAGTTCAAAGAAGCGTTCAGATTCTCCCATTGCATCATAGAGTCGCATAAGATGGGTGATAGTACTACTGCACAAGGATTTGTCTTTATGCTCAACACCCCATTCCAAAGCCATCTTTAAGTACATCTCTGCATTCTTGGCATCTTCCATATATAGATAGGTACTGCCGATATTTCTTATTGCAACATATTTCATCCGCTCACTACCCGATAATTCATAATAATCAAATGATTTTTGCAGATATTCTAAAGCAAGTGTATAATTGTAATCTTTACGATATAAATGTCCCAAGTGTGCGTAAAGCAGTCCCACAATATAGTAGTCGGTCACATTATCCACATATGCTATTGCCTGTGTATAAAGTTCAATTGCTTTTTTATGCTCATTAGCGTTCTCATATACTCTGCCATGATAGTACAAGGATTGCAATGCACGCAACGGCTTATTCCCGTTGTGATAATATTTTGTTGCCACGCTGATGAGTGAGTCGCTATTTACGTCTATGTAGCACTTGTCCAGTGCCTGGCTATAGAGCAGGGCGTGCAAGGCACGTGCCTCACCACGTAGCCTACTACCATTCATGGCAGCCAGTGCGGTGCGCACGCTGTCGGCATTGGCCTCCATGCGTGTTTCCAAGTATACAAGCTCCTCTATCGCTGCGCGATTGGTGCAGCCCGTCAGCAGAGCTATCATCAGTGCCAATATCAGTGGCAGTGTATTGCGTGCGTTCATGATGTGGTCAGTCCTGAGGTTTAGTTTGCTGTTGTAGTCTGAATTTTAGTATATGACCAAGAAAGATTTTGCAAACGCGTTTGCAAAATCATGACATCTGGTATCGTAAGGTAAAACTGTCGGAAATATGCTAAGTATCGTTGGCTATATCCTTTACCATACTCAGTCGTCAGTCTTGCGGACAGGTCTTTTATCAGCATCTTCCCATATTCTGCACGTTCGTTTCCTTGTTGCTCTTCTTCTACGATACGCTTTCCAATATTCCAATAGGTCTCTATCATTACCCTATTCACCGAACTGTAGGCCTTGGATCTACCCTGTTCTATAATATTACGTACATCTGAAACGAATTTCTCAGGTATGTTACCGATGCCTTTTATTATGGGATTGTCGTTATTCATACAATAAATCTTTTCTGTTTATTGCCGTAAAAGTACAAAAAGCCATTCAATAAAGCAAATGTGCTGGCGGAATATTACAAAATCAGCTGTCTAGGGCGGTTTTTGCCCATTTTGCCACCTTGCAGAGCATGTCTGTAATGCACTGATTTACAGTGCCCATTACCACCTTGCAAGGTTTAAAAATCTTGCAAATTTATAACGCGCAATAAATCAATCGTTTGCAAAGACCTTTGCAAGGCGGTTTCTTGTCCTTTTCTTTGTTTTGAGGGTGCAAAAGCCTCTACCTTTGCCGCAGAAATCAAACAAAATTATTCACAAACTTAAATTTTACAAGCGATGAGAACAAAAGTATTTTTCTTTTCCCTTTTGATGGGATTGGTGATGGTAGGTAATGTACAGTCTGCTTACGCAGAGGATGACTCACCTGTAAAAATAGAGATTCCTTTAGGGGAGGGCAAGGATGAATCTTATGATGATCGCTCCCTCGCTATTATTCCTCTTGAAGCTTATTACCAGAACGGAATCATTTCTCTTGACTTCACGCACAATGTAGGTAATGTAGAGGTAAGCGTGCGAAATACGACTACTGGAAATAATTGGTCGGGAACGGTGAATTCAGCCGATGGAATGGGCGAAATTAGTGTCGTCGGTGGCGGTGCTGGTAGCTACACCATTACTTTGGTGACCGCCTATGGCGACAAGTACCACGGAACATTTACAATAGATTAAATATAAACCCTTACATTTACAACTATGCTTCCTATATCCGTATGTATACCTGTGTATAATCGGGCCAAGTATATAGGGGAATGTATTGAAAGCATCCTCCGACAGACGTTCACCGACTTTGAACTGCTGATTGTAGATGATGGCTCCACTGATGAGACCTGTGATGTCATTCTCTCATACGATGACCCTCGCATCCGTTTGATTCGGGGAGAGCACGATTATATAGGCTCATGTAATCGCTTATTCGATGAGGCCAAGGGCAAATATATTGCCCGTATAGACTCAGATGATTTGATGTTACTTGATCGCTTGCGCATACAATACGAGTATATGGAAACTCACCCTGAGGTGGATATTCTTGGAGGTGGTGCAGTATTCTTTAATGAAGAAGACGATGCGGAGACAATTTACAATAAGCTTCCACATGAAATTGGAATAAAGGAACTTCAACAGCATACTTTCATCGTTCACCCGACAGCTATGATGCGTCGTGAAAGTATCATGCGACACAAACTATGTTACGATGCGAATTACATATATGCCGAAGATTATCATTTCTGGTTTCAAGCAGTAAAAGCAGGACTCCACATACACCATATTGAAGATTTACTTATCAGATACCGTTACTCAAAGCAGCAGGTGACATACCTTCACAACACCAAACAGGAGGAGAACTCACAACGGATAGTAAACGAAATTAACCGTTGGATTTCCCGTGATGAGGAGGCTTGGGCCGTAGCGCATCCGATAGCAATTCCGAAAAGTAAGAATAAGCTGACGCTGATAATCCCCTTCTTGAACGAGGGTGAAGAGGTGGTCAATACGGTGCGTTGTGTCCGTGAGCATGTGGGGAACCGAGTTGATATTATGGTTATTAACGACCAATCATCTGATGGATACGATTATCGTTCAGATTTGGTTCCTTACAATGTCATCTATATCTATAATATGGAGCGTAAAGGAGTCGCAGGAAGTCGTGATTATGGTATCGCCCTATGTCGTACGCCCTATTTCCTATTGTTAGATGCACACATGAGGGTCTATAATGGCGATTGGTTAGATGATATAATTGCTATTCTGGATGAAAACGACCGGCGATTGCTCTGTATGCAGACTAAAATATTGCATAAAGAAAAGGATGGCACTGTAACTGGGAATGATGCTCCGAATAAAAGCGGAACATTCGGTGCTTACCTCCCATTCCATAAAAATAACATATTACCGGATATTAAGTGGAACGGTAAGGAGCGTAATCCTTCAGCTGATATAGAGATTATTCCTGTGGTTTTGGGTGCTGGATATGCTGCGAGCAGACGTTATTGGCTGTATCTTCGTGGACTTGAAGAACTGATATCATACGGCTGTGATGAATCCTATATCAGTCTGAAAGTTTGGCTCGAAGGTGGAGAATGCCTGTTGTTGAAACGGCATTTTTTTGGGCATATATATCGTGAGTTTTCCCCTTATAATGTATACAATAACGAGACAATTTTCAACTGTTTGCTTATTTCCTCTTTATTGTTCCCTCCATTTTACCGCACATGGAACAATGCCATAGCTTGCGTTACAACCCCTAAAGAGTATCAGTTTGCCATTAAACGTTTGGTCGAAAGAAGTGAAGAACTACTCTTATTGAAAACGTACTATGACAGCATATTTACGGTGCCGTTTGATAAGGTGCTCGACCTCCACCGTTTTTGCAAGCAAGAACAATACGATGAATTAGAAACAAGGAAGACAATCCTCACTGATGTATTCAAGTATATAACTGAGACTCCTATCAATGACTATGGCATAGCCTATGGTAAAGCTGGTGCGGTGATATGGCTGATGCATTATGAGCGCTTCACTTCGACAGATACATCTGCATATTGGGGTACGTTGTTGGATGAGGTAGACAACGCAGTATTATCTGGGCGCTTACCTACCAATTTTGGTTACGGGTTATGCGGCATAGGCTGGATGTATCTCTATCTTACGCATCAAGGGTTCTTGTATGAGTACAATGATAAAATAATAAAATATATTGACAGGTCAGTGCAGAGTATAAATCTTTGTCGCCTTACCAATGATGATTTCTATACGGGTTTAGGAGGAATCTTATGTTATGTTGTTACCCGTTTGCGGCAAACATGTGAGACATTAGATGACAATGATATTTTTGAAGAGTTTTTCTTGAAAGAAGCCTATTCAGCCGCAAAGCAAATAATTGATATAGGTAAAAATGTATATACCTGCTTCTTTGCATTTCAATTGATTGATATTGTAGATAACAGAAATACGAATCCTACAGATTGGGAACCTAAGGTTAAAGATTGGTTAGACTATCCCTACGCACAACCTAATGACAAGAACTATTGGAGAGATGGATTGCGTGAAGGATGTTGGGGATATACGTTGCCATGTATGATAGAAATCTAAAGAGAACCAACTTATAAACTATTATTAACAATTAATACGATAAAATTATGGTACAACTTAAAAAGACGATTGTAAGTATTGATATTCCTGCCATAGAAGAAACCTTAGAGGGTAAGCTCCGTGGTGGATTTGCGGCCTTATCTATGGAGGGGGCAAGAAATAACGATGATAATACACGCTGTGAAAATAATATAGAATGCAGTGGTAATACCGATTGCTACAACAATCAGACTTGTAATGGTAATACAGGATGCAGCGGTAACTTAACCACCACAACAACTACTACGAAAGATCCGACTATTGTTCTGATTAATCCTTGGTGTAGTCTCTAAATTACGACTTTGAGATATGGGGATGAATCTCGGTTCTCTGTTATTCCCATATCTTATTTTTTTTACAAATGTTTCTATAAATAAAAAATCTAATATTTATGCCAAAGTTTATTGCTAAATTTCTAGTTCCTTTATTTGTGGCCTTTACTTCCTTGCAAACAACATATGCACAATGGGAACGTTTTTACTTGTCGGGAAATGTCAAGGATATAAGTTCGCGCATGTATATAAGCGATGCTACCGTTGAAGTGATGACTACGGACAGCGTTGTTCTGGCCGAAAGGAAATCGTGGAGTGCTGAGAACTTGGCTCTCGTCAATAATAGAAAGGTGAATCTCTTCATCAGTCTGAAGGAACTACAGCACGACAGGCTTATCCTGCGCTTTACGCATCCGGGGTATACTACCAAATATATGGACATACATATCCAAGGCAAGCGCAACAATTCTCGCTACTTGGGCGATGTGTTACTGCTACGCCGCGACAACATACTACTTGACGAGGTCACCGTGGAGGCTACGAAGATACGCATGGTGGCAGGCAAAGATACACTGGTGTTCAACGCCTCGGAATTTCAATTGGCACAGGGCAGTATGCTCGACGGACTTATCCGCCAATTGCCTGGTGTGCAGCTCGACGGCGGTCGCATCATGGTGAACGGACGTTTCGTGAGCAGTTTGCTGGTGAATGGCGAGGACTTCTTTCGCAATGACCCGCGTGTAGCCTTGGAGAACTTGCCGGCCTATATGGTAAACAAGGTAAAGGTGTATGAACGCACGCCCGAATATGCTTATATCACTGGCGTGGATTCACTGAAAGAGTACCCATTGGTGATGGATGTGAACTTGAAGCGCGAGTATTCGGTCGGTTGGATTGCCAACGCCGAGGCTGCTTATGGAACGAACGACCGCTACTTGGGACGCGTGTTCGGACTGCGCTTCTCCGATGTGTCGCGCCTTGCATTGTTCGGCAACTTCAACAACACGAATGATACACGTTCGCCAGGTACATCAGGCAATTGGAACCCTGCGTGGCAGGCATCGGGACTGACCGATATGCAGTATGGTGGTGCCGAACTATTGCTCAAGGACCTCGATGACAAGTGGAAATTGACAAGCAACGTAAAACTGACGCATGAGGATATAGTCAATGAGAGTATCGGCTCGGGAGATTATTTCATTGCCTCTGACAATGCCTATTGGCGCAACAAAAGCAATGGACGCACCGACCGATTCAAGGTAAGCAGTGACCATGACTTGCAACTGAAATATGACAATTGGTATGGAAACGTCACACCACATATAGAGTATACCGATGGCAGCAACCGTGTAGAACAGCTGTATGCCTCCTTCTCGACCAATCCGATGGACAGCTATCGCGGTGCTGCGATTGACAGCCTGTTTGCAGGCATGGGCAGTCAGCGACTGGAGGAATCGTTGGTAAACCGTGTCTCAAATGTCGGTGAAGGGTGGAACAGGAATCTGTCGGCAAAGGTCAATGCCAATGCAATGATTCGCATCCCCAACACACCAGACTATGTGAATGTAGCTGTTGACGGTAAGTTCAATAAAGCCAACGGTGAGCAGTTTGCACACTATGACTTGCGATATGGGAACAGCATGGAGGATAATGACGTGTACCAGAACCGTTATGTGACAATGCCATCGTTGAACTATGAATATGGTGTATCGGCAAGCTATCGATACAAGGGTAGGTCTCTGCACGTGACACCCGGTTATAGCTACCGCAAGCATCATTCATCGGGTAACTACAAACTATATCGTCTCGACCGCTTTGCGGAATGGAATGACGACAGCCATGCACTGAGCACACTGCCCTCAACACGCGATTCGTTGCAGCAGTCTCTCGACTATCAGAATAGCTACAACTCCGTAGCCAACAGCGATATTCATAAGATAAAGGTAGATGTAACGCAATTCTTCCGATTGTTTGGGAAGCAACGGAATATCAGTTTTACTCCCACCCTGCGTATGCAGACCGACCGTTTGGACTATACGCGTGGCAGTTTGGACACTGCTATGATGCGCCGTACCATCGTGTTTGAGCCTTACGTGTACTTTGGGTTTGACGATTTCGGCCTCTCATACCGTATAAACTACAATGAACCGTCACTTGTAAGACTGCTCGATGTGGTAGATGACAATAATCCACTTATCGTACGCTACGGCAATCCTACTCTGAAGCAGACACGTCGGCATAGCGTGGATTTCAGTCGTTACTGGAGCAAGAGAGATATCTCGCGCAGTATGCGGGTGACTGCACGCTACAATCTCATCGAGAATGCTGTGGCCGAAGCGATGACTTATGACCCACAAACAGGCATGCGCACTTACCGCCCCGAAAACATCAACGGTAACTGGGATGCAGGGGCAGCGTTCCACTTTACCCAAGCACTCGACAAGAAGCAGCGCCTGTTCATCACCACCAATACTGATGCCTCGTTTGTCAATAGCGTAGACTATCTGTCATTGACCGGAGCCACCGTGAGTACACGTAGCGAGGTGCGCAACCTGTCCCTCAGTGAAAGCCTCTCGCTCAGCTACAAGTGGAAGAACCACAGCATAGGTTTCCGTGGCGATGCACGCTGGACTCACGCTACAAGTCCGCGCACCGACTTTACCACCATCAACGTGGCCGACTTCAACTACGGCCTGAATGCTCAGCTTATCCTGCCGTGGAACTGCTCTCTGAGTACCGACCTCACCATGTATAGCCGCCGTGGTTACGAAGACCGCGCCATGAACACCAACGATTTGGTTTGGAACGCCCGCCTTGCCAACGCCTCGCTCCTGCACGGCAACCTCATCTTTATGCTCGACGGCTTCGACATCCTTGGCCAGCTCTCTACCGTTCGCCGCACACTCAATGCCCAAGGACGCACCGAGACATGGTATAACACCGTGCCGCGCTACGCCATGCTGCATGTGGTGTATAGGCTGAACCGTGAACCTAAAAAGAAATAATAGTACATATGAGCTAAATAGCGTTCTTGATTGATTCTCTAACGATTCTATAAAACAACAAATAAAAAGACATGAAGAAGTTCAGTATATATAATTATTGGTATAAGACTCGTAAGCACATATTGTTGTATAATGCATATTCCGATGATGTTCTAGTGTTACTTCCTTCTATTGCAAGATTGATAGAACAACAAGCCTCGGAAATAGAAAAACTTGGCGAAATACATCCACAACTTTATAAAGCCTTACTAGAGAAACGGATGATTGTAGAGGAAAATATTGATGAGAGTGAAAAAGTAATAGAACAATGGAAGTCTGAGGATAATGCAATGAAAGCATACTCTATTACAATTAATCCTACAATGGATTGCAATCTTCGTTGTTGGTATTGCTACGAGAATCATTGTGAAGCATCAATTATGGATGAGAGTACGAAAATCGGTCTAATGAAGTTAATCGAGCAGAAAGTAAAAGATAGCCAGTTGAAATATCTTAGCATTGACTTCTTTGGTGGCGAACCATTTTTGGCTTTTGCTGACGTAATTAGGCCTATCGTTACATACGCCAAACAATTATGTGATGAGAACAACAAAATATTGAACATTAGTGCCACAACCAATGGAGTGTTATTGTCAGAGGAAACAATGAATGACTTGTATAGTATTCTTAAAGATATTCCCATTCAGTTGCAAATAACACTTGACGGAAGTCGGGAACATCACGACCATACTCGTAAAACATCCTTGGGAGAACCTACCTATGATATTATATTACAAAACATAAAATATTGTCTGGCTATAGGTGCTCATGTGACAGTTCGTTTCAATTATACGCAAAAGAATGCTCATACGTTTGTAGATGTTATTCAAGACTTTCGAAACGTTACAGCAGAACAACGGAAATTCTTGACTTTTACCTTTCATAAAGTATGGCAAGACTGTCACATTGATATCGTAGAAGAAACAATTGAGAATACAAAGGATATTTTTGAGAGGGAAGGATTCAGAATCATGCAATCGCCTCAGATTATGAAGTTCCGTTGTTATGCGGACAAAACTAATCATATAGTAGTCAACTACAATGGAGATATTTATAAATGTACAGCGCGTGATTTCACCAAAAAGAATAGTGAGGGTGTTATCAATGATAATGGTGATATTATACTTAATGAAAGGTATTCCCGAAGGATGGAGGTTGTCTATGGAAATAAGACATGTCGTAAATGCCGTATTTTCCCAATATGCCATGGTGGATGCTCTCAAGATAAACTAGATCATCATAATAAAGGATGTATAAGAGGATATTCTCAACAAAATGTTGAAAATATCCTGGAAAGAAGGGTATTATACTTTCTCAAAAAGGAAGGTTTTATATAATAGACATCTTACGACAAACACCTTTATAGAAGAAACAATTATGCGCTTCCGCTTCACTCGTCAATTTGACCAAATGGATTGTGGCCCGGCATGTGTCCGCATGGTGGTGAACCACTACGGCAAGGACTATCCGCTGTCGTATCTACGCACACAAGCCTACCTCAGCCGTGAGGGGGTGAGTGTGGCGGGTATACGCCATTCGCTGGCGGATGTCGGCATGGAGTCGGCATCGTTTGAGATGACCATCGCGCAGTTGCGCGACAAGTGTCCCCTGCCGGCCATACTGCACTGGGAGCAAAACCATTTCGTGGTGCTCTACGAGGTGATGAGAAATCCCTTAACACATGAATGGAAATATCGCATAGCCAACCCAGCTTATGGCAAGCATGCGTTCTGCGAGGAGGAATTGGCAAAACATTGGATTAACGGTGACAAGGGAGTGGTGATAGCTATAGAACCCACGGAAGAGTTTTACAAGCGCGAGAGCGTACGTGAGGAACACAGCTTCATCAAGTTTGCCCGAAGGTATGTGTGGCCTTTCAAGCGCGAGATAGGACAGCTGATGTTCGGAATGCTGAGCGGTATGCTGCTGTCGCTCATATCGCCGTTCCTCACACAGGCGATGGTGGACAACGGTATCGGTAT
>CAZMZC010000043.1:0-24543 GCA_964570685.1 uncultured Bacteroidaceae bacterium | reverse complement strand
TGGACGGAGTGTCCGACCTGTGGGAAGGCGAATACATCTATCGTTGTATACTGACCTAAAATCCGCAACTCTTCATTCCAAGCCAAGCTTTGCAGTAGTTCGTTAAGGATAAGCATTTATTCCGACACAGCAAAAAAAACTGACCACGACAGCACCCATCCCTTACCTGGCGATGATGGATGGGAAGTTATAAGATTCCAAAATGGAATCATAAAAAAGGGTGGAAGAAGGGGCACATCCGCAGAATGGATGAAGCGGGAAGACATCAAGAGCGGCATCCCTGCAAGCACATACCTAAGGGATCTCCTCGAAATCAACGTACTCGCCCTCCGAAGCATCGAAGATCTTTTCGCGCTTCTTGGCATCTGAGGCTGGCTGCCCCGACTGGGCGGACTGTGGCCCCGACTGCTGGCGGGTGCTATGCCCATAGGGCTGCTGGCGGGTAGTGCGACGCCCGAAAAGAAGGTTCAGGATGCCACGCAGGAGCGAACCGCCTATTATGATAAGGAATAGAAAAAAGAGGAAAATAAAAAAGAATATACTCGCAAACATTGTTTTCAATAGTTATCGTTACGATAAGGTATATACAAATGGCGTGCCAAAAGGTTCAAAACCTATACTCACGCACGCTTTTGTGTCAGTATTGACAGAATGATATACCATCCTATGACAGCCGAGAGGCCTCCCATGCCGAGCATGATGAGCAGCACGAGACTGACGAGCAGGAAGATGTAGGCTATGCGATTGGACTGCCATGAGAGGTTCTTGAACTTGAGCGAGAACATGGGAATCTCGGCTACCAGCAACCAGGAGAACAGCCCTACAAGCGCAAGCACGAGCACCCATCCATAGGGGTGAGCCACAATGTCGTCGTGCGAACTGATAACCAGGGCACCCCAGAAGAGGGCGTTGGCAGGGGTGGGAAGACCTATGAACGAGGAGGTCTGACGCTCGTCGACATTGAACTTGGCAAGCCGTAGCGCCGAGAAGGCTACAAGCAGAAATGCGCAGAAGGGAACCATTAAAGCAATCAACTTGTCAAGATGGGCACCGGCACATTCACACAGCCAGCTATAGACCATCGTAGCTGGAGCAAGACCGAAGGTGATGACATCGGCCAGGGAGTCGAGCTCCTTACCGATGGGCGAACTCACCTTGAGGGCGCGGGCCGAGAGACCGTCGAAGAAGTCGAACACGGCACCCATAATGATACATACGAAAGCTATCGTGTAGACACCCTCAAAGGCAAAAACAGCAGCTACGCATCCCGAGAGGAGGTTGCAGCAGGTGATTATATTTGGGATATGGTGACGCATAGGCTACTCGTTATTTCAACTTTGCTATCACGGTCTGATTGCCCGTAGTCTTCTGCCCCATGATGACGCACACCTCGGTACCGAGGGGAAGGTACACATCGACACGAGAGCCTAACTTGATGAATCCAAAATGCTCGTCGATGAAGCTCTCGTCGCCTGGCTTGGCATAGGTCACGATACGACGTGCCATAGCACCGGCAATCTGACGCACCATCACCTCACGACCATCGGGGGTCTCGATGACTACCATCGAACGCTCATTGTCAGTACTGGCCTTGGGGAGGAAGGCACGATGGAACTTGCCATTATCATGGGTTACCCTCTTCACTATACCATCTACAGGGTACCAGTTGGCATGTACGTTGAGCGGACTCATGAAGATGGAGAGCAGCAAGCGACGGTCGTGGAAATAGTCGGGCTCCTCCACCTCTTCGATGACTACAATCTTGCCATCGGCAGGGGCTACCACTATACCCTCGGTATCCTCACCGGGGAAGCGGCGGGGCGGACAACGGAAGAAGTTAATGAGCAGGGCATATATCGTAGTAGCTGTCACCGTGATGATGATAAACAACCAGCGTAGCTCGGGATAGGTGAGCCACCAAGCCAACGCACAAACTGCTGCCCACACGAAGAAACCAATGGTGAGCTGGCGGGTGCCCTCTTGATGAAGGTGTATCTTACGGAGTTTTCTCATAGTATAATCCTAAATATATTATTTAAATTATGCAAATTTAGGACTAATCCTCCAATGATGCAAGAAAAAGCCGTTTTTTGTTTCACACACCGATTGCCTCCCTATCACTTTCGCCCGAAGTCGGCGGGAATCTCGCCCCATTGGTCTGTCTCCCACTTCACGATGGGGTTGGTGACGCGGTGCGCCTTGAGCCATGCTTCGGCGCGCTCGATGAGCTGGAACAGCCGTTCGGTACGCTCGGTGCGCTCGAGCTGTGTCTTGCAACATTTCTTGCGCACCCAGCTGATGGCGGTGCGGCTATCGCTATAGATGGTCATCTTGAGTCCCTGCTTGTCGAGCAGGGCGAGAGCATGCACGATGGCGAGAAACTCACCGATGTTGTTCGTGCCGTGCACGGGGCCGAAATGAAAGATTTCCCTGCCGTCGCCAAGGTATACGCCACGATACTCCATAGGGCCGGGGTTGCCACTGCAGGCGGCATCGACGGCGAGGGCTGGCCCCCCTCTCATCCCCCCAAGGGGGGAAGATGCAGGCATCGCAGAGTTTGAGTTCTCCCCTATGGGGGAGTTAGAGGGGGCCTTCTTCCTCCTCACATACTCATACGCAGGTGAGGCGTAGGCCCGCTCGGCCTCTTCCTTCGAGTCGAACGACTTGTACACCGCGCCCTTCACGCCTTTGATCTGCGCTTGACAATCGTCCCAACTATGGTAGATGCCTGGGGTGAGACCGCTCCATACGACGTAGAACTTTTTTTTCATGCTGAAAAGAGGGAAGAGTTAAGAGTGAAAAGGGAAGAGGGAGGGGTTTGCATGCATCGCGGAGCCTACCTCTTCACTCTTCCCTTTTCACTCTTAACTAATTACATGCGGTCGGGTACCTCGATGCCGAGCAGTCCCATACCGAGGCGGATAATCTTGGCTACATTGGCCGAGAGTACGAGGCGGAAGCGCTTCACGGCCTCGTCCTCCTCGCGCAGGATGCTGTAGTCGTGGTAGAATTGGTTGAACTCCTTCACGAGGTCGTACACGTAGTTGGCGATTACCGAGGGTGTGTAGGTGACACCGGCATCCTTCACTACGGTGGGGAACTCGGCCAGCTTCTGGATTAACGACATTTCTTTGTCGTTAATTGTCAATTGTCCATTAACTTCGTTGAAGTTGCTATGCTCGGCAGAGCCTGCAAGCAGTCTTTGCTCTCGCTCAATTGCAACTTTGTCAATTGTCAATTGTATATCCTCCGCTTTACGCAGGATAGACTGGATACGTGCGTAGGTGTACTGGATGAAGGGACCTGTGTTGCCGTTGAAGTCGATAGACTCCTTGGGGTTGAAGGTCATGTTCTTGCGGGCATCCACCTTGAGGATGAAGTACTTGAGTGCTCCGAGTCCTACGATGCGGGCGATATCCTCGGCCTCCTCGGCGGTGAGTCCGTCAAGTTTGCCCAACTCCTTTGAGGTGTCGCGTGCGGTAGCTATCATCTCGGTCATGAGGTCATCGGCATCCACTACGGTGCCTTCGCGGCTCTTCATCTTACCTTCGGGAAGCTCCACCATGCCGTACGAGAAGTGTACGAGGTCCTTGCCCCAGTCGAAGCCGAGCTTGTCGAGCAGGATGGAGAGCACCTGGAAGTGGTAGTTCTGCTCGTTGCCCACGACGTAGATCATCTTGTTGATGGGATAGTCCTGGAAGCGGAGCTTGGCGGTACCGATATCCTGTGTCATGTATACCGATGTGCCGTCGCTGCGGAGCAAGAGCTTGTGGTCGAGGCCTTCACCGGTGAGGTCGGCCCATACAGAGCCATCCTCCTTGCGGAAGAAGAAGCCCTTGTCCAAGCCCTCCATCACCTTCTCCTTACCTTCGAGGTAGGTCTGTGATTCGTAGTATATCTTGTCGAAGTCTACGCCCATCATCTTGTATGTCTCGTCGAATCCAGCGTATACCCACTCGTTCATCATCTGCCACAGGCCGCGCACCTCGGGGTCGCCTGCCTCCCACTTCACGAGCATTTCGCGTGCCTCGGCCATCAGGGGCGACTTGGCCTCCGCCTCCTCCTTGGTGCATCCCTCGCGCTCCATGATCTCGGCCACCTCGGCCTTGTAGTGCTTGTCGAAGGCCACGTAGTAGTCACCGATGAGGTGGTCGCCCTTCTTGCCCGATGTCTCGGGAGTCTCACCCTCGCCATACTTCTGCCATGCGAGCATCGACTTGCAGATGTGTATACCGCGGTCGTTCACGATGTTGGTCTTCACCACGCGGTTGCCGTTGGCCTCCATGATATTGGCCAATGCATAGCCCAAGAGGTTGTTGCGCACGTGACCCAGATGGAGCGGTTTGTTGGTGTTGGGCGATGAGTACTCGATCATCACCAGCGGAGAGTTCTCCGTGGGTGTCTGCAGGCCATACTGCGCATCGCTGTCGATCGTGCCGAGCAGCTCTGCCCATGCCGAAGCGGCAATGGTGATATTGAGGAATCCCTTGATGACGTTGAACGCCTGCACCATCGGTTCGTGTGCAGCCAGATACTCGCCTATCTCCTGAGCCGTCTGCTCGGGACCCTTGCGCGAAGTGCGCAGGAAGGGGAATACGACGAGTGTCAGATGCCCCTCAAACTCTTTCTTCGTCTTCTGCAGTTGCACCTGTGCAGGCTCTACTGCCTGTCCGTACAATGCCTGTATCGCACCCACGATACTCTTTACCAGTTGTTGTTCTATCATAATTTTAGGTATTATCAATCTTTATGGAGACAAAATTACTGCAAAAAATCGACATTTCTTGCCGTTACCCGTAAATTTGTTTATATTTGCCCTTTGTAACAAAGACATTCGACACCAAACATAATAAATGCATACTATGAAACGTATCCTTTGGATCCTGCTTGCCGTGCTCCTGTGCACAGGTTCGCTCAAGGCGCAAGAGATGCCTACACAGAAAGAAATCCTGAAGACCATGCTGCTAGTCAACGACTACTTCATGAAGAAGTGGCCCGACCCCGCCACCCCCACCTTCGTCAAGCGGGAACGCCCCAGCAATCTGTGGACCCGCGCCGTATACTACGAAGGACTGATGGCCTTGCACGAAATCTATCCGCGCGAAGATTTCTACAAATATGCATATGACTGGGGTAGTGCTCACAAGTGGGGCATGCGCAATGGCAACACCACCCGCCATGCCGACAACCATTGCTGCGGACAAACCTATGTGGACCTCTACCGCATCTGCCCTGAACCCACCATGCTCAAGAACGTGAAGGTATCCATCGATGCCATGGTCAACACGCCACAGGTTGACGACTGGTGGTGGATAGATGCCATACAGATGGCCATGCCCCTGTTTGCCAAGTTCGGCAACCTCTACGACGACACCAAATACTATGACAAGATGTGGGCTCTCTACGAGTATACCCGCAATCAGTTGGGCGAGAACGGCATGTACAATCCCAAGGATGCCCTGTGGTGGCGCGATGCCGACTACGACCCTCCCTACACCGAGCCTAATGGTGAGGACTGCTATTGGAGCCGTGGCAACGGTTGGGTATATGCCGCCCTGTTGCGCGTGATGAACGAGATTCCCAAGAACGAGAAACATTATAAGGACTACCTGCGCGACTTTAAGGCCATGAGCAAGGCACTCATCAAGTGCCAGCGCGAAGACGGCTTCTGGAACGTGAGTCTTCACGACCCCACTAACTACGGCGGCCCCGAAACTTCAGGTACAGCCCTCTTCGTATACGGTATGGCATGGGGAATCCGCAACGGTATCCTTGATGCCAAGACCTATGAAGAACCCATGATACGCGCTTGGAACGCCATAGTAGAGAAGGCTGTTCACCCCAACGGCTTCCTCGGTTACATGCAGGGAACAGGCAAGGACCCCTCGGCAGGCCAACCTGTGACCTATGACAGCGTTCCCGACTTCGAGGACTACGGCTTAGGTTGCGTACTCCTCGCAGGTGCCGAGCTGTACAAGCTACAAGCACAGATACTCTATCCGTAACGAAAGCCGTTCCATCCATCTATAGCATAGCGAGTTTTTCTTTGTCCAAATTCCAGTTTTTCCTTACCCAAACTGGAGTTTGGAGCCTTGCAAACTATAGTTTGGAACTGCCCAAATTGGTTTTTCTGCCTTCGACTCGTTCGAAAGCCGACGCTTTTCACACCGCGTAGGCTCTGCACTCTGCCAAAGCTTATCGGGGCCATGGTCTTGGAACGTGAAGAATCATAACGAATTAAAACATATAAACACACAGACATTATGAGAAACCACATCGCTATGCTCCTTGCGTGCTGCTGCACGCTGGTGAGCGCACAGACTACCAGTTACAAATTTGACTTCTCGGGCAAGAAGAAGGCCAAGGAGGGATACACGCTCGTCGGTCCCGAGACATTCTACACTCCCGAGAATGGCTATGGGTACGACTTTGTTGCCGACGAGCAGGCATCGGTCGGCGACCAGCAGCCGTTCTACTTCTCCGTGAACGTACCCGACGGAAACTACCGCGTGAATGTTGTGGTGGGCAATCGTCGCAAGGCCGGTGTCACCACCCTGCGTGGTGAGAGCCGCCGCCTCTTCTACGAACGCGTGGCTACGAAGCGAGGGGAATATAAGACCTGCAGCTTTACTATAAACAAGCGCAATACCCTCATCGAAGGTGACGAGCACGTGCGCATCAAAGCTCGCGAGAAGGGTAAGCTCAACTGGGACGACAAACTCACCATCGAGGTCAATGGCCCTGCACCGCAGATTATGGAGATGACCATCGAACGGGTCGACGACGTGCCTACCATATTCCTCTGTGGAAACTCTACCGTCGTTGACCAGGACAATGAACCGTGGGCCAGCTGGGGGCAGATGATACCGCGCTTTTTTGATGAGAACGTATGCTTTGCCAACTATGCCGAGTCGGGCGAGACGGCCGTCACCTTCATCGGTGCCAAGCGCCTAAAGAAGTTGCTCAGTCAAGTGAAGAAGGGCGACTACATCGTGGTGGAGTTCGGCCACAACGACCAAAAGCGCAAGGGTTTGGGCGACGGAGCCTTCTACTCCTTTATGTATAACATGAAGATCTTTGTCGACGAAGCTCGCCGCCGTGGTGCTACTCCCATCTTGGTGACTCCCACTCAACGCCGTAGTTTCAACAGTGAAGGTAAGATTACCGATACACATCTCGACTATCCCGATGCTACCCGATTCCTTGCCGATCGTGAAAAGGTGCATCTAATCGACCTGCACGCCATGACACGCACATTGTATGAGGCCATGGGGCCTGAAGCATCAAAAGGAGCCTTCGTGCATTACCCTGCGAACACTTACCCTGGGCAGGACAAACCTCTAGCCGACAACACCCACTTCAACCCCTACGGTGCTTATCAAATAAGCAAGTGCATCATCGAAGGCATGAAGGAGCTCGACCTCGACATTCTGAAGCATCTGCGTCCCGACTATGTGCCCTATAACCCAGCACACCCCGACGACCGTGCTACTTTCCAATGGGACGACAGCCGATTCGTCGAGATTCTCAAGCCCGACGGCAATTGAGATTATCTAAAAAAAATTAAGAGAGACACCCCGCTAGGTGTCTCTCTCATTATAAACGCAGTAAGATTACTGCTTATCGCAAGCTTTCTCGCACTGACCTTCGGCCTTATCGCACTTCTTCTCACAAGCAGCAGCCTTGTCGCACTTGCCTTCAGCTTTGTCACAAGCCTTGTCGCAGGGCTGTTCACAAGGAGTAGCACAGGCTTTCTTGCAAGAGTCGGGCATCTCGCAAGTCTTTTCGCAAGCCTTCTGGCATTCCTTCTGTGCAGCACACTCCGTGGTGGCCTTATCACAAGTGGCATCCTTTGCTTTCTTATTGCAGCATGATGTGATAGTGAGAGCTGCAACGGCTACCATAGCCAATAATACTTTCTTCATGATGTTTTCCTTTCTTAGTTTAACAAATGTTGATAGTGTCAGGTGCAAATGTACAAACTTTTTTCATACTCTAATGCCATAATGCCATATATTTTGAGATTTTTGTGTAATTTTGTGCGAAATGAATGACAATCTTATATGAATATGAAACACATCAAACACATTTTATTTGCTACAGTGCTGATTGCGCTACCTATGAGCAATAAGGCTCAGGAGTGGCCTGAGCTGACACAGACAGCCAAACCCGCTGCCCGCTGGTGGTGGCTGGGAAGTGCCGTAGACGAGTCTAACCTCAGTTATAATATGGAGGAATATGCCCGTGCCGGACTGGGTGAATTGGAGATCACACCCATCTATGGGGTACAGAACAATGAGGAAAACGAGCTGTCGTTCCTCACGCCTGAATGGATGAAGGCGCTCGAATATACCATCAACAAAGGCAAGGAGGTGGGTATGCGCGTTGATATGAGTACGGGTACAGGATGGCCTTTCGGCGGTCCTGAGACCTCGATAGAAGATGCAGCTACTAAGGCTATCTTCGAGCAATACACCATCGAGGGTGGCAAGGCGGTGGAACTGCCCATTGCCGTATCGAACAGAAAGGATGCACCCACATCGACTCTGCACAAGGTGATGGCCTATCAGGGCAGCAAGCACGTGGATGTGACCAAGAAGTGCGATGCAGAGGGCGTGCTGCGCTGGCAGGCTCCCGAGGGTGAGTGGCAAGTGGTGGCGCTCTTCATAGGCAAGACACGCCAAGCGGTGAAGCGTGCTGCACCCGGTGGCGAGGGATATGTCATCGACCACCTTTCCAAAGGGGCAGTAAAGCGCTACCTCAGCCGATTCGAAAAGGCCTTCAAGGCCAATGGCGCTCCTGCACCGAACAACTTTTTCAACGACTCTTACGAGGTGTATGGTGCCGACTGGACGCCCGACTTCTTGGAGCAGTTTGCCCGTCGTCGCGGTTACCGCTTGGAGCACTACTTCCGCGAGTTCCTCGACCCCGAGCGCCCCGACATCACCTGCCGCATCGTATCGGACTATCGTGAGACGGTATCGGACCTGCTGCTCGAGAACTTCACCGACCAGTGGACCGATTGGGCACACCGCATGGGTAGTATTACTCGCAACCAGGCACATGGCTCGCCTGCCAACCTCATCGACACCTATGCTGCGGTAGATATTCCCGAATGTGAAGGCTTCGGCCTTTCAGAGTTCGGCATCAAAGGACTACGTCGCGACTCGCTCACCCGCAAGAACGACTCCGACCTCTCGATGCTCAAGTACGCCTCGTCGGCCGCCCACATCAGTGGCAAGCCGTTTGTGTCGTCAGAGACCTTCACTTGGCTAACCGAGCACTTCCGCACCTCACTCTCGCAGTGCAAGCCCGATATGGATCTCATGTTTGTGTCCGGTGTGAACCACATGTTCTTCCACGGTACACCCTACTCACCACGCGAAGCCGAATGGCCGGGCTGGAGTTTCTATGCCTCCATCAACATGTCGCCCACCAACAGCATTTGGCGCGATGCTCCCGCCTTTTTCGACTATATAGGCCGCTGTCAGTCGTTCCTGCAGATGGGTAAGCCCGACAACGACTTCCTCGTATACCTGCCCGTCTACGACTTGTGGAACGAACAGAAAGGCCGCCTACTCACTTTCGATATCCACAAGATGCACCGTGTAGCTCCCAAGTTCATCGCTACAGTCAACGAGATTTGCAACAATGGCTACGACGTGGACTACATCTCCGACAGTTTCGTACGCACCACCCGCTGCATCAATAATCAGCTTGTGACTTCGGGCGGAGCAGCCTATAAGGCTATCATCGTACCTGGCGTAAAACGTATGCCTGCCGACGTACTCGCCCACTTGGAGAAGCTCGTACGCAGTGGCGCCACGGTAGTCTTCATCGGCGGTATGCCCGAGGATGTACCCGGATATGGTAACCTAGAGGCGCGTCGTAAGGCATTCAACAAAGCAATGGGAAGGATGAAGTCAACAACTGACAACCCGGAGGCTAATTATCAATTGGGAAAGGGTCGCATCATCATAGGTGATGACTATGGCAAGACGCTTGCTCTCTGTGGCGTTCAGCCCGAGGAGGTGAAGACCAAGCACGGCATACAGTATATCCGCCGCAGCAACGACAAGGGACATCACTATTTCATCAGTGCCTTGCAGCCCGAAGGACTCGATGCGTGGGTTACCCTCAGCGTAACTGATGCCGATGCCATGATATTTGATCCTGTGACAGGGCAGAAAGGTCGTGCCGCCACGCGCGCCACCGACGAGGGCTTGCAGGTGTACTTGCAGCTGAAATCAGGGCAAAGCCTCATTGTGCAGACCTTTACCTCGCCTGTGGAAGCCGAGGAGTGGCATTATCTGCAGCCGCAGACGCTTGCCCTCACACTCGACCATGGTTGGAAGCTCGACTTTGTGGAAAGTGCTCCGGCTATACAGGGCACCTTCGACATCGATGAGCCACGTTCATGGACAACGCTCGATACGCCTCATGCCACCACTACGATGGCTACTGGACACTATACCCTCCAGTTTGACCTGCCCGCCATTGCTGCCGACGAGTGGGTGCTCGACCTTGGTGACGTGCGTGAGAGTGCCCGCGTACGCATCAATGGCAAGGATGCCGGCACGGCATGGTGCGTGCCCTTCCAACTGGCCGTAGGTCAATATCTCAAGCCCGGCAAGAATACGATTGAGGTAGAGGTGACTAACCTACCCGCCAACCGCATTGCCGAGCTCGACCGCCAGCAAGTACCTTGGCGCCGATTTAAGGAAATTAACGTGGTAGACCTCAACTATAAAAAGACAGGCTATGCCCATTGGGCACCGCTACCTTCGGGGCTCAACGGACAAGTAAGACTCATTCCTATGAGACAGAAAGCATTATGAGAAAGGAACAAGCAATCTTTGCCGCAGGATGTTTCTGGGGCGTACAGTATCAGCTGCAACGTACCCCAGGAGTATTGACAACTACCGTAGGGTACATCGGTGGTCCCGAAGAGAACCCACAATATGCCGATGTAAAGGCTCACCGTACCCATCATGTGGAGGCTGTACTTGTAGAATACGATGCAGACGCTACCACGTATGAGGCATTATGCAAACTATTCTTCGAGATACACAACCCTGCACAGACCGATGGCATAGGTCCTGATATAGGTCCACAATACCGTAGTCAAATCTTCTACATCAACGAAGAGCAACGGCATATTGCCAAAGAGGTGATAGCCTTACTACGCTCCAAGGGACATGAAGTAAACACGACGCTGCGTCCATCCGAACATTTTTGGTCAGGCGAAGAGTATCATCAAGATTACTACAACAAAACAGGCGAAGAGCCCTATTGTCACATACGAACCAAGAAGTTCTGATCCTATTTCCCTTAACACCAAATCTAACAAAGAACAGGCAATCCACGACATTGTGCATCAAATGCCTACAACAAGTCACAGGCTTTAAATAAAAAAGGGAGAGGGGAGATTCCCCCCTCTCTGTGATAAAATTTGCCATCACATGACCTCAATAATAACACGGCGATTATACGATGCGGGATTAAGAGTTGCCACTCCACCTTTACCCTCAATCGTCAGGTTGGCCTTATTCACTCCTAGTTTTACAAGCTCGTCAGCAATGGTTTGTGCACGATGTTGTGAAAGTTTTTGGTTGTACTTGGCATCACCAGTTGCACTATCGGCATAACCTACGATACGCAATTTGAGTCCATCGGCCTTGGCGACCTCAGCTATAGATTTGAGGTTTACCATATCTTTATGAGAAGCTATTTTGGCTGAATTGAGAGCGAAGAAGATGGACTGAGGCGCAAAGGCGCAATCGCCTGACACTACCTTCTCCTTTACAACCTCTTTAGGACGCTGAGCTAGCTGGTTGCGCAGATTGCGATTGTTAGCTTGTTCCTTAGCCAAAGCCTCATTAAGAGCGGCCATCTCTGCCGCATTCATCATCACCAGAGAGCTGATGTCAGGGCTGTTGTTCCAAATGTCACCACCAATATTATAGGTAATACCAGCTGTAACAGTGAAAATGTCGTCAAATGCACGTTTTGGGTCTGTAACACCATCCATATTCTTGCTAGCAAAAAGTGCACCCATCTCTAAATTCACTTTCCATGAATCATTCAGGCGGAAGGTATTGAGAATACCAGCGTTGAACCCAAAGGAGTAGCTGTTGTGATCAAATACTCTGACGGCACCCATACCTATATAAGGCACCATATTATATAATCGTTGGGAGTTGTAGCCCATAATCATATTGGTAACGTTCATCAAAGCATCTATATGCAGATTCGCATAATCCAACTTGCTGCTATGCCCTTGGAATTGGTAGCCATTAAGGGCAAGACGCATACCGATACCTGGCGTATACCATTTACCTACATAGGCCAATCCTGAGAAACTGATACGATCCTTAAACTCCTGCTTGCCTTCCGGATACAGGTAAGAGAATTGTGCTCCGGCATTCAGTGAGACGAACCAATTGTCCCAGAAGCTATTCGTTTGTACACTATACTTTGAGACGGGAACCTCTGCAATCTCCACTACCTCGGTCACTTGGGCTTGGGCCACTGAAACAGAGAACAAACCGGCCACAGCCATCATACTGATTACTTTTTTCATACTGTTAGGTCTTTAATTTATGTTTACCAAAAAAGTCTTATGTATCGAAATAACACGAATCTCTGAAATTTGTTTTCAAAGACCTAACATTAACATCCTACAGGGAAGGCAGAGGTATCAGAAAGAGCAATAAAAAAAGGAGACCCGCCTCTTTGGCAGGTCTCCCATATTTTGTGTGTCAAGATACTCTGATTAGAGAGCCTCGATGATAACACGACGGTTGTAAGAAGCGGGCTTAACCTCAGCTACGCCACCCTTGCCTTCAACTACGATATTCTCCTCAGCTACACCCATCTTAACGAGCTCCTTGGCAACAGCCTGTGCACGACGCTCAGAGAGCTGCTGGTTGTAAGCTGCAGAACCTGTAGCGCTGTCAGCATAACCCGTAACTTTCAACTTACCACCATTGTTCTTAGCCATGTCAGCCAAAGCCTCAAGGTTGATGATTTCCTTCTTAGAAGCAACCTTTGCAGAGTTGAATGCGAAGAATACTGATTGGGGGGCAGCAAGTACTTCCTTAACTACCTTCTCCTTAACAACCTCTTTGGGCTTCTTAGCCAACTGCTCTTTCAAGTTCTTGTTCTCGTTCTGCTCAGCAGAGAGAGCCTCATTCAAGCTTGCAAGCTGTGCTGCGTGCATAGCTGTAAGGGCAGCCATATCGGGAGAAGCATCGAAACCACGGCCACCGATGTGCCAAGAGAGACCCAATGATGCACCAGCCTGCCAGTTACGATGTGTAGTTACGCAAGCAACATTGTACTGCTTCAAGAAGAGATCCAAATCAATAGACCAAGAGTTTGACAAACGGAATGTGCTCAAGTAACCTACAGTCCAAGGAGACCAACCCTTAGCATCACCCCAAAGACGACCAAAGCCAACATAAGGAATAGCGTTATAGACGCGATCCTGCTTGTAGCCACAGAACATGTTTGTCAAGTTGAACATAGCCTCACCATAAAGAGCATAAGCATTGTTCTGCTCACCAGCCTCATTCTTATAGAAAGGAAGGTGGCTGTGCAAACGAAGACCCAAACCAGGAGTCCACCACTTACCAAGAGATACGGTAAAGTTAGGCGTCAATGTCTCAAACAAATCAACGCCATTCTCGCCTCTGTCAATAGGCATTACCTGAACGCCACCACCGAGTGATACAAACCAGTTGCTCCAAAAGCTGTTGGTCTCAACGCTGTGTTTTCTTACAGGATACTCCTCTGTCTGAGCCATTGCGCTTACAGACATTCCTGCAACTACCAAAGCAATCAATAATTTTTTCATACTTTTCTTTTTTAAATTAAAGGAATAATAAATAATTTTTACAGTTCTTTCTCGTTTTATAACATTGATTGTACTCGGGAAACCTTTTCACCTTTGTATAATCGTGGCAAATTTATATAATTTATTTCACATTACAATAACAGTAGACGTAAAAAATAACAAAAAGTGCTTTTTTTTAAGTTTTTTGCTAATCACGGAAAGCATTCTGCATGCTTCTACTGAGTTTGACTCGGCTACCTGAACCGTTTCGATATTTCCTCTTCATCGATGATGACGAAGGTCTTCTTGCCATCGGGTGTATATGCAGGTACATCGCAAGCAAATAATTCATCTATCAGTCGAGTCATCTCTTCCATCGTGAGCACTTGTCCCACAACGATAGCTGCCGAACGGGCCATCGTAAGCGCCATAGTTCTGTGCACCTCTTCTTTTGACACATCGCCCCTCTCTATGGCATCGGCAAGGATATGCTCTACTAAAACAGAGGGGGTAAGGCCCTCGATACCTGCAGGTATACCTTGTATAGCAAAAGTTCCACCTCCCATATTTGTGATGTCGAAGCCGAGACTGCTAAAATCATCCAACAGGTGCTCCATAGCAACAGCCTGTGCCATTGACAGACTCAGCATTTCGGGGAAGAGCATTCCTAGCGATGTGCTACGCTGTTGATTCAGCTGGGCCATATAGCGATGATAGAGTATGCGTATATGTGCTCTATGCTGATCCACCATCATCATACCAGACTTCATGGAGGTAACAATATAGCGGCCTTTATATTGATAGCAGTCTGCAAAACCCGCCTCTACTCTTTCAACGATGGTTTCGTCGTCCTGTACGGGAGACAATGCAAGGTCAATTGTCCCATTCAGGGAGTGTGCCCCACTCCCAGCCACCTCCTCGGCAGCAACTTCATCAAAGGTGGCTTCATCTCCCAAGGTGGAGCCTCCAACGCCTTTATATAGTTTATCCCAGTCTATTGTCTGACGTTTGTAGCTGTCTTGCCCACTTTGTCTGAATGGATTGTAATTACTATCCAGCTTGGGCATAGGCGGAGATGCAGGAGGCACTGCAAGACCATTAGAGACAAAAAGCGGGATGTCAGGACAGTCGGCCACATCAAAGTCGATGGAAGGAGCGACATTGCTTCGCCCTAACACTTCGCGTACAGAGGCCATCAATATCTGCCATATTGCCTGTTCGTCCTCAAACTTGATTTCGGTCTTTGTCGGGTGTATATTAACATCTATGCGTGAAGGGTCCACCGTGAAATACAAGAAATAGGGGACCTGTTCAGAAGCGGGGATAAGGTGTGCATAGGCCTCCATCACAGCCTTATGGAAATAGGGGTGACGCATATATCGACCATTGACGAAGAAGAAGCAGTGGGCTCCTTTCTTGCGTGCACTCTCTGGGATGCCTACACACCCTGTAATCTTCACAAGTGTAGTCTCCACATCTACTGACAGCAGCTCTTGCCCCAATTTCTTGCCAAACAGATGCTGGATGCGTTGGCGCGATGTAGCTTGCGGGACATTTATCAGTTCCACCTCGTTGCGATAAACGGCGAAGGATATCTCGGGATGCACCAAGGCTATGCGTTCAATCTCGGCAAGCACATTGTTCATTTCCGTTTGGTCTGACTTCAAGAACTTACGCCGTGCAGGAACATTAAAAAATAGATTCTTGACCTGAAAATTTGTGCCTACAGGACACATCTCCACGTCTTGTGATTCCAATTTCGAGCCGGCAATGTGAATCACCGTACCCAGTTCATCCTCCTCGCGTCTTGTACGAAGTTCCACTTGTGCTACTGCAGCTATGGAGGCCAAAGCTTCGCCGCGGAAGCCGAAGGTATGAAGTGCAAACAGGTCCGAAGGATTGCTAATTTTAGATGTGGCATGCCGCTCAAAAGCCATACGGGCATCTGTCTCCGACATTCCCTTGCCATTGTCAATAACCTGAATGTTGGTGCGCCCGGCATCAGTCAATCGTACTTGTATGCTGGTGGCTCCTGCATCCACGGAATTCTCAACCAGCTCCTTAACCACCGAAGCAGGTCGCTGTATCACTTCACCAGCTGCAATCTGATTGGCCACCGAGTCGGGTAGCAGATGTATCAAATCCTCACTTGCCATAATCGGTTATCTGAATAAAGCAAAAAATATGACCACCAGCAAAGCCAGTATGAGAAGGATGCGCTTGGTGGTAATAGGTGAGTCGCTCTCCTTACGGCGTTTCAGGTGGGTAGTCTGCTCTACCATCTTGCCGCGGATTCTCTCTTCCGTTGTTGCCTCCTTTGGTGGTATCATCCCCAAATCACGTTTAGCACGTTCTTCTATCTCCTTCAGGCGTTCTTTACGTTCATCTACATATATGTATTGATGTGCGAATCGTCTCGGTTCGCGTGTCTTAAATATTCCCATATTATTTGTCGTCCTTATTTGTTAATCCTTTCAGTGAAGGCAACGGTACAGCCCGTCGCGTTGTCACTTTCAGTTTGTCCTCTTCATCTTTTCCTCGCCATATCATAATGTCGTACTTGCTCATCGGACGCAACTTGTGTAGCCAAGCGAAGTTTGCCAGCTTATCTTTGCCTGCTGGTATTTGGGTGATAGGGTAGAACACACCATTTGATTGATCCGTAATGAGCAACTTGTCTACCTGACGGTCTTTCATGAAGGCAGTGAGTAAGCTGGCTTCTGTAGTGTTCATTCCGAAAGCTATGCTGTCGCCCTCTTCGCGGTAGTAGTACACTACCATTACATTGCCTATGACATCGGATTTGTCTATATTGCCATTCGCGAAATATGCTTTTATCTCTCTCCCGCTTATTTGGTTATAATGTGCTGTATCTACCTTTTCAACTATTAGTGCCTGGTTCTCCACATGTGCCCAATCTACCGTGCTGTCATTCATATATACCCGTATCACCTCACCCAACACCTGTTGTGGGCCATTCCATACTACCGGGTCATAATACATCGTCATACAGGAATCCAGTGAACTAAACTCCATAGAGTCGCATACAGCCTGCACATCCTCACGGTAGATACGAACCTTGTGGTAGGCCTGTATGATACGGTATACGGAGTCTGTGTCGGGGAAACGCGTGAGCAGGCGTAGCGTATCGCCATGTATATAGAGGCTATCGCCTTGCGAGTAGTCAATGGCTACCGCACGTTGGGTCGCATAAGCCGAATCGGATAGCTCATTGTAGTAGGTGTAGTCGCCTGTCAGACGTGTCTTGCCTGCAAAGTCATCCATCACCACATTGTCAAATGCTTCGCCATAACCATTGGTGCGGTCATAATAGATGCTGTCGCCCACCAGGCGTTTGTCTTCATTAGTGAGTACGGAGCGGTTTAGCAGTTCCGCATGTTCGTCAGCAGTATAGTAACGCCCCAAGGTGGAGTAGATGTTGTTATTGTCACTATCAATGTTCGAAGGTCCTACAATAGTAGCTATCTGTGTCTTCGTGTTGTAGTGCAAGGTGTCTGATGTGAGCACGAAGTTGGGGTTGGTGAGCGTCACTTCATAGTTAAATACCGCGTCGTTTGTCTGCGTGTCATATTCGCCCCATTCTGAGGTGAGTATGTTGAGCGTATCTTCCAATGTCCCCCAATTGAAGTAGTAGCCGAGGTTAATGGTACGATCGTAGTTCAAACTGTCGGTAGTGAGTGTCATTTCCTTATCTATCATCACTACATTGTCGCGCACCTTGGCTAACATTTCATCGCCATTATAATGGAGGCGGTCACCATAGAGAAAGAGTGTATCGCCTTGGTTCATACGCACATTGCCGTATGCGTCCAACGAGTTCGACGTTTCGTAGAAGAGAGCCGAGTCGCAATACATATACATGCTGTCGTGCCGAAAGGCAACGTCACCTACAAGTATTTGAGCATCAGGATTTATAAGCTTGTCATAGCGGGTTTCATCGGCGTGAAGGAGATATACGTAGCGCTCCTTGGTGGTGTCTGCGGGTGCGGCATCCAGTTCTTCATCCCGCATCGCGGGCTTTGGCATCGTAGGCTTGTGGCCCAACCTCGCTCTCCTTGCGGTGGAGTCCATGGCATGGTTCTTTTGGGGCACGGTTTGTTCTTTTGCGATGGCAGATGCCTCTTTCTTTAGAGTGGTTGCTGGTGCCGTCTCCCTTACAGCCTCTTTCATCGTTATGGGCTGCATCTTCAGCTCCTCTGCACGCAACCTTTTCGTGGTGTCAAGTTGCATTTTCTGAGGGACAGCACGCACGGGAACTGCTTCTCGCAGTTCTGTCTGTGCCGATATCGTAGCAAAGGCTCCCCATACCAACATCAATGATATGAATCGTCTACGTGTTGTCATCCGTCCAAGCATTGGAGGCTATATTTACTTTTTCACCCATCCTGGGTACTGAAACTCGCAGTCGCACCAATTCTCATTGATGCGTACATAGGTGCTCTTCTGTTTCTCTTTTATCCAATTCTCCAGTTTCTGTTGCTTCATCTTGGCAACCATCACATCCTTTATAACCTGGAAGTCTTCGGTAGGCGTAGCCTTATGTCCCTCAATACGTGTTTTCAGCTTCACGATGGCACATATCTCTTTGCCAGTCTTTTGGTCGATCATCACGAAGGGGTCAGAAATCTCACCCACTTTCATCTCGTAAATTACCTTGGCCACCTCCTGAGGCAGGTCTTGCAGTTCAAAACGTGACGACAGGGTCATCTCATTACTCATCAGGCCAAAGTTCTTACGAGTGTTTTTATCAGCAGAGTATAGTACTGCATCGTTAAATGAAATCTTTTCGTTGCGTATATCATTGGCAATGGTGTCAAGACGTGCCAATGAAGCGTTCATACTCTCTGCCGGCACCTCAGGCTTGCGCAAGATATGGCGTGCTCTTACACGATCGCCACGTTTCTCAATCAACTGTATGATGTGGAAACCAAATTCAGTCTCAACAATCTTTGATACCCTTCCTGGCTCGGTAAGGTTAAAGGCCACGGCCGAGAACTCCGGCACCATCTCTCCACGTCCGAAAGCATTGAGTTCGCCGCCACGTCGAGCTGATTCGGGGTCTTGTGAATAGAACACAGCCAATGTGGAGAACTGTGCCTCGCCGCTATGTACGCGTTCGGTATAGTCGCGCAGTTCAGCCTTTACGCGTTCAATCTCCTCTAAGGGTATTTCTGGCTGCTGGGTTATGATTTGCACCTCTACTTGTGTAGGGACAAAAGGAATCTCTTCCTCCTTCATTCCCGCATAGCCACGACGTACCTCCGAGGGGGTAAGTTTGATGTTTCCAAATACCTTTTCCTGCATTCGCTCTACAATCATACGGTCGCGCACGGTCTCGCGCAACTCTTCGCGTATTTGCGTCGAGGTCTTGCCAAAGTACTCCTCCATCTTCTCGCGCGAGCCTATTTGGCTTATGCGCATATTCATCTCTCTCTCTACGTCATTGAGCACCTCCTGCTCTGTGACTTCGATACTGTCGATGGCAGCTTGATGCAGAAACAACTTTTGTATGGCCAGTTGCTCAGGAATAACACAGTAGGGCTCGCCTTCCATCTTTTGTCCCGACATCATAAAATACATACGTGCCTGCTCTACATCTGATTTGAGTATGGCCTCGTCGCCTACCACCCATACCACTTCATCTATTACATTATCTTGTGCTACTGCCGAGGCCGTCATCAGCACCACGCACAGCATTGCCCATAATTTACCTAATCTTATCTTCATAATATTTTATTTTATCCATTTCCAAAGACTGGTTATACAAATCCGTCTTGACTTTATGCATAAAGTCCACCTTGCGGGTGTTTGACAACAGGTCTATGATTTCGTATCGCGCCAAATCATAGGGTTTCACTTCCCCCTTCAGTATATAGTCATCTACATGCAGCAGATAGCAATACTCATCATCACTGACCTCTATATTACGGTTCGATTCAAAGTCTTTACTCAGTTCGGCCAGGTTGACTATCAGTTTTGCCTCCAGCTCTGACACCGGCATCCATTGGTCATAGAAATACTCATAGATGACTGCATTCCGGAAAGCATACTTCTCCAACTGCTCCCGTGCCTTGGCCGAGTTGTCTTTGTAGTGTATCTTTATCTCCTTCAAGTCAGGTGCCTTCAAAGGGATTTTCAGGAATACCCCCTTTATAACAGGCTCTTCGAGCATAAAGAATTCCTTATTTCCATTATAGTATGCTAGTAGGTCGGCTTCTGGCAACGTGCTGCTCATCTGCTCTTGTAGTAGGCGTTGCTCGTAATCGTTCAATATGAGCGTACGCTTATACTCCTCGACCATACGTGCTATGCGTCCTTTGTCCGAGACATTGCGTTCGGCTTTCTTGAAGAATATCATGTCTTCGGTCCATTTGCGCATATAATCCTGTGCAAATGCCACGCTATCGGCAGAGGAAAGTCCGTAGGGTATGACTTTGACCACGTCTTCTTTGTAAAGAAATTCACCTTCGACCTCCACCAAAGGTGTTTTTCCTCCGTGGTTTACCGACTTTTGGCACGCAGCAAGCAGGAGTGTAACCACCAATAGCAGTTGCATGAGAAACCCTTCTTGCCTACAACACCTCATAGCCTATCCGAATGCAAATATTTTCAATGTTTGTTCACTGTATCCAATGCCTCCGGGTAAAGCACCACGGGGTACTTCTTACGCAATTCCTTAACCCATAACTGTTCTAAATGGTTCTGATAATCGGCAGTCACAGGGCCACGCACATCATCATACGTGTCGGGGCCTTTCTTTTGCAGCTTACCCACCACACCGGTTACGGGGAATCCTGCCACTGTATCGGGACGTTCGCCTTGGTTGAAAGCGTAGTAGTCGGCATACACGTTCTTGCCCGCCTTGAAGGGGCCGCGCACCATCTTCACCTGCATCAGTGAATCACTGTTGAGAGCCTCGCGGATAACTTTCACCCACTCTTTCTGCGGCTGTTTCTTTACGGCTTTCTTCACCTGCTTCAGTACATCCTCTGACACGCAATGTACTACAAGGCCACGATATACGGGCTCGTCGTAACGGTATTTCTTCTTGTTTTTCTTGAAGTACTTCTCCAGCCCCTTCTCGTCTTGAGCAGCCTTCTCCCATACCTCGCGGGTACTGATCTCATAGAGTAGCGAACCTTCGTAGAATTCCTTCATCAAGAAACCGAAGTCAGGGTACTTGGCATCAAGCTCCATCTCAGCCTGGGCCAGTGCCTCCTCAGGGGTAATATTGCCACCCATAGCTTGGGCTAGCTTCACGCCCATCGAGCGCTTGGCGTGAGCACGTATTCCGCGTTGCTCAAGGAACTGGTATATCGCCTCGCGGTGATATTCGTAAGGTTCAAACTGCTTTCGCTCGCTCATATAAATGATATGGTAACCTACGGGGGTGAGCACCGGTTCGCTCAATTCGCCAGGTTGCATAGCCAATGCTACGGTTTCAAACTCTCTGATCAGTTGACCTTTTGAGAGCCACGGGAGCATACCGCCTTCGCGTGCGGTGCCAGGGTCTTCAGAAAGCTGCTTAGCCAGCTCGGCAAAGTCGGCTCCGTTCTTCAGTGCCGTGTAAATAGAGTCGATACGTAGTTTGGCCTGGGCCTGCTCCAGCGGTGTGGCCTGTTGCTGCAGGCGGATGAGGATATGAGCTGCCTTGAACTGGCCATCGGGGCCAATGTTTCTGGCGGTAGCCTCATAGGTCTTGCGAGCCTCCTCTTCGATGAATGCCGAGTCTATCAGATATTCTTCGGCCTGCTGTGAGCGGTAGTCGGCTACCTCCTTGACGAAGGCTGCTGCAGTATCGAGCTGGGCATCTTTGGCCGCAGCTACTTTTAGTTTGTAGTTGACGAAAAGCTCTACATACTCATCGAGCGATTTCTTGTCGACTACCAAATCCGTATTGTTCTTGTTGTATGAGTACTCAAACTCCGAGCGAGGCACATCTACCCCATTAACGGTCATCACGATAGGGTCGTCTGCTTGAGCCATTCCTGCCTGTAATGCCGCTGAGGCACAAAGTACGAATAACAGTTTCTTCATATTGTTCCGTTTGGTTGTTTTTTTCCGATTATTATGCAAAAATAGTGAAAAGACCAACACCATCTGCCATTTTTGCAAAATTTATTACATTTGCCTCCTATTTTCCATTAGTTAACACTTGGCTTATCATCCTTGCGTCCTTTACCGCCACGATGGTTCTTGCCACCACGATGGGCATTCTTTCCTTTGCCTCCGCTCTTGCCGCCACGGTGGGCGCTCTTGCCGTGACGGCCACGTCCCTTTCCGCCACTCTTCTTGGGGTTGTATTCGGGTGCTTCGCCCAGCTCTTCGGGGATGGGGAGCTTGAACACTTCGCGTTCGATGAACTCCTCGATGGCAGCAAAGCGCGACTGGTCGTCCACTGAAACGAAGGTGATGGCACATCCCTCGGCACCAGCACGGGCTGTGCGGCCGATACGATGCACATAGTCTTCACAATCGCGGGGCACGTCGTAGTTGATGACGAGACGTATATCGTCAATATCGATGCCGCGCGATACGATGTCGGTGGCCACGAGGATGTCGATGCGTCCGCTCTTGAACTCGTGCATCACCACGTCGCGCTGTGCCTGGTCGAGGTCGCTGTGCATCTCGCCCACGTTGAGTTTCATGCGTTTGAATGCAGCGGCCACCTCCTTCACCTTGAGCTTTGATGAAGAGAACACGATGACGCGCTCGGGCTTTGACTCGCGGAAAAGGCTCTTGATGATGCCCAACTTCTGTGTCTCGTAGCATACGTAGGCCGTCTGTACTATCTTTTCGGCGGGCTTGCTCACGGCGAGCTTCACCTCCACGGGGTCGTGCAGGATGCTGGCGGCCAGCTTCTGTATCTTGTCGGGCATGGTGGCCGAGAACATGATGGTTTGGCGCGTGTCGGGCAGTTGCTTCACGATTTGCATGATGTCATCGTAGAATCCCATGTCGAGCATACGGTCGGCCTCATCGAGGATAAAGAACGAGGTGCGCGAGAGGTCCACGTTGCCCAACGAGATATGGCTGATGAGACGTCCGGGCGTGGCGATGACCACATCGGCACCGAGCGCCAGGCCGCGGCGCTCCTGCTCGTAGCGTATGCCATCGTTGCCGCCATACACGGCCACGCTGCTCACGGGCACGTAGTAGGAGAATCCCTCCATCGCTTGGTCTATCTGCTGTGCCAGTTCGCGGGTGGGCGACATGATGATGCAGTTGATGGCATCGTCAGGAAATCCGCCGTCGCTCAGCATGCTCAGTATGGGCAACAGATAGGCTGCCGTCTTGCCGGTACCCGTTTGCGCCACACCGATGAGGTCACGTCCCTCGAGCAAGGGCGGTATGGTGTGTTCCTGTATGGGCGTACAGGTGGTGAAGTTCATTGCGTCGAGTGCGTCGAGCACATTGTCGTGTAAGTCGAGATCGTAGAAATCCATGTCTATTTATTCTGGGTTATAATTGTCAATTGTTATTTGTCAATTGTCAATTATTTTGGTGCCTTCCAATAGAGGAAGATACCGATGATGAGAAAAACGATATTGGGTATCCACACTGCCACGATAGGTGGTGTGCCGCCATTGACAGCGAAGGTGGATGAAATGGTTTGGAATACGATGTAGCCGAAGCTCAGGGCTATGCCGATGCCGAGGTTCAAGCCCATGCCGCCCTTCACCTTCTTGGCCGAGAGCGACACGCCAATGAGTGTGAGGATGAAGGCCGCAAACGACGTGGCTATGCGCTTGTGATACTCAATCTCAAACTCCTTGATATTGGCTATGCCACGGCGGCGCTGCTTGTCAATGTAGCGTTTCAGCTCGGGCGAGGTGAGCGTTTCCTGCTGGTTCTTGCTGATGAGCAGGTCGTAAGGCTCTATCTGCACGATGGTATCCATCTGCAAGCCACTGGTGATAATCTCCAGCGAGTCAGTGATGATACGGCTCTGCCAGTTCTTGGCTTTCCATTGGTAAGGGTTCTCCTTGTTGCCGGTATACACCAGGGTGCGTGCAGTGAAGTGCGATTTCATGGAGTTTCCCTCGAAGCTGTCGAGCGAGAAGCGGTAAGCCGTATTGTTGCTGCTCTCGAAACGCTCGATGTAGGCTATCACATTAGGCTCCACCTCCATCTGTATGTTGCGGGCGCTCTCCACCTTCTTTTTCTTCTTATAGGTATTCTCAAACTCCAGCCTCACCACATTGCCCTTAGGGATGACGTAGGCCCCCAACCCATAGGTGAGGAGCGCAATGATCAACGCCGAGAACATATAGGGACGCATCAGACGATGCAGGCTCGTGCCCGTGGAAAACATAGCGATAATCTCGGAGTTCTCGGCCAGCTTCGAGGTGAAGAAGATGACCGCAATGAACACGAACAACGGACTGAAGAGGTTCGAGAAATAGGGAATGAAGTTCAAGTAATAGTCGAAGATGATGGCCCGCCACGGAGCATTGTTGGCCACAAACTTATCGATGTGCTCATTATAGTCGAACACTACCGCGATGGAGATAATCAGCGCAATGGCAAAGAAGTAGTGCCCCAGGAACTTCGCGATGATGTACCTGTCGAGTCGTTTCAGAAGTTTGCCCTTTGTCTGTTTCTTCATATAGCTTTTCGTTTCGAACTGCAAAGTTACATATAATTCGTTGAATTGAGAAATTTGGGGCAAAATAATTGGCAGA
>CAZMZC010000042.1:0-25528 GCA_964570685.1 uncultured Bacteroidaceae bacterium | reverse complement strand
CATGAACGAACTACTGCAAAGCTTGGCTTGGAATGAAGAGTTGCGGATTTTAGGTAAAATTACAATTATTGCATTTTTTTTACTCGTTTGCACGAATTGTCGGAATTAATCACTAATTTTGTCACGACTCAACCAGCCTGCAGGGATGGGTGGGTCAATACATATTGGATTCCGTGCTCTGAAAGCGCATCGCTCACCGTGGACCGAGTGCCCACACCGAGCCTCGCCAAGGAGCAGGAAAAGGACGTTTTCTGAACGTTATCTTCGACTCGTCAAACTTCGCAACTTTGATTTACCAGAAGATACCACAACGAAGCGTCCATGCTGGGTGTATTATACCCGTATGCTATGAGTGTATCCCTATGTGATGGGGTGAACATTCCTGTAGCATACCTATTATATAATACGCGATTGGCGTGGGCTGGCTGAGTTGCTTATCCTGGTAAATAGGCAATGCGAAGGCCAAGACGAGTGGGATAAGCAAGGAAGTTTCTCCCACGTCTTTTTTACGTCCATACTTTTGGACAGAGTCCATAACCGAACGAGTATTAACTTTTAATGCTGAAGCGGGGAGAGTAGTAGGCGAAGAGCGATGTTATGGAAAAAGAAAATGAAAAAGGATCTGAGCGTATAGTATACAAATACTATCCGATGTCTGAGTACACAAAAGATGCCTTGACGAAAGGGTATTTCTTTTTCAATAAATCCACATATCAGAATGACCCTTTTGATTGCTCATTTAGATTGCTACAATCTGAAACTCTATTGCGTAGACTCGGTTATACTAAAGAAAGAGAAAACACTGCCTATAAAATAATGGGGGAATATGGCAGTTGTTGCTTCACTACAAGGAAAGACAATAAACGTTTGTGGTCATTCTACTCCGATAACTATAGAGGTGTAGTTGTTGGATTTGACGCAAATAGGTTTTCTGAATTCTTGAAGCAGGGTATCCATTATGTAAAAGTTGAGTATAAGAATACTCCTATAACAGAAGAGCGCTTAGATGATACATTCCAACTGGAAATGCCAATACTAAAGGCTGATCTCGACAAGGAGCCTGATTCTTCTCATTATTTGTTGGAAGAATACACTTATAGGAATAGCTTGCGTAATGAGAAGACAAGAGACGCTCTATTCTTTCGTTTGTGTAGCCTCAAAGAAAAGTCTGTTTGGGAAGATGAAGAGGAGTATCGTTTGATTGCGGCTGGCAGTGTTCAACGTGAAGAAAACAAAGAAAGACAAAAGCGTGAGGGAGTAGAATATGATAATGGTGGTTATAAAATCCCTATCCCAAATGATTGCATCAAAGAAATCATCATTGGACATAACTTTGATATGAAAGAGCTGGATTGGGTAAGACAAATTGCAGAAAAGTACAATGTAAAAATAGTCCAGCAAACTAAAGCTGAAAAGCCGTTTGAAGTTGAATTTACAAGTATAACTAATAAAACTATTGACTTATGATTGTAGAAAAAGATTTAGTGTTTTTCCAAGTATTATGGAAAGGTGAAGTGAATTTGGTAAAAGACAGCCAAAAGACTAAAGATCTTATTGATGCGTGGTTAAAAGGACGTAACTCAGGACTTGAACTGAGAGACTACGGTGCTTCAAGTGATGGGCCGATAAACCTTGTCTTGAAAAATGAATATTCAAAGGATGAAGCGGGAAAAGTTCTTTTCTCTATGCATATCCGCAATTTGATTAAAACGTTACGCGAAAATGATGAGGTATGTAAAGTATGGCTGAAATGGGACGATATGACAGAGGATTTCTTTTATAACACAGATGACTCGATTCTTGGGTACTTTGATATAAAAGAATATAAGAAAGAGGATTATGTATTGATACATGAAAATAATGCACAATAAAAGGAACGATTATGAAACAAATCAGACTCTGGCTGACCACGATAGCCACGCTATTGTGCAGCCTCACGGCAAGTGCCCACGACTTTGAGGTGGGTGGTATCTACTACAAAATCACCTCCGCTGCCGGCCTCACGGTGGAGGTGACCTATCGAGGAACTTCTTTTAGTAGCTATTCCAACGAATACAGCGGAGCAGTCACCATCCCCTCTACCGTCACCTATAATAGCAAGACCTATAGCGTGACGAGCATTGGAGAAGATGCTTTCTATGGTTGCAGCAGCCTCACCTCCATCACCATCCCCGAGGGTGTGACGAGCATTGGGCGCTCTGCTTTCCGAGATTGCAGCAGCCTATTGGAGGTTTTCATCTTAGGATATCCATCAGTGGGTTCTTACGCTTTCACTAACTGTCATAGCAACTGTGAGGTTTACTACCCTTCAGATATGATAACCGTCGAGAGGGGAACATCTGAATATGGGGAACCTCATAAAGTAAGCTTTACCAATAAGCTGAAAGCCTATACGGCAACGCTGAAGGATTACGAGTTGGAAAGCAATGCCGGCACCCACACAACAAACTTGGTATTCAGCTATTCTGACGGAGTGGAGTTTGACGTCAAGGTGCCTTACACCTATACCATCACAAAAGCGCCGCTAACAATGAATATAGGCGATGCAACAAGAACATACGGCGAGAGCAACCCTGCGTTCACCTACGAATACAGCGGATTCAAGAGAGGAGACACAGAAGAGGTTGTAAGTGCAGTCCTGAAAACCCAAGCTACCGAAAAGAGTGGCGCGGGAGTATACCCCATCACAGCTGAAGCGACTGCCGACAACTACGAGGTAACGGTGAACAACGGTACGCTGACGGTGGAGAAAGCACCGCTAAGCGTTAAGGTAAAGGATGCCACCAAGGTTTATGGTGATGCTAATCCAGGCTTCAGCGTAGAGTATATCGGCCTAAAGACATGGGACAACGCCCCCAAGCTGACCAAGGAACTGACCCTACAAACCATTGCTGGAAAAGGGAGCGATGTGGGTACGTATGACATTGTGGCTTCGGGTGGTGCTACGGACAACTATGTCTTTACAGAGTATCTCAGTGGAAAGCTCACCATCACTCAAGCGCCCTTAACCGTGACAGCCAACAATTTCGTGCGAGCCTATGGCGATGCCAATCCGAAATTCACCGTGTTCTATTCGGGTTTCAAGAACGATGACACAGAATCGGCATTGAACCAATATCCTACCGTCACTACAGATGCCGTGGCTACATCTTTTGTTGGCGAATACACCTTGACACCTAATGCTGCCGCAGCCAAGAACTACAGCTTCATTTATAAGAACGGTACGCTGAAAATAGAGAAGGCTCCGCTCGTTATCGGAGTGAACGATGCCACTCGCACCTATGGCGATGCTAATCCTGAGTATACATATACTTACGATGGATTCAAAAATAATGAAACCTCTGAGGTGTTGTCAACAAAGCCTAAAACAAACATGGTGGCCGTCGACGCCAATACGGGCAATCACACTTTGACTCCTTACGGAGCAGAGGCTCTAAACTACGCCATCACCTATACAAATGGCACGCTGACCATAACCAAGGCTCCGCTTACTGTCATTGCCGACGATGCGCAGAGGGTATATGGCGATGCCAATCCACAACTGACCTGCCGATACGATGGTTTCAAGAATGGCGAGACGAAGGCCGTGCTGACGCCCCAGCCTACGGTGACGACTCCGGCTGTTGCCAAGAGCGATGTAGGCACTTATGAGATTACAGTGTCTGGTGGCCAAGCGAAAAACTACGATTTCGTCTCATACCAAGGGGCGGAACTGACCATCAAGCCTGCACCGCTGACACTGAAGGTCAATGACTGCACACGCCTTTACTACGAAGACAATCCCGAATATGGCTACACACTCAGCGGATTGAAGAATAACGAAGACTACAGTGTACTGACGACTCAACCGTCATTTGCATGCGAGGCTACGAAGGATAGCAATGCCGGCACATACACCATCACACCAAATGGGGCTGATAGCAAGAATTATGACATCACCTATCAGAGTGGTAAGTTGACAGTGGGCAAACGAAAACTGACAGCCAAAATTAAGGATGCGACGCGTGTCTATAATGAAGAAAACCCCACGTTTGAAGTGACTTACAAAGGCTTCGTAAATGGTGAAGACGAAAACGTGATAGCCAAGATGCCTACTGTGGATTGCGAAGCCCACAAGACCAGTGACGTAGGTGTCTATAATATAGGATTTACTTCTGAAGGTGAGGCCGCCAACTATAGCTTTGTCTATGAATCGGGTGTACTCACGATCGAGAAAGCGACGCAGGAGATCATTTGGGATCAAGAGTTCTCAGAAACAATAGCTATAGGTACGCAAATAGAAATCAATGCCGAAGCAACATCGGGCCTGGATCTCGAATTCAGCATTGACAACGAAAAGGTAGCAGTGATTTATCAAGCAGCAGGGAAATACTATATTGACTGCTGTGGTGCCGGTGTAGTAAACATTAAAGCGATACAAGCCGGAAATAAGAATTATCATTCTGCTGTACGTGTAAGTAAACTACTCACCGTCTTTGACCCCACAGGCATTGACCAATTGACAAATGACAATGGACAATTGACAATTTATGACCTCACTGGTCGCAAGGTGACAGATACTGAGAACTTGAGGGGTGGTATTTATATTGTGAACGGACAAAAGGTATTCATAAAATAGCCAATACAGAACCATTCATACTTTTAATGCCATTCACCCCCTCGCGATGAGGGGGTGAATGTTTTTAGTAAGCATCAAACAATCACCAATCAGAATCCGTTTTTAAGGAACTCGCGCAATCCGAGATGGGTGATACCCTGCCGGTCTCTCCGTTTTACAAGGGGAGTCATGGAGATTACATATTTGGGATAATTGTCTTTGGTGCCTATAAAAAACAGAAATATGGCCGATAATCTGCGAAAGTTTGAAAAAAATACGAGTTTCGCAGGTTATCGGCACTTTTTCTAAGAAATCACTAAATTTGCGTTCAGATAGCTGTTTGAAATTTTCCCGACGATTATGTTTATTGTCACCAAGCAATAGCGCCGTGCCGTGTGTGGGCAGATGTTTCTGCCAAGGGGTATCCTCTACCCCTTGGCAGAAACGTTCCTTTCCCGCCATTTCACCGCTGATTATCAGCGCATATCGCCATATAATGATTTGCGTTTACCCCCTGGCATTGGCAAGCCCTCTTGAAGCAAAGCTATTTTCTCTCACGCGGATTACACGAATTACACGGAGAGCACTCGCTTTGCTTGTGCCGGTGGCCACATACGAGCGCAGCGATGTATATATCCGTGCAATCTGCGTAATCCGCGTGAGACAGACATCACTTCGCGAGAGACTATTTTCAATAATATTCGATAGAATGATATAAATGTCCACCAAATTATAGTACATTTGCCTAAGCAACAAACAAAATCATCATTTATGTTAGGCAAAACACCACGTCGTATAGTGTCATTGGGTGCGCAATGGAAGTTCACGGCATACTCGGCCCTGGGCTATTGGAATCCGTATACGAGAAAACGCTCATACACGAGTTAGGATTAAAAGGTATTCCCGTGCAGTCACAACTGGAAGTGCAGGTAAATTATAAAGGCGTTAACATTGGAGAAGGACTTCGATTGGATCTTCTGGTCAACGATGAACTTATAGTGGAACTGAAATCCGTAGATGAGTTGAAGCCCATTCATTACAAGCAACTTTTAACTTACCTTAAGTTGATGAATAAGCGGGTGGGGTTATTGATAAACTTCAATACAGATGATCTGAAAAAAGGAATTAGGCGTGTAGTAAATGATTACTAAACGCATTATCTCGCACAAATGCTATTATGTCTCACGCGGATTACACGAATTACGCGGAGAGCACTCGCTTTGCTTGTGCCGGTGGCCACATACGAGCATAGCGATGTTATATATCCGTGCAATCAGCGTGAGACAATTCAACGTAAGAAATTCTGCGTGACAGGGAGATATCAAGCGACCCGCCTCACTGCCCACAGGCGGCGATTGTCCACACGCACCTGCCGCGCACCTATCTCCTTGAGATACCATCCGAAGGTGGTGCGCTCGATACCCTCCATCGCCGTGGCCGACTTCTCGCGCAGGTAGTCGTACACGTGGGTGGCAGGCCACAGCACCTCTTGCCGCTCCTCCAGAGTTTCGGGCACCTCGCATGGCTCGAAATACTGGCGCAGCAGGTCCCACACGCCGCACTTGGTGGAGAAGCCTTGGTTGTGGGCCTCGATGAGGCGCGTCTCTGCATCGTCAAACCAGCTGCGCTCGCCCTCTGCGAGAGCCGCCAAGGCCTGGGCATAGAGCTGGGCATGATTGACGGGTGTAGTCACGTCGATGGGTGCCTCCAACTCGATGCAGATGAAGCGGCGGCTGCCCGTCTCGTCGCGCAAGAGGTAGCGGCGGTTGCTGGTGGCGATGAACGACGCCATGCGCTCCATCTCCTCCATCTGTCCGCGGTGGGGACGCTTCAGTGTGATGGTGGCCAGCTGCACCAAGTTCTTCAACGTGGCCATGCGCAGAGTGGAGAAGCGGTCCAGCTCATCCACATTGATGAGCCAGTACGAGGCCATACGGCGCAGGCAGGTCTCCTCCTGGGCGAGGTTGAAGGTGTCGGCGAAGAACATCTGCAGCTCGGGCGGCACGATGAGCTTGGCAAACTGGCTCTTGCCCCATCCCTGCCGACGACTGATGATGAGCGGGCACACGCTGTTGCCATACTGCCCCAGCCGTCCCTGCACCTGTGCCACCATACCCAACAGCCAGCGCCGTAGCCAGAGCAGCTGCTGCTCGTCATTAGTGATGCGGCGGAAGAGGTCGCCGATATGGTCGTGCCCGTCCCATTGGGGCAATGACTCCAGGTAATCGCATACAGGGTGATACTGCGGCACCGCCTTGTTGCCCCTCACCACGGTGCGTACCAGGTAGGGCTTGCTCAGCCCGATGCCCGCATGCTGCATCTCCATCAGCAGCGTGCAGCACAGCGCCTCGTCGAGCACGTGCCACGTGGCAGTAAGGCTGTCCCGCTCGCGCAGCTCATGCTCACGGCTCAGGCGGTTGTAGCGCAGGTGGTAGTGCTCGGTGATGTACTCTTCGGCGCGGAGCAGCAGGGAATCGCTTAACGATGAACGAGGAACGTTTAACGAAGGCCGCACCTCTTCCCTTTTCACTTTTCCCTCTTCCCTCTTGAGCGCTGTTACTCTTCTTCGCAGCCACTTGATTGCTTTTGTAAATAACTTCTTCATGATTCCTATTATTATATATTAGTTATCGTTTACGTTATCGTTATCGTTGTTCGAAGAACTCCTGCAAAGTTACGATGCCGCCAACAGCGCTTGTTCTGCAATTGATACGCTACAGAAAAAAGTTTTCGTTTTCGTCATCGTTTTCGTTGAAAACCTCGTTTTCATCCGCGAAGATAATACATGAGAGAGGCGAAGTCAATACCCACCCCTCCATATAAAAACAGTGGTAAAAAGCTTGCACGAGTCCTTATCTTTTCTTAAATTTGTAGCTGCATTCGCATGTGTTTGCCCACGACCATACACGTGGATGTACGCGAGCATCCACGCGTATGCACACGACCATACGCGCGTATGGTCGCCATCGGCAAACAGAAACTTTTGATAAAAATATGAGAATGACAACAAATAACAGTGTAATCACGTGTAATCTGTTGATTAATTAAAGTCAACACGATGGCACCGATAAAACTGATGGTCGCGCGTTGCACTTGCGATGGTACCGCGAAGAAAGAATCTGTGTAATCTGTTGACAATAAAAAAATCAACGTGATGGCACTGATGAAACAGATAGGCCATCCGGAGGAACACACGAGCATAGCGATGTGTGTATCTGTTGAATCAGTTATACCAGTTGACAGAAAAGAAGAAGATAATAGTTGAATCAAATAAAAGAAACTAAAACAAAGCAATAAACATGTATCTACACCAAGAACTTACAGGAAAGATTATCGGCGCATGCATCAATGTGCACAATGAATTGGGCTGCGGTTTTCATGAAAAAGTATACCAAGAAGCCTTAGCTATTGTGTTGGAAGAATCTGGCATCCCATTTGAACGTGAAAAACATCTGCCAATTGAATTTCACGGACACATCTTAGATTGTGACTACATTGCAGACTTTGTTATTGACAATGCGGTCATTCTGGAGCTGAAAGCAGTAAGCGAGATGAGTTCAGTTTTTGAGGCGCAGGTTATCAATTACCTAAAAGCTACAGGCTTGCAAATTGGACTCTTAATCAATTTTGGCCAACGGGAATTACAGGTAAAGAGATTAGCGGCAAATATCTATTAAAGAAACTGTGCAATCACGTTAATCTATTGATTATTTAAAGTCAACACGATGGCACTGATGGAACAGATGGTCGCGCGTTACACTTGCGATGGTACCGCGAAGAAAGAATCAGTGTAATCACGTGTAATCTGTTGATTAATTAAAGTCAACACGATGGCACAGATGAAACAGATAATCGCGCGTTGCACTTGCGATGGTACTGCGAAGAAAGAATCTGTGTAATCACGTGTAATCTGTTGATTAATTAAAGTCAACACGATGACATTGATGAAACAGATAGATTATCCGGAGGGACACACGAGCGTAGCTATGTGTGTATCTGTTGAATCAGTTATATCTGTTGATAAAGGAAAAAAACAAATCAGTAGAATAGAACAATATGAGAAAGACCAAAGCTACGAAGAAGAGTGGTACCATAGCGTACCAGTTGAACCCGAGGTTCGACCTGCAGGGCGAAGCCACCGAGAAGAATCCCTTGATGGGAGTGAGCGTGGTAGCATCCACCCCAGTGACCACCAAAGAGATGGCCGAGCGCATAGGCTACGCCACCAGCGTAAACAAAACCGATGTAGTGGCCGTGCTCAGCGCCTTAGGCTATGAACTGCGCCATGCCCTGCTCGATGGACGCACGGTACAGGTGGATGAGATAGGCTCGTTCAGCCTCAAGCTGGGGCTGAAGACTCCCAAGTATTTTGAAGACCGCGTCACCAACCACGACATTGAGGTCAAGGGCATCAGCTTCCGCCCCTGCAAGGAACTGAAGGAGGCCATGCGCGGTGCCGACATTGTGAGCGGAGGTCATGCCGTGCGCACCCTGCTCACCCGTACCATCGTGGAGCATCGCCTGGCCACCTTCTTTGCCGACCACCCCTACATCTACCGCTCACAGATGGAGCAGCTGTGCGAATGCTCCAAGCACCTTGCCCTCAAGTATCTGAACGAGCTGGTCGACGAAGGCTACCTCCGTGCCCTCGGCCGCAAGAACAGCCGCTTCTACGCCCCGGTGACAGGGATGTTATGATCCTTGCCAAGGGTCAGATGAAAAATTGCTATAGAGAGGATTACACGAAGCGCGGGCGTGGTTCCTTATTATATGCAACACGCACGTAATCAGCGAGAATACCCTTGGCAGAGAACTCACGAGCGAGCACTCTCTGCCAAGGGGTATAGGGGGTGTTGCCAAGGGGAGAGGTATGCGTGTTGCTTTGTGCAAAATAGCAATTTTGTTTCCTGCAAGCAACAAAACTCAAGAACTTACTAACTGACACGCAAGCCATACACACCGGGGAGGGCCGAGAGGGCATCCTTGAGCGCCTTTATCTCGCTGTAGGAGTGTACGTAGACTTCAAAGTCGGTAGATACGATATCATCAGCGATGGTAGAGTGCAGATTGCCGAGACTCAGGTGCATCTGCTCCGAAACCAGCGACACGATGGCCAGCAGCAGTTGGTCCTTGTTGACCGACTTCACATGGAGACGTATGGGGAAGGCCATCAGCTCGAACTCCTTCATATCCAGCCTTTCCACGATACTGTCGCCCATCTCGGCGGCCTTCTCTATCGCCTTGCGGCAGTCGCAACGGTGCACCTCTGTGCGGCCATCGGGCAGACGGAAACCGATGACTTCGTCGCCAGAGATTGGTTTGCATGAGGCACACAGCACAAAACCTTCGCTCATCCCAGAGGGCTGGCGGTTGAGGAACCTACGGATGCCGATACGTGCCTTGTAGGTGCTGACGTGGTCGAGCCACGACTTATCAATCGAAGGCACTTCGTCGAGCCCTATTCGTACACGGTCGCCCTTCCGCAGCACCGTCTTGACCGAGCACAGCTTGTCGTTGATGACGGCAAACTTCATCTGCTCGCCCACCTTGTTGTGTATCTCAAAGGCAAAGTCGATGGCTGTGGCTCCCTTGGGAAGCACCACCATCTTACCCTTGGGTGTGAATACATAGATATCGTCTTCGTAGAAGGTAGAGCGCACATCTTCCATGAAGGCTCCTGCACGGCTCTGCTCGGCCAAATCTTTAAGTACTCCTCGGAAATTCTCTATCCAGCGGTCCACACCATGCTCCCGCTCTACCAAGCATCCGATGTTCGAGATACGCTTCATCTCCGACGAGGCTATATGCACCTCCATCCAGCGTCCCTCGTTGCCCATCAATTTGCAGTGCAGGCTACGGTAGTTATTATCCTTCGACACGTCGAGGTAGCTGTTCATGCTACCCGGCTTCTCCTTATATAGATTGGTGATGATGGAGTAGATGAGCAGCGCCATCTCTTTCTCCGACATCTCCTTCTGCTTCCAATTATTATATACGATATGCACTACACGAATGTGCTCCACCTCGCTGAATGATATGGAGTCCTCCTGCATCTTCGCCCAGATGGAATAGGCCGAGCGCGGCTCACAGGTCACCGACGCCACGATACCTCTATGCCCCAGCGCTGCACGAATAGGGTTCATCCAAGCCTCGGCAGCCTCGACATGCTGGCTCACATAGCGAGCTATCTGCCCCCTCACCTCCTCATATTCGTTAGGCTGGCGGTAGCGGAAGCTCAGATTCTCCAGTTCTGTCTTTATGCGATACAGCCCGAGGCGATTGGCCAGCGGAGCGTAGAAATAGTCAGTCTCCGAGGCTATCTTGAGCTGCTTGTGTGACGGCATCGACTTCAGCGTACGCATATTGTGCAGACGGTCGGCCAACTTCAACAGCAGGGCACGGATATCATAGTGTATCGATTGCAGCATCTGCTTGTAGTTGTCGACCTGCAGCGAAGTCTCGTACTTCTCGCTCCTGCGCTTGGTCACCACGCTCACCAGCATGGCCACATCCTCGCCAAACATATCGCGTATCTCCTTCACCGTATGGTCGGTATCCTCCACCACATCGTGCAGCAGTGCGGCACAGATAGGGTTGGCTCCCAGTCCTATCTCATTGACCACAATCATAGCCACTGCTATCGGGTGTAAGATATAGGGCTCGCCACTCTTGCGGCGCTGCGGACGATGTGCTTCTTCGGCCAATTCGTAGGCCCGGCGCACACGCTCAATCTCATCCTCATTGAAGCCACGCTTGTCAACACAGGCAAAGAGTTCGTTTCTTGCCTTCAATACCATCATGTCATAATCTTCCATACTTCTTTTTTCCTTATAGAGTGGCAAAAGTACAAAATATTTCACAACAACCTATAAGAATCCTTAAATTTTGTCTAAAACGACAAGATACTTGCACTCGCGGTGAAAAATATCCAAGCAAGCTTGGTATTTCTCGCTCGTTTGTTAGTATATTTGAGGTAAACCTCGAATATTTCTGCACTCGCGGTGAAAAATATCCAAGCGAGCTTGGTATTTCTCGCTCGTTTGTTAGTATATTTGCATACCGGAACTAAAGCGAGTATGAAGAAACATATATATATAATAGGTATAGCAGTGCTGCTCGTTGCTGCAGCAGTGGGTTATATCGCATACGATAAGGTATTGGCTCCACAAGTGAGCGGTACGGAAACCAGCTACATACAAGTCTATCCCGAAGACAACACCAGCACAGTGGCAAGCAAAGTAGCATCGGTAGAGGGGATGGGTAGCATGACGGCATTCGCTCCCCTGATGAAGTATTACAAATATGACGGGCGAGTGAAGCCGGGCAACTATGCCATACGCCCGGGCGACTCCATGCGCGACATCTGCCTACGCCTGCTCTCTGGCAATCAGACTCCCGTGCGACTCGTCGTTCCTTCGGTGCGTACACTCGACCGACTGGCCGGTGCTGTAGGCAAGCAGCTTATGACAGACTCCGCAGCAATAGTCACTATCCTGACCGACCAGCACCTCATCGACAGCCTTGGCTACACGGCAGAGAGCTTCCCTACCCTATTCCTGCCCAATACCTATGAGGTGTACTGGACCATGTCGCCGGAGCAGTTTATCGCCCGCATGAAGAAGGAGCACGACACCTTCTGGAATACCGAGCGCAAGAAGAAAGCGCAAGCACAAGGCCTCACCCCCATTGAGGTCAGCACACTGGCCTCTATCGTGGATGAGGAGACCAACAAAAACGATGAGAAACCTCTCGTTGCCGGACTATACCTCAATCGCCTGAAGCGCGGTATGCTGCTGCAAGCCGACCCCACGGTGAAGTTTGCCCATGGCAAGTTCGACCTGCGCCGCATCCTCCTTGCCCACCTCACGATTGACTCGCCCTACAACACCTACAAGTACGCAGGCCTTCCCCCCGGCCCCATACGCATACCAAGCATCGCAGCCATCGAGAGCGTGCTCAATCCCGCCAAGCACTCCTATATATATATGTGTGCCAAGGAGGACTTCTCAGGCTACCATAACTTTGCCAGCACCCTGGGGCAACACAATGCAAATGCCCGCCGATACCAGCAGGCATTAAATCAGAAAGGGATCAAATAACAAAAAATTCTATTACCTTAATAGAAAGACTATCTATTCAGGATGCTGGGCATAGTATTCGTCCCATTGGCGCTGCACCTCTTGCCAATCTACCGCTTTGCCATCGGCCACAGCCTCAGCTTGGCGTAGAGCCTCCTCGTGCTGCTTCTTCTCGGCATAGCGCACCTTCATGGTCTCTATGGTTGCATCATCCAGGATATGAATAACGCCACGGCGCACACAAGATTGTAGGTCTTCGGGGCCGAAGGCTTTTCCTTGTACATTGAAGTCAGAGATATTGAAGTCAAAGACGGTGCGAAGCGTATGCCTCACCATCTTCTGCTGATTACGGTTTCCGGCCATCTTACGGCTCAGCAGCTTACCGATAATGTCTATTTCGCGTTTTGAGAATTTGTTTCTACCCACAACAATACGTTTATTAACCTTTTGGTGTTTATATATAAAGAAGTCGTGCCGGATTGATGCGATGAAACTCCGAGAAATAGGATTTGAGTGCTCGCCCCCTTTGTAATCCACCGACTCAAGGTTACCCCTTTCGGGGCGTGGCCCGCCATTGGAAGTCGAAGCTGTCCTCGGTTTTCAGATATAATTGATGAGTTTCCCAGTCTAAACCGACACGACTATATTTTTGAACGTTGACGATAACGTTGACGTTAACCTACGAGATGTCTTCGTCATCGTTTTCGTTATCGTTGCTTTCTACTTCAAAGAACACTGCTCAAACTCAGAATGTTTGCCTCGAAAGGCGCATTTCTTTGCTTTTGCTAATGCAAATATAGGAAGTTTTCTCCAATAAAAAAAGAGGCTGGAGCCTCTTTTTTCATTATCATGTTAAATAACACTATTTCGCAAGTGATTATTTAAGCTGCGTGAGCCACAATTAAGCAGCCTTAGCCTTAGCTACGATAGCCTTGAAAGCTTCAGGATGATTCATTGCGAGGTCGGCGAGCACCTTACGGTTGATCTCGATACCAGCCTTGTGCAATGCACCCATCAGTTGAGAATAAGACATACCCTCGAGACGAGCGGCAGCGTTGATACGCTGGATCCACAAGGCACGGAAGCTGCGCTTCTTATTCTTACGGTCGCGGTAAGCGTAGGTCAGACCCTTCTCCCAAGTATTCTTGGCAACGGTCCATACGTTCTTACGAGCACCGAAGTAACCTCTGGTTAAACCTAAAATTTTCTTTCTCTTTGCTCTTGAAGCAACATGATTTACTGATCTTGGCATAGTTTTGTTTCGTTTTTAGATGTTAGCGCTGCTCGGGGCAGTCTTGGTTTTGCTAACCATCCGATTAATAATTGTTTTTAGAATAACTCGCTTAACTTTAAGATTACTTCATTGCAAGAAGTTCCTTAACCTGGCTTACGTTTGCACTGTGTACAAGTGTAAAGTGGTCGAGGTTACGTTTCTGCTTCTTAGTCTTCTTTGTCAAGATGTGACTGTGATAAGCGTGCTTTCTCTTGATTTTACCTGTTCCGGTAAGAGCGAATCTTTTTTTTGAACCGGAGTTAGTCTTAACTTTTGGCATGTTGTTAGTTATTATTTAATTATTAATATATAAACGGTGCGTACTATACCGGCACGCAGCCGCTTTTTTCTTTTTTACTCTTCTGCTTTGGGAGCAGCAGGTTTTTCTTTCTTGGGAGCGGAAGCCTTCTTCGGTGATATGAAGATGGTCATGCGCTTACCCTCAAGAACGGGCATTTGGTCTACCTTGCCATACTCCTCGAGGTCGTTGGCAAAACGGAGCAACAATACCTCACCTTGCTCTTTGAAGAGGATGGAGCGTCCCTTGAAGAATACGTAAGCCTTTACCTTATCACCATCTTTAAGGAAGCCTATTGCATGCTTTAGCTTGAAGTTGTAATCATGATCGTCGGTCTGCGGACCAAAACGGATTTCCTTTACTTCAATCTTTACCTGCTTGGCTTTTAACTCCTTTTGCTTCTTCTTTAGCTGATACAGAAACTTTGAATAATCAATAATTCTGCAAACAGGCGGAACGGCGTTCGGTGAAATTTCTACCAAGTCAGCCTCGTTCTCTTCGGCTATTCTTAGTGCTTCATGGATTGACACTACGGTAGGTTCAATGTTGTCACCGACAATTCGGACTTCTTTGGCTCGTATCTGTTCATTGATACGGTGTTGGCCTTTCAGGTTGTCTTTTTTCATTCAGATGAATTTGTTTGTTCTGCTGTCTTTTTTAATGGTTATTAATCCTTTTTTGTTCTGTATCTAACGCTATAAACGGCAATCTTGCCGCCCACATTGTCAAATGCGGGCGCAAAGATAGTGCAAACCGAGCGAAAATGCAAATTTATTTGCGATTTTCCGAGGTGAAGCCTATCTTCTGCTGGCAAAAGTCACCATTTATTTATCATATTATTAACTTCTTCTTCAATTTTTTTACCAAAATCTGCAATTTTTAGGCTTCCTTCGTTAATTCCACCCTGTTTGCGGACGGTAACTGTACCCTCAGCTTGCTCTTTTTCGCCAACAATGAGCATGTAGGGGATATGCCTCATCTCGTTGTCGCGGATCTTGCGGTTGATCTTCTCGCTGCGTCCGTCGATGATGCAACGTACGTCGTACTGCTCAAGTTCCTTCTTCACCTGCTCGGCATAGTCGTTAAACTTCTCCGAGATAGGCAGGATAGCCACCTGGTCGGGAGTGAGCCACAAGGGGAACTTACCGCCGGTGTGCTCGATGAGCACTGCCACGAAACGCTCCATTGAGCCAAAGGGTGCACGGTGAATCATTACGGGACGATACTTCTGGTTGTCCGAACCGGTATACTCCAGCTGAAAACGCTCAGGCAAGTTGTAGTCTACCTGAATAGTACCCAGCTGCCAACGGCGACCGATAGCGTCCTTTACCATGAAGTCGAGCTTGGGGCCATAGAAGGCGGCCTCGCCAGTCTCTACGCGAGCCTTCAAGCCCTTCTCCTCACAAGCCTCTACGATAGCCTGCTCGGCACGCGCCCAGTTCTCGTCAGAACCTACATACTTGGTGGTATTGTTGGGGTCGCGCAAAGAAATCTGTGCTTCGTAGTTCTCGAAGTTGAGCGCCTTGAAGATAATCTGGATAATATCCATCACGCGGATAAACTCCTCCTTCACCTGGTCGGGGCGGCAGAAGATGTGGGCATCGTCCTGAGTGAAGCTGCGCACACGGGTCAAACCGTGAAGCTCACCACTCTGCTCGTAGCGGTATACAGTACCGAACTCAGCCAAGCGGAGAGGCAGGTCCTTGTATGAGCGGGGCTGCCACTTGTAAATCATACAGTGGTGGGGGCAGTTCATCGGCTTCAGCAGATACATCTCGCCCTCCTCAGGTGTGGTGATGGGCTGGAAGCTGTCCTTGCCATAGTGATCCCAGTGACCTGAAGTTACATAGAGCTGCTTGTTACCGATATGCGGAGTCATCACCTGCTGGTAGCCGAAACGCTTCTGGATGCGCTTCAAGAAGTCCTCCAAGCGCAGACGTAGAGCGGTACCGCGAGGCAACCACATAGGCAAACCCTTACCTACCATCTCGGTGAACATGAAGAGTTCGAGCTCCTTACCAATCTTACGGTGGTCACGCTTCTTGGCCTCCTCCATCATCACCAGATACTCATCGAGCATCTTCTTCTTGGGGAAGCTGATACCATAGATACGGGTCATCATCTTGCGCTTCTCGTCGCCACGCCAGTAGGCACCGGCAACAGAGGTCAGCTTGATGGCCTTGATGGGAGCTGTAGACACCAAGTGCGGGCCACGGCAGAGGTCGGTGAACGCACCCTGTGTATAGGTGGTGATGGTACCATCCTCAAGTTCAGAGATGAGTTCGCACTTATAGGTCTCGCCACGGTCGCCGAACATCTTCAACACCTCGGCTTTGGAAATCTCGTGGCGCACCACATTCTCATTCTTGGCAACCAGCTCGGCCATCTTCTTCTCGATAGCCTCAAGGTCGCCCTCCTTGATGGTCACGCCCTCGCCCGGATCCACGTCATAGTAGAATCCGTTCTCGATAGCGGGACCGATACCAAATTGGATATTCGGATAGAGCTCCTGCAAAGCCTCGGCCAAGAGGTGAGCCGAAGTATGCCAAAAGGCATGCTTGGCCTGCTCATCATCCCACTTGTGCAAGCGGATGGTAGCATCCTCATGGATGGGGCGATTGAGCTCCACAATTTCGTCATTCACACTGCAGGCCAGCACCTCTTGTGCCAGACGGCTACTGATGCTCTCGGCAATCTGCAAGCCAGTAACGCCAGCTTCGTACTCTCTTACCGAGCCATCAGGAAAAGTAATCTTAATCATTGTCCTATATGTATTATTTTTTGTTCTTACTATACCTTATTATATATAGGCCACGACAAAAGACATTTTGCAGCCAACATACAATTGGCTGCAAAATTAGCTAAATTATTCGAGATGCGCAATTTTATGGCGCCATTTATCTTTCGGAGAGGTATTTTCAATACCAAGCGACTATTCCGCGAAACGCTTAATCAGATTATAAGCACTATAAAGCCCCAGTTCACCAGCCTTGCTGAGGTCGGCCACTCCTTTGGCGTTCTCACCGAGGAAAATATAGGTAAGTCCGCGGTTGTAATACGCTTCTGCCAAATTGGGTTCAAGAGCTATGGCTTCATTGTAGCTTACGATGGCGGCCTTGTAGTCTTTCAGTTGCGACAACACATTGCCCCTATTATAATAGGAATAGGCAAAGTCGGGAGCCAGATCTATAACCTTGTTCAAATCTGCCAGAATCAGTTGGTAGTCGGTGAGCCGGGCATCCACCATAAAGTCATTGGGGGTATCGGCCACCTTTGTTTCCTTGTCTTCGATATCGGCACGTTCCAACTCCGTCTGCTTATAGCGTGCCACAGCCCGACTATAATATGACAACCACAACGAGCCATCAACAACAATAGCTTCCGTAAAGTCATCGATAGCCGCCGAAAGGTCCTGCACCAAATAGAAGTCGAGCCCACGTGCAAAATAATGGATTGCCTCATCGCCACTCTCACCGAAGCGGCGGGTCTGCTCGTCGATATCCTTGAAATGATATGCTATCTGCTCTTCATCAAGCGCCTGCTCCGAAGCGGTAACAAGCAGATGCAACGGTAGCTGTCGGCTACGATTGATGCTTTCGAGATAACGATGATAGTGGACAATCTGCCCCACTTCGCTCGCCTTATTATAATAGGCAAGGGCAAACAGGGGCTGCAAGGCTACGTAGACATTACGGTTCTGTACCTTACCACGATAAGCCGATGAGAACTCCTCTTCATCCACCGTTTCGTCAGCCACCACCAGTTTCTTATACTTCCTGATGTTCTTATCCGACTCCTTACGAGTGGCATTATCAGCCTTATCATTATCCTTCTCATCAGCCCCATCGTCATTACCTGCCAAAAGACGGTTCTGTTCCTCCATCTGAGCACGCAACACTACCAGTTCGTCCTGCTCGGCTTCCCTAACGCGTCCCTGCCTACGACGCACATCTGCACGGCACTGATATCCATACAAAAAATTAGGATACTCATCTATCACCCGATCCAAATCGTCCTCGGCAGCAGCATAATCACCCGTCTGCACCAGCAAAAGGGCACGATTGAACACGGCTATCGTATTGTCGGGCTCATGTTCAATGACAAAATCAAAGTCCTCAATCGCCCGATTATCATCGCCTACTTGAGCACGCAACAGTCCACGGTTATAATGCCCAAGCAGATTGTTGGGGTCTATACTGAGCGCCAAGTCATAATCGGCCATAGCACCACGCAACTCCTGCATGTTGTAGCGAGTCAAGGCTCGATTGATATAGTAGCCGCTCTTCGGATTAAGCAAAATGGCATACGTCAGATCTTTATCGGCCTCCTCATAACGTTCCTGTTGCAGATACACGAGCGCTCGCGTAGCATACACCTCCGAGTCATATTTATTGATTTTCAGCGATGCCTCCAAATCATCAAGCGCAGCCAAGGTATCCTCTTTTTGAATATACACTTGCGCACGCATATTCAATGCCACCACATAGCTGGGTACTATACGCACTATCGTATCGAGCACCCCTATCGCATCATCGTATAGTTTCTGATGGATATAGCACAAAGCCAGATTATGCCACAACCCTTCATCCTCTGGCGCATGCTTCAGCGCTTTACGATAATCACTTACCGCATCTGCATACTTCCCCTGATTGATACGGGCAAGTCCGCGTATCTGGTAGCAGTCCACCACAAAAGGATTACGGAGAATAGCTTCCGAGCAGTCGGCCTCGGCACCTGTAAAATCGTCCAGATAAAACTTGGCCAATCCCCGATAAAAATAGGGTTCAGCCATATAAGGTTTGGCACTGATTACCTGACTAAAGTACTGTATCGACAGTACATAATCATTAAAGTATAGCGCATTCCTACCCACCCGCATCATATGGTCGGTATTCACCTGTGCCTTTGCCAATAAAACAGAACAAAGAAACAGGGCTATAGATAGGAAACGTCTCATAAATTACTTCTTGGTCACCTTCACCTTATAGTCGCAACGCACCTTACCCGAAAGCAACGAGTTGAATTTTCCCTTGTTCATCTGACGGCGGAGCGGTGATATACGGTCAGTAAACACCTTTCCCTCCAAGTGGTCAAACTCATGCTGGATGACGCGAGCCAAATAGCCATCGATCCACTCATCGTGTTCCACAAAATTTTCGTCTACATATTCTATATGCACACGTTCGGCACGAGGCACACGCTCATGGATACCCGGCAAGCTAAGGCAACCCTCATCCATCATAATCGTTTCTCCCTCGGTTTCCACAACATAGCCGTTGATATAGGCACGTTTGAAATCGGCATATTCGGGAAAATCTTCTGCAAGTGGAGTAAGGTCCACAATAACCACACGAATAGGCAAGCCAATCTGCGGAGCAGCCAAGCCAACCCCTTCGGCACGGTCATTGGTCTCGAACATATTCTGTATCAGTTCTTTCAGTTCTGGATAATCGGAGTCGATATCCTCAGCCACTTTTCTCAGCACAGGCTGACCGTAGGTATAAATCGGTAAAATCATATTTATTTACTATTTGGCGATTTACTATTTACGATTAACAGGAACCGTACACAATAGTAAATCTTGATTTTATAAAATACAAATTAAAATTTTCTGCTTTCCATATAACTTTGCAGGATGATGGTTGCACTGATTTCGTCCACCAGTTCCTTACGCTGGCGGTCCTTTTTCTTCAGTCCGCCATCAATCATTGCCTGATGTGCCAATACCGAGGTGAAGCGTTCGTCAACATACTCCACGGGAATCTGCGGCAGCACCTTGCGCAAGCGATTCACGAAAGGGGTTATACGCACCATATTCTCCGACGGCTGATTATTCATCTGCTTAGGCAGTCCCACCACGATACGCTCTACGGGTTCACGCCTCACGTAGTCGAGGATAAAATCAATCAATGTATGCGTAGGCACTGTTGCGAGCCCATTGGCAATAATCTGCAACACGTCAGTCACCGCCAGCCCCGTACGCTTCTTTCCGTAGTCAATGGCCAATATTCGTCCCATAGCGTACAAAATTAGGATATAATCGGCAAAGTTGCTATTAAAAGACAATAAAATATCTGAATCTATAATAAAGGGCGACCTTTGAGGCCACCCTTTATATATAAATAGGTATCAAGGATTACTTGTTCAGCAGGATCCATGAACCCTGGAAGTCTGTACGACTGGGATACTTCACCTTGAAAGCCTCACGAGCTCTGGCAGCCTCTGCCTTGGTGTCATACGAGCCTATGATAACGCGGAACATGTTCTTCTCCACATTTTTCACAATGCCAGCAGCATATCCCTCACCCACAAGGAAGTCCTTCAGTCCCTGAGCATTGGCCTGCAAGCTAAAGCTGCCGCACACCACGCAATAGGGCTTCAACGCGCCACTTACCGATACTGCAGAAACCTGCTCCTGACGAACGGGAGTCTGATCCAAGTTGTCCGACGCAACCGGAGTAGTAGCTACGGGTGTCACCTGCATCGGAGCATTCACTTGCACTTGAGTAGTCTCCTGTGCTTTAGCTTTCTCATAAGCCTGCTTATAAGCACTTTCCTTTGACTTACATGAAGCAAAAACGAGCAATACGCTCAGCAATCCGAATAATACACTCTTTCTCATTTTCGTATAATTTATTGTTAGTTATCTAATTATTCTGCAAAATTAATAGATAGCGGGGAAAAATGCAAGATAAATTTGTTTTTTCTATCATCTTGCACTAATTTTGCAACACAACATTACATCTATGAGCGAGCAGAAATACACCCCCGAAGATATTCAGCAGGAACTGAATTACCTACAGTTACTCTCGCGCAGCTTCCGCAACTCTGCCGAAGCAAGCACCGAAATCATCAACTTAGAAGCCATACTCAACCTGCCCAAGAGCACCGAGCACTTCTTGGCAGATATACACGGTGAGAACGAAGCGTTCCAACACGTGCTAAAGAACGCCTCGGGCGACATCAAGCGCAAAGTGCGCGAGGTACTAAGCGACGAACTCAACGACAAGGAGATACGCACGCTCTGCACACTCATCTACTATCCTGCCGAAAAGTTGCAGCTCATCAAGGCCGAGCAAGAGGGAAACGACATGCACGATTGGTATGCCCTCACCCTACGCCGCCTCATTTCGGTGTGCCAGAACATCTCCTCCAAATATACCCGTTCAAAAGTGCGCAAGGCGCTCCCCAAGGAGTTCTCCTATATTATACAGGAGTTGCTGCATGAGTCAACAGGTATGACCAACAAGAACAAGTATGTCAAAGGTATCATCGAAGCCATCATCAACACCGACCAGGCCGACAATTTCATTGTGGCCATCTGCAACCTCATACAACGTCTGGCCATCGACCGCCTCCATATCGTAGGCGACCTCTTTGACCGCGGCACCGGCTCGCACCTCGTGATGGACGCCCTGTGCCAATACCAAAACTTCGACGTGCAGTTTGGCAATCACGACGTACTCTGGATAGGCGCCGCAGCAGGCAACAAAGCCTGTATGGCCAACGTATTGCGCCTTTGCATGCGTTATGGCAACCTCTCTGTATTGGAAGACGGCTACGGCATCAACCTGCTGCATCTGGCCATCTTCGCCATGGAGATATACAAGGACGACCCCTGCGAGGAGTTCGGGCCCAAACTTGAAGACGGAGTCACCTGCAGCGAGAAGACCCGCCGCCTTATAGCCCAAATGCACAAGGCCGTAAGCGTATTGCAGTTCAAGCTCGAAGCCGAGATTATACGCCGCCACCCCGAATACGAAATGGACGATCGCCTGCTGCTCGACAAGATAGACTACAAGAAGGGCATCTGCACCATCGGTGGCAAGCGCTACAGTATGCGCGAGTGCCATTTCCCCACCATTGACCCAGCCGACCCCTACAAGCTCAGCGTAGAGGAGAGCGAAGTGATAGAACAGATAGCCCACTCCTTCACCACCAGCGAAAAGCTACAGCGCCATATACGTTGCTTGCTCGACAACGGCAGCATGTATCTTGTGTACAACGGCAACCTGCTATTCCACGCCTCAGTGCCCATGAATCCCGACGGCACACTCAAAGAGGTATATCTATATGACGGTCTATACAAAGGACGCTCATTACTCGACAAGGTCGACACCATCATTCGTGCCGCTTATAACCCCGAGGCCGATGCATGCCTCCACTCCTTTGCCGTCGACTACCTATGGTACTTATGGTGCGGCAAGAATGCGCCCACCTTCGACAAAGACCGCATGGCCACCTTCGAGCGTTACTTCCTCAAAGACAAGGCCGTAATGAAGGAGACTAAGGGCAGCTACTATACCTTGCGCAACGAAGATGCTACCGTAGACCTCCTGCTCAGCGAGTTCGGTGTAGAGGGCGACCATCGCCACATCATCAACGGACATATCCCCGTAAAGACACTGAAGGGAGAAAATCCCATGAAGGCAGGCGGTCGCCTCATCGTCATTGACGGAGGTTTCTCCAAGCCCTACCAGTCACAAACGGGTATTGCCGGGTACACTCTCGTATACCACTCACGTGGCATGTCGCTCGTAGAGCACCAACCCTTCACCTCCACCGAGGAGGCCATACGCAACGGCTCCGACATCAAGAGCACCCGCCACTTGGTAGAGACCTCTACCGAGCGTATCTATGTTCGCGACACCGACAAAGGCCGCGACATACGCCGCCGTATAGAAGCGCTACGCAAGCTTCTCTATGCCTACCGAAACGGTATCATTCGAGAAATGCAGAAATAAAACGAAACAGATGATAGAAAAGCATATTGTACTGGAAGAGATAGACCCCGCACTCATCTATGGAGTGAACAACGCCAATCTGCAGATGATAAAGGCATTGTTCCCCAAACTGCGCATCGTAGCACGCGGCAATGTCATCCGCGCCATGGGCGACGATGAGGTGTTGGGAGCATTTGAAAGCTATATCAAACAACTCGAAGAGCACGGCGCCCGCTACAACTCGCTGAAGGAGGAGGTGTTGCTCGATATCTTCAACGGCAACCGCCCCGCCGTAGAGCGCGAAGGCGATGTCATCGTATTCTCCGTGACAGGACGTCCCATCACCCCACGCAGCGAAAACCAGTTGCGACTAGTCAAGAGTTACAAGGAAAACGACATGCTCTTCGCCGTAGGCCCTGCCGGCTCGGGAAAAACCTATACGGCCATTGCCCTCGCCGTGCGTGCACTCAAGAACAAGGAGGTGAAGAAACTCATCCTCTGCCGCCCAGCCGTAGAAGCCGGTGAGAAGCTCGGTTTCCTGCCCGGCGACATGAAGGACAAGATTGATCCCTACTTGCAGCCACTCTACGACGCATTGGAAGACATGATACCGCCACAGAAGCTGAAGGAATACATGGAGCTCAACATCATACAGATAGCTCCGCTGGCCTTCATGCGTGGCCGCACACTGAACGATGCCGTGGTCATCCTCGACGAGGCACAGAACACCACCATACCACAAATCAAGATGTTCCTCACTCGTATGGGCATGAACACCAAGATGATCATCACAGGCGACCTCACTCAGATAGACCTCCCCTCCTCTACCCGCAGCGGCCTCTCACACGCCATGCACATACTGCGCGACATCAAGGGCATAGGCATCATCGAGATGAACAAGAAGGATATCGTGCGCCACAAGCTCGTGACCAAGATTGTGGAGGCATATGAAAAGGAGAAGACCCACCCTACCCCTCCCTGTGAGGGAGGGAACTCGGGTATCGCGGAATAATACAAGTGATTGACGAAAATTAACAAAACAAATTATAAACAAGATCGACTCTAATCCTTCATATAGACAAAGAGGTATCACGATTCAGCGTTGTCTGAGTCCCCTCCCTATAGGGAGGGTTAGGGTGGGTCTCCTAATTCTTTTTAGACATGGCACTTACAGCAACAGAATTCAACTTTCCTGGTCAGCAGGGAGTGTATCACGGCAAGGTACGTGATGTGTACAACATGGGCGACAAGCTCGTCATGGTAGCTACCGACCGCATCTCGGCGTTCGATGTAGTATTGCCCAAGGGCATCCCCTTCAAGGGACAGATGCTCAATCAGATTGCGGCAAAGTTCCTCGACGCTACCACCGACATCTGCCCCAACTGGAAGCTCGCCACCCCCGACCCCATGGTAACCGTAGGCGTACTCTGCGAGGGATTTCCCGTAGAGATGATTGTGCGTGGCTACCTCTGCGGCTCGGCATGGCGTGCTTATAAGAGCGGCGTGCGCGAGATCTGCGGCGTGAAGCTCCCCGACGGAATGCGCGAGAACGAACGTTTCCCCGAACCCATCATCACCCCTACCACCAAGGCCGAGATCGGTGAGCACGATGCCGACATCTCCAAGGAGGAGATTCTAGCACAGGGCCTGGCTACTCCCGAAGAGTATGCACTGCTCGAGAAGTACACCCTCGCCCTCTTCAAGCGTGGCACCGAGATTGCCGCCGAGCGCGGCCTCATCCTCGTAGACACCAAGTACGAGTTTGGCAAGCACAACGGCACCATCTACCTCATGGACGAGATTCACACTCCCGACAGCAGCCGCTACTTCTATAGCGAGGGTTACGAGGAGCGTTTCGAGAAGGGCGAGCCCCAGAAGCAGCTCTCCAAGGAGTTTGTACGTGAGTGGCTCATGGACAACGGTTTCCAAGGCAAGGAGGGCCAGCAGATACCCGAGATGACCGACGAGATTGTTACCGGCATCAGCGAGCGTTACATTGAGCTCTATGAGCACATCACCGGTGAGACCTTCGTGAAGGAGAACACCGAGGATATCGCAGCCCGCATAGAGAAGAACGTCACCGAGTGGTTGGCGAAGTAACGGACTCCAAGCAATCCCCAAACAAACTGCAGCCGATAGTCACATTGACCATCGGCTGCAATCATTTTTACTATAGGAGGCTACTCCTCGCGCCCCCACAAGTTGCTCCACGAGACTAAACGCGGAGAAATCTTGTACAGAAATTTTGTAGCATATTGTAAGGAGAAAACAATATTTTGCTTACACGGCTCAGAAATCGGAAGTACGCATTTACGAACTCAAAAACTCATTAACTCAAAAACTCACGCTTTCGCTTACTTTCTGCATTTTCCTAATCGCTCATGGCTGCGTTCTTTTCGGTTGTCTTGGGGGTTGGGCGGAAAGAAGGCAAGGACAAAGCGGTATTACCCTTTGGGATTTCAAATTCAGCCACCTTTATTCTCTTTCAAATTTGCTTGAAAGACGTAAGCATTCGACGAAATACCCCTAAAAACAACAACTGCTGCAACTCCCCATAAT
>CAZMZC010000041.1:0-25686 GCA_964570685.1 uncultured Bacteroidaceae bacterium | reverse complement strand
TCGGGGGTCAACGCAACTTCGCCATCGGGGGTCAAACGCACGCGACTTTTCCACCTTTCAATAAATCTGACGGAGCCGTCCGTTACAAAAATCAGAGCCGTCCGATTTTTCTATTGGACGGCTCTGATTTTGAAGCGAGGTAGTCTTTTTCAAGTATTTCACACCTATGAAAAAAATCATCACAGTAGTGATAAACTTTTGTCACGCCTATGAAAAAATTTTGTCATCGAAGTGATAAAGATTTTTTGTAGGTGCGTTACAAAAATTGTGCAGTTGTACCAAGTTTGGTACATACATGTACCGCGAGCGGTGCATGCATATAAATGGTTTTTCTACTAAGTAAGGAATATTTCGACCTGTATGATTGACTCAGATGTCTCACGAAGATGTTTTTTATCTCACGCAGACTCCGCAGAATTCGCAGAGGAGCAATTTGCTTCGCTCTTGCCTGTCGGCGTTTCCGCCGAGTGTATACATCCCGGAGGCCGCGAGGGCGTAGCGACTCGCTTCTCTGCGTAAGTCTGCGTATTCTGCGTGCAACAAAATCATTCGCGCGAGAAGGGAACCAACCGTACAAGTCGAAATATTCAGTACTTAGTACAAGCAAAATTGCGCTTAGTACTATCTGCGAGATTTCTGCCACCCCCCTTGGCAAGAAAATTGAAAATTGAGAATTGAAAATTGAAAAAGACAACCGTCATTCTCTGATATTCAGCACGTCACAGTATTCTTAGGGGCGAAATCCGAAACGCCAGAAGCCCGAACACCTATATATAGGAATTTTATTTTTGGCCTGGCATTGGCAGAGCAATGTGGAATTTCGTACGCCGACATGGCGTGGAGCCTGTACAATTTTACACATCGAGCGACTCCAATGCACTCTGCCAGGCCAAAAATAAAAATCCTATACACCGCCTTTTTTAGTGACAAAATAGTGATAATTTTGCTGGGGCGAAATGCAATGCATTGTGTATCAATAGCAAAAGAAATGACACTCATACTCAAAACATAGCTATACCACCATTTCCTGCCAAGGGGTCTTGGCAGTTTCCTATAGCCCCATTTAAAAGAGACAAAACTTCTACCCCTCCTCGGCACTGCCATAAGGTACGGCAGGTTCATTGACGGAGTAGCGATTGTGGTGCTCAAAAAGGGTGTAACGGTCTGTAGCAACCTTGCTCATGCGCTCCTCGTCCTGTCGCACATCCCATAGCAGATGGATGTAGATGTAGTCGGCATGCACGGTGTATATGATTTTCGTATAGGTGTCAGCTACCAATGAGCGGTATTCGAGCGTGGTGCAACCTTCGAGGAGCGGCTCGATGGGGCCAAGGAAGGGGTTGGTGCGCAGCAACTCAGCAGCAGACAACAGTTTATCCCGCACTCGACGAGCAGTATTGCGGCTAAAGGCAGTACTGCAATAAGCTACTATCCCATTCAAGTCGGCCGAAGCTTCGGGATGCCACTTCAATACAGCCGTTTTCATAGCCATCTCTCCGTTAATGCCATCACCTCTTCCGTACTCAGCCCACGCCCTGCAATGGCATCGGCCTCGGTGCTGCGAAGTCGGGCTTTCACCTCATTAAGCGTATAGCGGCAAGGGGCACCTTGGCCCTGCGACTCGGCATAGCAGTGGCGGAGGTTTTCTATCAGCACCTCATCGTCGGAGTTGAGGATGTTGCGGGCAAGCTCGGCCTTGATGGCCTCAAATTCATACTTATTCATAGGTTAAAATGCTAATCAACTGCGAATATATAAATAAAAGCGAAAAACTCCAAATCTCCCTATCCCCTACTCGCACTGCTTATAGAGTTCGCTGAGCGAGAGGCGGGGCAGACCCAAGGAGACGGCCTTGTCCAGGTCGGCCTTGGCTGCCGTATGGCGATGCATCTTCAGATACAGCTCGGCACGTGCTACGTAGAGGTAGGCATCATGGGGCTGCAGGTGGATAGCTGCTTCGAGGTCGAGCAGAGCGAGGTCGTAGAGTGAGCGCTCGATGAGAACATTGGCCCGCGCCTGTAGGTAGGTGGGATTGTCAGGATAGCGCTCCACAAGTACGGTAAGCTGCAGTTCGGCAGCTTGCAAGCGTCCCTCACGCTGGTCGAGCAGGGCAAGTCCGAGGAGAGCGTTCTCATGGTCGGGCTGCAGAGCCAGCAGACGCTTATAATCGGCACGGGCAGCGGCATATTCCCGACGGTTGGTATAGATGAAAGCACGATAATAAAGTGCTTCGGCATGATCGGTCTCCTTGTCAAGCACGTTGCAAAGGTCGGTATAGGCCTTGTCATCGGCCCCCAATGCCATATAGGCCGTGGCGCGGCTCATCAGGATGGTAACGTTGAGTGGCGAGTGATTGAGCGCCAGCGTGTAGGTCTCTATCGCCTCGTGCATCTTGCCACGCCTACGCTGCACGGTGCCTAGATTGGTGAGCAACATCACATTCTGTTTGCTCGTAGGAGCAGCCTCTACAGCACGGCGGAAGCACTCCTCGGCTTGCGGCAGACTATCCTGAGCCATATAGACATAGGCACGGTCGGCCCACTCGCTCTGCGACTGCGCAGAGAGACATAGCGACAAGGGGCCCAACAGACATATCCACAATAGGCGTTTCATGCTGCGAAGGTACGAAAAACGTACGGATAAAAAAAACGTATCCTGCCCAACAGCAAGATACGCCCTATTTATTAAGATTATTTACGAATCAAGCCTTGCGGATATACTCCACCAACCACTCGCCTATCTCCTTGGTACCATACTTGGCACCGCCCTCGACCTGAATCTCGGGAGTGCGTACATTGGCATCGAGCGAGGCATCTACAGCCTGACGGATGAGGGCACCCTCCTCCTTGAGGTCGAAGTACTCGAAGAGCATGGCTACGGAGAGCACCTGTGCCAAGGGGTTGGCAATGTTGAGTCCCTTAGCCTGCGGCCATGAGCCGTGGATGGGTTCGAAGACGGGTGTGCTCTCGCCTGTAGAGGCCGAGGGGAGCAGGCCCATGGAGCCGCTGATGACAGAGCCCTCATCGGTGAGGATGTCGCCGAAGGTATTCTCCGTCACCATCACATCAAAGAAGGTGGGCTCTTGAATCATACGCATGGCAGCATTGTCAACATACATATAGTCGGTGTTCACCTCGGGGTACTGCGGTGCCATCTCCTGCGCAATCTGGCGCCACAGGCGTGACGACGCCAGCACATTGGCCTTATCCACTACAGTGAGGTGCTTGTTGCGTTTCATGGCATACTCGAAGGCTACCTTCAAGATGCGCTCAATCTCGGGACGGGTGTAGTAGTTGGTGTCGTAGGCCTTGTCGTTGTCCTGATACTTCTCGCCGAAGTACATGCCTCCGGTGAGCTCGCGGATGCAGATGAAGTCGGCATTCTCGACCAGCTCGGCACGCAGGGGCGACTTGTGCACGAGGCACTTGAAGGTCTGCACGGGGCGGATATTGGCAAAGAGGCCCAGCTTCTTGCGCATGGCTAGCAGTCCCTGCTCGGGGCGCACCTTGGCGGTGGGGTCGTTGTCAAACTTGGGGTCGCCAACGGCCGAGAAGAGCACCGCATCAGCCTCCTTGCACACCTGGAAGGTCTCTTCGGGGAAGGGGTCGCCCACCTCATCGATGGCATGAGCGCCACACAAAGCATATTTGTAGCTGACGTTATGTCCAAACTTCTCACATACGGCGGTCATTACATCCACTCCCACGGCGGATATTTCGGGGCCGATACCGTCACCGGCCAATACTGCAATCTTAAAATCCATATTACTTATTTTTGATTACGGATGACACAGAACACACTGATTTTACAGATTTATTTATCTTTATCCACCCTCGCGTTTGGTCAGCCGAGATATTTCTTACTTTTTTCTATCGTTTGTCATTATCAGTGTGTTCCGCGCGCTCCGTGATCATACTCATACTCTTCAATCCTACCCTTGTTTTCAAGCAAGAAGTCGATGTCGTCGAGTGCGTTCATCAAGCAGTATTTCTTGTAGCTGTTGATGTCGAAGTGCTCGCTGTGGCCAGTGGTGAGGTTGGTAACCGTCTGTGCTGGCACGTCTACACGCACCTCGGCAGCGGGGTTGGCCTCCACGGTGTCGAACAGCTCCTGTTGGAACTCGCGGCTCACGATGACGGGCAGCACGAAGCAGTTGAGCAGGTTGTTGCGGTGGATGTCGGCAAACGAGCTGCTGATGACTACGCGCACGCCATAGCCTGCGATGGCCCAGGCAGCATGCTCACGGCTGGAGCCTGAGCCCCAGTTCTGTCCGCCGATGATGATTTCGTGTACACCTTGGTGCGGTGCTTCACTATACTCGGCACGGTTCATCACGAAGTCCACCACGGGGCGTCCCTCGGCATCGTAGCGCAGGTCGTGCATGAAGGCATCGCCGAAAAACTTTGGGTCGCGGGTGGTGCTGGCCAAGTAGCGGGCAGGAATGATGAGGTCGGTATTACAGTTGTCTATCTTGATGGGCAGACAAGTGGATTGTATGATGTCAAATTTCTGTTTCATATGTGGAAGACCCACCTAAATCCTCCCTGTGAGGGAGGACTTACCGACATCGCGGCAAGTGGGATTTTGTTAATTGTTATACATTCTTATTTTTCTATGGACTCTGTCCCCCCTCCCTCACAGGGAGGGTTGGGTGGGTCTTGGGTCAGTTACTACTCCTGTGATAGCACTCGCAGCCACAACAAGCGGACTGGCGAGGATGGTGCGTGCACCGGGGCCTTGGCGACCTACAAAGTTGCGGTTGCTCGTCGAGATGGAGAGCTTGCCTGCAGGCACTTTGTCGGGGTTCATAGCCAGACACGATGAGCATGAGGGAAGGCGCAGCTCGAAGCCTGCCTCCTCCAATATCTTGTCGATACCCTCATCGATAATCTGCTGACGCACGAGCCATGAGCCGGGCACGAGCCAAGCCACCACATTATCAGCCTTCTTCTTGCCCTTCACCACGGAGGCAAAGGCGCGGAAGTCCTCGATGCGGCCATTGGTGCAGGCACCGAGGAAGCAGTAGTCGACGGGCGTACCCTCGAGCTTCTGCCCAGGCTCGAACTGCATATAGTCGAGCATGGCGAGGAACTGCGAGCGGTCGGCCTCGGGCACCTCTTCCAATGTGGGGATGCACTCGTCGATGGCGATACCTGCACCGGGGTTGGTGCCATAGGTGATGCGCGGTGCGATGTCCTCGGCACGGTAGGTCACCTCCTTGTCAAATACGGCGTCCTCATCCGAATAGAGCTTCCGCCACTCCTCTACGGCCTTGTCCCATGCCTCACCCTTGGGGGCATACTCGCGTCCTTTGAGGTAGGCAAAGGTGGTCTCGTCGGGGGCGATGAGTCCGGCACGGCTACCCATCTCGATGGAGAGGTTCGAGAGCGTGAGACGACCCTCCATCGACATATTGCGTACGGTAGAGCCGGCATACTCCACGGCATAGCCAGTAGCACCCGAAGTGGTCATCTGTGCCATGATGTAGAGCGCCACATCCTTGGCGGTGACACCCTCGGCCAACGTGCCCTCGATATTGATGCGCATAGTCTTGGGCTTGCTCTGCAGGATGGTCTGCGAGGCGAGCACCTGAGCCACTTCGCTGGTGCCGATACCCATAGCAATGGCACCTACGGCTCCGTGTGTCGAGGTATGCGAGTCGCCACATACGATGGTCATACCGGGAAGCGAGAGCGCCTTCTCGGGACCTACCACGTGGATGATACCATTGTCCTTGGTACCCATGGCAAAGTGACGGATGCCAAACTCGGCACAGTTGGCAGCCAGCGTCTCCACCTGCTTGCGGCCCACGGGGTCATCAATGCGCTCCTGCTGGTCGCTCGGGGTATTATGGTCGGGCATTGCCACCACCTGCTCGGGGCGGAACACGCGTATGTTCTTGTCTCTCAATGTATCGAATGCCTGCGGTGTAGTCACCTCATGGCAATAGAGGCGGTCGATGTAGAGTTGGGTAGGGCCGTCCTCCACCTTCTGCACCACGTGGGCATCCCAGATTTTATCAAATAATGTTTTCATCTTCTTACTTAAACTTATTTATACAGTCAATATAAGCCTCTACGCTGGCTGCGATGATATCGGTATTGGCACCGAAACCATAGTAGAGCTGGTTGTTGTATTCCACTTGCATGTGTACCTTACCCACATCATCGGAGCCCTTGCTGATGGCCTGAATGGTAAACTCCTTCAGGGTCATGTTGCGCTTGATAATCTGCTTGAGGGCCGTGATGGCAGCGTCTACAGGACCATTGCCGGTAGCAGCAGCTTCGAACGACTCGCCCGCAATCTTCAAGCCCAAGCTGGCTACGGAGCGTACGCCCACGCCACTAGTCACCTGTAGGTAGTCGATCTTGATGTGATGGTTCTCACTGCGATCGGCACCGGCAAGCATCAGCACATCGTCGTCGTTGATTTCCTTCTTCCTATCGGCAAGTTTGAGGAACTCCTCGTACACCTTGTCGAGTTTCTCCTGCTCCAGCTCCACGCCCAGCACGCTGAGGCGATGCTTCAGGGCTGCACGTCCGCTACGGGCGGTAAGTACGATGGCATTGTCGTCGATACCTACCTCCTTGGGATCCATAATCTCGTAGGTAGAGACATTCTTCAGCACGCCGTCCTGATGGATGCCGCTCGAGTGTGCAAAGGCGTTGCGTCCCACGATAGCCTTGTTGGGCTGCACGGGCATATTCATCAGCGAACTCACCATGCGGCTCGTGGGGTATATCTTCTGCGTGTTGATGTTGGTCTCGATGCCCAGGTCGGGGTGGGTCTTGAAAATCATCGCTACCTCCTCGAGTGAGGTGTTTCCTGCACGCTCACCGATACCGTTGATGGTCACCTCCACCTGACGCGCACCATTGAGTACACCGGCCACCGTGTTGGCGGTAGCCATACCGAGATCGTTGTGGCAGTGGGTAGAGAGGATGGCACGACCGGCAGCAAAGGCATCTACGTGCTCGTAGAGATACTTTATCTTCTCGCCATACTCGTAGGGAGTGCGGAAACCCGTAGTGTCGGGGATGTTACATACCGTAGCACCCGCCTTGCACACCGCTTCGATGACGCGGGCGAGGTACTCATTATCGGTACGGCCTGCATCCTCGGCATAGAATTCCACATCTTCCACGTAGCGCTTGGCATACTTTACCGCAGCCACGGCACGCTCGATAATCTCCTCGGGGGTGCTGTTGAACTTATACTTGATGTGCGAGGGACTGGTACCGATACCTGTATGTATACGCTTGTGCTTGGCATACTTGAGAGCCTCGGCGGCCACGTCGATATCCTTCTGCACGGCACGGGTGAGCGCGCATATCGTGGGCCACGTCACGGCCTTGGAAATCTCGATGACCGAATTGAAGTCGCCCGGGCTCGATACGGGGAAACCCGCTTCGATGACATCTACGCCCAGTGCCTCCAGCTGCTTGGCAACCTGAATCTTCTCCACCGTGTTGAGCTGACAGCCAGGTACCTGCTCGCCATCGCGCAGCGTAGTATCGAAGATGTACAATCTGTTATTGTCCATTGTCATTATCCATTAATAAAGTAAAAAAGACCTTTCCCACCGCGATGAGAAAGGTTTATCCATTGTCCTATATACCTATTATATATAAACGCATTTCTCATCCTTGCCACCCGATAATAGCAGCAGGCTGTCCGATAGCTGTAGAGAAATGAGATTATACATTTTGTATGCGTTTACGTTATTCGGCTACAAAAGTATAAACAAATCGCATACAAACAAAATAAAATGAAAGTAAATCTTCATAATTTATGACACGAGCAAACACTACACACTATTTGTTGTCCACTCAGCCATATAATCCACGTGCGCGGCTCTGCTTACGGCGACGGAGATAAGGAGTGTCATAGCCCTTGGGAGAAGGCAATGTGGGTAATGAGAGCCTTACGGTGCGCACCAATAGTACAGACTTGGCCTCCACTAACGCTTGTTGAAAAATAATTGTCGTCATACCTGCTTTTTTAGTTGTTTCTGAAAATCTGCTGCAAAAGTAACAACCAGCCCCAACTCTCACGACGAAAAAACATGCAATAATAAGGGGGACAAACCGCTTTTGTCAGTTTGTCCCCCTATTTTTTAGACTAATTTAGGTGCTCTCCCTTACTTTTTCAACTTCATTCGCAGTACGGTGAGCGAATTGGCGGGTGTCATATAGAGACTTTCTTTGAACGAGAGGGCACACTCGGTCGTCGTGGGCACCACCTTTTCGGGCTCGGCGTAGGTATTCTCGGCCTTGCCGCTCTCGGCGGTGAGCAGAGTGACGGTGCTTGATACGATGTCGGCTCCCTTGATGTTCATCTGTAAGGGTATCATAGCATCGTCAAAGTTGACCACCTTGACTACCAGTTCGTCCGTATTCTTGTCAATCAAGGCATTGGCATAGAGCATGTCGGGCGTATCGATAGTGATATCGTGCACAAGCTGCCCGTCAATAAAGGCACGTATCTGCTCGCCACGCACCTCGATGCGGATGTCATACCATCGGCCCTTCTCGATGGTACCGGCGGCAGTGACGGTAGTGCTCTTCGATGCAGCCATGGTGGTCTCGATGCCGTGCTGCGTGTTGCCCCATCCACCGAGGTTAAGCCACTTGTAGTTGTCCTCGTCGGCGTAGTCGAAGATGATGAGGAATCCCTCGTCGCCTGCCTGCTTGCGAGCCTTGAGGGTGAGGTCGTAAGAAGCGGCGTCGAACACCTCAGGGCAGATGGCTACGCACTCGGTAGTCTGTGTCGACTGGCTGATGATGCCGTCCTTCACCTGCCACTTGCCTTTCTTGATGCTTAAATCAGGATTGTCCATTGTCAATTGTCCATTGTCCATTGTCAATTGGATATCCTTATACTCCACTTCCGTATTCCATGAGCCCAATCCCACGCTGAACTTCGTGGGTTTGGGGCGGCGTGTCTGCTTCACCTCGGAGGCCACCATCGTGGTGCCCACATTCTCGGCAAACAGGAGTTGCACATAGTACGAGGGCGAGCCCCAAGCATGGGCGGCATCGAAGCGTATCATATCGGGCATCCAGGTCTTGTCGTGGATATTGACAAACACAGGCGCATAGCTACACATGGCCACGATGTCGCTATTGTTCTCCATACCCATCATATAGATGGCCTCGCCAAGAGCGGCCTTGAGGTTGCCCTCACCGCAGTTGGAGGTCACGGCATACTCACCCACGTAGATTTTTGGCCCCTTGCGGTCGTAGTTGTCGTAGTGGTGATACTTGCCGGCAAACCATGAGGGCGATCGGTAGTAGTGCTCGTCGAGCAGGTCCACAGGATGCTCGTTGCGCCACGAGGGATAATCGGTGCCCCACGACTCCACATTGCCGATAACCTGCATCTCGGGGTAGCGGGCCTTGATGGCATTGTAGAATTGGATGTAGCGCTCGGCGTAGTGGTCGCTCTGCTCGCGCGGATTGGGCTGGTAGTTTTCGTTGCCAATCTCGATGTACTTCATGTTGAAGGGTTCGGGATGTCCGTTCTTGATGCGCATGCGGCCATAATGGGTGCTCTTGTCGCCATTGGCATACTCGATGGCGTCGAGCGCATTCTGTATATACTCGTCAATCTGGTCGTAAGGCTCGAATCCACCATGCCAGATGCCCACGTTCACCACGTAGAGCGGCTCGGCACCGAGGTCCTCGGCCAATTGCAAGTACTCGTGATAGCCCATGCCGTCGGTCACGGGGTAGCGCCAGTTGGCATTATAGTGTCCGGGACGCTCCTCGAGCGGACCTACCGTGCGCTTCCACTCATAGGCGCTCTCCTTGGACATACCCTCCACGAAGCATCCACCGGGGAAGCGGAGGAACTTGGGGTGCAGGGCCACGAGCATCTCGGCAAGGTCCTTGCGGCATCCGTTCTCGCGGTTCTTGAAGGTGGGCGGGAAGAGCGATACCATATCCAGATAGAGCGTGCCGGGCTTGTCGGCAGCTATCACGAAGCGGGCATAGTCGGCACTGGTTTCGGGCGTGAAGGTCACGGAGTACTTCTTCCATGCCTTGCCTATCTTGGCCTTCACCACCGTCTCGGCATACCACACAGCACTGTCCTTGCTCTGCAGGCCTACGCGAAGCGTACCCTTGTAGTTTTTGTCGGCACGCGCCCAGAAGCTGAGGGTGTACTTGTCGCCCTTGACCGACTCGATACCCCAAAATCCCGTGTTGGCGATGGCGGCAGGTGCTTCGGCCGTAGCCTCAGTGATGCTCCACTTGAGCGCTTTCTGCTGCACCTTATTGAGCAGGTTCGTGGTGGTAATCTCCATACGGCTTGCCGCCCCCTTGCTATTTGCCACGTACCAAGCGGGGATGGTGCCCGGTGCAGGCCGACCGCCAAAGCGCTCACCCTCGCCATTGGCTCCGAAGCGGCGGTTGCGTATAGGCTGCGCTTCATCCTCGAACGAGCGGTTCTGTATGAGTTCGGCATAGAGGCCACCCTCACCGGCATGATTGATTTCCTCATAGAAGAGTCCGTACAGGGTAGGACTGATGCTCACACCCTCACGCGAAGCATCAATAGTCAGTGTTGCCGTTTGAGCTTGGGCCGCCACACACAATGCGCCCAACAGAGCAGATAAAACAGTTTTTCTTTTCATTCTTCTTCGTTTTTCACATTACATGCCGACAAAGATACGAATAAGCGAGCGAAAAGTCAAGCTTGCTTGAACTTTTCTCAGCGAGCGCGAGTATCTTCTTGACGAAGTCATAAAGGTACGAATAAGCAAACAAAATACCAAGCTTACTTGAACTTTTTACAGCGAGCGGAAAGCACTCTTTACAGCGAGTGAGCATCTTTGCACATGCAAAGATGCTCACAACTCGCCACACAGGGGAAGTCACCCGATTCATTTCACTATTTTCTTTCCATTCCTTATATATATGCCACGTGTAGGATTGGTCACCTTGCGGCCCATAAGGTCGTAGTAGGGAGTATCGGCCTCCGCTTGCTCGATAGAGGTTACTGAGGTGGGGCTTTTCAGCTTCACCTCAAATTTTTCGCTTGGGTCGTAGGGACCATATGCGTAAATCTCATTCACTTGCTCCGCTAAGCGTGGAATGGTGAAGTCAACGTAGTGGTTCCCTACACAAGTGGCACCTATCACTCCTACTTCATAGAATGTAAGTGCAATGCTACCGTCCTGCTCTTCGGCAACGCAGTATAGACCCATCCCGCAGTTTGAATAGCAGTATCCTGTGATACGAATAGATTCTTCACCGATTTCGGCTGTCAATGCTTGTGTCTCACCTTCTAGGTTGAGATTCACATTGGTGTCCGTACCATAGCGGTTGGAGGCTGCACGGTATACGATAGCATTCATAGCACCCTCTTCGTATACCTCATAGTGTACGTTGCTGACGTATACGTTATATACATCGGAGGTGCAGTTCTCGAAGCTGACATCTATCGTCTGGCGCACCATGAAGGAGCCTTGCCAGCCGTCGGTGCATGTGGAGTCTTCATAACTGGTGTAGATGTTGAAGAAGGCCGAGCCGTCGAGTATCTCATACTCCAGTTCCGAGGGTATGCAGGCGTGTCCCCAGAAGGAGCCGGTGAGGCGCATCGTGCCGTCGGTGAGCGTCACCTTAAAGTCGTTGCCTTCGCCATCGAGAAACTCGCCGAGCGGCAATGTCATGCGTCCGCGATGTTGCACCACATTGGGAGCACCCTCTTCTACCACGACACTGCATGTGTGGCTTATGCCATTGGCGTAGACACTCACACTGGTTTCTCCTGCGCGGCGTGCCGTGATGAGTCCCTCTTCGCTCACGGAGGCTACGTCTGAGTTGCAGTAATAATAGATATCCTTACTGTTGGCAGCAGCCCACTCGGGGTTGTTCCAGATAATTGATAGCTGGAATGTTTCGCCCACGCGTAGCTTTACTTTTTCTGCATTGAGTGTAAACTCCTTTTGGCTTGTCGTGTCTACCACTTCGCCCTCATCTATTATAGGTGGAGTGATAGGGTCGGTGACTTCTGCCGTGTCGCCCGGAGCCACATAACCCGTGTCTGCTACGGCCACATACGAGCGTGCCGAGATACTCATTGCCATCACGAGGCCTGCGAGAAATGTCATTGTCTTTTTCATAATCGTTGACTTTTTTAGTTGTTAAACGTTTTCTTGTTTGCACCCCGCACTATCGGGATTCGCTGTGCAAAGTTGCAAACATCGGCACGCCTGAGCAACTTTTCGGTATTGCAAAAGTATTGCATTTCCCGTTTGCAATACCTTTGCAATGTTTTCCGTGCCTATAGTATTATTTTATGTCTATTCCTTATATATATACCACGTGTGGGATTGGTCACGGGACGGCCCTGCAGGTCGTAGTAGATGCTTGTCCAGTCGGGAGCAATCATGGTATCGATGCTTGTATCGAGGTTAACGGCGCTGACTGCCCACTCCGTAGCGCGGCCAAACTGGTCGATGCTGCGTGAGTAGACAAGTACGATGCCGTTGGCCGGACGGGCAAAGGTGGCTTTGAACTCACATTCCCCATAGGCGCTGCACTGCTGCGAGTCGGTGTAGAGCACCGTGCCGTCAGTATCCGTAATCTTCAGCTCCACGGTATAGCGCATCCAGGCAGGGGCACGACTGTAGATGTCTTTGTTCTCGCCTTCGCCGATACGTACGGGGATTTCCTTGCGTGGACGTGTGTGGACAACGAGGTCTACATTGCCGTCCATAGTAGTGTTGTCTTCATCTATCTCCACATCCATCTCCGTGGAGTCGTTTACGGTCACCTCATTCTCGGGCGATATGTAGCCGCGTATAAAGTCATCGATGGTTATCAGCGACGTGTAGGCCCACTGGATATCGCTTGCTATGTAGGTCGCAAGGTCGGGCACGACGTAATTGATGTGGTAGGTGCTATCGGCATAGTCCATGATGTGGCTCTTGTCGATACTTGGCGGATTGGCTCCTGCAAACACTAACGTAAGGTCATCGCTCATCAGTGCCTCCTGTGAGGTGCGCTTTATGATATTGATGTCCGTGAACGCATCCTTGAAGATGGTGTTGAGGCGCTCGGTGAAGTACAGCACCTGTCCCTGTCGGAAAGTAGCGCCCGAGAAGGCATTAGGCCCGATAGTGTCTACATCGAAGTAGATGACTGTCTTGTCATACCAGCGGGCAAAGTCGGTGGAGTCGGTCACCTCCTTGCTTTCATCAATGTTATAGGCGTAAAGATAACTATCTCCATGATAGAGGCCATAGCCGCGCTTGGTGATAGGACGAGAAGGATCGGAATCTTCTTCCTCTCTCTGATACAGCATCGTGTCGCCTTGCTTCACATAGAGCAATCTCTGGTTGCTTCCTACTAATCCAAAACCAGGGTTGGAAAGTCCGCTAAAGAGATTTCCTATACCTTCGGTAAAGGTACCGCCAAAATCATCGGATTCATAGACTTCTCCTTCGCGAATATTCCATAGCTCCACCTCATAGCATTTACGTGATTGCCCGTCACTGTGAGGAACAACGGCTTCATATACATCCATGACGTGAAGGCTATATGCATCAGGAACGTAGACTATCGTATCCCCTTCTTCTAAGTTGAAGTCAAAGAACAGAACCTCGTCCTCATCTTTATAGCGTTCCGTATGGACATAACTGTATACTCTACCGTTCTCCTCACGCATATAGCGACCCGAGGGCTTCATGTCCGACAAGTCCTTGCCATTGCCTTCATACTCTATCTTGTATTCTTTTCCGTTGATAATGGTGTCGCCCTGCAAGCAGTAAGAATAGACTCCCTGCACTCCTCCCATTGTGTAGCGCTCCACAGCCCATTGCTTACCTTCGGTGACGAGGTAGGGCTTTGCTTGCACTTTCTCATAGATACACTGCTTGTTGTAAGAGCAGTTTCGTAACTCTATTGTAACCCCTCCGCTCCAGTAGAAATCATTTTGGGCAATGCCTTGAGTGAGGGAACCGATGCCTTCAACCCAAATGTCGGTCTCCTCCGACCTTATCACGCCTTCATAGCTCGGTGCCATGACTAGATACTTACGTGACAGCCCGTCGAGCAACACGGTATCGCCCACGCCAACGACAGTATAAAGAAGTTTGTTCTCCTCATTATCTACATATGTGGCAAATTCGTCACCTACTTCAAGACTGAAATCGTACATCAGGTCGCCGTTCTGATAGTACTTTTCTCCATCCTGATGGCAGTAGCGCACCTCGAGTGATTCTTCGCCACCTTCCCAAAGTTGTTTGGTGTGTATGTAGAGTTTCTTGCAGTAAATTTCATCCACAATAGTATCGCCAGCAATCCACATGTGCACATCGGAGCTGTAGTCAATATAATGGACGATTTTTTCCCTAATATACCACTCCTTGCCGTCCATGGCGATGGGGTCATGATAGTAAATATGTTGTCCATTGTACGAACAATCTAGTAACGTCTTTATCAGACCAGCGCTTACGAAATCATTGGAAAAGACTCCCATGCTCAGAGAACCTACACCTTCGATCCAAACATCTGAATTATATTCGTTAGGGGAAGATTCCGTAGCATCATCCATCACGGTCAAGCATCTGCGCGACACGCCATCCTTCAACACAACATGCCCTGTATCAATAACAGAGTAAATGGTATGGCCATTCAACGTAAATTTATCACCCTCCTGCAAACTGAAGTCAAACATCAGTTCGCCGTTCTGGTAATACTTGTCACCATCTTGTCGGCAATAACCAACCTCGACAAACTCTTTGCCTCCTTCCCAGAGTTGACAGGTATGAGTGTAAAGTTTCTTGCACGCCATGCCGTCAACGATGGTGTCCCCATCAATCCACATGTGGATATCGGAGAAATAGATGTAATGTCCAGCTCTGATGTGCCACTCCTTGCCGTCTATGGCGATAGGGTCGGAGCCTCCTTCCAATTGTTCTACGGAACCGAACGAAATCAATTGGGCAGTCAATCCCTGGACTACGCCCAGCAAAACCAGTAAACCGTAAATCCTCTTTTTCATAATACAAATATACGTTTTTCTTATTATTGATGCAAATATAGGTGTTTTGCAAGAAAAAACGGTGTTTTTTGATATTGCAAAAGTATTGCAAAATGAAAAACACCGATGAAATGGGCGAAAATTGCATTGCCTGATTGGTGGTACTCGTAACGAAACCGGATAAAAAAGGGGCGTTTCTCTATGGCGAAAGTTCATAAATCGGTTGGCTTTGGCATGATGAGATATACTATATGGTATCAGTTTGTTCTCGTATTCCTTTGTTAAAACTATAGTTTTTCTTTGCATAAACTGCAGTTTTTAGCCTTACAAACTGTAGTTTTCCTTTATCCAAACTGTAGTTTGGAACCTTGCAAACTGGAGTTTGGGAGTTCCCAAATTCCTTTATCATAGGCTTGACAAACTTTCATCATGCCTGCGACAAATCTTTATCACACCTGTGATAATTATTTGTCAAGCCTGCGGAAATGCCTGACAAAACATTGTTGTGTGTATACAATAGCGGTTACTATTGTGATGTCTGCCAATATAAAGCAATGCTTTAAGATGGCTTGCTTGCTCGGCAGAGTCCAAACAAGTTTGGCTCTACTCTCGCTACGCTGCGCCATTGCCAACCGATTTATGAACTTTCGCCATAGCGCAGAAGTTGACTGATGATATCAAAAGATTCGCAAACGACTAATGAGGAACGTCTCTCGCAGAGTATTCAATTAAATCTCACGCAGAGTGCGCAGAGAACGCAAAGCATACATCGCTATCGCTTGTATGTAGCCTCCGGATGGTTAACGCGAGCATCGCAAGCGTCCTCCGTGTCCTCGACGGTCTCTGCGTGGAGATATAAAATGTCTTTGCGCCCGTGAGTCTATATAGTATCTGCGCTAAAATCGCAGGAATAAGATTTTGGCATATCCAATTATTTTGTTACTTTCGCAGTCAAACACAAATATGCCACTATGAAAGCTCTTGACGAATTATCATACAAAGTTATTGGATGTGCAATAGAAGTACATCGCACGCTCGGACCAGGATTGTTAGAGTCTGCATATGAGAAGGCGCTCATTCATGAGCTGAAACTTAACAATATCCCCGTACAATCACAAGTAGAAGTGAACATGAATTACAAAGGCGTAGATATTGGCGAGGGACTACGGTTAGACCTTCTTGTTGACAACCAGTTGATAATAGAACTCAAATCAGTTGAAGAATTTAAACCGATTTATTACAAGCAACTACTAACCTATCTGAAATTGATGAATAAGCAAGTTGGATTGCTAATCAATTTCAATGTTTCCAACTTGACAGATGGTGTCAAAAGAATCGTGAACGACTATTGAGGAGGCTCTATCGCAGAGTATTTGTCTCACGCAGAGAGCACGGAGAACACAGAGACGCACACGCTCCGCTTGTGCTTGCCGTCCGGATGGTTAACGCGAGCAAAGCAAGCGTTCTCTGCGCTCTCTGCGTCCTCTGCGTGAGAAATAAAAGCTTGCGTGTGAGGATACTCCGTGATGAGTATTTGTCTCACGCAGAGAGCACGGAGAACACAGAGACGCACACGCTCCGCTTGTGCTTGCCGTCCGGATGGTTAACGCGAGCATCGCAAGCGTTCTCTGTGTTCTCTGCGTCCTCTGCGTGAGATTTTGTATGGAAGAATCTTACGTGAGATAAGAAGCCCGTGTAAATGGTGTCACCCGAACACGAATTGGTAGAGTTCCTCGGGCATCTTGCTCTTCAGACGGGTCTTGCGCGAGCGCAGGGCATTCTCGGAGATGGCAGTACACAGTGAGATGGTGCGTATGGAGTGGTCCGTGAGGGTGAAGATGACGAACTGCAGGTCGCTGGTGGTGAGCGTGGGGCACTCGGTGCGGAAGTCGATCATCACATCGGCAAAGCAGTCGATAAGCACTTGCTGCAGCTCGGTGCGCTCCTTCAGAGTGAGGGCATCGGCGTTATGCTCCAGCTGGCTGATGCGCGTGCGCCATGGTGTGCGGTCGAATGCTTCGCGGCAATACTCCACGCGTTGTCGGCGCAGGGCAAAGAGGCGTTCGCGGTCGGGTTCCAGGGGGGAGGCGTCGGCATCGTCGGTCATGGAGGTGAGGGCGAGCATCTCTACACGGTTTTGTGCCAACTGCTTCTGCAAGCGTATGTAGCGGGCCTTGCGGCGATTGTCGATGGCGGCAAACAGGGCGAGGAGCAGCAGGGCGAGGGAGACGACGATAATGGTGCCCGTGAGCATGAAACGGGTGTGCCGATGGCGTAGTGTGCGGTCGTGCATGGCCATCTGGTGCTCGGCGTGTACGCGCTCCACTTCGGCACGGCTCTGCATGCGGGCGATGGAGTCGAGCAGCGCGGTGTGGTGGGCGAGGTAGAGGGGCACCGAGTCGGTAAGTCCTGCGGCAAGGTCCATCTCCATCAGCTTATAGTAAGTGTTGCAGTCGGCATACACGTCGCGGCCGGGGAGGAGCGACAGACGGAAGTAGTGGCGGGCCGAGTCGGTATGTCCCAAGGCCAGGTGGATATCGCCCTTCACGCTGTAGTCGGGGCCGAGGCGGAGAGCATCGCCCACCGAAGCGATGTGGCGGTCAATGTATTGCAGGGCTTCATCGTAGCGCTCGGTATGGTAGCAGGCTATCTTGCCCAGCTGGAAGCAGGCCTTGTCGGTCACGAGGCGTGGCGTGGCAGGGTCGTCGGCAAGGGTGCGGAAGCGCGTGGCAGCCTCGTCCCATTGCTCCATATATAAATAGGTAAGGGCTATCTGGTAGTCGGCGTTGACCACGTCGGTGGGGGTGCCGCGCAGCAGCATCGAGGCACGGAAGGCGTTGAAGGCGGCAAGGCTCTCGGCAAACATGTTGCGGTTGCGGTAGTGGCGGGCCATATTCTGGTGGCACAGGGCACGCTGGCGCACCGTGGTGTCGGGGAAGAGCGGGATGGCCTGCATATAGGCACGGATGGCATCGGCATCGCGTCCCAGCTCGGTGTAGGTGCAGCCGAGGTAGTAGTGGCTCATGGCGGCGCGGCGACTGGGCTTGCTGTCGCTGTAGTAGCGGGTGGCAATGAGGATAAGCGAGTCGGAAACGAGTGGCACGTAGCACTGGTAGTCGGCTTGGGTGGAGAGCAGTGCGTAGAGTGCGCGGGCCTCGCCGTGCAGGACGGTGCCGTCGATGCTGTCGAGCATATACCAGGCCTGCTCGGGGTCGGCGTCGATGACTGTCTCTACTGCTTCGAGGCGGTGGAGCGTAGCGCTGTCGCGGCAGCTGCTCAGTAGCAACAGGCACATGAGCATGGCGAAGCTGCTGATACGAAGGGAAGTTCTAAACATAGGCTCAAAACATTAAATTCTAAACTGGATCCGTCGGCAAATATAGGCATTCTGTGGCAAAAACGATGAAAACATATATTGCAAAAGTATTGCATCTTCCCTATGGAGGTAAAAAAAGGCGAATCCATCGGAAAAAAAGACCTTACATCATCATCCCCCAAACGACAATATATATGGGGCGTGCCCGACGGACACGCCCCATATTACAACTTTGTGGAGCACTTATCGTATACCTTCAAACTCAACGGTTACAATGCCGATTGTGAGAGTGAGGTCAAGTGTACTTCCTTCACACTCGCCCACAACAGGGACGGTAGTATCACCCACCTTAGCAGTGCCTGTCAGTGTAGCCTCGCCTTCAATAGTGGGACCTACAAGACACTTTGCCGTGATAGCGCCGAAGTTCAAGTTGCTGCCAAGCAATGCCGCGTACGAAGGGTCAATATACTTTGTCAGGTCGAGGTCGACTGCGACATTCACGTATGAATCATCTACCTTCGTTACATCTACATGATTGGGCACCTCAACATCATCCAAATCAACCCCTGGAATTTTGAACTTGATATCCATAGTGCCGTTATACGTACCCACAATAGTGTCGGGGGTAATGCTATGGTCACATGAGGTCATCAGAGTCAAAGCGCAGAGGACTGCAAAAAAATACGATACTGTTCTTTTCATTGTTGCTTACATTTTTAAGTTTTACACGACAAAGATAAAGCTTAATTCTGAAAAGATTTTGAAAAGGATGATTTTTTTATTTCTTTTCTCCACTAAGGATAGCACGATAGGCGGGCTCGTCAGTCAAAAGATGATGAGCACGGATGACGGTGCTATCAGTCTTGAGCGTCTGTTCTATAGTACCACGCTGGTAATAGTAGCGACACACGAGCTCATCGGCCAAGAGTTCCTTGATGCGGGGTTCAAAATAGCGGAAATCATGGTCAATATCGTGGGTGAGCTTCTTCTCAAGAGCGGCAAACTCGGCCGCAGCACTCTCGGCATAGCCTTCGAAGCGGGCAAGCTCCTTGAGAGCGGCAAGGGCACGTTCGCTTTGGCGGTCATAAGTGAAGTCGGACGCCTTCACCGCCGCCAGGAAAGCAGCATAGAGGCTGTCGGTAACAACGAACTCGGCCACCGGAGCTATGGTGGGATGCAGGCGTGTGTAGTCAGTCGCAAAATCGAAGAGCACGTCGCTATTGGCCAGATAAAAGAGTATATTGGGCAGGGAGTCGGCCTGAAGGGGTACATCAGGAGTGATGCCACCTCCATCGCGCACAGGTCTGCCAGCAACGGTTCGGTATTCTGTGGTGAGGCTATCGGGGATGCGCTCTACGCTGCCATCTTCGGCACGGCGAGCATAGTCAATTGCTTGCACACAACGTCCCGAGGGAGTATAGTACTTACCCGTAGTAAGCTTGAGGGAGCTGTTGTAAGGAAGGTCACGTACGGTTTGTACCAACCCCTTACCATAAGTACGGCGTCCCATAATAACACCGCGATCGAGGTCCTGAATGGCACCTGCAACAATCTCGGAAGCCGAGGCGCTTTGTCCATCAACCAACACTACAAGCGGCATTGTGGCATCAAGCGGTTCACGACGAGTACGGAACGACTGAGTAGCCTGGGCAATCTTACCTCTTGTGGTAACGACCACGGTGCCTTTGGGTACGAAGAGGCCCGTGATATCAACCGCTTCGGAGAGAGAGCCTCCGCCATTGCCACGCAAGTCGAGGACAAGACGCTTGGCTCCTCTATCCTTAAGCTCCACCAACGCCAAACGCACCTCGCGAGCACAGTTTTCCGTAAAGCTGTTAAGGATGATGTAGCCGACACTGTCTGAAAGCATGGTGTAGTAAGGGACTGAGGGCAGAGCTATATTGGCACGAGTGAGCTTGACCTCAAAGATACTATCGGGCACACCCTCGCGTTTGGCACGTACTGTAAGCGTTGTGCCCGCCTCGCCGCGCAAGCGTTCGCTGACCTTGTCGACGGAGAGCCCTTTAAGGTCATCGCCATCAATCGAGAGAAGTATGTCTCCCGCACGAAGCCCCGCATCCAAAGCAGGCATACCCTCGTAGGGTTCAACCACCACCACCCTATCATGGCGCTTGTGATAGCGGATGATGGCGCCCACACCTGCATACTTACCTGTGAGCATCATCTTAAGGTCCTCCTCGTCATCCTCAGGATAGTATACAGTATAGGGGTCAAGTTTGGAGAGCATTGCGCTGATACCCGTCTCAATGGTGCCAGGTACGTCAATGGTGTCAACATACATCAGGTCCAGCTCGCGAAACACCGCATGAAAAATATCAAGGTGCTTAGAGAGAAGGAAATTGCGGTTGTCGCCCTTAAATGCAAAAAAAACAGTGCACACGAGGGGCAACAGCAGGGTCCACAATAGGGATTTACGGAAATACTTCATCGAATTTATCGTTTATGACATTACAGCATTTGCAATGCAAAAATACACACAATCACACTACTTACCAAGTATACGGGCTACATTTAACTTAATTTCATTCCACGCAGCCTCACTGAGCTTGGTTCCTACAACCTGTATGACATACCCAGAGAGGAGCGAACCTAACTGAGCACACTGGTGCATAGTGCAACCATGCATAAGACCGTACATAACGCCTGCAGCATAGAAATCGCCCGCAGCGGTAGTATCGACCACCTGCCCGACGGGCAAAGCATCGACCAACACTCGCCTGCCATCGCACATAATAGAGGAGCCATCGGCACCAAGCTTAACCACAGCCACCTCGCACAACGAGTGCAAGTGCTCGAGTGCTGCTAAAGGCTCTGCGCCAGAGAAAGCATGCGCCTCTTCTTCATTGGCAAAGACAATGTCAACATACTCTGCAACGAGGTAAGTAAAGAAATCACGGTCGGCCTCCACAATGTTGTAGCTTGCAAGGTCAAGGCAAACCTTAAGGCCAGCCTCCTTGGCCAGTTCCACAGCACGCAGGATAAGGGCGTGGTTTTGCACAAGATAGCCCTCGACGTAGAGATAGTCGTAGCCGACAAACATATCAGCACGAAGATTGTCTGGATGCAATGCAGCAGCCGCACCTAAATAAGTAGCAAATGTGCGCTCGCCACCAGGCGAGATGAATGTGTAGGCAATACCCGACTGCTGAGGCAACATGGTAAGGTTAGGTTCAATGCCACACTGGGCACAGTTGTCGGCAAAGAAACGCCCTGTAGCATCGTCACCAATGGTTCCTATAAAACCAGGGCACATACCCAAGTTGGCCAATGCCAACATCGTATTGCCAGCCGAACCTCCCGTAGCACGCTGCACATCAAGTGCCGAGAAGCGCTCCTGGATACGGCACTGCTCGGCATCGCCAATAAGGGTCATACTCCCCTTGGGAAGACCAAACACATCTAACAACTCATCATCCTTTAATGTAGCCAAAGCATCAACTAATGCGTTGCCAATACCAATAATTCTCTTCATATTTATATTTATTTGGGGTTTTTCGCAATTTTTTCGGCAAAGTTATTGTATATTTCAAAATATCCTATTAATTTTGCACCGCAATTGAGAGGAAAATGTGATTTTTCTTGAAAAAAGAAGCAAAAACAGCCACTCAAAAGCGACAAAAGATGCCTCGGAAACAAAAGTGAAGGAGGCCACGGCAAAACTACATTCTTCGTTAGCTCAGTTGGTTAGAGCATCTGACTGTTAATCAGAGGGTCCTTGGTTCAAGTCCAAGACGAAGAGCAAGATTTAAGGGTTAGACAAATATTCTTCGTTAGCTCAGTTGGTTAGAGCATCTGACTGTTAATCAGAGGGTCCTTGGTTCAAGTCCAAGACGAAGAGCAGGAGAAGGTTCGCTTTGGTAGCGAGCCTCTTTTGTTTTATATAACCTATAAATACAAACCCAACGGAACGAGGTTATGCTACGCCTGCCTCATAAACAAAGCGAGGTGCCCATATGGACACCTCGCTTTTTCATATAGCAACTGAGAATTAAACCTCAGGTTCGCTAAAATCAATTACGCTACGACGAGTAGACATCACGCGTTCATAATCGTCACGAGAGCCAACTACAATCTTATCAAACTCGCGCTGACCAGTACCTGCAGGGATGAGGTGTCCGCAAATTACGTTCTCCTTCATACCCTCGAGGCGGTCGCTCTTGCCATTGATAGCTGCATCGTTGAGCACCTTGGTCGTCTCCTGGAATGAAGCAGCCGACATGAAGCTTGAGGTTTGCAACGCGGCGCGTGTGATACCCTGCAGAATCTGTGTAGATGTAGCAGGCACTGCATCGCGCACCTGAACCAGCTTGAGATCGCGGCGCTTGAGAGCACTATTCTCGTCACGAAGCTTGCGAGCGGTAACAATCTGACCAGGCATGAGGTTCTCAGAGTCGCCAGCGTCAACAACTACCTTCTTACCCCAGATACGGTCATTCTCTTCCATAAAGTCGAGTTTGTCTACAATCTGAGCCTCAAGGAAGCGGGTATCACCTGGTTCGTCAATCTGTACCTTACGCATCATCTGACGTACGATAATCTCGAAGTGCTTGTCATTGATCTTCACACCCTGCAAACGGTATACATCCTGCACCTCGTTAACGATGTATTCCTGTACGGCCGTAGGGCCTTTGATGGCAAGGATATCCTGCGGAGTGATGGCACCGTCAGAAAGCGGAGTACCGGCACGAACATAGTCGTTCTCCTGTACGAGAATCTGCTTAGACAATGAAATGAGATATTTCTTCACATCCCCAGTCTTTGAGGTTACTACCACCTCACGGTTACCACGTTTCACCTTACCCATAGTAATCTCACCGTCAATTTCAGATACGACTGCAGGATTAGACGGATTACGAGCCTCGAAGAGTTCGGTAACACGGGGAAGACCACCGGTAATATCACCAGCCTTACCCTGAGCACGAGGAATCTTCACAAGCACCTCACCAGCCTTAACAAGCTGGCCATCTTCGATAACAACATGGCCACCCACGGGAAGGTTATAGGTACGCAAAACTTCGCCATCTTCTGACTTGATATGAGCAGAAGGAATCTTGGTCTTATCTTTCGACTCGATAATAATCACCTCACGGAGACCGGTAGATTCATCAGAATCAACGCGGTATGTAACGCCTTCAATTACAGACTCAAGTTCAACACGACCAGCAGCCTCAGTAATGATTACAGCATTGAAGGGGTCCCACTTGGCAATCATCGTACCCTTCTCCACAATAGTCTTATCAGCTACGAACAAGGTAGAGCCATAAGGCAGTGATTGATTTGACAATGCAATACCTGTGTTCTGGTCAACGAAGCGTACCTCGCCCAATCGGCCAACCACAATCTTCACTGCCTCGCCAGTTTCGTCAACAGCATCAACTGTGCGGAGTTCGTCGAACTCTACGCGGCAATTGTCCTTAGCCACGATGGTGGCATTAGCGGCAATATTTGAAGCGGTACCACCGGCATGGAAGGTACGGAGCGTAAGCTGTGTACCAGGCTCACCGATTGACTGTGCAGCGATGACACCTACAGCTTCACCCTTCTCAACCATACGGCTGGTAGCCAAGTTACGGCCATAGCACTTAGCACAAACACCCTTCTTCGACTCACAAGTGAGCACTGAGCGAATCTCAACACTCTCAATAGGAGAGTCCTCAATTTTCTTGGCAATATCTTCGGTAATCTCTTCACCGCCAGCAACGATAAGTTCGCCGGTTGTGGGATGGATAATATCGTGTACAGATACACGGCCAAGAATACGCTCAGAGAGTGATGCGATAACCTCATCATTGTTTTTCAATGCAGTGCATACGAGACCACGGAGCGTACCACAATCTTCTTCGTTAATAATAACGTCATGCGATACGTCTACGAGACGACGGGTCAAGTAACCAGCATCGGCAGTCTTCAAGGCGGTGTCGGCAAGACCCTTACGGGCACCGTGAGTAGAGATAAAGTACTCAAGCACGGAGAGGCCCTCCTTAAAGTTCGAAAGAATCGGGTTCTCAATAATCTGACCACCTTCAGCACCAGCCTTCTGGGGCTTAGCCATAAGACCACGCATACCAGAGAGCTGACGAATCTGCTCCTTACTACCACGGGCACCAGAGTCAAGCATCATATATACAGAGTTGAATCCCTGGTCATCAGTAGAGATAGTCTTCATCAAAATACGAGAGAGGTCATCGTTAACGTGGGTCCATACGTCAATCACCTTGTTGTAACGTTCGTTGTCGGTAATGAAACCCATGTTATACTCGTTCATAATCTCCTCAACCTCTTCGTTACCCTTAGCCACGAGCTGCTCCTTCTCTTCAGGAATGATGATATCGCCCAAGTTGAACGACAGACCACCCTGGAAGGCCATCTTATAACCGAGGTCCTTGATACCATCAAGGAACTCTGCTGCACGAGCAACACCGACCTTCTTGATTACGTCGCTGATGATATCGCGCAAGGACTTCTTAGAAATGATGGTGTTGAGGTAACCAACTTCATCGGGAACGATTTCGTTAACGATGACACGACCTACAGAGGTCTCACGCATCATCTTCACGATGTTGCCGTTCTCGTCAAGGTCATTAACTAGTACCTTCACCGGAGCATGGATATCTACCTTTCCCTCGTTGTAGGCAATAAGTGCCTCTTCGGGACCGTAGAAGGTCAAACCTTGCCCCTTAGCGCCCTCGCGCAACTTAGTAATATAGTACAAACCGAGTACCATATCCTGAGCAGGCACGGTGATAGGAGCACCATTGGCAGGGTTAAGGATATTATGCGACTGAAGCATCAGCATCTGTGCTTCAAGGATTGCTTCGTTGCTCAAAGGCAAGTGAACAGCCATCTGGTCACCGTCGAAGTCGGCATTGAACGCCGTACATGCCAACGGATGCAACTGGATAGCCTTACCCTCGATCATCTTGGGCTGGAAAGCCTGGATACCGAGACGGTGAAGTGTCGGAGCACGGTTGAGGAGCACTGGATGGCCCTTCATCACATACTCAAGAATATCCCATATAATAGGTTCCTTACGATCTACAATCTTCTTAGCTGACTTAACGGTCTTAACGATACCACGCTCAATCAACTTACGAATGATAAACGGCTTGTAGAGCTCGGCAGCCATCAACTTAGGAAGACCGCACTCGCCCATCTTCAACTCAGGACCAACGACGATAACCGAACGAGCCGAATAGTCGACACGCTTACCCAAGAGGTTCTGACGGAAACGTCCCTGCTTACCCTTCAAAGAATCTGAAAGTGACTTCAAAGGTCGGTTAGCCTCAGACTTAACTGCGCTAGCCTTACGAGAGTTATCGAAGAGTGAGTCAACAGCCTCCTGAAGCATACGCTTCTCG
>CAZMZC010000040.1:0-27383 GCA_964570685.1 uncultured Bacteroidaceae bacterium | reverse complement strand
TGGAAATGGCTATTGTGCTCTTAGCGATTTACGGCTAACGGTCAACATTACATGAAGCTCAAATAGGAAATGTTGTGAGATTCGTGGTGATTCGTGTCATTAGTGGGCGTAACATAAACGATGACGATAACTCTTTGTCTCCCACGAAACGAAGTTCGCTGGCCAAGGGGAAAAGCAATTGGCACGAATGAGCACGAATAAGACAAAGTTTTTTATTATTGGCATTTTGCTAATGATGGTATATGCTTGCAAAGAGGAACAGAAACATTTTGTTCCAAAATTACAAGATGTTGGTGATTTGGTGTTAGCCGAAACACACATAACCAAATATTATAAAATTGGGTCAACTGATTGGTTAGATAGATTTGAAGTTTGGAAATCTGCGCCCTATACTTATACTGCTTCTGTAGATTTCTCGAAGATTAAAGTTACATCAGACTATAGTAACAAGTCAAATCCAAATAATGATGGTAGAACCAACATTACTTTTGTTTTGCCTCCTGTAAAAATATCAGGTGAATACAAAAAATGGGGCGATGGTAGTTGCGTATATGAAAGTGTCAACCGCCTTCGCAGTTTTATTGAAGATGAAGAGAGACTTTTAGAGGAAAATAAAGTAAAAGAAGAAATGAAAGCGAAATTTACAAAAGATTCTCTTATAAGGGAACAACTTGTAAATCAAGCGACAACAAGCGCTAGAATATATTTGACTTCTTTTATGGAGAACTTTTGCGGAGAGGATATGACCATTTATGTTGAATTTAACGAGGAAAGTAGCAAACAATGATGAAGAATAGCATGAAAAAAGAATATAGAAGTGATCAGTTTTTCCAAGTCAATTCCACTCAATAAATCCAATTCTGCCAATTGAATGAGAATATCCCTTTTGATATATTCAAAAATGTCTTCATTGGGAGCAACCACATAATTCACTGGATATATTGTGATGAACTTATAATCGGAAAACCTTTCAACATCTTCTCTCACCTTCTGCAAAAAGAACGATTTACCTTCACCGAATTTAGCGGACAGAATCATTCTATCCGCATTCTCCAAATGATTCTTAAAATCATTCAGTTTGTTGTCCAATTCCTTCTCGCCTATATAGTCCATAAGTTTCTTATCATTCAGACTTTGATTCGCAAATATACTAATTATCCCCGAGATTGCCTATTCTCTTCAATCCATTCTCAATATCTTCCTCACTGGGCAATTTGTCTCGCAAGTTAACAGGCAGTTGCTGACGGGAGAGTTCATATTGAGAGATACCGATTGGCGTGCTCACATTAGACAGAGCATAGCGAGCTAACACATTGTTCTTTTCCTTACAAATCAGCAGACCAATAGATGGAGCTTCGGTAGGGGTGTTCAACAATTCATCCACCATAGCAGTATAGCCTATCAATTGGCCTATATCGGGAAAGTCAAATTCTGTTATCTTCACCTCAATGACACAATAGCGATGGAGAGGAATGATGTAGAAAAGCAAATCAATATATTTGTCTTTTCCTCCTGCCGACAAACGATATTCACGACCAACAAAGGAGAATCCTTTACCCAATTCTATCAGGAACTGTGTCAACTTGTCTATCAGCTCATCTTTCAGTTCCCTCTCTGAATACTCCTCTCTTAATTGTACAAATTCAAAACGATATGGATCTTTGAAATACTCTTGTGCCAAGTCGCTCTCGGGCTTTGGCATAGTGGCAGTGAAGTTTGTGAGTGCAGCACCTTGGCGTTCATAGAGGTCGGTAGACAGGAAATTTACCAACATGCCACGTCCCCATTGATTCTCAAGTGTTTTGCGAACGAAGAACAGACCTTTATGTGCATCTCCTTTTACTTTGTCAATAATTCTCTGGTGGTGTGACCAAGGGATACAAAACAATATTTCTAAATCTTCAGCAACTTGCAGAAAAATTCCCCTATCCGATTCTTCAGCAGCTTGCTGAAGATTGTTGAACAGAGGCGAATAGAGATCATAAAAGTTCTTTGTATACCAAAGACTCGTTGGCCCGAGACCTTTCTTCTTGTTCAGCGCCGAAGACAAATCACGGCTTAAGTTTTCATAGAAGTGCGAACCGTATTTGTTCTCGAACTGGCGCTCCGCTATATCTTTTCCGACCGACCAATAGAATTTGAGCATCTCATCGTTTACTCGAACAGCTGCTTTTATCTGGCTTTGCCTATAGCGATGGCTCAGTTCTGCAATCCAATCGTAATACTCCTTGTCAAAACCTACTGCTACTGGATTATCTTTTTTTGCCATACCCTTTAACTCATTATATATAGTATTTATGCAAATACAGTGACAAACGAGCGAGAAATATCAAGCTTCTTGGACAAGCCAAGTGCTAAGGCAGGTCTTGAATATCTTTCACAGCGAGTGCAGCAAATATTCGCAATTAACCGCAAATATACTAATTATCCCCGAAAATGCCTATTGATTCTTTGCTTTTTTAATCCTCTATCCTTTTGCACCTGTCGGAGAGTCCGATTGATTACAAATGGAGGAACCGAAGGTCGCTGGCCTCAGGGAAAAGCAACGATTAACGGGAATTTACGAGTAATTTATGGAAATTCGCGTCATCATAAAGGTAAAGAGAAGAAACTCTGCTACGGCCGATTGCAAATCAGCCGTAACTAGACGATACAAACAATCGCAAACCAGACAGTCTTCCTATTATATCGAAACGCCTGCCCGATAAATTCTTTCTCTCAATCCATAAAATACCGAGAAGACTTAGAAAAAGTAAATCATAAGCACTGAATAGTAAATCAAAGCTTATGATTTAGTATTCACAAGCTTTGAATATTAAATCAGTACTTATGATTTAAGAATTGGCTTGTGGAAACGGGAAAATAGGACATGCTTTTCCAGGAAAGAGCAAGTGCATTTCCTGATTTATCTTAACGTGAGTTGTTGCAGCGGAAGCTATGTAGAAAAATTGTGTTTTCCCCTTTTGGGGTTGCGGGTATCGGTAATTGCACGTAAAGTATTATATATAAGATACATAACGACCGACACCCCCGTCTGTAGGGTGTCGGTGTTGTAAGTCACGAAACTACCGATACCCCGCAACGGGGGTATCGGTAGTTAATATTCTATGTATCATAAGATTACAACCGATTACCGATACCTGCAACCCCAAAAGGGGAAACATAAATATTGGGTTCACCCAATAACTCGCAAGGGTAGACCCTCGAAGATTGTTCAGTATACCCTCGGGGCGTGGAGGGTATACCCGAAAGGGAAAACGAAAGGCTCCGTCAGGAAAATCAGACAAAGAGATTTTTTCTAACGCAAGGCTCTGGTAGATTTGCCAGAGCCTTGCGTTTTGCGCGGTACATGCATGTACCAATTCTGTTGCGTGGTTGTAATAATTCCATCGCATATATCAACCAAGAAGAAATTGTTGACGCAAGAGAATTTGTGCTTAGTAATATAAAAAGCAGTAAATACAAGGTGAAACTCGAAGGACTCGGCGACGGGGCCCGAAGATTTCACCAACCTACCCTACTCCATCCGGCTGCAGTGTACCAAGCAGTGGAGCGGAACTGGGCATTCAGGCTGGAATAGATGCTTGCATCTTGCGGGACATAGCATGACACGCCCCCGTAAGCATCCAAATCGACATACTGTGTACGGGCATCATTGGAGTACCACCAAGCGGTAGACTTGGCATATGGGACGGCTCTATCAAACACATTTTTCCAACGGAGATAATCGGCCTCATCGGTTATCAAGCGCAGCATATACCCATTCATGTCGTGAAACTCAGGACGCGACTTGCTGGAAAGCGGATAATAGCGTTGTACGCCGTTAAGATTTATAGCCGACTCTTTTGACGCATACTTGACCACCATCTCGGCGGTCATAGCTGCCAAATCGTCAAGGTAGTCGCAGTTGATTGCCGAAAGCGACACGCCATAGCGGTCAGAGCCATAACCGAAAACGCTTATCACGCTGTCATTGTAGACCCTGTAATATCCGTCAACTACGGCCCCTGCATCGAACGGGACACTGAAAAGTGGCGCTACCATACGCTCATAGGGAGCACCCGGATTGGGAATCTCGGCAGGAGAGGCTATGATGTAGCGGGCTACCTGACGCAGTTCGTAAGCCACCTCGACGGCTTGCATGAAACAGGCATCGAACATGATGAACTCGAAACGAGGGAAACCTGCCAACACATCGGCCACGGCATCAATATCCATCTTCGTACCGCTATTAGAATAGGTGTTGCGCTCATTGTCGATACATATGCTACGCTGCGGCGCTTTAGCGGGGAGCCAAGCATCACCGTGCGACCAGAATATCAGGCCGTAGCTCGATGATGGATAATGCTCGCTCACCCACTCCATCGCCAGACGCAAGGTTTCGGTATCGCCTGAATTGTGCTCAGCCGTATAGCTATGCAGCACTTTGGTTATAGGTCGACGACCATCCTGCTTTTCAATGGAGAGTATACGAGGCAACTCGGTATCGTCAAGGTAGACGAGCAAACGACTATTAGCGGGAATATCGCCTGCCGCTTGCAACATTTCATCGATGTCCTGCAGGTGAAATCCTAACTTAGTATCTGGGTCTTCCCACGAAAGGCTATTCTCTGCTGCCATATACACCAATACGGTGCGGTCGTACCTCGGGGTCTCTTCATCCGGGCATAACCAATGACACGATGCCATACCCAGTAGTATAAACATCGTGCACATAAACCTATATAGCAGGAGACGCAACTTCATCTCGACTCATTATTCTTTGCGGAACCGAAAGGCATCAGTGCCAATCTGCCTGAGCAGCTTGTCTTTGTTGGTTTGGTATCTCTTGCGCATCTTCACGAAGCGTTTCTCCAGCTTCTTCTTGTTATCGGAGTAGATTACCGCACACGTCTGGTTGCTTTCACCGAGTACCCCTTCGAGGTATACCTTCATCTGAATGGAATAATTGGTATAGTTCTGTATAGAGCCATCCTTGTTGATTATCATGCTGTCAAGATACTGTACATCGGTCATGTACACTACCGAGTCGTTGAAGTTGACCGACACGCCATACATGTATACCCGTTTCGGCTCGTCGGCCTTATCCTTAGAGGCGGCAAAGGTTGTAAGCGAGGCCATCCCCAACAAGACAACCAACAGCAGTTTACACTTATTCATACGCGTACGCATAAGAAAAATAGGATTATCCCAAATATGATTTCAGCAACTTGTTACGTGAGTTCTGACGAAGACGGCGGATAGCCTTCTCCTTAATCTGACGCACACGCTCACGAGTGAGGCCAAACTTGTCACCAATCTCCTCAAGGGTCATCTCCTGGCATCCGATACCAAAGAACATCTGCAGGATATCCTTCTCGCGATCTGTGAGCGTAGAGAGTGCTCTATCAATTTCGGTCGAGAGAGACTCGTTCACCAGCGAGCGGTCGGCCATAGGTGAATCATCATTGACAAGTACATCGAGCAAGCTATTGTCTTCACCATCAACAAACGGAGCGTCTACGGAGATATGACGACCCGACACCTTCAAGGTATCGGCAATCTTGTCTACGGGAATATCCAATTCCTCAGCAAGTTCCTCGGCTGAGGGACGACGCTCATTCTCTTGCTCAAATTTCGAAAGCGCCTTGCTAATCTTGTTCAACGAACCAACCTGATTGAGCGGCAGACGTACGATACGTGCCTGCTCGGCCAATGCTTGAAGGATAGACTGGCGAATCCACCATACGGCATAACTGATAAACTTAAAACCACGAGTCTCATCAAACTTCTCGGCTGCCTTTATCAAGCCCAGATTGCCCTCGTTGATAAGGTCGGGCAGACTCAAGCCTTGATTCTGGTACTGCTTGGCTACCGACACCACGAAACGTAGGTTTGCACGGGTCAGTTTCTCCAATGCTGCGCGGTCGCCTTTGCGAATCCGCTGCGCAAGTTCTACCTCCTCGTCTACGGTAATCAACTCTTCACGACCAATTTCTTGCAGATACTTGTCCAACGAAGCGCTCTCGCGATTGGTAATACTCTTTGTAATTTTAAGCTGTCTCATTTTCGAAAAATACGTATTTCAGTCAATAAACCAAATTAGCTGCAAAATTAGTGCTTTTTTTTTACATATCAATAAAAAAGGGCCACAAAAGTATTCGGCCGTTTCTCTTTTTTAGGAGAAACGGCCGAATATTATGAATTATTACATGATGCTTATCGCTCTTCTGCATCCGAGAGGTCTACGGCATAGTTAGCTCTGCGCCCCGACATGTAGTAGCCAGAGATGAAGAGGGCGCGTTCGGGCGATTGGTTGGCAGCTTTCAGTACCTCGGCCAAATCCTCCTCACTGGTAATCTTATGACTATTTACCTTGAGGATTACAAATCCTTTCTTGATGCCAGCATCGGCAAACTTACCTTTGCCTACGCCTGTCACCTGCAAACCGTAGCTCACGCCGAGATGGCGTTTCACGTCATCGCTGATGGGCTGGAAGGCAGCGCCGAGCATGTCGAGGTCAAACTTCTTCACCACCTCGGTATTGCCCTGCATATTCTTCAAGGTCACATCGAGTTCTTTCTCTTTCTTGCCACGCATGATGGTCACGCTCACCTTGTCGCCAGGACGGTGCTTGGCAATGTTCTCCTGCAACTCAGCCATATTGTGCACCTTCTTTCCGGCAATCTTCACGATTACGTCGCCCGGTTCAATACCAGCAGCCTTGGCACCGCTTCCGTCAGTCACTTCAGCCACATATACACCTTCCACTGTGCCCAAGTCCTTATCCTTGGTGCGCTCGTCGCCCAAGTCGTGACCACTGATACCGAGGATGGCTCGTTGCACGGTACCAAACTCCTTCAGGTCGTCCACCACCTTGGTCATGATACTGGTGGGGATAGCAAACCCGTAACCGGCATAAGCTCCTGTAGGAGATGACAACACGGCATTGATACCTACCAGTTCACCACGTGCGTTGACCAGAGCGCCACCACTATTACCTTGGTTGATGGCAGCATCGGTCTGAATGAACGATTCTATACCTCCATTGTATACGCCCAATGTACGGGCCTTAGCACTCACGATACCGGCAGTCACCGTAGAAGTAAGGTTGAAGGGATTACCCACGGCCAGTACCCATTCGCCTACCTTCAGAGCGTCAGAGTCTCCTATAGGAATGGTAGGGAAGTCGTCACCCTCAATCTTCACCAAAGCCAAGTCGGTATTAGGGTCGGTACCAATCAGCTTGCCTTTGAACTCACGGTTGTCGTTGAGTTTCACATCTATCTCATCAGCACCGTCAATCACGTGGTTGTTAGTCACGATATAGCCATCTTCTGATATGATGACTCCCGAGCCGAAGCCCACACGAGGCTGTGTGCGCACCTGCTGCTGGCGCCCCATACCATCGCCAAAGAAAAAGTCGAAAAGGTCGGGCATCTGCTGCACCGTCTGCGTCTTTCCCAATTGGGTCGACTTGATATGCACTACTGCGTGCAAAGAATTCTCTGCCGCTCCAGTCAAGTCTATAGGTTGTGCAGGCTTATTGTCAAACAAAGCCGTAGGCATGGCATAGCTACTGTCTTGTTGCACAGCTACCACCGCCTCTTTACCCGCATGCTTCTCCATCAGCATATAGGTTGTAACGCCTGCTACGAAAGCACTGCCAAGCATCAAAGCTGAATAGCCGAAAATTTTCTTGATTGTCGATTTCATAACTACTTTATCCTTTTAGGTTAATTAATTCACTCATTTAACTTATCAAGTGTTCAAACTTCACGCTGCAAATATAATAGCTTTTCCTACGAATCGCACCTTCTGAGAGCTATAATTTACTACAAATTAACATTGTGCCCCACCGATTAACAATCGTTTGTAAATGCACACAGAAAAAGGCCTGCCATCCTTAGACAGCAAGCCCCATGCACAATACTGCAGCTATAATCAAAATAGCCCCAACTGCCCCAGCAAGATGCAGGCAATGGCTACTGGAGCAATATACTTGAGTATGAATATCACCACAGGCAAGTAGCGAGCACGCAGAGTCCCTTTATTGGTAATCTCATCGCGCACAATCTTCTTGTCGAGATACCAACCCGTAAAGATGGCTATCAGCATACCGCCTACAGGCAACATAATATTGGATGCCGCATAGTCGAAGAAATCGAAGATTGTCATGCCAAATATCTTAACCCCTTCGAACGGACCGAACGACAAGGCACAAAGCACACCCACCACCGAACAGGCGATGGTGACAATAGTAGCCGCCTTGCGACGACTCATAGCAAACTCTTCACTCACATAGGCAGTGACCACCTCGTGCATTGAGATAGTAGAGGTGAGCGCAGCCAGCATCAGCAGGAAATAGAAGAGCACCGACACCAGATAGGCCAACGCAGGAATGCTGCCAAAGGCCTGTCCGAAGACATTAGGCATGGTAATGAAGAGCAACGAAGGGCCTATATCGCTACGGTCGAGCATATAACCGGCATTGAACACGGCAGGGAAGATGATGAAGCCCGACATGATGGCCACCATCGTATCAATGAGCGAAACGCTCAAGGCCGTTTTTCCGATATTAGTCTCACGGTTGAAATATGAAGCATAGGTACACAGACAACCCAAGCCCAAACTGAGCGAGAAGAACGCCTGTCCCATAGCCCTCAGCACCGCCGTACCGGTAATCTTACTGAAGTCAGGCTTGAGCAGGAACTCAAGACCTTGCGAGGCACCCGGTAGCGTTACCGAGCAGATAGCCAATACAATGAGAATGACAAACAGGGCAGGCATCATCAGTTTGGAAAACTTCTCGATGCCACTCTTTACGCCACGTACCACGATAACGTGAGTGATAAGCATGAAAGCCAGCATCCAGAATACCGACAGCCATGGATTGCTCACAAACTGATTGAATATCTGGGGGAAATCGGCCGTAGTCTTTCCGTCAAAGTAGTTACCGATAGCCAACACCGTATACTCGGCCGTCCAGCCTGCCACTACCGAGTAGTAGCTCAATATCACGAAACCCGAGAGTACCCCCAAGCGGCCCACCCATCGCCACGGTGTGCCAGGAGCCAGCATACGGTAAGCCCCGGCCGTATTGGCCTGCGTATGGCGACCGATGAGAAACTCACTCATCATGATGGGTATGCCCATCAGCAACACACAGCCTATATACACGATGATAAAAGCTGCACCACCGTTCGTACCCACCTCAATAGGGAAACGCCAGATATTGCCCAAGCCCACGGCCGAGCCTGCTGCAGCAAGCACAGCCCCTATCTTACTACCAAAATTTTCGCGTGTATTGTTACTCATCTCTTTACCTTAATTAATAGGACGGCAAAGATAGTGCAAACCAAGTGTAGAACAAAATTATTTATCCACTTTTATTTTCCATCAACCTAAACATTACATATTTTTCGGCTGTTTCGGAAGTCAAGATACAGTCTCCAAATATGAAGAGAATACTCCGATGGCTGACAGCAGGAATCGTAGTACTGCTGCTGATGCCCGTATGTGTAGTGATGCTACTATACCTCCCTGTCACACAGCAGATAGGGCGGGAATGGGCCATGCACCAACTATCAGAGCTAAGCGGACGCAGCATACAGGCCAAAGAGGTGCGCCTGCGATGGCCACTACGCATAGAGGCAAATGACGTGCAAATAGACTCACTGCTGGCAGTAGAGCATGTGGACACCCATATTGGCCTGCGCTCACTGCTGAAGGGACAGGTGATAGCTCACCACCTCACGTTGGAGGGAGTGACTCTGCATACCGACACGCTGATGACTGCGCTACGTATCGATGGCGACATACGCCGTCTGCATCTGGATGCCATACATTATGCGTGGCGTGAGTGGCACCTGACAGTAGATGACATTGCTCTCACCGGCTGTGCGGTGGCTCTGACGCAACAGCAAGGAAAGTCGCAGAGCAACAGCGAAAAAAAGACATTGCCCCTGACCTTGTGCATCGGGCACATCAGTCTCGACGAGAGCACGCTCAGCTATAAGGACGCAAACCATGAATGGCAGTTGACGAAGATGGCCATGCACATCGACTCCGTACGCCACTCGCCGACAGCCACCAGTGCCGTACTCACCGCCCTCACTTTCACTGAAAAGCGAGGCATAAGGCTACGGGAAGGGGCGCTCACGCTACTCCTCACCGAGAATATGGTAGAGCTACCCTACCTCAGTTTCCGCACCGAAGAGTCATCCTTCTCCGGACATGCCCGACTAAGCGACGACGGTAGCATAGAAGGTATGGTAGCAGCAACTATAGGGAACACCGACATGACGGACCTGCTCAAAATGTTCACTCCATCCAGTCCTACGACAAGTAAAGTCATCGCCACTATAGGAACATTAGAGAACACTTCGCCAATCCAAATAGCATTGGCCGTAAACGGTACGCCCGACACGCTGCATGTAGAGCAATGTGAAGTATCATGGCCATCGATTCTTGACATAGCAATAAGCGGAAATATCCTTGCCATTGACGACAACCGACTGCGAAGAGCGAGCCTCAACCTCGATGCCCGCACCTGGGAGTTGGAGCCACTGACTGCAACTTTGAAGTCTCCCATTGCGATACCAGACAGCATTGCCTTACGAGGTACCGCATACTATGCCACCGATACGTTGCACACACAGTTATACCTGCATATCCACGATGGCGGCATAACGCTGGACGGCGGCTATAGGCCCAGCACACAGAGCTATAGTCTGACGGCAGCGACGCATACATTTGACATACGGCAGCTGTGGCCGCAAGGAACCCTGCACACTGCCACTCTACAAACTGCAATCACGGGCAGAGGGTTCGACCCTCAAGACAACAACACCTCCATAGATGCCCACCTGCACATAGATTCTCTGCAATGGGACGGGCATACGCTCACCAATGCTACGGTACAAGCAACCCTCGACGACCGCCAACTACACACTACAGTCAGCTATGCCGACACATTGATGCGCCTGCACCTGAACGGTACCGCCCGATTTACCGAGGAGAGCATCGAGGCTCATCTTCATGCCAACGTCGCCGACATCGACCTGAAAGGTCTACAACTGACAAGCGAAGAGCTGCACCCTGCATTCCAGTGCAACCTGACATTGCATGCCGACCCCACCTACTACTCACTGCACGGACGTATGTATGGCATCACACTCAGCACGCCCACCCGAACGACCAATCCGCAGGATCTGGCACTTCACCTCGACCTCTCGGCCGACTCATTGGCACTGGGCATGCAGTCGAGCGACCTTCAACTTGCCATCAGAGCACACACCATGGGATTCCCTTGGCAATGGCAACTCCCTGCCGATACGGCTGCCATCGCCTACACCCACTACCAGTCGGATATTTCCGCCGAGCTATCAGTAGGCACCGACAATCCCGTGAGCCACTATCTGTCGCTCATAGGCATCGACTACGACATGATACAGGGCACCCTACGCGAGACCCACCACGGACTAACCGCCCAAGTTACTGTGAGCGGTTTCTCGGCAAAGGGAGCAAGTGCCCGCAGTGCCTCACTCGCAGCCCGTTACACCAAAGGGATAGTACACGCCACTCTACAGTCGGAACGACTGACCTGGAGCACCCCCACCATGCAACTGAACACCTCGCTACAGGCTGTGGCCGTATGGGCCGACGACTTCTCCCCCAACCATCTCTCGGGTACACTCACCCTCACCGACCTACACTACACGCTACCCACCTACAGCCTACAGCTACAGGCACGTGACACGCTATCGATACCCTTCAGCAAGGGACGCTTCACCTTTACTGACCAGCCTCTATACCCAGGGAGCAGCAAGCAGCCGCTCACGCTCAACGGATACATCGCCCTGCTGCATACGACACCTACCCTGCACCTCACCCTCAGAGCACGAGGAGTTGACCTGCTACAAAGACGTACTGCCCAGTCTATACTTTACGGCAGTGCCCTCGTGAACGGAGAGGTAGCCATCGACGGCCCTTACGACGCACTTTCGCTCACCGGGAACCTGAAACTACGCACAGGTTCGTACATACATTATATATATAAGGATGCCATACTCACCTCGGGCAACCAGATTGACAATGTGGTCACCTTCACCAACTTTACCCAACAAGAGAGAAACGCCACCCCTACAGCGGTCCGGTACTACGTCCCTTATGGATTCTCCATGGATCTGAACATCGATATTGACCCGACAGTGCAGTTGGAGATACTGCTAGGTGGCAGCGGACAAAACACCGGCAACCTGCAAGGTGGCGGCAACCTGAACCTACAATACATCCCTGCCAGCGGGCTGCGCCTATCAGGGAAATACACCATCGAGACAGGCACGCTAAACATGAACATCCCTCTGCTACACGTACATCAGATGAGCATACGCCCAGGCAGTACCGTGCAATGGTCGGGCAATGCCACCAATCCTATGCTCAACATCGTAGCCGAAGACCGCATCAGGGCCTCGGTCACCCTTGACGGCTCACCTCAGTCGGTACTGTTCCTGACGGGCATCACCCTCACCGACACGATGAACAAGCTGGGCCTGCAATTCACCCTCACAGCACCCGAGAGCGCATCGATGCAAAACACACTTGCCGCCCTCTCACCCGACGAGCGCAGCAAGCTTGCCGTAGCCCTTCTCACCACCGGTCTATACCTCGGCGAAGGTGGTACAGGGAACCTGATGAATACCGCTCTGATGGGATTTCTGCAGTCGCAACTCGACAACATTTCGCGCGATGCCTTTCGAACAGTAGACGTCAGCGTAGGGATAGAACCATTGCAGGATGGCGTGAGTGGCGTAAGCACCCGCACCGACTATTCGTTCAGTATAGCCAAGCGTCTGTGGAACGACCGCATACGCATAGTCGTAGGAGGCAGTGTCACCACCAGCAATGAACGCATAGAGAGCGATGCCATCATTGACAACATCAGCATAGAATGGCGCATAGTGCCTAATGGTAGCCAATACTTGCGCTTCTTCTACGACAAGAACTATGAGAGCATCCTCGAAGGCGAAATCCGTGAAACTGGCGTAGGATATGCCTACCGCAGACAATTGAGAAAACTGAAACTATAGGCGATGAACAACCGAGACCTCACATATATGCTCATTGCAGCCATGTTGTTCGGTTCCTGCTCCACCGTGAGTAGACTCCCCAAAGGCGAACTACTTTATACAGGTACCCGCTCCATTGAAGTGATAGATGCCCCCTACACTCCCCTACGCGACAAGGCCATAGCCGAAGCCAAGGTAGCCTTCGTGTCGCCACCCAACAACGCCCTGCTGGGCAGTTCGCGCTACCGCATACCCCTCCCTATCGGTTTGTGGGCATACAATGCCTTTGTTGACGACAGCGTCGGACTGCGCCGCTGGCTCTTCAAGACCTTCGCCTCACAACCCATACTCATCTCTACTGTCAATCCCGAACTCAGAGCTGAAGTAGCCAATAATACGCTGAGAAACTATGGCTATTTCGGAAGCGATGTCATGTACCATATCGACACGCTCAAAAGTCCGAAGAAGGCCGAGCTATCCTACACGATGCAACTGGGCACTCCCTTACGCTACGGGCAAGTGGAGTACCGCAACTTTACCGTCCCAATGGACAGCCTCCTACGCTCCACATCGGCCGATCGCCTCCTACACCAAGGCGATCAGCTGAGCTACACTACGCTGAGCGGTGAGCGCAACCGCCTCTTCAACCTCTTCCGTCAGCACGGCTACTACTATTTCCGTCCCGACATGATTACCATCCTTGCCGATACCACCCTACACCAAGGGCAGGCCCAACTGCGCATCGAGCCACGCGAGACATTGCCAGCCTACGTCACCCGCCCCTGGCACATAGGGCGCACCTATTTTGCCGTTCGTAACGAGCCCAACGAGCCACTTACCGACACACTCTCCACCCCCCTCTTCACCTACCTATATGCCGGCAAGCGCCCTCCGATACGCCAAGCATTGATACGCTCCCGATTAGGGCACCTACGCGGCAGCACCTACTCGCCAACCGAGCAGGATGCCACACAGCGCGAGCTCAACCGCTTGGGCATCTTTAATGGTGTAAGCATCAATTACATACCACGCGACAGCATTTGGAAGAGCGATACGCTGGACGTATACATCAGCAGTCTATTGGAGCCTCCCTACGAATTCTCCCTGGAGACCAACCTAACGGCCAAGAGTAACGACCAGATAGGTCCAGGTACAGTCGTAGGCCTCTCGCGCAAGAACCTCTTCCGTATGGCCGAGGTCATACAGCTCCGCTTGAAAGGCTCGTACGAGTGGCAAACCAATCGTGCGCTACGCCGCGAAGGTTCGGTGGTCAACTCCTTTGAGCTGGGTGCCGACATCTCGATGTCAGTTCCCCAGCTACTTTTTCCTGTCGGCTACCACTATCACTACCAGCACCCCGTATCTACCACCTCGCGCCTCTATGTCGACTGGCTCAACCGAGGAGGCTTCTTCCGTATGCTGGCCTTTGGCGGGAACCTCACCTATGCCTTCTCCAGCTCCGACCACCTCACCCACAGTGTCACCCCCTTCCGCCTCACCTTCAACACATTGGAGAAGACTACCCATCGGTTCGATTCCGTGATGACCGCGAACCCCATCATCGGCCTCTCCTTCCGCGACCAATTCATCCCCGCCCTCTCCTACACAGCCACCTACGACAACAGCGCCATCAAAAGCAATAACCTATCAGGTGTCTACAACACCTCCAAGCTCACCTTCTCGTTCACCTCGGCAGGTGCAGCCACCTCACTTATCTATGCCACCACCGGGCATAAGCTCAGCGAGCACGGGAAGACCCTCCTCGGCACCCCCTTCGCCCAGTTCATCAAAGGCTCCGTTGAAGCCTGCCGTTACTATCACCTCTCAGCACGTCACACCCTCGCCACCCGCCTTATTGCCGGTGCTGTATATGCTTATGGGAACAGCCGTGTATCCCCATTCAGCGAACAGTTCTATGTTGGTGGAGCCAACGACCTGCGTGCCTTCCCTCTCCGCAGTATAGGGCCAGGCAGTTACCATTCGAGCGGCCGTTATGCCTACATCGACCACACAGGCGACCTCAAGCTGGAAGCCAATATCGAATGGCGCTTTCCACTCATCGCCCAACTGAACGGGGCACTCTTTGTAGATGCCGGCAACGTTTGGTTGCTACGGAACGATGAGATGCGTCCCGGTGCGCAATTCCGATGGAACACCTTAGGGCGCGATATCGCCTTAGGCACCGGCATAGGCCTGCGCTACAACCTCCGCATCCTCGTGCTCCGTGCCGACATGGGTATTCCCATCCACATCCCCTACGCTACCAGCAAGCACGGCTACTACAATGTACCCCACTTCGGTAAAGGCCTCTGCTTCCACTTCGCCGTAGGCTATCCATTCTAAAGGATATGCGGATACCAGGTTCTCACATATTTCAACTAACGCGACCCTAAATAGAGGAAGAGCATGCCGAGGAGTACGAGTACGAGGTCTACCGCCTTGCTGCGCAGGTTCTTTTCACGGAAAAGCAGGGCACCACAAAGAAATGACACCACTACGCTACCACGGCGTACCATGGAAACAACAGAGATAAGCGAATCATCCTGCGCCAAAGAGGTGAAGTAAGCAAAGTCGGCCACAGAAAGAAATACAGAGATGAGTGGTATGGCCCACGACCAATGAAATGAAGTACTCTGTCGACGTTTGGGATACCATAATATTAAAAGTACGAATCCCATAATAAAAAACTGATAGATGGTAAACCACGATTGCACAACCATACTATCGAACCGCTGCATAAGGAACTTATCGTATAGCGCACTTACAGCACCAAGCAGCGAAGAGAGTACAACAAAGTATATCCAACGATTATGGCGGAAGTCGATACCTTCTTTCTTCCCACTACGGCTCAGCAGCATAAACGACACCATAGCAAGCAGCACACCTACCCACTGATAACCATTGAGGCGCTCGCCAAAGATGAGCAATGCACCCAACAGCACCATTACTGGACGTGTAGCATTGATAGGGCCAACGATGGTAATGGGTAGGTTCTTCATACCAAAATAACCGAAGAGCCAAGAGCCCAGCACAATAAACGATTTGATGATGATGTACTTATGCACCTCCCAACCGCAAACGGGTACGTGTAGCATCGTATCGTTGAGTACACCCGTGGTTGCAGATAACAGGATAAAAGGCAGGAAGATGAGCGACGAAAACAACGTATTAAGAAAAAGTACAGGAATGACGGCATTGTCGCGCAAAGCCTGCTTCTTACTCACATCATAAAGGCCGAGCAAAGCGGCAGAAAGAAAAGCTAATGCTAACCACATTTCTTGTTCAGTGTTTAATGTGTAGTGCAGTTTCTGTTAACCATCAACCGCTTAACCTTCAACAAAAAATCCTTCAGGATAGGTGACATCTACAAGAAAAAGTGCATGGGCCGGGACCGAGGTTCCAGCACTGCAGCGGTCTTTCTTCTCTATCACACGACAAAATTCGCCGACACTCATCTTGCCACGGCCTACCTCAAGCAAGGTGCCCACGACAGCCCGTACCATATTACGCAGGAAGCGATCGGCCTGAATGACAAAGCGCCACTCGTACTCGTCCACTTGCTCCCAATGGGCCTGCATAATACGGCAATTATTGGTAGCTACATCGGTATGGAGTTTGCTGAAACTGGTAAAGTCGGTATACTCAAAGAGACAACAGGCAGCCTCGTTCATCCGTTCAAAGTCGGGTGTATGAAAAAGACGCATGGCACGATGACGATTGAAGGGGTCCTTGGCTGTAGACACGTAGTAGTGATACGTACGTGAGGTGGCACTGAAGCGAGCATGAGCATCGTCGCATACAGGCTGCACCCCCTGCACGGCAATATCGGGAGGGAGTATGCGATTGAGCTTATCGGCAAGGCGCAGGCTGTCGACCTGCTGCTCGGAATCGAAGTGAGCAATCATCTTTAGAGCATGTACACCGGCATCGGTGCGACCCGCACCTACCACAGGGGTCTCCACACGCAGGAGCATGGTGAGTGCCTCGGTCAAGACCTCCTGCACGGAGATGCCGTTGGGCTGTATCTGCCAGCCATGGTAGTTGGTGCCTTCGTATGAAAGGGTGATGAAATAACGCATAAGTGCTGAGGCCTCCACCCTGCCCCTCCCAAGGAGGGGTGATTCGGGCATCGCGGAAGCGCTTATATTATCAATATTGTTAATTACATTTCATTTTCAAGTTCTTGGAGTCCCCCTCCTTGGGAGGGGTTAGGGGAGGCCACTATGTTCATCATATGTACCGCCACCAGGGCAGCCGTTTCAGTGCGCAGGCGCGACTTACCCAAAGTGATGGGGCGGAAACCGTGGACGATAGCCGCCTCTACCTCTTCGGGACTGAAGTCGCCTTCGGGGCCGATAAGCACGAGGGCATCTTCGCCAGGGGTAAGAGCCTGCATGAGCGGTTCTTTCTCGCCCTCATAACAGTGGGCGATGAATTTCTGCCCAGTGAAAGGCTGTGCTATGAACTTCATGAACGGGGTCATGGGATTGAGCTGTGGCAGTGTGGGCTTGAGCGACTGCTTCATGGCCGACACAAGTATCTTCTCTACGCGCTCGGTCTTCACCACCTTGCGCTCCGAAAATCGGCAGTCAAGGAAGGTGATTTCATCGACCCCAATCTCGGTAGCTTTCTCGGCAAACCATTCGATGCGATCCATATTCTTCGTAGGAGCGAGTGCCAAATGCAAATGTCCCTGCCAAAGGGGATTGGGTGTAGTAGTCTCTACGATGCGCACATAGCATCGTTTGCCGCTGACAACATCTATCTCGGCACGGTAAAACGAGCCATTGCCATCAGTTAGCGTCACCTCAGCGCCTTCGGTAAGACGCAGCACACGCAATGCGTGGGCAGCCTCCTCTTGGGGCAATTCGAGGGTGGTAGTAATGTCGGGTGTGTAAAATAAATGCACGTTTGTAGTTATGAATTATTATTCTCCTCTCTTTCTCGTATCACATCGCGCAGGTGAGCGGCAAGTTCATAGTCTTCGCGTTCGATAGCTGTCTGCAGTACGCTACGCAGCACCTCAGTATTCATCACGGTGATAGGCATGGAGTAGGCTCCCCCACCCTCATCGCGCATACACTGCGTATTGAGCAGTTCCTCATCAATGTAGATGGGGCGACCTTGGTGCAGGGCAATAGCAATAGCATCAGAAGTGCGGGCATCCACATTAATCGTCTGCCCATACTGTTCACACACCAGATAGGAGTAGAATACGCCTGCCTTTACCTTATATATATATACTTCCTGAATGCGTATGGAGAAGGCATCGGCCATTCCTGCCAGCAAATCATGGAGCATTGGACGTTCTGTAGCAACACCCTTGAGGTACATGGCAATAGCCTGCGCCTCGAGCAAGCCCACCAAGATGGGTAGGCTGCGGTTGCCTTCACGCTCATGCAGCAGAGCGATATAGAACTTATCGTTCGTTGCCTTCTGCAGCAGGTCCTGCACTTTGAGTTCGACTTTCATATTATTCCTTCACATGCTTATAACGGAAGATGAGGGCAAATAGTATAGCCACCACGAGGGCATAGCCTGCAAAGATATACCATACCGTCTCCCATCCAGCCATCTGCGCCATAGGCGTGTCCTTCGAGTAGACCACCGCATTGACCACAGCCTGAGCACTCAGCGTACCGACAGTGGCTCCGAAGCCGTTGGTCATCATGATGAAGAGACCCTGGGCGCTGGATCGAATATTCATGTCCGTTTCCTTATCAACAAAGAGCGAACCCGAAATGTTGAAGAAATCGAACGCCACGCCATATACAATCATTGACAGCACGAAAAGCCATACGCCACTACCAGGATTGCCCACAGCAAAGAAACCGAAGCGGAGCACCCAGGCCAACATGGCGATGAGCATCACGTTCTTGATGCCGAAACGTTTCAAGCAAAAGGGGATAAGCAGTATACAGAGTGTCTCAGAAATCTGCGAGAGCGATATCAGGATGTTGGCATGCTCCACAGCAAACGAGTCGGCATATTCGGCAATGCCCGCAAAGCTTGAAATGAAAGGATTGGCATAACCATTGGTTATCTGTAGCGAAACTCCCAGCAGCATGGAGAAGATGAAAAAGATGGCCATCTTCTTCTGTTTGAACAGGGCAAAAGCACGCAAGCCGAGGGCATCGATCACAGACTCCGACTTCTTGCCCTTATTGACGGCACAGGGAGGCAGAGTGAAGGCATAGGCACCGAGCACCACGCTCCATAGGGCGCTCACGAAAAACTGCTCGTAACCATGCTGGAATCCCATGAGGTCGACAATCCACATTGACACGATAAAGCCAATAGTACCAAATACGCGGATAGGCGGAAAAGCCTTCACGGTATCAAGTCCCGCACGGTCGAGTGCCGAGTATGACACCGAGTTGGAGAGTCCCAAGGTAGGCATGAAGAAGGCCACGCTGAGTGCGTAGAAGGGGAATATCTGACCGAACGCCACACTATCGCCGTGCGACATACCCATATATCCCGCCATCGCCATAAATGTACCCGCCAACAGATGGCTGATACCGAGCATCTTCTGAGCCGGTACAAAGCGGTCGGCCACAATGCCTATGAGTGCCGGCATGAAAAGCGACACGAAACCTTGTACCGAGTAAAACCAACCGATATTCTCGGCCAGCCCCACCTTGGCCAGATAGCCGCCCATAGAGGTGAGGTAAGCTCCCCAGACTGCAAACTCCAGGAAGTTCATTACAATCAATCTTGCTTTTGTATTCATAGCTGTATATAGTTATAGTCTTACAAACCAACTAAAGTGCAAATTTACGTCATTTTTTTAGAAACACAAAGAAGAGGTGCACTGTTTTCAAGCACTATGAAAAGGAGTAGTGGGAGGCATTGCGAGTACCAATAAAAAAGCTTAAATTTGTCGAGCATATCATTAACAAACATCTAAAGACGTATGAAGAGACACACATTAGCCATGTTGCTACTCAGTTGCGGACTGATTGCCTGCAATGACAACACCCCTACCGCCAACTATCAGGTGGTGCCATTACCCCAAGAAATCACTACAACAGGAGGTACCAGCTTTATCCTTGACGAAACAGTCGCCATCACATACCAAAGCAATGAGGAGATGAAGCAAAATGCCACATTCCTGGCCGAATATATCAAAGAGAAGGTGGGACTTGACCTACCAATTACCAACCAGTCAAGCAATAAAGCCATCACGTTATCTATAGACAATATCGGCGATAACCCCGAAGGCTATCAACTGACAGTAAATGCCGACGGAATAGCAATCATCGGAGCTTCACCTGCCGGTGTATTCTATGGAATACAAACATTGCGCAAGGCACTCCCCGTGACAAAAGGCAAAGCCAAGCTACCTGCGGTAGAAATAAATGATTACCCCCGATTTAGTTATCGCGGTGCCCATCTTGACGTGTCACGTCACTTCTTCACCGTAGACTCCATAAAGCGTTTCATCGACATCTTAGCCCTACATAACATCAATCGTTTCCATTGGCATCTGACCGACGATCAGGGCTGGCGTTTTGAAATGAAGAAGTACCCCAAGCTATCGACCATAGCAGCAGAACGCAGCGAAACGGTTATCGGGCGCAACAGCGGAAAGTATGACGGGCAACACTACGGTCCCTTCCAATACACCCAGGATGATTGTCGCGAAATCGTAGCTTACGCGGCCGAACGCCACATCACCGTAATCCCCGAGATAGACCTCCCCGGCCATATGCAAGCCGCATTGGCAGCCTACCCCGAATATGGATGCACGGGTGGTCCGTACGAAGTGTGGAAGATGTGGGGTGTATCTGAAAATGTACTCTGCGCTGGCAATGACGCCACACTCCGATTCATCGAGGATGTGCTAACCGAAATCGTAGAAGTGTTCCCCTCTGAATACATACATGTAGGTGGTGACGAATGCCCTAAGACAGAATGGGAGAAATGTCCCAAATGCCAAGCCCGCATCAAGGCCCTCGGCCTCAAGGATGATGACAAGCACAGTGCAGAGATGTATCTGCAAAGTTTCGTGATATCACATGCCGAGAAGTTCCTCAACAGCAAGGGGCGCAAGATTATCGGTTGGGACGAGATACTCGAAGGCGAACTGGCACCTACAGCTACCGTACATTCGTGGCGCGGCATCTCTGGCGGACTGGAAGCAGCCAAGAAAGGGCACAACTGCATCATGTCACCTAACACCTACATGTATTTCGATTATTACCAAACGAAGCATACTGCCGATGAACCCTTAGCTATCGGCGGTTACGTACCAGTAGAGACCGTATACAACTACGAGCCTATGCACCCCTCGCTCACTCCCGAACAGCAGAAACACATCATTGGCGTGCAGGCCAACCTATGGACGGAATATATCCATACATTCACTCACGTAGAATATATGGAGCTACCCCGTATGGCAGCCCTTTGCGAAGTACAGTGGTGCAAGCCTGAGAACAAGAATTTCGAAGATTTCAAGCAGCGCATCATCCCATTAGTCGAGCTCTACGACATCAAGGGCTACAACTACGCAAAGCATATCTTTGACGTAAACGCGACGTTCACAACCGATACGAAAAACAACTGTATAATTGCCGAGCTCAACACCATAGACGGTCGCCCCATCTACTACACCACCGATGGCAGCGAACCAACCGAGACATCGACTATTTATAAGAAGCCTATTGAAATCAAGGCCAACTGCACATTAAAAGCAAAAGGCATCGGCAAACGTGGCGCCACACGCCAATTTTCCGAGGACATCACTTTCAACAAAGCCACAGCCAAGCCCATAACCTTACTTCAGCCAACCCACCGCAGCTATAGCTACGGAGGAGCCCCCACACTCACCGATGGTCTGAAGGGCAACCACAACTACCGCACAGGACGTTGGTTGGGTTTTGCGGGCAATGACTTCGAAGCCGTAATAGACCTACAAAAGACTGAAGAGGTGAGCCAAGTATCGCTCAGCACATGCGTGGAGAAGGGGGACTGGGTATTTGATGCCCGAGGCCTCATCGTTTCCGTATCAGAAGATGGAGAGCTGTACACCGAGGTTTTCAGTGAAGAGTATCCTGCCATGACAGAAAAGAACCCCAACCAGATATATCATCACGAGATGAAGTTCACTACCACCAAAGCCCGCTACATAAAAGTCAAGGCACTCGTAGAACACTGCATGCCTGACTGGCATGGTGCCAAAGGGTACGGAGCCTTCCTGTTTGTGGATGAGATAGCAGTTAACTAATCCTGAAAGAAATCCAAACAAGCGAAAGCAGGTCAGACCGACCTGCTTTCGCTTTTCTTCACCGAGACACAGAATCTACGACAGCATTCTTATCACAAAAAAGATTCCTATCCTACTCCTGCAGTATTCATTTCGTTTCCAACTCCACAATGTAGTCAACACCCGAAGGCACTTCATCAAAAAACAGTGTTGTGCCCTCCTTGGTGCGCTTCATCTTCAACGATTGCTTGGTGTCGTACACGAAGGCCTTCTTTACCTTGCAGTCGAGAGGAAGGAAGAGCTCCTTGGTGTCAAGGTCGAAGATATGCACAAAGAGGCGGTTGCCTTTGCGAGTGGTCACGCCCCACTCCTGGGCTGTAATGTCACCCGCAGTGGTGCCGTAAATAGTCTCCCCGTAGCGAGTTGTCCACTCCCCTATCGCCTGCAAGCGCTCGAGAGCCGCCGCAGGGAGCTCACCATTGGGCTGGGGACCGATATTGAGCAGCAGGTTGGCTCCCTTGCCCGAAGTACTCACAAGGTAGCGGATCAGAGTCTCGGGACTTTTGTAATTTTGGTCAATAATTTTGTAGCCCCACATACCATTCATCGTCTGGCAGGTTTCCAAGGGCAAACGGCTGATGGATTGACCCGAGAGTCCTGCCTTGTTCTCTCCTGGGAGATCACGCTCAAAGATTTGTATATCCTCGCCTTCCACGGGTGCCTGGTGATGATTGTTGCCCACCAGACAAGCAGGCTGCAGGCGATGGATGAGGGCATACTGTTCTTCGAGTTGCCAATCAAAAGTTACAGTATCTTGATCGTGGTCCCACACGCCATCGAACCATATAGCACCCACCTCGCCGTAGTTGGTGAGGAGCTCGGTGAGCTGACGGTTCATAAAGGCATAGTAGGCAGGCCAGTCGGCCTTCGTGAGGTCCTTGCCTGTGCCGCGGCCAGTGCGACCGGCAGGATAGTCATCGCGAGTCCAGTCGATATGCGAGTAGTAGAAGTGGAGTTTGATGCCCTGACGATGACACTCATCGGCCAACTCCTTGATGACATCACGACCAAAGGGCGTGGCATCGACGATGTTGTAGGCCGACTGCTCAGTATCCCACATGGAGAAGCCGTCGTGATGGCGCGAAGTGAAGCAGATGTACTTGGCTCCTGCGGCCTTGATGGCCGACACCCACTCCTGTGCATTGAACCGTATGGGATAGAAGGCCGAGGCAGCCTTGGCATATTCGCGGTGATTGATATTGGCATTGGTCATGTACCATTCGCCCTGGGCAAACATGCTGTATATGCCCCAGTGGATGAAGATGCCGAGTTTGCAGTCGGCAAACTCTTGACGTGCCTTCAAGTTCTCTTCGGAAGGGACATAGCTTGCAGCCTCCTGCGCTGTAGCCTTACCGCCCATGAGCGATGCCATAAGGGCTGTGGCCACGAAAAGTCGTTTCGGTGTTTTCATTGTATTTACCATCGGTTTATGATTACATCAGTTCCAATTCGCCGAAGTATTCGGGACGGTGGAAGTCGGGCTCTGCCACCTCAATAGGATTCCACGAAAGGAAGTGCGGTACACTGAGTTCGTCGCCACACTTATAGAAATTGGCACGAAGCAGGGTTCCTGTCTCGAGACGAAGAGGATGAGCCGCAAAGAGTTGTACAGGAATTACCAAGGCCACCTCCCATGTTGTAGGCTCCATACGTTCCTCAAACGCTTCACTACCCAATGAGGTCCAGCGCAACACAGCACTGCGCAACTCGGGAGCCACAGGCACACGATTGTGACGGCCATTGCCTGAGGCGGCAAGCAACGTACCAATACAATTACACTCTATATTATAATAGGTATCATCGTCAGCGTTGCGGACGAAACACTCCACGCAGGAGTCGGTCCATACCTTGCCTCCATCCTCTGCATAGTGGGCACGCACACTCTGTTCGTTCACACGATAGTGGAGCACCAACCCCTCGGGGCACCAAGCCGCGCGGAAAGCAGCCTCTGGGCAGTAAGGATACTCAGCGGGCCAGTTAACCGTAGCAATGGGACTAAAGGCTACGCCCATAGCGTCGAGCATAACAGGCACGTCGGCAGCAATAGTGGGCAAGGAGGCGATACGGGAAACGGAAAGTCTGTTCATAATGTCATATTTATGATGAATCACGTCACAAAAGTAACAATAATCTGCCAAACGGCCACCATAAATGACAATAATTCGCAAAAACCACCATTCAGATAACAAAAGTTTACGCAAAACAAAACTAAAATTACAATTTATCATTTATTTATAGTTTTTTCTTGCGTTTTATTCATAATCTCACAAAATATATGTATCTTTGCATCCCGAAAACGAAATTAAATAGGTATTAGTAGTATGAAAGTACAAGAGACATTAGCAGTACTTAGAGAGCATTTCCCTGGCGAGGAGCTTTATTTCCAGGCTGTAGGCGAAGTGTTGTCAACCATTGAAGATGAGTATAACAAGCACCCCGAGTTTGAGGCCGCCAATCTGGTAGAGCGCCTTTGCGTGCCCGACCGTATCGTGACCTTCCGCGTCACATGGGTCGACGACAAGGGTAAGGTGCAGACCAATATGGGCTACCGTGTGCAGCACTCCAATGCCATCGGTCCGTACAAGGGCGGTCTTCGTTTCCACCCCTCAGTAAACCTCAGCACACTGAAGTTCCTCGCTTTCGAGCAGACCTTCAAGAACGCGCTCACCACACTTCCCATGGGTGGTGCTAAGGGTGGCTCAGACTTCGACCCCAAGGGCAAGAGCGACAACGAGGTGATGCACTTCTGCCAAGCTTTCATGACTGAGCTTTGGCACAATATCGGTGCCGAGATGGACGTACCTGCCGGAGACATCGGTGTGGGTGCCCGTGAGGTAGGCTACCTCTTCGGTATGTACAAGAAGCTCACCCGCAACTTCGAGGGTGTGCTCACAGGTAAGGGACTCGACTTCGGCGGTTCGCTCATCCGTCCCGAGGCTACCGGATATGGCAACATCTACTTCCTGCAAGAGATGCTCAAGACACGCGGCATCGACATCAAGGACAAGGTATGCCTCGTGAGCGGTTCGGGCAACGTAGCTCAATTTACCGTGCAGAAGTGCATCCAGCTGGGTGCCAAGCCCGTCACCATGAGCGACTCTAACGGCTACATCTACGACCCCGCAGGCATCGACGAGGAGAAGCTTGCCTTCATCATGGAGCTGAAGAACGTACGTCGCGGACGTATCAAAGAATATGCCGAGAAGTATGGTTGCAAATACGTGGCCGGTGCAGCTCCCTGGTATGAGAAGGGCGACATCGCACTCCCCTGCGCCACACAGAACGAGCTCAATGGCGAGCACGCCCGCGCTCTCGTGGCCAATGGCTGCATCGCCGTATCAGAAGGTGCCAACATGCCCTCTACACCCGAAGCCGTTGAGACCTTCCAGGAGGCCAAGTTGCTGTATGCACCCGGTAAGGCATCCAATGCCGGTGGTGTATCGGTATCAGGTCTTGAGATGACACAGAACAGCTACAAGCTGGGCTGGAGTGCCGAGAAGGTGGACAAGAAGCTCAAGAGCATCATGCAAAACATTCACGCCTCATGCGTGAAGTACGGCACACGCCCCGACGGCTACATCGACTACGTGAAGGGTGCCAACGTGGCAGGCTTCATCAAGGTAGCCAACGCCATGATGGCGCAGGGTGTGATCTAATGCCCTGTAGAAGGAATAAAAACTAAACTTCTATAATACTTAGAAACGCGCAGCCCCGCAAGGAGCTGCGCGTTTCGCATTAACCAGTTGTCTGGTGCCGACGACACTTTGCCAGCCATCACTCCTCCACCTCGTAAGGCAGGAAGTGGAAATCAGCCTTTGCCTTCTCTTGCGAGAAACAATAAAAGGTGAGTTCGGCAGTGGTGCACACCACACCATCCACCGTGATAGAGGCCTGCATCAAAGCAAAGGCACGCTTCATTTCACAGATACGTGCCCGCACCTCCAAGCGCACGCCATCGCCCGTCGGGATGGGGTGTTTGTACTTAATGTTCAGATTGGTGGTCATACCCGACGTCTGCATCTTGCGGGCTATCACCCAGCCTGCCGTCTCATCAATCAGTGTCGCCTGTATGCCGCCATGCAGGGTATCGGTCCACCCTTGAAAATGCGAAGCAGGTGTCCAGTAGCACACCACCTCATCGCCATCTTCACAAAACTCCATGTGGAGCCCATGCTCATTGTGCGGAGCACACGCAAAGCAATTATACCCATCCTCCTCTGACATCCCCAGATAGGGATTGATAATCTTTTTCATAGCCACATTTTTTCATAAAAAAAAATCGCAGGATTTGCAATTATCTTGTAATTAGACGGTTATTCGGATTGCTTGGAAATCGGGTAACGAGATGGCAACCGTTCCTATTTCAGAGTTCGTTATTGTTTTGCTTCAATGCCATAACTCTTGATGCCACAAAGGTACAAAATTATTGCGAACGAGAAAAGAAGTAGGGATATGTTTCCGCAAACTTTTGTACCTTTGCAACCGGTAGGTGTTGCTGATTCTTTTGTTCGTTTTTTCACACATAAAGATACAAAAAATTAGCGACACTTACAACTTTTTACGTATTTATTTGATTGAGTATTAAACAGATAAATCAATAATAAAGACGGCATAACAATTCGTTTTTGCCCCTAAATTTACGAAGAACCAGGGCTTTTCGTTTTTCATCTGCCACTGTCCGCCAAACAGTACTAAACGCCTAATACAAATGCGGATAACGGCGGACACTGCGTACAATTCTCCATATCGGCCCATCAGTGCCATTTGCTCTATACAAGTGCATCTATGCATAGAGAAAGTGGTGCTACTCCTATGCGTTTTCCCTGAAAACAACAGTCAAAATTATTTACCGCTGCGCAACAGTAAGGTTGCCGTTGCACAACAGCAATCTTGCCCTTGCACAACAGCAAGGTTGCCGATGCGCAGCGGTAAATAACTTGACAGGTAAAATTCAGGAAAATGTAAAGGAAGCGTATGATAAAGAAAAGTCACTATGATAATGACATCCTGCTGTTGGAAAAGTCGCGTGCGTTTGACCCCCGATGGCGAAGTTGCGTTGACCCCCG
>CAZMZC010000039.1:0-32607 GCA_964570685.1 uncultured Bacteroidaceae bacterium | reverse complement strand
CAAAGGTACAATCCAACTGTAAGGGGGACAATGGGCACTTTATCGAATGCTTACTGATGTCTAATTTCCTTGCCCTCTTTCCGCCCAATCCCCAAGGCCGATGAAAAGAACGCAGCCATGGAGCATTAGGAAAATGCAAGAAGTAAGCGTAGAGTGGGGAAGTGGTGACGCTTTGTCGCAAAGGTAGAAAAGTTTATACTTCCGATTTCTGTACCGTGTAAGCAAATTGTAGGTTTCTCCTTACAATAAGCCACAAAATTTTAACTTGTGCGAGCACAAGTAGAAGTTTTGGCGGCGCCTCGGAAGAGCTCAAATATATTTAACTTTGTTGAATTTCTGCCTCGCTCAGTAAAGAAAATACAAGCATTTTCTCTACTTTCACTCGTTGAAATTTGGCTTTTCTCTCGGCTTGCACAAAAATCTTGTACAGGCTTCCTCCCCGTTTCGTCTCGTAGGGTGGCATGATGGCAGCAGAGAGGAGCGCGGATGGCCGTCCTCTCTCTCTCTCTGCTGTGTCTGTAGGGGTGGAGTGGGGTTAGCGCACGAAGTTCTCTACCTTGAGGTCGGTGACCTTGCTCTTGAAGTTGCCTGCCTGCTGGAGGGGGAAGCAGAGGGTGGGCACGTAGTCGTACGACACCTTGTCTGATGCCCAGCGCTTGGCACGCTTGAGCTCGTCCGCCAGCTTGCCGTCTACGTAGAGGCGCGTGGCGGTGTTGGTGCACTCGATACGGATGTCTGCCTGGCGCCCCTGCTCTACGAAGTAGTCGAAGGTGTTGAGGTAGCCGTCGCGCACGAAGGCCATGCGCCCGTCGGTGGGGCTGGCGAGGTAGAAGTCGGTGATGCCGTTGCTCAGGAGCTTGGTGCCGGGCTGCTCCTTGGCACCGTCGAGACGGAACGATATACTGTAGCCGTAGCCTGCCTTGGCATGGGGGTAGCGCTTGCCGGGCTTCACCTCGGGGATGGCGTATACTACGCTGCGGGGCTCGCCCTTGATGGTGCCCAGGTCGTTCACACCGGGTGCCTCGGCAAGCAGGGTGCGCTTGTGGTTGAACTCCTCGAAGGGGACGGTCTTGTAGGTGGGGCTCCAGGTAGCGGCTGCGATGACCTGCATGCCGGGGTAGCTGCGGTGGTGGATGTCGTCTACGGAGATGCCGTTGCCCACCACGTCGTTCCACACGGCATACATGCCGCCACGGATGGCGGGGTCTTTGTCGGCAAACTTCTGGTTGCCTATCTGTGCGGGGTTCCATGAGTTGTACAGGTAGGGGAGGTTCAGATAGTCGTAGTAGTAGCCTGCGGCGGGCACTATGTATACGGCTCCGTCGGGGATGCTCACGAGGTCGTAGCCCAAGGCCTTCATGTCGGTGGGGTCGGCATAGCCGTTGTACCAGCAGTTCATGATGACGTTCTCTGACTTCACGGGGGTGTCGCCCTTGGCGTGGGTGAGGGCGCCCCATACCATGGCTTGCTTGCCGAACGACTCTACGAAGCGGATGTAGCGGTCGGTGAGGGCGCGGAACTTCTCTACCACGGCCTTCTCGGCGTTGGAGTACTCGTCGGTGCCGATGTTGACCTGCTTGCCTACGAACACGGGGTTCTCACCCCCGAGGTACTCGGTGAATAGGGAGTCGAGGAAGGGGTAGAGGTTGTCGTTGAAGAGGTCGAGGTGGTCCATGCCGTACTTCTCGGAGCCGAACTCCTTGCGGTAGTGGGCGAAGGCGAGCGAGTGGGCGGGGATGTCGATCTCGGGGATGATGTTGACACCCACCTTGGCGGCATCCTTCTGTAACTGGCGGAACTCGTCCTTGCCGTATGAGCCGTCCTTGGCGGTGAGCTCGGGGAAGAACTCGCTCTCGAGGCGGAAGGCAGCGTAGGTCTTGTCCCAGTCGTGGCCGAAGTATTGCTTGAAACCATTGTCGTTGAGGTGCACCTGGATGGTGTTCATCTTATAGTAGGCCATCGTCTTGGCGAAGGTCTTGAGGTAGTCCATGGGGATGAACTTGCGGGCGCAGTCGAGCAGCAGGCCGCGCAGGGCATAGTCGGGCCAGTCGCGGATGGTGCCCTTGGGCAGGTGGGTGCCTTCGTACTGCTCGAGTATCTGCAGCAGGGTACGTGTAGCCCAGTAGGCACCTGTGGGTGTGTTGGCCTTGATGGCTACGCAGTCGCCAATCTCGATGCTGTAGCCCTCGTCGCCCAGCTCCTTGTCGTCGGTGAGGGCCATGATGATGGCACCCTTGGGGGCCTTGCTGGCATTCTTGGCCTTCATGCCCTTGCCAAACAGCAGGCCGTAGTCTTCGGCCATGGCCTCGGCCGCATCGGCGAGCTCGGCATTGACATATACCACCTTGGTGCCGGGGCCGACGGCTACCATGCCATCGCCACCCTGCCACTGGCGCAGCTCGGGGATTACAAACGGTTTGTCATTCTCGGCTTTCAGTGCCGTAGTCGCTCCCAAGCAGAGTAGGGCGAGGCACATGGTCAGAAATCTGTTTCTCATAGCGTGTTTTCATTGATAATATTTCGTGATTGCACAATTTTGGTGCGAAGATAAGCATAACTATCCACTTATGCAAACAAAACTTGCACCCCTCACCGCTCACCGCTCACCCAATCATCAATCAGCATACGTGCCATGCTGAGTTTCTCGGGGATAGTGGGTAGGTTGTCGCGGGTGAAGAAAGCCGCCTCACGCAGTTCGCCATCAATAAGGGCAATGTCGCCACTGACGTAATCGGCATGGAACCCCACCATCAGCCCCATCGGGTAGGGCCACGGCTGACTGCCGAAGTAGCGTATGTCGGTAATCTCCAAGCCCGTCTCCTCGCGCACCTCGCGGCGTACACACTCCTCGAGCGACTCGCCCGTCTCCACGAAGCCTGCCACCAAACCGTAGAAGTTGCGGCGGAAGCTCTTGGCCTTCACAAGCAGCGCTTCTTCACCGCGATGGACAAGTGCGATGATTGCCGTATTGAGCTGGGGCCATATCTCCTCACCACACATCATACACCGCTTGCTGATAGGGGTGTGCCACTGCATCTCTCCTCCACACAGTCCGCAATAGCGGTGGTGGGTGTCAAAGTAGAGAATCTCGGCAGCCTTGCCAGCTTGCTGGTAGATGCGCGGAGGCAGCAGATGGTAGCTGGCGCGGAGGTCCACCCACTCATATCCTTCGGGTAGGTACTCCTCATCGGTACTGCATACGTAGCCGGCAACTTCGGCTGTTTGTTCAAAAAGGTGCGGCTCGCTGCATAGGATGGATGCAGGGACCCCCGTGCCTTCATATATATAATAGGAACCGTCAATGTGGTGCACCAATAGGCGACCGCGATTGAAGATGTAATATCGTTGTCGAGTCATTGCTTGTCTTTTTAGGCGCAAACTTACTGAAAATTCAGAAATAATGCGTATGTTTGCAGGAAATAATGGTTGGCATTATATGAAATTACAGAGAAGTATGGCTCGTGGTATGTATAGATGGACGGTGCGTATGCTGCTTGTGTTATGTGTAACCCTCTCGGCGAGGTCGGTCTATGCACAAAGTGCTGTCGTACAAACTGCCACTCCCGTGTTGGACACTCCGCATGGCTTCTACGACACGCCGTTCTCTTTGGCAATCAGCTGTGACGATACTTCGGCAACAATCTATTATACCACAGATGGCACGGTACCAGCCGATACCAATGGCCATCGCTATACGGCTCCGCTTGAGATTGAGGGTACTACCGTGTTGCGTGCCGTGGCTATGAATGAAGCATTGGCGCCCAGTGAGGTGGTCACGGCTACCTATCTCTTCATAGAAGATGTGTTGCGGCAGACGAATACTCCCGAGGGTTATCCTACCGAGTGGGGAAAATATGCCACACGCTCAGGTACGGCAAAGGCCGATTATGAGATGGACCCTGAGATGACTTCCGATGAGGATTTCTGCCAACTGCTGCGCGAGGGCCTCCGCTCTCTTCCCGTCGTTTCGCTCGTCACCGATCCTGCTCATTTTTTCAATAAGGAAGAGGATGAGCTTACGGGAGGCATATACATCTACACCGGTGCCCCTTCGGGCGATGGGGTAGGGCGTGGGTGGGAGCGTCCCGTATCGTTCGAACTGTTTGATGCGCAAGGCTCGCACGACCTTCAGGTCAACTGCGGTGTCAAGATACACGGCGGGCATAGCCGACTTCCCGAGAAGAGCCCCAAGCACTCGTTGCGTCTGGTGTTCCGTGATGAGTTCGGACCGGGCAAGTTGCGCTACCCGATGTTTGGCCTCGACGAACCTTCTAAGTTCAATGCCGTAGTCCTGCGTACCGCTTTCTGCAACTCGTGGCACCATCAGGATGCCGACCAGCGCGAAATAGCCATATACAGTCGCGATATGTGGGCCAAGCATACGCAGAAGGCTATGGGGCACCTTACGACGAACGGCATGTATGCCCATCTCTTTATCAATGGCCTTTATTGGGGACTGTATAACCCGACCGAGCGTATCGATGATGACTTCTGTGATGCTCATCTTGGCGGTAAGAAAGAGGATTATGATGTCATCAAAGTGGAGGAGTATGGTGTCAAGCACGTGGTGATGGCCGATGCAGGCAGTCTCGATAAATGGAATGAACTGTTTGCTATGGCTGAGAATGCCTCAGATATGGCTACTTATTTTGCCATGCAAGGGCTCGATGCGGAGGGTAATCGTGATGCCAGTATCGAACCGCTCCTCGATGTGGATAACTTCATCGACTATATGCTTATCAATTATTACGGCGGCAATACCGACTGGGATAGTCACAATTGGTTGGCCGTTCGCAATCGTGTGAAAGGTGATGAGGGATTCCACTTTATCTGTTGGGATACCGAGCATATACTCAAGGGCTTGAGCGACAATCGCTTCAGCACGAAGACCAACCTTAGCCCCACCTACCTTTTCCATAAGCTGATAGGCAATCGTGTATTCAAGCGTCGCTTCATGGATAGGGTACAGCTCCATTGCTTTGATGATGGCGTACTCACACCGCATAGCGCGTCGGAGCGCTGGCTCTCCCTTGATGCAATCATCGATACGGCCCTTTATTGTGAACAGGCACGATGGGGAGATTATCGCCGCGATGTGCACAAGTATACAAGCAAGGGCGAACTTTATAGAAAGGAGGTACATTACGACGCACAGAAGCAGTATCTCCTCGATACCTATTTCCCTCAGCGTACCGATGTCTTTATAGGACAATTGCAAGATAAGGGCTGGTTCCCCACTGTGGCTGCGCCTGCTATTCTGTTCGAGGGGGCACCGGCTACAAGTGTTGACACACTCTATGATGACGAAGGACTTACCCTGAGCGGTGAGGGCACCATATATTATACCATCGATGGCAATGTACCCGTTTCGTGGCATAGCGTGTCATCGGGAGCCAAGGTGTCATCAGCAATCCTTTACAACGGAGAGACGATAAATGCAGGGCATGATTTCACGCTAAAGGCTGTGGTCTACAAGGGTGGTTCGTGGAGCGCCATGCGTGAGCAGCACTTTATCGTGCGTGGTACCGATAATGCCATGGCTGCATTGGCGCACGATACTATGCTCAGCTTGCGTGTTGCTGACACCCATCAGCTTTCGCTCGTCTATACCTTGCAATCGGCTACGAGTGTGAGCCTTTGCATTTACGACCTCCAGGGGCATTCCGTGTTGCCACTGCTCAATGATGAGTCTGCTACTGCAGGCGCTCACATTGTAACCATTCCCTCCGGACATCTCCTTCCTGGCACCTACATTTGCCGTATGGTTGCCGATGGTGCAACTATAGCAATCAAATTGCTTGTAAGGTAATCCTAAAAGCTAAGACGCTGCTATCATATTCCTGTCTGCCGTAGCTCCTCAAAGAGTTCCCGCTGTTGAAGAGTAGGGTTGTTAGGTATAGATATCTGAAAGTTTATGATGAGGTCCCCGTAGCTTCCCTCGTGTTTGTATATAGGAAATCCTTTGCCTCTGAGGCGCAATTTGTTGCTTGGTTGGGTGCCGGCATTGACCTTTACGCGTACGTTCCCCTTTAGGGTCTCAACTACCACTTCGCCACCAAGCACTGCTGTGGTGAGGGGGAGGTTGGTGGTGAGGTACAGGTCATTGCCCACTCGGGAGAATACCTTGTCGGGAAGTATGCGAAAGGTGATGTAGAGGTCGCCACGTGTACCGCCTTGAGGAGCCTCACCGCCATATCCACGCAACCGTAGCCGTTGACCGTCGGTCACACCTGCAGGAATGGTGACGCGCACAGATTGCTCTCCTACACTGAGCACTTGCTTGTGTGTCTCGGCAGCATCGCGCAGTGTAATCTGTAACTCGGCCTCATAATCGTGGCCACGCAAGGGCTCGTTTCTGGCACGACGGCTCCGTGTGCCGCCAAACAATTGTTCGAAGAAGTCGCTGAACCCTCCAGTATTGCCCTCCGAACGGGTGAAGTCGCCAAAGCCACCGAAATCAAACCCACCAAATCCGTGCCCGCCATATGTGTTGTACCCTCCTTGTGTACCGTATTGCTGCTCATATTGGCGGCGCTGAGCCTCATACTCCTCAGCGTGGGCCCAATGCTCGCCATATTCATCGTATTTTTTGCGCTTCTCGGGGTCGCTCAGCACGGCATTAGCCTCATTTATCTCCTGAAAACGCTCCTGCGCCTTGGGGTCGTCCTTATTGGTGTCGGGGTGGTACTGCTTGGCCAGTCTACGGAATGCTTTCCGTATATCTGCCTGGGTGGCACTACGGTCGATGCCCAGTACTTTATAGTAATCAATGAAAGCCATAGTTATATAATAAGGTGTTATAAATAACTTTTAGCCGACGAAAAAGTTGCAGGACTATGAATATTTTATTTACTTTGCAGCAACAACTAACCTATTTATACAGCAGATGATACGCAATAGACTCGTTTATTTGATTTCGCTTATGGCTATATTGTTGACTTCGTGCCGCGATTCTCAACCTGTACATATCAAAGTTGTCTGTACGAGCGATGTGCACGGCAGTTTCTTCCCCTACGATTTTCGGCTCGACAAACCATCCAATGGCAGCCTTGCTCGTGTGAGCAGTTACTTGGGCGAGTTGCGTTTGCCCGAGGCGTATGGCGACAACGTGATATATATTGACAATGGTGATATCCTGCAAGGACAGCCCACGGCCTATTATTATAATACGGTAGCAGTTGACCAGTGTCATTTGGCCGCTGAGGCACTCAACTATATGGGGTGCGAAGTGGCGATGTTGGGTAATCACGACATTGAAACTGGCGGGCCTACCTATCAGCGTTATATGCGCGACCTCAAGGCAGTACCCGTAGGAGGTAATATCTTGTTAGAGGACTCAGAACATCCGTTTCTTCCTCCCTATACGATTGTTGAACGCGAGGGCGTGAAGATTGCTTTTCTGGGACTGACGACCCCAGCTATTCCCAACTGGCTGCCACGTAACCTGTGGGACGGACTCGAATTTGCGGACATGGAGCAGTCGGCACGCCGATGGATGGCTCATCTGCACGAGCATGCTGATCCAGATGTCATCATAGGCCTCTTCCACTCTGGCTATGAGGGCGGTATTGTGACTGATACCTATGCCGAGAATGCCACTCGCGCAGTGGCCGAAAATGTACCGGGATTTGATGCTATCTTCTTTGGTCACGACCATCAGGCACTTAATACGATGACTGTCAATGTAGAGGGCGATACCGTGCTACTGATCAATCCTGCCAATAATGCCCATAAGGTAGCCATACTCGATATCACGATTGAAAAGGGTAAAGAACCCCGCTTGTCTCTTGCTGCCGACCTCGTTGATATGAATGCCTACGAGCCTGACCCTGCTTATATGGCTCATTTTGCACCTCACGCCGAACGGGTGAAGAACTATGTGTCAAAGAAAATTGGTGTATCTACCCACAAGATAGACTCTCGCGATGCCTATTTCGGACCATCTGATTTTATTGACTTCATACACCGTATGCAGTTGGATATCACGAGTGCTCAAGTATCGTTTGCCGCTCCGTTGGCATTCAGTACCTCTTTGCCTAAGGGCGATATTCACGTGCGCGACATGTTCAATCTCTACCGTTATGAGAATATGCTCTATGTGATGCGGCTTACAGGGCAGGAAATTAAAGACTATCTGGAAATGTCGTATGCTCTTTGGGTGAACCAGATGAAGAGCGCATCCGACCATCTGCTGCTCTTCGATGAAGCTACTCTCGATAGCCGCTCTCCTCGTCTTAAGAATATCTTCTACAACTTCGACTCTGCAGCAGGTATCCTCTACGAAGTAGATGTGACAAAACCCGTGGGTAAGCGTGTGCATATCAAGAGTATGTCCGATGGCACTCCTTTCAGCCTTGATGCCACCTATCGTGTGGCGGTAAACTCATATCGTGGTAATGGTGGGGGCGAGTTGCTGACCAAGGGAGCCGGTATTCCGCACGATGAGTTGGAAAGCCGTATCGACTATTCTACAGACATAGACCTTCGCTTCTATGTGCTCAATTATATTGAACTTCGCGATTCTATCGATCCACAGCGCCTCAATCATTGGAAGTTTGTGCCTGAACGCATAACAGGGCCTGCCGCCCGTCGCGACTACAAGCTTCTGTTTGGTGAATAGACTATACTTTGAGGAGGAATATATGCAGAGAGGACGTGTCTACAACAGCAGGCACGTCCTCTCGGTTTTGTATAATGCTTGTTTTAATCAAACAGGTTGCGGAACTTGCGGAAAATCTTTTCCTTCAGACTCTCGTTGGGGCGGAAGTTGTCGGACTTCTGGAACTTCTCCAATGCGGCCTTCTCATCGCGGCTCAGGGTCTCGGGGATGTAGACGCTGATGTTGACGAGCAGGTCGCCTGTGCCGTAACCGTTTACGCTGGGCAGTCCCTTACCACGGAGGCGCAGTACCTTGCCTGGCTGTGTGCCCGGCTCTATCTTTACGCGCACCTTGCTGTCTATGGTGGGGATATCGGCCGTGCCGCCAAGTGCAGCGGTGGGCACGTCGAGCAGGAGGTTATAGATGAGGTCGTTTTCGTCGCGCAGCAGTTCCTTTGAAGGCTCTTCTTCGATGAGCACGAGCAGGTCACCCGGCACACCGTTGTGCTTGCCTGCATTACCCTTGCCGTTCATAGAGAGCTGCATGCCCTCGGCCACGCCAGCTGGAATCTTTACGGTGACAATCTCCTCGGCATATACGATGCCCTCACCACTACAGTGGGGACACTTGTTCTTGATGATCTTGCCTTCGCCACCGCAACGGGGACATACGGTCTGGGTCTGCATCATACCGAAGATGCTCTGCTGGGTGCGTGTCACCGAGCCTGTGCCATGGCAGTCGGGGCAGGTCTCTGTGCCGCTACCGTTCTCGGCACCCGTACCGTTACAGTGCGTGCAGGGTACATATTTCTTTAGTTTGAGTTTCTTCTCTACACCCTCGGCTACCTCCTTGAGGCTGAGTTTCACCTTGATGCGGAGGTCCGAACCACGGAAACGGCGTGCCTGCTGGCGGCCACCGCCACCACCGAAGCCTCCGAAACCACCTCCGAAGCCGCCACGGCCACCGAAGATGTCGCCAAACATGGAGAAGATGTCGTCCATGGACATGCTCTGCCCATAGCCGCCACCGGCTGCACCGCCCATGCCTGCATGGCCGAACTGGTCGTACCGTGCACGCTTGTTCTCGTCGCTCAGCACCTCGTAGGCCTCGGCAGCCTCCTTGAACTTCTCTTCGGCCTCCTTGTCACCCGGATTGCGGTCGGGGTGATACTTGATGGCCATCTTCTTGTATGCCTTCTTTATCTCATCGGCCGAAGCGCCTTTCTCGACGCCAAGCACCTCGTAGTAGTCTCTCTTTTCCATCGTGTCGTGTGTAAATTAAAAATTAAAAGCTAAAAATTAAAACTGTCTTTGTCGGAGTACATGGAATCCTAATTTTTAATTCTTAATTCTTCATTTTTAATTATTATTGTCCTACTGCCACTTTAGCGTGACGTATCACCTTGTCGCCCAGTTTATATCCGGGTTGTACGCAGTCGAGAATCTTACCCTTCAGCTCTTCCGTTGGAGCGGGGATGAGGGCGATGGCCTCGTGGTAGTCGGTATCGAAGTCTTGACCGTCGGTCTCGATCTTCTCCAGCCCGTTCTGTGTGAGGATGTTCTTGAACTTGTGTACGATGAGCTTGAATCCCTCGATGCAAGCATCGGCATCCATGCCCTTCTCCATGTTCTCCAGAGCGCGGTCCATATCGTCCACTACGGGCAGCTCGGCCACAATGAGCTTCTCGGCAGCACTCTTGATGAGTTCGGCCTTCTCCTTGATGGTACGCTTGCGGTAGTTGTCAAACTCGGCTGCCTGGCGCAGATATTTGTCCTGCAGCTCGGCATTCTTCGCTTCGGCTTCGGCCAGCTGCAGTTTCAGTTGGTCAAGCTCGCTCAGCGGCTCTGCCTGTTCGGTGGGTTCCTCTACGTTCTCGGTGTTCTCGGGAGTCTCAGTCTCTACAGCCTCTTCGGCTGCAGTGTTCAGCTCCTCATCGGTCATCTTCTTTTCTTCTTGAGTGCTCATATCTTAAACTAACTATTTTACAAATTTACTATTTACTATTTGGCCAATTTGCAGTGCTAAATCGTCAAAATGGTAAATCCTGTGTCAACTTGACACATATCTGCCAACAAAAACCTTGCCAATATGTTCTTGATGCGCCATATATGACTCCATTTTAGTGCTTCTACTGACAATGGGTGACAATTTGTCGGTGAAGAAAACTGTTTTCGTTTTCCCCAAGAAGACTATGTGATGTACTTCTTTTGCAAAGTTTAATGCTTGCCTGCGTTCGCTACATCCCAAACGAATAGTTGCCGATGGTTTCGTAGACGATGCTGGCGATGCTGAGCACAACGATAGCCACTGTGCAGATGGTGAGGGCGGCGCGAGTGTAGTTGTCCGAACGGAAGGGAGCGATGGGGGTGTCGCTCTTGTTGATGTACATGGCCTTGACTACACGCAGGTAGTAGTAGAGCGAGAGTACGGTATTGACCAAGGCAATGAACACAAGCAGGTGCCATCCGCTCTCGAAGGCAGCAGCAAAGATGAAGAACTTGGAGAAGAAGCCTGCAAACGGGGGAATGCCTGCCAAGGAGAAGAGGGCCAGCGTGAGGATGAAGGCTATCTTGGGGTTGGTGGCGTAGAGTCCGTTGTAGTCGTCGACATCGAACTTATGGCTGCGCAACGCGATGATGGTGATGACGGTGAACACCGAGAGGTTGGCAAAGAGGTAGACGAGCAGGTAATAGATGAGAGAGGTCATGCCTTGGGCAGTGCCGCTGATGACACCCAGCATAATGTAGCCTGCCTGAGAGATGCTACTGAAGGCCATCAGACGCTTGATGTTGTCTTGGCGCAAGGCAAAGAGGTTGGCTATGGTGATGCTGGCGATGATGACCCAGTAGAGCACGGTTTGCCATTCGGTGACCATGGGGGCAAAGACCTTGAAGAGAAGGCTCATGAGCACGAAGGCGGCGGCTCCCTTGGACACGACGCTCAGGTAGGCGGTCACCGTACTGGGTGCTCCTTGGTAGACGTCGGCTGTCCACAAGTGGAAGGGCACGAGTGATATCTTGAAGCCTACACCTGAGAAGATGAATACGAAGGCAACAATCTGCATGGCGTTCCCGTCGATGAGGGCGGGGAGGTCGGCAAAGTAGAGGGTGCCAGTGGTGCCGTAGAGTAGGGAGATGCCATAGAGGAGCAGTCCGCTGGAGAAGAGTGCCGAGAGTATGTACTTGGCACCGGCCTCGAAGGAGTGGTGGCGGTACTTGTCGAAAGCTACCAAGGCGGCCATGGGGATGCTGGCGGTCTCGAGTCCGATGAAGAACATGAGGAAGTGGCCGGCACTGATCATAAAATACATTCCCAATAGGGTACAGAGGGTGAGGAAGTAGAACTCGCCCTGCTTGTGTGCGGTGTCGGGCAGCTTCATCCACTCGTGAGCCATAAGGAATACGATAAGGGTGCCCATACTGAGGATAGACTTGACGATGCTCTGTACGGGGGCATTCTGGTACATACCACCGAAGGCTTCGGCTTCAGGCCCCGGCACGCAGGTGATGAGGGTATGTATCAGCAACAGTATCACGGGGATGATGGTGTTGAGCACAGGCTTGCCGCTACGTTTGTGGGCGTCGGGGCTAAGGAAGAGGAGGTCGGCCACGAAGAGGATGACGATGACGGTTATCAGTGACAGCTCTTCTTTTAGTATGAGGAATTGTGAATAGTCCATTTCTTTCAATTTAAAATTAAAAGTTGAGAATTAAAAGTTGGAGGTAAACAGTTCGGTTACAGGCAATACACTCTCGCCAATCATATCGCTTATCCACCATGGGGCGATGCCGAGGGCTGCTACACAGGCAATGAGGATGATGACGGCGGTGCGTTCGTCCCATGTGGCATCGGTGAGGGTGAGGTGGTGCTTGTTGGTGCAGGTGCCGTAGAGTATCTTGCCCACCAGACGCAGGATATAGACGGCAGTGATGACGATGGAGCAGCAGGCGATGATGGTCCACGAGCGATGGAAGAGGTCGGCATGCTGGAAAGCTCCGTTGAAGATGGTCATCTCGGCAATGAAGCCGCTGAGGCCTGGGAGACCCAAGTTGGCCAAACCGGCAATCACATAGCACACGGAGAGGAAGGGCATCACCTTCATCAGTCCCGAGAGTTCACGTATGTCGCGCGTATGTGTGCGTCCATAAATCATACCGATGAGGGCAAAGAAGAGGGCTGTCATCAGTCCGTGCGATAGCATCTGCAGCACGGCACCCGTGCAAGCCGTCTGGTTCATCATCAGGATGGCAAAAAGCACCAGTCCGCAGTGGCTTACCGAGCTGTAGGCGTTGATGTATTTCAGGTCGGTCTGCACACAGGCCGAGAAGGCACCGTAGACCACCGAGATACCGGTGAGCACAAGGAATATCCAACCCAATTCGCTGGCAGCCTCGGGCATCAGATACATGGCGATGCGGAAGCAGCCGTAACCTCCGAGCTTCATCAATACACCAGCATGCAGCATACTCACTGCTGTAGGTGCCGAGGCGTGACCGTCGGGGCTCCAGGTGTGGAAGGGGAACAGGGCACCCAGTACACCGAATCCGAGGAAGGTGAGGGGGAACCATATACGTTGCTGCTCAATGGGGATATTACCCTTGGCGGCAATCTCCAGCAGGTTCATCGTATCGGCACCACTGCCGTAGTAGATGCCCAGGATACCTATAAGCAGGAAGGCCGAGCCACCCATCAGCATCAGCGTCAGTTTCATTGCCGAATACTCCTTCTTGCCGCTTCCCCACACACCGATGAGCAGATACATGGGGATGAGCGCTACCTCGTAGAACATAAACATGGTGAAGAGGTCGGTGCTGATGAAGAAGCCGAACACACCCATCGACAGGAGCGTATACCACAGGAAATACTCCTTGGTGAGCGGTTGCAGACGCCACGAGGCGAATACACCGGTGAAGACGATGATGGCCGAGAGCAGTAGCATAGCCACTGAGATGCCGTCGACACCTACCGAGTAGCATATGTTGAGGGCGGGATACCAGGCGATGGAGTCGGTGAATAGCATCTCGGCCGTGTTGCCAGCCTTGCGGGCTTGCAGATAGAGCACCGCCAGCGTCACGGCGGTTACCATCAAGGCCGATGAACCAGTTACCATCACCGCACGTATTTGTTTGATGTCACGGGCCAGCCATAGGGCGCCGAGCATCAGCAGGGGAATGAGTACGAAGAGACTTAAGAAATTCATGTCTTTTAATTATGAATTATGAGTTGTGAATTCTGAATTCTAAATAGGAAGTGTAAGCTGTCAGATTAGCAACAGTATGATTAATCCTAAGGTGCCGAGCAAGAACACGAAGACATATTGCTGCACACGACCACTCTGGAAGCCACGGATGCTGTCGCTCACGGCATTGGCACTCCAGGCAAGGAAGTCGAAGAAGCCATCTACGACGTGGCGGTCGAACCATGCGATGGGGCGGCTGATGCATCCGAAGATAATCTTGTGGGTGACAAACTGATACACCTCATCCATGTAGAAGCGGTGGTAGGCAGCTTTCCATAAGCCACTGAAGCGGCGTTGCAGCGCATTGGCCACGGGCTGTTTCTCTCCTTTATATATATAGGTCGCCAGCAGGATAGCCACTACGGCTACAGCGATGCTGGTGCCTGCTACCGTCCAGTCGAGGTGGATGTCGTAGGCAGTACCGTTGGCACTGGTGAAGTGCCCGAAGGGGATAAATCCTACCACACAGGTGACTATGGCCAGGAATATCAGCGGGAGGCTCATGCTCAGAGGACTCTCGTGAGGAGTGTGATGGGCATGCAGTTCCTTGTTTTCTGTGCCCCAGAAGATGCCGTAGTAGAGGCGGAACATATAGAAGGCGGTCATGCCGGCAATGGCGGTCATGGCCCAGCCCATCACAGGGCTGAACTGGAAGCAGGCGGCCAAGATCTCGTCCTTAGAGAAGAAGCCCGAGAAGGGAGGTATGCCCGCGATAGCCAAGCAGGCGATGAGGAATGTCCAGTGGGTGATAGGCATATACTTGCGCAGCCCACCCATGGCCGACATCTCATTGCTGTGTACGGCATGGATGATACTACCCGCACCAAGGAAGAGCAACGCCTTGAACATGGCGTGGGTGAAGAGGTGGAACATCGAAGCCATATAGCCCAGGCCTCCGTGGTGTGGGTCGCTGCTGGTGCATACGCCCAGAGCCACCATCATAAAGCCTATCTGTGAAATGGTAGAGAAGGCCAGCACACGCTTGATGTCGCTCTGCACACAGGCTACCGAGGCGGCATAGAAGGCGGTGATGAGACCTACATAGGCCACGATGTGGAGCACATCGGGGGCATAGGCGATGAAGAGGGGGAACATACGTGCCACGAGGTATACACCAGCCACCACCATGGTGGCAGCGTGGATGAGGGCACTGACGGGGGTGGGACCCTCCATTGCATCGGGTAGCCAGATGTGTAAGGGGAACATGGCGCTCTTGCCGGCTCCACCGATAAACATCAGTCCCAATGCCAAGGGGAGCATCTTCACGGCCATACCTGTCAGCTCGGCTCCTTCACCGAAGAAACTGTAGGTGCCGGTGTAGTAGCCATAGAAGAGGATACCGACGAGGAAGCCCAAGTCGGCAAAGCGGGTCACGATAAAGGCTTTCTTCGATGCTGCCACTGCCTCGGGCTTCGTGTAGTAAAAGCCGATGAGCAGATAGCTGGACACGCCCACCAACTCCCAGAAGAGATACATCTGGAAGATGTTTGTGGCCACCACCAAGCCAAGCATCGACATGGTGAAAAGGCTGAGGAAGGCATAGTAGCGCTGAAAACCGCGCTCGCCCTTCATATAGCCCATAGAATAGATGTGTACCATCAGGCTGACGGTGGAGATGACCACCAGCATCATCACCGAAATGGGGTCGAGCAGGATTCCCATATCAATGCTCAGCGTCTCCGTGAAGGGGAGCCAGCGGAAGTTATAGGGGATGAGGGTCTCGAAGGTACCGTCGGCCAGGCGGGGCGCGGTGAAGTAGAGACCAGCCGTCAGCCACGAAAGCACCGTGACGGCTCCCAACGATAGCGTACCGATGAGGCCTGCTGTGCGGTGGCTCATCCATTTGCCCCCCAATCCCAAGGTAAGGAAGGAGAGGAGTGGCAATAGTAGTATCAGAATCGTATATTCCATATGCTTTTATGTTTATTTACCATTTCAAATCATCCAACTTATTCACTTGGATGCTACGTATGTTGCGGTAGATGTTGATCATGATGGCGATGGCCACAGCCGTCTCTGCTGCCGATATGGCAATAGAGAAGAGTGCAAAGAAGTAGCCCTCCATACTTCCTGGGAAGAGAAAGTGGTTGAACACGGCGAAGTTGATGTCCGTAGCGTTCAGAATCAGCTCGATGCTGATAAGGATAGTCAGCGTGCTTCTGCGGGTGAAGAAACCATAGATACCGGCAAAGAACATGATGGCCGATACTATGAGGTAGGATTCCATGTGAATCATATGCGTCAGAATTTATTTATTAGTAACCTTATCATCTCTTTCTTGCAATCAAGATACCTCCTACGATACAGGCAAGCAGCAGGATGCTGACAGCCTCGAAGGGGAGCAGGTAGCCGTACTTGTCACCGGATAGCATATGCTGGCCGATGAGTTTGATGTCAATCTCTACAGGCTTGATGTTGGTTGCTGCCAGGAATTTGTGTTTCAGTGTGATGAATACCACTATACCGGCACCTGCCACGGCAGCGGCCAGTCCGGCAACAAACCTGTCGCGCTTCACTCGCTCGCCCACCTCGTTCTTGCCGTTGGTGAGCAGGATGGAGAATACGTATAGCACCACGATACCGCCGGCATATACCATAATCTGTACCGAACCGAGAAACGTATATCCCAGCAAGAAGTAGATGCCTGCCGTGCCGAAGAGCACAAGCAGCAAGCAGGTGGCTGCACGCATGATGCGCTTGGTGGTCACCGTCAGCACCGAGCAGAGGGTAATGAATGCTGCCAATAAGTAAAATACTACTGTTTCGAGAGTCATAACGTTATTTACAATTTTACCATTTACAAATTACGATTATTTCTTTGCTGCTACCTTGCTTCCGGGGTTGTTCAGCGTGCGGATGAGCTTGCTGCGGTCAAACATCGCATTCTCAAACTCGTTGCTGAAGGTGATGGCATCGTGCGGACAGGCATTGGTGCACAACTGGCAGAACATACACGAGCCGAGGTTGTACTCGTAGCGTACCAGTTGCTTTTTCTTCTTGCCGTCTTCAGTCTCCACCATCTCGCTCGTCACTCGGATGGTGCCGTTGGGGCAGGCATTTTGGCAAAGTCCGCAGGCGATGCAGCGGTGCTCGTTGGCTTCGTTGTGGGGCATGGTCAGTGCTCCACGGAAGCGGTCGAACATCTGCAGTTCCTTGCGGTTCTCAGGATATTGCTCGGTAACCTTCTTTGTGAAGAACTCCTTCATTGTGGTCTTCAAGCCTGTCGCCAAGCTGCAAAGTCCCCTGAAGAGTGTACCGAAATAGTTATTATTCATATGCATCATTATTTTATAATTAGAAATGCCATCCCAATGTCACGATGACGGCCATCAGCAGTAGGTTTACCATAGCGATGGGCATCAGGTACTTCCATTCGAGCGACAAGATTTGGTCTATTCGCAAGCGTGGGAAACTCCAGCGCATCCACATCATCAGGAACACCACGAAGAAGGCCTTACCGAAGTACCACACAAAGCCGGGGATATAGTCCATCACAGCATTGAACCCGTCCAGGCCGGGGATGTGCAGAGGCATCCATCCGCCCAAGAATACCGTGGCGGCAATAGCCGCTACGATGAAGAGGTTGAGATACTCGGCCAGATAGAAGAATCCGAAGCCCATGCCCGAGTACTCGGTGTGGTATCCGGCAGTCAGTTCGCTCTCCGCCTCGGGCAGGTCGAAGGGGCCGCGGTTACACTCGGCGTTACCCGCAATCAGGTAGATGACGAAGGCGATGAGTGCCGGCAGGTGTCCTGTGAAGATGAGCCATCCGTTGGATTGCACCTCTATCAGCTCCGACACCTGCATCGTACCGGCCTGTACCACCATCGTGAGGATAGCCATACCGGCCGACAGCTCATAACTGATAATCTGTGCACCGCTTCGCATGGCACCGATGATGGAGTACTTGTTGTTAGAGCTCCATCCCGCCAGCAGGATGCCCACCACGCCTATACTCGACGCAGCCAGCAGGAAGAATACGCCCACGTTGAAGTCCAGTATCTCCAGTCCCTTGCTCACGGGCAGGCAGGCAAAGGTGAGGAACGATGCCAGCAGTATGAGGTATGGTGCCAGATTGTACAGTTTCTTGTCCACTCCCTTGGGTGTGAAGATTTCCTTGGTCAGCATCTTCAATACGTCGCAGATGACCTGTATGATACCCCAGGGTCCTACTCGGTTGGGACCGATGCGGCATTGGAAGGCCGCACACACCTTACGCTCCATATAGATGAGTATGATGGCCAGCAGGGCATACAGCACGATGAGGCCTATGCCTACTCCCACACACTCGACGAAGATAGCCCATCCCTCGGGCATCAGGGATAGTAGCCACTCGTGTATCCAGTTTGTTATATTACTAAAGTCAAACATAAATCATTTATTTTACCTATCAATATCCGGCACTATATAGTCCAACGTTCCACCTATGGCAATGAGATCGGCAATCTTGGCACCGCGTGTCAGCGTGTCCACTACAGCTACGAGCGGCAGCCCTGTAGGGCGGTAGTGCAAGCGGTAGGGATACTTGTCGCCACGGCTTTCCAAGTATACGCCAAACTCTCCACGGCTGCTCTCCACAGCAGTATACCAACTTCCCTCCGGCAGACGGATGATGGGCTTCATCTTCTCCTGTATGCTGCCTTCGGGGATATTGTCGATGAGCTGCTCTATGATGCGCAGGCTCTGCTCTATCTCGTCCAGGCGCACCATATAGCGGGCAAAGCAGTCGCCCTCGGTGTAGACTATCTCCTTGAAGTCCACACGGTCGTAGGCAGCGTAGGGTATGCGTTTGCGCACGTCGCACGCCCATCCGCTGGCACGTCCCGTACCTCCTGTGGCACCGAATGCGATGGCATCCTCGCGGCTCAGTATGCCCGTACCTTTCAGTCGGGTCTGGGTGATGATGTTGCCAGTGAAGATGTCGTGATACTCCTGTATGTTGCGTCGCATATAGGGGATAAACTCCTTCACCCGCTTCACGAAGTTGGGGTGCAGGTCGGCCTGTACGCCACCGATGGTGTTGTAGTTGATGATGAGGCGTCCGCCACACGTCTCCTCGAAGATGTCGAGCACCTTCTCGCGGTCGCGGAAACCGTAGAGGAACGCCGTGGTGGCACCCATATCCTGACACAGACACGAGAAGAACAGGATGTGCGAGTCTATGCGCTGTAGCTCGTCCATGATGGTGCGTATCACCTTCACGCGGTCGCTCACCTCTACGCCCAGCGCCTGCTCTACGCATATGCACAGTGCGTGGCGGCTCTGCATAGCGCTCAGGTAGTCCAGTCGGTCGGTGAGGGCCAATGTTTGCGGGTAGGTGAGGCTCTCGTTCATCTTCTCTATGCCACGGTGTATGTAGCCGCAGTGTACGTTTATCTTGTTTATCTCCTCGCCTTCCAGTGAGGTGCGGAATCGCAGCACTCCGTGTGTGGCGGGGTGTTGCGGACCGATGTTGATGACATATTCGTCGTCCTCAAACAGCTTCCTCTGCATACGTTCCAGCGTGCCGTCTGCCTTCTCCTTATATATATAGGTGGTGTCGATGGTCTCCTCGTTGGTCATGCGCAGGGGATTCTCCTTCTCGGGGTCATTGTCCTTTCGGAGCGGAAATCCTACCCAATCCTCGCGCAGGAAGAGTCGGCGCATATCGGGATGGTCGGTAAAGATGATGCCGAAGAAGTCATACACCTCGCGCTCGGGCAGCTCGGCTCCCTTCCACAGGTGGCATACACTGGGCAGATGCGGATGCTCGCGGTCGAGGGTCGAGGTCTTCACACATATGCGCTTGCCAGTGACGGTCGACTCCAAGTGATAGACGACGCCCAGTCCGGCCGTTCCATAAGAAGGAGTCGTGGGGTGCTCTGCCGCACTTTCTGCTCCTTCCCCTTGGGGAAGGTCGGGATGGAGCCCGTTGCCCCAGTCCATACCGGTGAGGCTGCGCAGGTAGTCCATCTGCTCGGTATCTCTCAGTCGCTCCATCGTGCTCAGCAGCGCCTCGGGAGCTATGTATAGTGTCTCCTGACTCATACGTTGTCCTCCTTTCCTTCTTTCTTCTTCCTGTTCACTCCTCCGAAGAACTTCTCCACCTTCACCTTACGCTGCAGCTGCATCATACCATAAAGGAAGGCCTCGGGGCGGGGCGGACATCCGGGGATGTATACATCCACAGGCAATATCTCATCTACACCCTGCACCACGTGGTACGACTTGCGGAAGGGACCGCCACTCACGGCACATCCGCCTACGGCGATGACATACTTCGGGTCGGCCATCTGCTCGTACAGACGGCGCAGCACGGGAGCCATCTTGTGGGTGATGGTGCCGCTCACGAGAATCACGTCGGCCTGTCGGGGGCTGTTGCGGGTAATCTCGAATCCGAAGCGGGCAATGTCGTACCTTGAGGCACACACAGCCATAAACTCGATACCGCAACAGCTGGTAGCGAAGGTCAGCGGCCACAGCGAGTTGCTGCGTCCCCAGTCAATGAGGTCGTCCAGCACGCCCACCACTACATTGGTGCCCCCCTCGTTGAGCTGCTTCACCAGCTGCTCCAGAGTCTCGTTGTCCTTGAACTCCTCGTAGGGGATCGATTTTATTTTGGGCTTCTTCGTCACTTCCATCTCAGCGCTCCTTTCCTCCAGGCATAGGCAAGGCCCAGAATTAAGATAAAAAGGAAGAACAGTATGCCCATCAGTCCTGCCACGCCCAAGTCACGTGTCACCACGGCCCAGGGGAAGAGGAATACCGTCTCCACCTCGAACATTAGGAAGAGTATGGCATACAGGTAGTAGCCTATGCGGAACTTCATCCACGAACCTCCGCGTGTGGGGATACCGCACTCGTAAGGCTCCATTTTCTGCTCATTGTATGAGCGTGGAGCGAGCAGCCGCGATAGTATCACTACGATGGCTACGAAGGTGATTGCCGTCACTACGACGGTCACAAGCATTGTTACAAAGTTCATATATCCTTATCGTATATAGTCTGTTTCTTGTTTCAGGATTATGGGCGGCAGGGTAGTTCCTTGCACCGCCTCCCATAAAGCACCATAGCAGTAGATACACTTAGTGCTTGCTCTACTGCTATATATAAGTTAAGAATGTGTATGGCTAAATGATGAGATGATGCAGACGGATGATGACACTGCGCCCATCCGATAGCGCCGGCTGGTGGAGAGAGTGGCTGGCCGCACACTTTGTCCCCAGGCACCAATCCTCATTGTCTGCCGAAACGATGATACATTCCCCGTCCCATTTGGTAAGTTTCGTGGAGAAGGTGCCTACAGATATGGCATACTGCATCGCGTCCTCCGCATAGTGCCGCTCATCCTCCAACGGCAGTTGGCTTGGAGACATCACCACCTGTGTCGGGGTGGTATCCTCGGCCTCCATCACCGTCTCTACTGTCCACCAGCTCTGTATGTATATACACAGCAATGGCAGCAGTGCAGTCAAAGTCAGGAAGAAGCGGTTCCTTTTCATCTGGTTTTTTCTTTATCTTCGCTATTTATATGCAAAGATAATGCAAACGAGTGAATAAAGCTTGCTTTATTTCCAACGAGTGCAGCTTATCTTCGCTATATTCATAATGCAAAGTTACAACAATTTTTCTTAACGAAGGTGCAATTACGAACTTATTTTTTTAGCACTGATATAGATGTTGTCCCAAACCTTAAATTCTCCTCTTAGATTAGGAGGTCAATACCTATAAATCACTTTTCCGAAACAGGTTGTCCGGCTGTCCTTGTAGGGTGCAACGTATTGATTATGAATAGATAGACGAGGACAACCCCAGCTGTCCCAGCTGTCCCGAGGTTGTCCCCAGCCGTCGGTGTGCTCTGATATCCCCTCCCCATAAAGACAAGTAGGGAATGCACTTGCTCTTTTCTAGAAATGCATTTCCTCTTTTCCCGTTTCCACAAGCCAATTCTTAAATCATAAGCACTGATTTAATATTCAAAGCTTGTGAATAATAAATCATAAGCTTTGATTTACTATTCAGTGCTTATGATTTACTTTTTCTAAGGATTCTCACGATTTAACGGATTGCAAGAAAGAATTTATCGGACAGGCGTCTCGAGATAATAGAAGGTCTGTCTGGTTTGCGATTGATTGTATCGTTAGTTACGGCTGATTTGCAATCGGCCGTAGTCGAGTATCAAGGTCTGCGACCCGCAAATAGAGGACACCCCTGGTCAACCCAGGTTGTCCTTGCTTACTGGCAATGTGTCAGTGTGTTACACTCAATAAGGACAGCCGGACAACCTATTCCTCAACACTTGTTTTATAGAGCCTTCGTTTATATACATTCTTCTTCAGCCATTTATCGTTCACCGTTAATCATTAAACGTTCATCTGCAATTCTAAACTGCAGTTCCGCTGCCTTGTTTTCGTCATCGTACACGCTCCGCGTGTCCTGCCTCTGTTTTAATTTTTCACTTTTAACTTTTAATTCAGAAAGGGTTTTCGTCATCGTTAACGTCATCGTACACGCTTGCGTGTTATGAATATTAAAAATAATTCACAATTCATAATTCATAATTCAGAATTAATATATATCTTTGCCATCAATATACTTAGCGGATAGTAAAAGCGTGTATAATCGTCTAAAAAACAGGGCTAATAATTTGGATATGTGTGGATTTTGTATAAACACACACACACACACACACACACACACAATAGTTACGCGTATATAATAGATAATGTATATACGGCATTACGGACAGGCACGGCAGGTGCTGTCCGTGATGCCGTACCTTTTTTATTGAATCCTTGTAATCGAATTTTCTAATTTATCAATCATTAAATCCTATTGTATTATGAAAAGAAACATTCTTGCGCTTTTGCGCACGTTCTTGTTCGCGGCCTTTGTGCCTGCGCTGTCGTTGAGCTTGGTCTCTTGCGAGCCTGAGAGTGGTGAAGAGGGTGGTGGTACTACCCCCAGCGTCACTCCCGAAGTGTCCGTTCCCGACGGTTATGTGAATTACTTTATCGAGGACCTCTCGTTCAGCCGCTCTTCCGGTGAAACCAAGGTGCCCTTCCAAATCAATGTGGACTGGTCTATGGAGGTAGTCACTCCCGAGGGTGCCTCTGCCTCCTGGCTCAGTGTGGAGCCTGCTTCGGGTGCTGCAGGCTTGCACAAGGTGGCGGTGCGCGTGACGGCCAACGACACCTATGAGGCCCGTTCTGCCAAGATCCACCTGCTGTGTGGCACTGTTAAGGTGGCCGAGATTGCCGTGACTCAGGACTATGAGTACGCCGTGCTGCTGAGCCGCAGCGACTATAGCGTATCGTACGAGGCCACTACCATTGATGTGGAGCTGAAGTCCAATGTTGACTTCGAGTACGAGATTCTTGATGCTGATTGGGTGCGTGCATCTGCTGATGCTACCCGTGGCTTGGCTACGCATAACCTTGTGTTTGATGTGGATGAGAACGATAGCCGTAAGGAGCGTGAGGCCCATATCCTCTTCTACAACTCGGAGTACTCGGTGGCCGATACGCTCACGCTTGTTCAGGAGGGTAATCCCAATGCATCGTCTTACGATGCCGTTGACCTTGGCTTGTCTGTAAAGTGGGCTTCTTGTAACGTGGGTGCTGAATCTCCCGAGGAGTACGGTGACTATTTCGCTTGGGGTGAGACGGAAACGAAGTCGAGCTATACCTCTGACAACAGTGTCACCTACGGCTTGTCTATTTCAGAGTTAGAGTCTCGCGGTATCATCGGCTCTGACGGCAACTTGACTGCTGCTTATGATGCTGCTACTGCCAATTGGGGTGATGGTTGGCGTATGCCTACTTTGGATGAAATCAAGGAACTTCTAAACAATTGTACTTGGAATTGGACTACCCTAAATGGAGTCAACGGCCGTTTGGTTACCGGTCCTAACGGAAACTCTATCTTCCTTCCTGCCGCTGGCTATCGCTACGATACGTCGCTCTACTATGCGGGTTCCGGCGGCTACGTTTGGTCTGCTACGCCCCTCAGCAGTAGCAGCCGCGCGTACGGCCTCGACTTCAATTCGGGCTATTACTACTGGTTCGACGACAATCGTACCTACGGCCAAGCGGTGCGCCCCGTCTCAGAATAAAGAAGCGACCTTGTGTCGCGCATCCGATGATTTGCTGATTTGATTATTGATTCGATTTTGATTGATTGTGAACTTTGCTTTTGTTTCGCGGAGCCTTCAAAAAGCTCCGCGAAGCGGAGCGAAAATTATTGAAATTCTCGAGTTATGTCGGTGCATTTGTGAAACCCTACAGCTGCTATATCTCTACCTCTTCGTTACACCGTATGAGAAACAAGGTGGGACGACTGAAAAAGAATTCTTCACCCCGTCTTGAAGCTTCGGTAAACTCTTATCTCGGCGTTCTGTCTCACTACGACAGCTATCATTTGCGCTGTCTGATGTTTGTTCATCATCCGCTATTACAGCAATGCGGAAATTTCAGTCCTTCTGTGTTGAAGTGTAAGATTGATTCGAAAAGAACGCAGCCATGAGCGATTAGGAAAAAACAAGAAGTAAGCGTAAACGTGAGTTTTTGAGTTTTTAAGTTTTTGAGTTTGCAGAGTCTATACTTCCGATTGCTGCGCCGCGTAAACAAACCGCAGGATTTGCCTTACAATTTGCTGCAAAATTTTTGTACAGAAATTGCTTGCGTTTCGGCTTGCACTAACTTTAGTGCTTGCTGCGCAAGCCCAGAAATTAGGCTGCGCCTCAGAAATGCTCAAATAAATTTGGCATTTCATTCGGCTTGCACTATCTTTGTCCCCTCAAATAAAAAGAATAGTAAAACAATGAAAAGATTCCTGAATCTTAGCCTGCTTGTGGCAGTGCTATTCGGGGTACTCCCGACAAACCATTCGTATGCTGCTGACCGCGAGCACACACTGAAGGTGTACAACTGGGCCGACTACATCGATGAAAGCCTGTTGGACGAGTTTGAGGTATGGTACAAAGAGCAAACCGGCGAGGAGGTAGAAATCATCTACCAGCTCTTCGACATCAATGAGGTGATGCTGGCAAAGCTCGAGAAGGGTCACGAGGACTTCGACGTGGTGTGCCCCTCAGAGTATATCATCGACCGTATGCTGGCCAACGATATGCTGCTGCCCATCCCTCGCGACTTTGGCAACACGCCCGACTACATCAGTTTGGTTTCGCCCTACGTCATCGACCAGTTTGCCCGTATGGACAAGCCCGGTAAGCCAGCCAACGACTATGTCGTAGGCTACATGTGGGGTACTACGGGTATACTCTACAACCCCGAGTTTGTGACCGATGAGGAGGTAGACTCATGGGGCATCATCTGGGACGACCGTTTCGAGGGGAAGATTCTCATGAAGGATGCATACCGCGACATCTTCGGTCCTATGCTCATGTATGCCCGCTATCAAGACATCCTCGACGGAAAAGTGACACGCGAGCAGCTCATGAACGACTCCTCTGACGAAGCCATCGCTACCGTAGAGAACCTGCTCAAAGCAGCCAAGAAGAACATCGCCGGATGGGAGGTTGACTTCGGTAAGGAGATGATGACTAAAAAGAAAGCTTATATGAATGTGAGCTGGAGCGGCGATGCCGTATGGGCTATCGACGAGGCTGCAGCCATAGGCATGACACTGAAGTACCACGTGCCCCGCGAAGGCTCCAACGTATGGTTCGACGGATGGGTAATACCCAAATATGCAGTCAACAAGAAGGCAGCCGCCTACTTCATCAACTTCATGTGTATGCCCGAGAATGCCCTGCGCAACATGGACGAGATTGGCTACGTGAGTGTCATCGCTTCGCCCGAAATCCTCGAAGCCAAGATCGACTCTACGCTCGACGAATACATTGACCTCACCTACTTCTTCGGTGAGGAGGCCGACAGCGTCCCCGTCAACAGTATCCAGTATCCCGACCAGAGCGTCATCGACCGTGCAGCACTGATGCGCGACTGCGGCAGCCGCACCAAGAACATGCTGGAGATGTGGAGCCGCGTGAAGGGCGACAATCTGGAATCGTGGGTTATCATCCTCATCGTTGTGGTGCTCGGTGCAGCCATTGCTTGGGGAGTATACAGCAAGGTGCAAGCCAAAAAGCGAACCCAGAAACGCAAAAAGAAAAGCCAACGCAGAAGATAAGAACCCTACGATAACAAAATTTAGGAGATAATCGGAGCAATATTCGGTCGTTTGTGTTATCTTTGCATCAAAATGCTTTTATAATATATATAAACGAATCTATACCAATATGCAGAAGAGCGACAGCATCGTTATCATCCCCACATATAACGAGAAGGAAAACATCGAGAATATCATCCGCGCCGTATTCGGCTTGGAGAAGACATTCCATATACTGATTATCGAGGACGGTTCGCCCGACGGCACCGCTGCCATCGTGAAGGAGTTGCAGAAGGAGTTCCCCGAACGATTGTTCATGATAGAGCGCAAGGGTAAACTCGGACTGGGTACCGCCTATATCTGTGGTTTCAAGTGGGCCGTGGAGCATAAGTATGACTACATCTTCGAGATGGATGCCGACTTCTCACACAACCCCAACGACCTGCCTCGCCTCTACAATGCCTGTGCCAATGAGGGCTTCGATGTGGCCATCGGTTCTCGCTACGTGAGCGGCGTGAATGTGGTGAACTGGCCCATGGGACGTGTACTGATGTCGTACTACGCATCCAAATACGTGCAGCTTGTGACGGGTATCAAGGTGAAGGACACCACCGCGGGTTTCAAATGCTATCGCCGCGAAGTGCTGGAGACCATCGAGCTCGACAAGGTACGCTTCAAGGGCTACGCCTTCCAGATAGAGATGAAGTTCACTGCCTACAAGTGCGGTTTCAAAATCAAGGAAGTGCCCGTCATCTTCGTCAACCGCGAGCTGGGCACCTCGAAGATGAACAGCAGCATCTTTGGCGAAGCCGTATTCGGTGTCATGCGCCTCAGATGGGACGGCTGGTTCCGCAAGTACCCCAAGAGAAGTTGAGGAGCGTGGCATCCGATTCTAATAAATTTTGTAGTCAGATAAAACTCTAAATTCCATATATGTAGGCTCGGCTATCGTTTTTATTTAATGGTATTCGAGCCTTTTTAACAACAAATTCTACAATATGTACAAAGATAGTAATCTATATGTAGCACATTCAAGTGCAGGTCCCATCCATCTTATTGGTAAGATGGCCAATCGTCACGGTCTTATCGCTGGGGCCACGGGAACAGGAAAAACCGTGACTCTGCAAGTGCTTGCTGAGACCTTCTCACAGGCAGGCGTGCCCTGCTTCATGGCTGACATGAAGGGGGACCTCTCGGGTATTTCGCAAGTGGGTGGACTAAGCGGCTTTATAGAAAAACGGTGTGTGGAGTTCGGAATTGATGCTTCGGCTTTGAATTTTGAGGGATGCCCGGTTCGCTTTTATGATGTATATGGAGAGCAAGGACACCCGATGCGCACTACGATTGCCAATATGGGAGCTATGCTGCTTGCCCGTTTGATGGAACTCAATGATACGCAGACTGGAGTATTGACACTGGCTTTTCGAATAGCCGAAGATGAGCATTTGTCTCTTATTGATATGCGGGATCTCCGTCTTATGCTCGACTATGTGGCCAAGAATAGTGACCGCTATTCCACTACATATGGAAATGTTTCAACTGCAACTATCGGTGCCATACAGCGTTCGCTTTTGACTCTTTCGGATCAAGGAGCCGACAAGTTTTTCGGCGAACCTGCTTTTGATATTTTTGACTTGTTGCAGACCGAAAATGGACGTGGCGTAATGAATATTCTTGCAGCGGATCGTCTTATGCTGCAACCTAAACTTTACTCTACTTTCCTTCTTTGGTTGCTTACTAGTATATTCGAGAAAATGCCTGAAGTGGGCGATATGGAGTTGCCTAAAATGGTGTTCTTCTTTGACGAAGCTCATATGCTCTTCAAAGATACCTCTAAGGCGCTGACCGACAAGATAGAGCAGATAGTGCGCCTCATACGTTCGAAAGGAATTGGTATCTATTTTATATCACAATCGCCTTCGGACTTGCCCGAGGCTATTCTCGGACAATGTGGCAATCGTATACAGCATGCTTTGCGTGCGTTTACGCCTAAGGACCAAGCCGCGGTAAAGGCTGCAGCGCAAACTTTCCGTCCCAACCCTGCTTTCTCGACGGAACGTGAGATTCTGGAACTGGGTACGGGTGAAGCATTGGTGTCTCTGCTTGATGAAAAGGGTGCCCCCTCAATGGTGGAACGTGCAAAAATTCTGTTCCCACTTAGCCAGATAGGAGCCATTACGGAAGAGCAGCGTAAGGAGATAAACGACTCGTCCAGAATAGCGGGTAAGTACGACACCGCCATCAATCGTGAATCTGCCGCTGAGAAAATTATCAAGCAACGCGAACAAGAACTTGCTGCTGAGGAGAAGGCTGCGGTCGAAAAAATGGAGGCAGAAGCAAAGCAAAAGGAGGAAAAGCAGCAGAAACAATCGAAGAAAGCCTCAAAGGGTATTCTCGCAACTGTTGCTACTACGGCTATTACTTATTTTGCCAAGACATTTGCTACGCAGCTGGCACGTAATATCACTAAAAAGTCGAGCACGATAAAGAAAACGACCACACGAAAAAAGAAGTAATCATGCCAAGAAATACGGAGCAGTACCTCGTGGAGTTGTTGCAAGCGCGTAGCATCAAGCCTACGGCCATGCGTTTGCTGGTTCTTAAATGCCTTGTGGAGGCGGGTGAGACACTCACACTCCGACAAATAGAAGATATGCTTTATCCAGCCGACCGCTCTACCATATTCCGCACACTCTCCCTCTTCGAGCAGCAGCACCTGCTACACTCAGTGAATGACGGAAGCGGCTCGGTTCGTTATGAGGTGTGTCACTCGCATCATCATAGTGACGATGATGACCGCCACCCCCATTTTCGCTGTCTACGATGTGGACGTACCATCTGTCTCCTCGAACAGCGTATCCCCAAAGTGGAACTCCCTGAAGGGTATCAAGTGCAGCAGGTGAATTACGTGATTACAGGGATATGTGCAGAGTGTTCTATGGGTGGTACTTATATGGCATAAATAGTATACGACAGTCTATTCGTTCAAAGTTTCTCTGCTAACTCCACAAAAATCAGGGAAATCTATGCCGTTTGTAAAAAAATGCGTAACTTCGTAGCCCATAACCAGAAGATATTACTTATAAGGACTATGAAGAAACATTTACTTTACGCTATGTGTCTGTTAGGCACGGCAACATTTTCGTATGCACAAGAAAGCACTGGCTCTGTCGCATCGGCAAGCGACTACCTTGTAGCCAACCAAAAGACCGACGTGACTATCTTCTTTACCACGGACAGTGAAGGCGTGAAGACTCCCGTGCTTTGGGGACTTGACACGGCTTGGCCCAGTGAGGACAATGTGCGTAGGGGAACCAATCATATAGGTAAGGAGTATCTTGGGACTGGGCGTGTGTCGTTCCAACCGAGTGACCTTGTTGACGAGAATGGCGAGCTGAGTGCATCGCAGAAAAGTGACTTGAACAACCGTTTGCGTATAATAGCTCTTTCGGGTGTGAAGGATATTACGCTAAACTGCGACCACGAAGTACTGTGCAGCTATGAAGATGATACGGAGGAATGGGTGAAGAAGGCGGCTCAACATCGTGCCAACTATGTAGGCAAACCAGCCGAGTGGATAAGACTCTTTAAGGCTACGGTGAATTATTGTCGCGACAGAGGCTATAATGTCGTATCTATCTCACCTTTCAATGAAGCTGACTATACGGCCTGGAACCAGGGGACGATGAGCGACTTTAAGGATATATGCCGGCTAATGAAGGAGGATACGTTCTTTGACGGTATCCGTGTAAGCGGTGGCAATACACTCAATTGTGATGAAGCGCTCAAATGGTATAACGGACTAAGTCCCTACCTTGATGAAGGCAACACACACCAACTGGCCGGCTCGTTTGACAACTATGCCAAATTCTTTGAGACGGTACGCGCCAATGGACATTATGCAACTGCCGACGAACTCCATAATGTAATGGAAGCGATGGTAGGTGTTGAATATGGAATGCAGAGTGGCATATGGTGGGGATTTGACGGGCGAGCACGTGGCCAATATTGCCAAGCGACGTTCGGTGAGCGCCTTGCCTATGGAGAGGATCGCGCACATTGGACCGCTGCTTCGGTATACCGTATGCCTGATGGACGTATTCAACTTTTTGGCGGTACCTCGGAACGACAGGCCAATAACTCATCGTACCGCGTAGTATCAAAAGACAAAGTAGCCTATTTTGACGGATATGGCCCTATGCATGAGTATATAATGAACTTGCCTGGGGGACCCACTAACAGTTACCAAAATGGTCAGACCAATGCCGAGCGAGTGCTTGAGATACATACTGGTGAGGATGTGCCTTTGGCTCCTACTGAGGGTAAGTTTATCCTTATGAACAAAAAAAGCCGCAAGCTGATAATGCCTCAGAATGGCAGCACATCGAACGGTACTGTTATCTGTCAGGGAGCCAATAAAAAGCAGACCTATCAACAATGGAATATCACACCGGTAGATAGTCGTGTAGGTGGTGATTTCAGCTATTTCTATATATCCAATGTGAAGAATGGCTCTCAACTGGATGTCAACAACTGGTCTACTTCCAATGGCGGTGGCATTATCCTGTATTCCGGCAGCAAAGGGGCTAACGAACAATGGTATTTCCAATATGCTGGTGATGGGTACTACTATATCTTTAGCCGTCATTCGGGAAAATGCCTTGAGGTGTCAAGTGGAAGCAGTATTGATGGGGCTGCCATTCAACAGAATGCATTTACAGGTGATGAACGCCAACAATGGCGCCTGCTCCCGACAAACGCTACTTGTGAAAAAAATGCTCCCGAGGCACCTATGGGCTTGTCTGCCGAGGCTACTGCCGCCACCATCGACCTGTCGTGGAATGCCGTAAATGAATCGGACGTGACGGGATATGCCATCTTGCGTGCCGATGCTTCGAAGGGCGCACCTTACGAATGGAACACAATAGCCCGTAACATTGCCGACACTGCCTTTATTGACAATACAGTAACAGAAGGACGTAACTATATATATAAAATAAAGACTATCGACCGTGCTATGAACCGTTCCGAGTCTTCTGATTCTGTGGTGGCAGCATTGAACGGTGAACAGGCATTGGTGGCTTGGTACTCGTTCGAGGAAACATTGTATGATACTACATCGTACAAGATGCATGCTGCACACTATGGTGAAGCCGCTTATTTGACGGCCAAGAAGGGTAACTTGCGCGACAAGGTGCTCACGCTGGATGGTAGTCTCGACTATCTGCAGCTTCCTACGGCAATTGCTGACCGCCGTGAAATGACTATCGCTCTTTGGGTGCGTTGGAAGGGTAGCGGTAGCTGGCAACGTATTTTCGACTTCGGCAATGGAGAAGACCAGTATATGTTCCTCACCACCAATGCCGCCAACAACAATATGCGCTTTGCTATCAAGAACGGTGGTGACGAGCAATATATGGATATCAGTAGACTGGGTACATATACTTGGAGGCATATCACGCTTACCATCAGCAATGATAGTATTGCGGCCTATGTTGACGGAGAATTGAAAGCCTCGACATCTGATATCACCTTGCGTCCTATTGACTTCTGTCCCATATTCAATTATATAGGGCGCAGCCAATTCAAGGGCGATGCCATGTTCAAAGGTGATATTGACGATTTGCGCATTTACAATTATGCTCTGTCGTCCGATGAGGTAGATGCCCTCTTTGCTAATGCTAGTGATATTGAAAAGATCGTAGCGTCGGGAACTATCGTCAAGACAAGCTATTACACCTTAAATGGTGTATGTCACGATACTCCGCAGAAAGGCGTAAACATCGTACGGACACAATATGCCGATGGTAGTGTTGCTGTAGAGAAAATAATTGTCACACAGGATTGAAAATAAAGAGAAGATACACGTGTCACAAATCATCTATCATAACGTTGAAATTCGCCAGCAGGAGAATATTGTACTTGAGGAAGTGAATCTGCAAGTTCTGGAAGGCGAATTCGTATACCTCATTGGTAAAGTAGGCTCAGGTAAGTCGAGCCTGCTTAAGACGATGTATGGCGAACTTGATATCCATAGCGGCAATGCCGATGTGTTGGGCTATGATATGGCTCGCATTCGCCGTAAGCAGATACCGGCACTACGCAAACGTATCGGTATCGTATTCCAGGATTTCCAGCTGCTCATCGACCGTAATGTGAGGGACAACCTCGACTTTGTGCTCAAAGCCACTGGCTGGAATGACAAGGGCAAGCGCACCCGTCGCATCGAAGAGGTTCTGGAGCAGGTCGGCATGAGCACTAAAGGGTATAAGATGCCCCACGAGCTATCGGGAGGTGAGCAACAACGCATCGTCATCGCCCGTTCCATCCTCAATACGCCCGAGATTATCCTTGCCGATGAGCCTACTGGAAATCTCGACCCTGAGACGGGACGCCAGATTGTAGAGTTGTTGCGCAACATCTGCGCCCAAGGCTCCACGGTCATTATGACCACCCACAACCTGCAACTGATAGAGGAATATCCGGGCAAAGTGTTCCGTTGCGAGGGGCATAAGTTAGTGGAGAGCACTCCCGAGAACTCAGAGAACTCAGAGAAATCTGAAGAATCTGGGGAGTCAGAGAACTCCGAAAATCAAAACCCAGAAGAACCTAAAATCCGCAACTCTTCATTCCAAGCCAAGCTTTGCAGTAGTTCGTT
>CAZMZC010000038.1:0-33568 GCA_964570685.1 uncultured Bacteroidaceae bacterium | reverse complement strand
TATCCTGAGGCAACTCGCCGTGGTAGTATTCCGGTATGGTGGCCTCATCGAGCAGACCTGCCTGGCCGAAGAAGATGGCCTCCACTTGCAAGAGATTGTCGGCGTGCTTGTCCACGGCGCGGAAGTCTATCCGCCGCGACCACTCTTCGAAGGCGTCGCCATTGGCTCCGAAACCGAAGTTGCGGGCAATGGTGCAGAAGAGGGCGTCGTCCCAGTTCTTGTCGTGAGCCTCGTAACGGGCGGCAATCTGCGCGGCACGCATATCGAGCCGTTCGTACAGGAGTGACGACATCCAGCTGTGTACCACCAGGTTGCTCAACTCAGGTATGACGCGGTAGCAGGGCGGATAGTGGTCTGTCTCGCGCAGCTCGCGATAGTTCTCCACGATGTGCCCGGGCACCTGTAGCTCCATCTGTGGGATGGGTGTGCCGTCGGTGCGCATCACGGCGCGGTCTACCGTAGCAGCCACGTGCAGCACCACCGAGTCGTACCGCTTGTCGGTATCGTGCCCGTGGGCATACCAGTCCGATGTCGTGGTATGAATCTCTACATTGCCCACCCACAGCGTGCCGCTAATCTTCACTTTGGCATTGAAGAAGTCGGGGCCATCGTTGCGGTTCTCCATACCGGGGTCGATGACCTCCACAGGCAGTCCGTCGGTAGTGGCAAGCGGAGCCAGCGGAAAGAGACGATGCTTCCAAGTGTAGTGGATGAGAGATTCCATGATATAATTTACAATTTAACGATTTACAATTCTACAATTTGTATATACGATTCTCCCTAATGGATTAAATAGTAAATAGTACATTGTGAAATTGCAAATTAAGAATACTGCTGCTTTATCTTCTCGAATATCTCGAACAGCTCCTCCACCGTCTCGGCCCGCAGCATGGCGATGCGCAGTTGCTTGAAGTCGGGCAATCCCTTGAAGAGGGGTGTAGCGGCCAAGTGGCGGCGTATGTGCAGGATGCCTCGGCGCTCGTCCAGTCGGGCTACGCTCTGCAGCACCTCGTCGCGCAGGATGTCCATGCGCTCGTCAAAGGTGAGGGGCGGCAGCTGCTCGCCAGTCTCCAGATAGTGCTTCACCTCGCGGAATATCCAGGGACGGCCGAAGCTGGCGCGGCCTATCATCACGGCATCCACTCCATAGCGGTCGAAGCACTCGCGGGCACGCTCGGGCGTGGCGACATCGCCATTGCCGATGATGGGGATATGCACGCGCGGATTGTTCTTCACCTCGCCGATGAGCGTCCAGTCGGCCTCGCCGGTATACATCTGTGCACGGGTGCGGCCATGGATGGTGAGTGCCTTGATGCCGCAGTCCTGCAGCTGCTCGGCCAGGTCGACAATAATCTTGTGGCTATCGTCCCACCCGAGGCGTGTCTTCACGGTGACGGGCGTCTTCACGGCGTTGACCACCGAGCGAGTGATGTCGAGCATCAGCGGCACGTTCTGCAACATGCCTGCCCCAGCCCCCTTGCCAGCCACGCGCTTCACGGGGCAGCCGAAGTTGAGGTCTATGATGTCGGGCTTCACCGTCTCCACGATGCGTGCCGCCTCGGTCATCGAGTCCACATCGCGCCCATATATCTGTATGGCCACAGGGCGCTCCTCATCGCTGATGGCGAGCTTCTGCATCGACTTGTTCACCTGACGGATGAGCGCATCGCTCGACACGAACTCCGTATACACAAGGTCGGCTCCGAACTGCTTGCACATCAGTCGGAACGCCGGGTCGGTGACATCCTCCATCGGTGCCAGCAGCACCGGATATTTCCCTAATTCTATATGGTCAATCTTCATAGGTTACGCGGCATTTGCCGTCTATAAGATTCAATATTCGCTTCATCATACGCCCACCATTATAGCTGCAAAGATAATCATTTATATTTTGCCACGGCAATTTTATTGCATGTTTTCTACACCTACGGCCGTTTCAAGGGACATCGCGCGACCACCCCACCATGAAGCGTATAGCGACAACTCAATCTTCAACAAGTCAAAGAACGCATGTAGAAGTAAACAAAATACACAGAAAGTGAAATGGGCAATGCAGGTATCCCTCAATTGCCTATACAAAGATAGTGAAAAGCGCGCAGGGTGGCAAATTTTCATACCATAAAGTTTATCGGGATATGCAAAAATCTGCCTAAAGACGTATTAACAGGTTGAAACTCTGCATGTTACAGATACAAAAACTTTACATTTACCGAATCTCGAATGTACCGGGGGCGAGGTGCACGACGGCTTGGCAGTGCAGCTCCAGTGGCTGCTGTTGTGGGTGTTCCATACGGCACGCTTTGTGGTTTTATGGATACAAAGATACAAATTAGTTGCGGGATATGCAAGCGAGGAGAAAAAACAAGTGGGGTCAGGGGTCGGGGTCAGTTGATATGCGCACACCCGATATGAGCGAAAATGTTCATGTAAAAAAATCCTTATTTAAGTATTAGATATACTATGTATATCTAATACTTAAATAAGCCCTATTATTATACACACTCGACACGAGCGGACACAGCAGGGTAACTGACCCCGACCCTGACCCCCCAGCCCCTCGCGTGGCGCACGCGCATAATGCGCGTATCCCCTTTTGCTTCACTTACGTGGCGCACTCCTTGGTGCCGATAAACCGGCAGTCGTCGCATCCGACGCTTTCACACCGCGTCGGCAGCGAGTTACGTGCGGTGCTCGTCTATCGCAGGCGCTCGCGCAGCCTCTTGCAGGTGTTCTACGCATGGCACGCAGGCGCTCTGGAGCGCCGCTGCAGGTGTATCGGCATATTTCTTTGCAATACGCTGGCACACAGCGCGTTGCGAAAATAAGATTGCAGAAGATTGCAGCGCTTTGCAGAAGCTGGATGCGCCGTGGAGCACTTGCAGTACCTTTGCAGCAGAAAACGATAACGATAACGTTAACGATAACTGCCATCCGGAGGGCAAGTCAACGTCAACGTTAACGTCAACGTTAACGTCAACGTTGAACAAGAACTAAAAACCTAAAACCAAACTACTATGGCAATCAACTACAAAGTATCCAAGTGCAAGAACCCGAAGGGTGTGGAGGGCACCGAGTACTTCAGCAACAAGGCGTCGAAGACCAGCGACTACTCGTTCGAGGACCTCGCCACCGACATCGCCCACTCTACCACCTGTACCAAGGCCGACGCGCTCGCCGTGCTCGCCAGCATCAAGCCCTTCATCAAGAACGCCCTGCTCGCAGGCCGCCGCGTGGTGCTCAACGACCTCGGCTCGTTCGTCATCGGCATCCGCTCGAAGTGCTTCACTCAGGAGACCATGGATGCGGAGGGATTCATCCCCGCGACCATGATCAAGGGCTACGCCGTCCACTTCCGCCCCGAGTCTGCCCTCAAGAAGGAGATCGCACTGGGCATCCAGTACAAACGTATCTCGAGCGAGGCGATGGCGTGACCCATCCGAGCCGCGACCCGCCCTAATTGGGGACCCGCCCCATCCCTCCCTGGAGGGAGGGGGCTTCGGGCATCGCGGAAAAATCAAATTGATACATTAACACATTAAAAAGTAAAGCTACTTATGTCTATGGTAGAAGAAAAAGCAATGGGCTCTGCATCCCCCTCCCTTCAGGGAGGGCAGGGGTGGGTCACCCTCCTCAAAGTATTAATCGCAGTGCTCACCGCCATCGCAGGCTCGCTCGGGGTGGCGAGCTGTGTGAGAACGGCCCCCTCAACTCCCCCCGAGGGGGAGCTTGCAGTCATCGCTGCAAAGATAAATCTTGATCAGTATGAATCCGTATCTCCCTTCCGCGAGGTCTGAAAGCCCCCTCTTCGGGAGGGGGATGGGGGAGGCCCCCCTTTTCATCCGCATATTGCGCGGCCTGGGGCTGGCACTAATCTCACTCGTGCTCATGTAGTGCGGGCGAGATTGTTTCTTTTCGCCCATCGCCCCGACTTCGTGACCGCCGAAGGCATGTCATGCAAAGAGCAGGTTTCCGATGCCGAGCGCAGAGAGCAGTATCACCAGATAGCGCACAGTCTTGCCTATAGCCATTGTGGTGAGGGTGAGGGGAGCGTTTGAGCGCATGATCCCCAGCATGACGAGGATGGCATCGCCCAATACCGCTACCCAGCAGAAGAAGCCTATCCATACGCCCCAGCGCCCGACCAGACGGCGGGCACGCTCCATATTCTTGGGCTTGATGCCGAATATCTTCTGTATGCGCTCGGGAGTGGTGCACCGACCCACATAGTAGCAGGTGACCCCACCCAGCACATTGCCTGCCGAGGCGGCAAGCAGCAACTTCCAGGGGCTCACGCCTACGGCCAGCAACCCCACCAGCACCGCTTCGCTGCTGAAGGGAAATACGGTGCCTGAGAACAGGGCCGACAGGAACATCCCCCACGGGCCGTAGTCAATCAGAATGGGATATAGTGCATCCATAGGGGGGTGGTAATGAGCATTGTCCACACAAGCAGCACCACCATGGCATAGATGCTCTTGCCACGTGTATCGGCCTCGGCATAGAGAGGCATGCCTATATAGGCTGCCAATAGCAGGCACAAGGGGAGCAGGGTAGTATAGAGCGTGGGCAACACCAGAGACAGCAGCAGCAATGTGCCCGACACGGCAATGCAGTAATAGTAGCAGGTGCGCGAACGTAGGTTCAGCGTATTGTCTTTCAGTACCACGGCACTACCGGGGATTGTCAGCAGCAACATCCACAACAGAGGAGACAGCTTAGTGAATGCATCGGCCACAGTGCAGGGCAGCGGGTAGTTGCTCCAGTCGTAACGGGTGAGTCGGGCTACAAAGTCATGAGCCACCGCCATATGGTCGGTCATATACAACAGGCCGAACGCCAGCCAATAGACACATAACAGCCCCATTGCACCCGCCGCGGCGGTGCGCACACATAGCGAGCGAAGGAGGCTGCAGCATATCAGCAGCAGCGGCGCTACCCATAGCAACTGAGGCACGATAAGGGTGGCCAACCCAACAAAGACATAGGCTGTGAAGTAGCTTCCTGCCGCCCGATAGTTCCTATATGTGCGCAGCAGTACATAGCACCCTACAGCCAGCAGAGCCAATACGGCCAGATTCCCGGGCGTGCACACCTGCAAGGGGGCTATGGTGCAGCCCATCAGAAAGAGTGTGAGGGGTAGCTGCGTGTGTGTGCCGGACAGTGTATACTCTACAGAAGGCTTCACCGCCAGGTAGCCCATCAAGATGTATCCTGCCAAGGACAGATAGCCCTCCCATCCTGCAGTGCCCGCCACTTGAATGCTGCTCCCCGAATCTGGCAGATAGCCGTTGCAAGCAAGCACATACATACAGGCCAACGCTACGGCGGCTATAGCCCCCGCAGCGTTACTATGCACGATGAAATCGAGGATTTTTCTCATCCCGCAGGCGTATTCTCTCTATCAACCTTCAAGTATATCCTTACCTATATCGCTGCGGCAATACATATCGGTGAAGTGCAGTGCCTGTGCGTTCTTGAACGAAGTGGCCAGCGCCTCCAGCTGCGTATTACCATATGAGCTTACAGCTATCACACGCCCGCCATTAGTCACTACCTCTCCGTCCTTGAGGGCCGTACCTGCATGGAAGAGGTAGCTACCCTCCACCTCATCGAATCCTGTGATGGGGTACCCCTTCTTGTAGTCGCCAGGATAGCCTCCCGAGACGAGCATCACACACACGGCGCTGCGCGAGTCGAACTCAATGGTGCGTTCGTCCAAGTTACCCTCGGCCACACCTTCAAAGAGGTCTACAATGTCACTCTTCAGTCGCAACATCACACTCTCGGTTTCGGGGTCGCCCATACGCACGTTGTATTCTATCACCATAGGATTGCCCTCTACGTTGATAAGGCCAAAGAAGATGAAGCCCTTATAGTCAATGCCTTCGGCAGCCAAGCCCTCTACGGTAGGCCGCACGATACGCTCCTCTACCTTCTGCATCCAGGCCGCATCTGCAAAGGGCACGGGAGAGATAGAGCCCATGCCACCTGTATTCAGCCCTGTATCACCCTCGCCTATGCGCTTGTAATCCTTGGCTTCGGGCAACAGTTTGTAGCTTTTGCCATCGGTGAGCACAAACACCGAACACTCCACACCGCTGAGAAACTCCTCGATGACAACGCTTGCCGATGCCGAACCAAACATTCCGCCCAGCATCTCGCGCAGCTCTTTTTCAGCTTCTGCCAAGGTAGGAAGTATCAGCACACCCTTGCCGGCGCATAGTCCGTCGGCCTTCAACACATAGGGAGCCTGCAATGTGTGGAGAAAGGCAATACCCTCGTCCAACGTATCCTGCGTAAAGGTCTGATAGCGAGCTGTAGGTATACCGTGGCGCATCATGAACGCCTTGGCAAAGTCCTTACTCCCCTCCAATGTGGCGCCTGCCTTCGAGGGACCAATCACAGGCACTCCTCTCAGCTGCTCATCATCGCGGAAATAGTCGTATATACCCTTCACCAGCGGGTCTTCGGGACCTACTACGACCATATCTATGGCATTGGCCAGCACAAAAGCCTTGATTCCCTCAAAGTCTGTTGCTGCAAGGGGCACATTCTCCCCCACCTCACTCGTACCTGCATTGCCGGGGGCAATATAGAGTTTCTCCACTTTAGCACTTTGGCCGATTTTCCAAGCCAGGGCGTGTTCGCGTCCACCGCTACCTAACAGTAATATTTTCATATCTCCTTGATGTTATAGTCTAAATCCAACTACAAAAGTAGTGTATTTTTTTTGAGTAATCAGTATTAAAACAACAAATATCAGCTATGCTCCCCAATTCTCCCTATCAAGACTACGATAGCCTATCGCCTCGGCAATATGCATAGGCTGGATAGCTTCGCTTGCGTCGAGGTCGGCAATGGTACGGGCTACCTTGAGGATGCGGTCGTAGGCTCGGGCCGAGAGGTTGAGCCGCTCCATGGCACTCTGCAGCATCTGCTTTCCGCGTTCATCGGGTTGGGCATACTTCTGGAGCAGGCGTGGTGTCATTTGTGCATTGCTGTGTATGCCTGCCTCGTGAGCAAAGCGCTGCTCCTGTATCTGACGGGCACGCATTACCCTTTCCCGAATGCATGCACTGCTCTCAGAAGGTGTATTCTTGGTCAGTTCGTCAAAGGGCACCGGGGTTATCTCAACCTGAATATCTATACGGTCAAGCAAGGGACCACTTATCTTGTTCAGGTACTTTTGAACCTGAGAGGGGCTGCACACGCAGGGCTTGGTAGGGTGATTATAGTAGCCGCACGGGCAGGGGTTCATCGAAGCTACCATCATAAAGTTGGCAGGATAGTCTATGCTATACTTGGCACGGGCTATAGAGATATGGCGGTCCTCGAGCGGCTGACGCAACATCTCCAATATGCTTCTATTAAACTCGGGCAACTCGTCACAGAACAAAACTCCGTTATGAGCAAGGCTGATTTCTCCTGGCTGCGGGTTGGCGCCTCCACCTACAAGCGCTACGGACGAGATGGTGTGGTGCGGACTGCGGAAGGGGCGCACAGCAACGAGCGAGGCATCCTTGCCAAGGCGGCCAGCTACGGAGTGTATCTTGGTGGTCTCCAGACTCTCTGAGAGCGAGAGAGGAGGCAGTATAGAGGGGAGGCGCTTGGCCATCATAGACTTGCCCGAGCCGGGAGGGCCTATGAGAATGATATTGTGCGAGCCTGCAGCAGCCACTTCGAAAGCACGCTTCACGTTCTCCTGTCCCTTGACATCGGAAAAATCAAATTCAAAGCAATCTTGATGGGCATAAAACTCTTCACGTGTATTTACAATGGTCGGTTCTAAAGTATCTTCACCATTCAGAAAACGTACTACCTGCACGATGTTGTCGACTCCATACACGTTAAGGTTATTCACCACGGCTGCTTCACGGGCATTCTGGTTGGGAAGGATAAATCCCTCATAGCCCAACTCGCGTGCCTTAATAGCGATTGGCAATGCTCCCTTGATAGGCATAAGGTTTCCGTCGAGCCCCAGCTCACCCATAATAAGATAACGTGGCAACTTGTCGGTAGCAATGATGTCGCCAGCAGCCAATATGCCTATAGCTATGGGGAGGTCGTAAGCAGAACCCTCCTTACGGATATCGGCCGGAGCCATATTGACAGTTATCTGATTGCGAGGAAACTTGTAACCCGTATTGAGCAGGGCAGCACGTATACGCTCGCTACTTTCCTTAACGGCAGCATCGGGCAATCCCACAAGAAAGAACTTCACGCCTCTTGAAGTGTTTACCTCAATAGTTACTATCGTTGCATCTACTCCCTGCACTGCGGCTCCATATACCTTGACTAGCATAGCTTTCAGTCTTTTTTCTTGATAGCCTTGATATTGGCTGGCGTTTTCTTAATGGTTGCTTTCTTCTCGGGTTTCTTCTCCTCGGTTAGTTCACCTATGCGCTTGTCAAGTGACTCGCCATAAAGATTGATAGCCTGTATGCGGCGCTGAGGGTTGAGGAGAAAGTTGGCAGGGAGATGATCTATCTGCATACGCTCCACGAGCCCTGTAGACCATCCATCAAAGTCACATGCCTGACGCCAGGTGAGCGAGTCCTGAGCAATGGCCTGCAGCCACTTCTCGCGGTCAGTGTCGAGCGATACGCTGAGGATGTCAAAATTATGCTTGGCATACTTCTCCTTGATGGCTATGAGCTCGCGCTGTCGCTGACGGCTCTCACGGTCCCACGAAGCCCAGAAGGTGATGAGCAAGTAGGTATCCCGATAGTCGGCTGTGCTCACATTCGCCCCTTCGCTGTCACGTACGTTGTAGTTGGTCACCACACTGTTCTTCACCAAGGGTTTGCGAGCATTGAGCATACGCTGCAGCTGCTGTATGTAATTGTTGTCCTGCAGGTTGCCGCTCATAGTCCCGATAAGGGTCTTTATCTTTGTCTGGTCAGGGTGAGGGAGGTTGACAAAATACTCACGCAACAGATGAATGCTCACCTCTGAGTAGGGATTGGCGCGGATGAACGAGTCGGCCACAGCAGCAAGTGCCTTCGCATCATCAATGCTGTCGGTCTGTAGATAAAACTCCCGCAACAAAGCATTCTGCTCACCGCCCACAATGCGCACATGCCCTGCAGAAGCGGTATCGCCCTGCATGGTAACCTTCAGCCCCTTATCGGCAAACAGCATCTCGCGGTGCATATTAGGGAATAGCACCCACAGCGGAGTCACCGTGTCTACCTCAGCCGTGTAGCGGAATACGCCATCAGCAGCCACCACCGTATCTATATGCTCATACAGGGCATCGGCCCCATATATATATAGGGTATCGTGTGTGAGACGACCTACGTTGCCCTCAAGCACAAAGACATTTGCCTTGTCCTTGCACGAGCAAAACAAAAGGCAAAAGAAGACCCAACCCCAACCCCTCCCTTTAGGGAGGAGGGCAAGGGCAGCAAGTACTTTTCTCTTTATATGCTTGAACATAGTCATATACTAACACTCTGTTACTCTCCTCCCTAAAGGGAGGGGCTGGGGGTGGGTCTTTTTATTGTCTATTCGCACGCTTACGCTCCAGCTCATCGAGGATAATCTTACGCATACGCATCGACTTGGGAGTGACCTCTACGTACTCGTCCTCCTTGATATACTCAAGTGCCTCCTCCAGAGAGAAGATGATGGGCGGTACGATACGGGCCTTCTCGTCGGAGCCGCTGGCACGCATATTGGTGAGTTTCTTGCTCTTGGTGACGTTGATGACCAGGTCGTTGTCATGCACGTGCTCGCCCACAACTTGCCCGGCATACACCTCATCCTGCGGGAAGATGAAGAACTTGCCACGGTCCTGCAGCTTGTCGATGGCGTAGGCAAAGGCCGTGCCCGACTCCATAGCAATCATCGAACCATTGGTGCGGCGGTCGATATCGCCCTTGTAGGGCTCGTAGCCCTTGAAGCGGTGGGCCATGATGGCCTCGCCTGCCGAGGCGGTGAGCACATTGGTACGCAAGCCGATGATGCCACGTGAGGGGATGTTGAAGGCGATGTTCACACGGTCGCCCTGTGTCTCCATCGAGGTGAGCTCGCCCTTGCGGCGGGTCACCATATCAATCATCTTGCTCGAATACTCCTCGGGCACGCTGATGGTGAGCTCCTCGATAGGCTCACACTTCTGTCCGTCAATCTCCTTATAGATTACCTGCGGCTGGCCCACTTGCAGCTCGTAGCCCTCGCGGCGCATGGTCTCGATGAGCACCGAGAGATGCAGCACGCCACGGCCATACACAATCCACTTGTCGCTGTCCTCCTCCTTCACCACACGCAAGGCGAGGTTCTTGTCCAGCTCCTTCATCAGGCGGTCGTGGATGTGGCGTGAGGTGACAAATTTACCCTCCTTGCCGAAGAAGGGCGAGTCGTTGATGGCAAAGAGCATACTCATCGTAGGCTCATCAATGGCGATGGTAGGCAGCGGCTCGGGATTCTCGGCATCGCATACGGTGTCGCCAATCTCGAAGTTGTCCAAGCCCACGATAGCACATATATCGCCCGAGCTCACCTCATCGATACGCTTGCGGCCCAGTCCCTCGAAGGTGTGCAGTTCCTTGATCTTGGCCTTCTCGGAAGAACCGTTTCTGTGGGCCAATGTGATGGTCATTCCCTCCTTCAATGTACCGCGGTGTACGCGGCCCACAGCCACACGACCCGTGTATGAAGAGTAGTCGAGCGAGGTGATGAGCATCTGCGGTGTGCCCTCCAAGCGCTCAGGGCCGGGGATATGCTCCAGGATCACGTCGAGCAGATAGTTGATATTGTCGGTCGGAGTCTTCCAATCTTCACCCATCCAGTTGTTCTTGGCCGAGCCATATACCACGGGGAAGTCGAGCTGTTCCTCGGTAGCTTCGAGGGCAAACATCAGGTCAAACACCATTTCGTACACCTCCTCGGGGCGGCAGTTGGGCTTGTCCACCTTGTTGACCACCACCACAGGCTTCAGTCCTATCTGCAAAGCCTTCTGCAACACGAAGCGTGTCTGTGGCATCGGACCCTCGAAGGCATCTACGAGGAGTATACAGCCATCGGCCATATTGAGCACGCGCTCCACCTCGCCACCGAAGTCCGAGTGACCCGGGGTATCAATAATATTTATCTTAGTCCCTTTATAGTTGATGGACACGTTCTTCGAGAGAATCGTTATTCCTCGTTCACGCTCCAGGTCATTGTTGTCGAGTACCAACTCCCCGCCATTCTGGTTCTCACGAAACAGGTTTCCGGCGAGCATCATCTTGTCTACCAACGTCGTCTTACCGTGGTCTACGTGTGCGATAATAGCAATGTTTCTGATGTCTTGCATATATAGTATACTAAATATTCTGCAAAGTTAGTGCAAAATTTCGATTAAGCGAAGACAATACAAATTTACTTGTATTGTTGAGCGAGAGAAATTTAGTTCAGGCGAGTGAAAATACAAGTTTGCTTGTAATTTTCCGAGCCGTAGCCTAACCTCTGTCTACGAAGTAGGCTAAAATTTGTGAAATAGCAACGTTTTTGTCCAAAAATATATACATTTGCAAAAGCAAACCTACTACACCTCTGAAAACTATGAAAAAGCAATACACCTACTCCTTACCCGAAGAGATTGTCAACATGAGCACCCACGCCGTGGGACTCGCCATGGCGCTTGCCGTGTGCATATACTTTCTCGTGCAGAGCAGTGGCACAGGTTCCTGGTTGGTACCCTTCAGCCTGACGCTGTATCTGTTTGGTGTGGTCAGCTCGTATGCCGCTTCTGTACTCTATCATGCCATCCCCTCCACCCGGGCAAAAGCCAAGGCACGGGCACGCAAGCTCGACCACGCAGCCATCTACTGGCACATTGCCGGCAGCTACACCCCACTCACGCTCATTGCCATGCGTGATGGCGGAGCACCCACTTGGGGAGGGGCGATATTTGCTTTCGTATGGCTATGCGCTATCGTGGGCACAGCACTCTGCCTCCGCAAGATGAAGGCACAGAGCTACCTCGAGACCACCTGCTATGTGCTCATGGGGCTCACCATCCTCGTGGCGTTCAAGCCCTTCTACGACACCTGCGGCCTCCCCATCGTGCTGTGGGTCGTGGGCGAAGGCGTGGCTTACATCACGGGAGCCGTGCTCTACAGCTTCAAGCAGATACCCTACATACACTCCGTGTTCCACGTGTTTGTCATCCTTGGCGACATCTGCCACATGATAGCCACCTGGATGATGCTACAAATGTTCGTATTATAGACACACCCGACTCGTAAAAACAAACCAATGTGAGCTCCATCGATTACATCCAAGTATCCTACAACTTTGCGCAGGGGTGTAGGCAAAGCACCTCTTCGATGAAATGGGTAATTTCTGAACCCGTCATCCTCTAGTTCACCCCTCCCCTATGGCGATTGGGAACGCCTGTGGATGTAAGATGTGGCTGTCATACATAATCCCTCTATCGGTTTGCTCGCATCCAATAAAGTAGTATATTTGTAGCCTTAACACACATTGGATAAGATAAATGTATATGAAACATCTTCTTCTGCCGTTCCTCGCGCTATTGCTCACCTGCACTGATGCCTATGCTGCATCAGACGAGCAGCGTGGTATGTATTATGATAAGAAAGTGTATACGCCGAGCGAGCTTCCTTCTTTTGAGGAGGCAAGGGGTGCACTCCCCTCCCCTATTTGGGACGAGAATCCCGAGTGGGTGGAGCTGTATTGGAAGGCGTGGAAGATAGCTTTTTCAAACTTGCAGTCTCCGCCCGAAGGGTCGCCGCTTGTGGCCAACTGGATCGACGAGGGCTTGTCGCCACAGATATTCCAGTGGGACACGCACTTCATGGCTATGTTTGGCCGCTATGCCCACCATGTATTCCCCTTCATTGAGTCGCACGATAATTTCTATGCCCGACAGCATGAGGATGGGATGATATGCCGTGTCATTAACGAAGCCGATGGTGCCGACCACCACTGGGGACTGGGCGACAACTATGCCCGCACCATCAATCCGTCCCTGTTCAGCTGGGCCGAGATGGAGTATTTCAAGTTTTCGGGTGATACGGCCCAGCTGGCACGGGTGTTGCCTCCCATCAAGAGGTATGTGGAATGGGTAGAGAAGCATCGTAGAGCCGAGGTACGGAGCACCAGTTGTACTGGTCGAACGGGCAGGCCAGTGGCATGGACAATACGCCGCGCGATATGGGGCGCCCATCGCCAGACGGAGATATACACTCCTCAACAAGTCCGATGGGATGGGTAGATATGTCATCGCAAATCAAGATGTGCTACGATAACTTGGCCGAGATTTGCCGTATTCTCGGGCATAAGAAAGAAGCCAAGATGTATACCAAGAAGGCAAAGGAGCTGGCCGAACGCATCAATCATTACATGTGGAGCAACAGTACGGGCTTGTGCCACGATGTCACTCCCGATGGCAAGCATACGCGATGGAGAACATCTTACGCACTCTATCCACGGCGGCTACAAGCGCGTCGACCTCCTCCATCGTGTTGTATAGGGCAAATGAGGCGCGTACGGTGCCGGGGATGCCCATGCGCTGCATCAGGGGTTGGGCGCAGTGGTGGCCGGTGCGCACGGCAATGCCGAGGCGGTCGAGCAGGGTACCGAGGTCGGAGGGGTGTATGTCGCCCACGTTGAAGGAGATGACGGCTCCGCGCTCCTCGGCCTCGCCGATGATGCGCATGGCAGGAATCTCGCGTAGGCGCTGCAGGGCATAGTCGGTGAGTGCTTTCTCGTGAGCGGCGATATGCTCCATGCCCAGTGCCGACACATAGTCGAGGGCGCGGGCAAAGGCGGTGGTGCCGATGTAGTCGGGCGTGCCTGCCTCAAACTTGTAAGGCAATTCGTTGAAGGTGGTGCGCTCGAAGGAGACGGTCTGTATCATCTCGCCACCGCCCTGATAGGGAGGCATGCGGTCGAGCCAACGCTCCTTGCCGTAGAGAACGCCGATACCCGTGGGGCCATATACCTTATGGGCACTGAAGGCGTAGAAGTCGGCATCGAGGTCCTGCACATCGACGGCGATATGCGGTATGCTCTGCGCACCATCGACGGCAAAGGGCACATCATGCTCATGGGCGATGCGTATCATCTCACGGATGGGATTGACCGTGCCCAAGACGTTGGACACGTGCATCACCGACACCAGACGGGTGCGTTCGTTGAAGAGCCCAGCGTACTCGTCCATACAGATCTCGCCGCGGTCGGTAATGGGTATCACGCGCAGACGGATGCCTTTGCGAGCCTCGAGCAACTGCCAAGGCACGATGTTGCTATGGTGCTCCATGGTGGAGACGATGACCTCGTCGCCCTCGTGGAGGAAGGCCTCGCCAAACGACGATGCCAGCAGGTTGATGGCTTCGGTGGTGCCGCGAGTGAAGATAATCTCATTGGTAGAGGCGGCGTTGATAAAGGTACGCACGCGCTCGCGCGAGGCCTCGTGGAGGCGAGTGGCCTCCTGCGAGAGGAAGTGTACACCACGGTGCACATTGGCATTCACCGAGTAGTACTCCTCAGTGATGGCATCGACCACCGTGCGAGGCTTCTGCGTGGTGGCACCATTGTCGAGGTACACTAAGGGTTTCCCATACACTTGGCGGTCAAGGATGGGGAAATCGGCACGGACAGCATTTATATCGTACATCATCGTGGTCTTTTATTTACAGGCATTACACTCGCGGCACTTGCCCAGTTCGCCACGGAAGCGCTTCTCTACGAGGTGGTGCAGACGGTCGCGCAGGGCCTCGAGACCTACCTCATCGATGACCTCGCCCACAAAAGCACGCATGAGGAGCTGGCGGGCTTCAGCATGGCTGATACCGCGCTGCTGCATGTAGAAGAGGGCATCTTCGTTGAGCTGGCCTACTGTGGCACCGTGGCTACACTTCACATCGTCGGCATAGATCTCGAGCTGTGGTTGGGTATACATACGAGCCTGACGGGTGAGGCAGAGGTTGCGATTGGTCTGCTGCGAGTCGGTATGCTGGGCACCCTCACACACGAGGACCTTGCCGGCAAAGGCTCCGGTAGCCTCGTCATCGAGCACATACTTGTAGAGCTCATGGCTGGTGCAGTCGCTCACGGCATGGTCGATGAAGGTGTGGTTGTCGACATGCTGATGGCTATCGGCAATGGCCATGCCGCAGAGATTGATATGGGCTCCGCGACCAGCGAGGGTAACACGCGTGGTGTTGCGGGTGGTGCCGCCCATGAGGGTGACGCCATTGACCAGCACATTGCTATCGGCCTGCTGGCGTATGTAGAGGTTGCTCAGTCGGCAGGTACGCGGAGTGGCCTCCTCCAGTTCGTAGAGTTCGAAGGATGCACCGGCACCTACGAAGACCTCGATGACCTGATTGGCGAGGAAGTCGACCTCGTCCATGGCATGGTCACACATCAAGAGGCGTGCCTGCGCCATATCCTCCAATATAATAAGTACTCGGCGGTTGACCATGAAGTTGACATCGGCACGCAAGATATTCACAAGCTGGATGGGCTTCTCCACCACTACGCCTTTGGGGACGTATAGCAGCAGACCATCCTGCGCAAACATCGTATTGAGGGCTGTGATGGCGTCGGACTGCGTATCGGCAAGCTGGCCATAATACGTGGACACAAAGTCGGGGTACTGCTCAGCTATCTCCTTGAGGCTACCGAGGAGCACGCCCTCGGGGAGAGCGATCTTAGGCAAAGCCTTCAAATAGAAACGATCGTTGACGATGAAGTAGAGCGAGGTGCTCATGTTGGGCACATCGCACTTGAACACATCGTAGGGGTTCACAGGAATGTCGAGGCGACCCAGATTGATGCCATAGTCGGGAGCAAAAATCGCCTCCACATCAGTATATCTGTATTCCTCATCCTGCCGTGTGGGAAAGCCCATACGGAGCAGCTCGTCGTGAGCCTCATCGCGCAAGACATTCATCACGGGAGCACTGTGACGACCGATTAGACTGCGGCACTCACGGTAGAGGTTGAGGTATTGGGCCGAAGACCCACGGCCCACCTCATTCCCCCCAAGGGGGGATGACACGGCCTGATTATTATCTATTGTTGAATTGCTCATATATATTATATTTTGCTTTGTCACCTCCCCCTTGGGGGAGGCGGGAGGGGGCTACTACTCCACCTCCTTCTTTATCCAGTCGAAGCCACGTTTCTCAATCTCAAGTGCCAGTTCGGGACCTGCAGTCTTGACGATACGTCCCTTGTAGAGCACGTGTACCACATCGGGCTTGATATAATCGAGCAAGCGCTGGTAGTGGGTGATGACGATGGTCGATGTCTCGGGAGTCTTCAGCTTGTTTACTCCCTCGGCCACGATGCGCAGGGCATCGATGTCGAGGCCCGAGTCGGTCTCGTCGAGGATGCTGAGGCGGGGCTCCAGCATGGCCATCTGGAAGATTTCGTTCTTCTTCTTCTCGCCACCGCTGAAACCTTCGTTGACCGAGCGGTTGGCCAGCTTGCTGTCGAGCTCCACGAGGGCACGCTTCTCGCGCATGAGCTTGAGAAACTCATTGGCTGCCAGGGGAGCAAGGCCGCGATACTTGCGCTGCTCGTTGATGGCGGCACGCATGAAGTTGACCATGCTCACGCCGGGTATCTCTACGGGGTACTGGAACGAGAGGAACAGTCCCTCGTGGCTGCGGTCTTCGGGCGACAACTCCAGTAGGTTCTTTCCATTAAATTCTACGGTACCTTGCGTCACCTCGTAGGAGGGGTGACCCACAAGCACATTGCTCAGCGTACTCTTGCCCGAGCCGTTGGGTCCCATGATGGCATGTACCTCACCGGGGCGCACCTCAAGGTCTATACCCTTTAATATCTCTTTGCCATTGATGCTGGCATGCAGGTTCTTTACAGAAAGCATTGAGGACCCACCCCCAGCCCCTCCCTCTATGGAGGGGAGAGTAGATTGCTCAATATATTGTTTTTCTGAATTCATATCTATAATGTATTAATTAAATTTGTTTCCGCGATGCCCGAGTCTTCCCCCTAGAGGGGGAGTTAGAGGGGGGCTTCTCCTACCCCACGCTTCCCTCCAGCGATACCGAGAGCAGCTTTTGTGCCTCCACGGCAAACTCCATAGGCAGTTTGTTGATGACCTCCTTGGCATAGCCGTTGACGATGAGTCCGATGGCGTCCTCCGTCTTGATACCACGCTGATTGCAATAGAAGAGCTGGTCTTCGCTGATCTTCGAGGTGGTGGCCTCGTGTTCCACTACGGCCGTCTCGTTCTTGATATCCATATAAGGGAAGGTATGCGCACCGCAATGGCTACCCAGCAGAAGCGAGTCGCACTGGCTATAGTTGCGGGCACCGTCGGCCTTCTCCGACACCTTCACAAGTCCGCGGTATGAGTTCTGGCTCTTGCCGGCCGATATACCTTTACTTATAATGGTACTCTTGGTGTTGCGGCCCAGATGTATCATCTTGGTGCCGGTATCGGCTTGCTGGTAGTTGTTGGTCACGGCTACGGAGTAGAACTCGCCCTGTGAGTTGTCTCCCGAAAGGATGCACGAGGGGTATTTCCATGTGATGGCCGAGCCAGTCTCCACCTGGGTCCACGACAGTTTGCTGTTGGCTCCACGGCAGTGACCACGCTTGGTGACAAAGTTGTACACACCACCACGACCCTCGGCATCGCCAGGGTACCAATTCTGCACGGTGCTGTACTTCACCTCGGCACGCTCCATCACCACAATCTCCACGATGGCGGCATGCAGTTGGTTCTCATCGCGCATAGGGGCAGTGCAGCCTTCGAGATACGACACGTAGCTGTCATCATCGGCCACGATGAGCGTGCGCTCAAACTGACCGGTATTGGCTGCATTGATGCGGAAGTAGGTGCTCAGCTCCATGGGGCAACGCACGCCCTTGGGGATATATACGAACGAACCGTCGCTGAACACGGCCGAGTTGAGTGCGGCAAAATAGTTGTCGCGGTAGCTCACCACCGAGCCCAAGTATTGCTTCACTAAGTCGGGGTACTCGCGCACCGCCTCGCTGATGGAGCAGAAGATAATGCCCTTCTCCAATAGCTTCTCCTTGAAGGTGGTCTTCACTGACACCGAGTCCATCACCGCATCCACAGCCATGCCACCGCTCAGCGCCAGGCGCTCCTCGAGGGGTATGCCCAGCTTGTCGAAGGTCTTCATCACCTCGGGGTCTATCTCGTCGAGGCTCTTCGGACCCTCCTTCTTCTTCGTAGGGTCGGCATAGTACGAGATGGCCTGATAGTCTATCTCGGGGATATGGAGGTGTGCCCAATTGGGCATTTCCAACGTGAGCCAGTAGCGGTATGCCTTGAGGCGGAAGTCGAGCAGCCACTCGGGTTCCTGCTTCTTGGCCGAGATAAGACGCACCACCTCTTCGCTCAAGCCCACAGGAATCACTTCGGTGTGCACATCGGTGGTGAAGCCATACTTATATTTCTCCTCGGTAAGCTTACGCACAAACTTGTTGTCCTTCCGCTTCTTCGGATCCTTATCTTTATTATTGTCTTTAGCTTGTTCCATACTGTACTGTTAGGAGGCACGAAATTACTGCTTTTTATCGAAACGTGCAAGCACAGGGTTTGTTTTTAGCAAGAATGCATCAATACAGCGGGGGATAGAATGCATCTTCGATGTGTTCGACTTTCTGACAACCGGGTTCTCCTGTGATGGCGATGATGTCGAAGCGAACGGGCCATGAGATGCGATGATAGCGTACATAAGCATTGGCCGCTTGCACCAGTTTGCGTATTTTGTCATCGGTCACGGCATCTGCAGGGTCGCCGAAGTAATCATTTTTGCGTGCTTTCACTTCTATGATGATGAGCTCGCCATTTTTTTGTGCTACGATGTCTATTTCCTTATGACCTATCCGCCAATTTCGGTCACGGATAGTATAACCATGAGCCATCAGATAGGCCGCTGCGCGGTCTTCGCTAATTTGCCCGAATTCGTTGTGCTGTGCCATATCCTAAAATATTTTCCTTTGCAAAGATTATACTACAATTTTACTAAAAGTATTAGCAAATATAATGCAAACCAAATGGAATTACAAATTTATTTGAGATTTTCTAATGCTTTGCTTGAAGCAGTCTCGTTTACGCTCTTGCACTTTGTTGTTGTGAATTGATAAAAATATCAAAAAAAAAGACGATTGAGGAGAAATATATCGGCAAAATAGAAGAAAATGCGTAATTTTGCATGTTTTTAATAGAAAGTGTAGCGATGAATAATCCCCCAACGGTAACAAAGAACCTCATCATCATCAATGTACTCTGCTTTTTCGGTGCTATCGTGGCTGAAAAGTACGGCATCAACCTGAATGATATGCTGGGGCTTCACTATTTCGAGTCAGAAAAATTCAGGCTTTATCAGCTATTTACATATATGTTCATGCATTCGGGCTTCGAACATATCTTCTTCAACATGTTTGCGGTGTGGATGTTTGGCCGTATCCTGGAGACGGTGTGGGGTCCGCAGCGCTTCCTGCTGTACTATGTATTGTGTGGTATGGGTGCTGGTCTGATACAGGAAGTGACACAGTATTTTGAGTTTATTCCTTATATGGCCGACATGGCACAACTCTCAGCCTATGCTCCTGAGACTATCGTGCCCATCAATGGAATATCGCACACGGCAGGGCAGTGGCTGGCGATGTATGAGCGTGTCATCAGTGTGCCTACGGTGGGGGCTTCGGGCGCGGTATATGCCATCTTGATGGCTTTCGGCATGCTGTTTCCCAATCAGGAGATATTCATTTTCCCGCTGCCTATGCCCATCAAAGCCAAGTGGCTCATTATCGGATATTTCGTGATAGAACTGGGCATGGGGATTATGAGCAACGACAGTGTAGCTCATTTTGCCCACCTTGGCGGTATGATATTCGGCTTCTTGCTTATTACGTATTGGAGGAAGAGAGGTAACAAATATGGGCAGTTTTATTGATGACTTGAAGCGGACGTTTCGTCAGGGAAACATCGTAGTGCGCCTTATCTATATTAATGTAGCGGCATTCGTGGTGGCGATGTTGACCAGTGTGGTGTTGGGCCTTTTCAAGATAGATGCCCAACTGTTCTTGCGCGGTCTCTATCTTCCTGCCGACTTGCTGCAACTGTTGCGCCGTCCCTGGACACTTATCACCTACATGTTTATGCATGCGGGGCTGTGGCATCTATTGGGCAATATGCTGTGGCTCTATTGGTTTGGCAAACTGTTTCTCTACTTCTTCTCCTCGAAGCATTTACGCGGACTCTATGTCGTGGGTGGACTTATGGGTGCCCTGTGTTATATCATAGCCTACAACCTGTTCCCGGTGTTCAGCGGTCATCTCTATAGTGCCACGCTTGTAGGAGCCTCGGCCTCGGTGTTGGCCATCGCCATCGCCGCTGCGGTGCGCGAGCCTGACTATAGGATAAACCTATTGTTCATAGGTTCGGTGAAATTGAAATATTTTGCTCTTTTCATTGTGCTTTTCGACATACTGTACATAGGCTCCAACAATGCAGGTGGCCACCTTGCCCATTTGGGCGGTGCTTTAGCCGGATGGTGGTTTGCCAAAGGACTGATGAAAGGCTACGACATCACCCATTGGGCGAATGTGTGCATCGATGCCGCAGGCGGTATCTTCAATAAACGCGAGCGTAAGCCCCGTAAGCCCAAAATGAAGGTTCACAAGAACAAGACCAATACCACTACTAATAATCGCACGGCCGACTATGACTACAATGCCCGCAAGAAGGCACAGTCTGATGAGGTGGACCGCATATTGGAAAAACTCAAGAAGTCGGGATACAGTAGCCTTAGCGAGGAGGAGAAGCGTAAACTCTTTGAAGCCAGCAGCCGATGAAGTGGTATATGAAAATACTCTTTGTTCCCATTTTGCTCGTCAATCTGCTGACGGCGCTGCTGCTGTTGGCCTGTGCCTATAGCCCTGTGCTTCCGGCCGAGTATGTGCCGTTGCTTTCGCTGGCGGGTCTTGCCTTCCCTTTTGTGTTGGCGGCTAATGTGGCGTTTTTCCTGCTGTGGTTGCTGCTTTACAGACCCTTTATGCTGGTATCGATCATTGCCTTTGTTATGTGTGTACCGCAGATTCGCGCCTTCTTCCCGCTCAACGTGACCCATCAGAACCCTCCTGCTGAAAGCCTCAAACTGGTGTCGTATAATATCCTTAGTTCCAACCTCAATACCTCGACTGCCAATCGCGACAACCCGCTGATAACTTACCTTGAGGAGTGCGGGGCCGATATCATCTGTCTGCAGGAGTTCCCTTTTGCTGCCCTCAAAAGCAAAAGCGGCAAGGAACTGCTGGCCGATTACCCCTATCGGTCCTATCAGGTCAGCGACTTTTCGGAACTCAAGTCGCACTACCTTTGCTGTTTGTCAAAGTATCCGATTCTGAGTATGGAGAAGGTCGACCTCAGTTCTACGGGCAATGGCTGTGCGCGATATCGTATCTTACACGAAAACGACACGATAGTGGTGTACAACTGCCACTTGCAGTCGAACAATCTCAATGCCGAAAACAAGACGGCCTACGAGGAGCTGCTTACCGACCCAAAAACGGAGAAGATTAAGGCTGAAAGCACGCGCGAACTAGTAAGAAAATTGCGCGAAGCAGCCTCGAAGCGTGCCGTGCAAGCCGGTATTGTGATAGCGGAGGTGAAGCGCGAAACATCACCCTATGTCATCGTATGTGGCGACTTCAACGATTCGCCTATCTCATACACCCGCAAGTTGCTTACTCAGGAACTCACCGATGCCTATGTGCGTAGTGGTAACGGCCCCGGCTTTAGTTACAATAGGAACAAACTCTTCTACCGAATTGACCATGTCCTGCACTCGCCAGCCTTCGAATCTTATGACTGCACCATAGACCGCACCATCAAAACGTCGGACCATTATCCGATAACTTGCTATTTAAAAAAGACAAAATAGAGGTCGTTGCGCCTATGGCAACCCTTTGAAGGACATAAAATAGGGCTAAAATCGCAAATAATTATCTAATTAATCGTCGGTTGAGAAAAAAAATCCTATATTTGCACCCTTGTTAGAAACTGTTTTGAGTTTATTGGCATCATTTTACAGTCTCTTACAAAGCGTAAAAACAAATAACAAAATAAAATAACTAACAAAAATGCAAAACAAAGGATTTGTAAAAGCGATTGCGGTATTGCTCACTGTAGTGTGTGCATTTTACCTTTCCTTCACGTTTGTGACCAACTACCACAATAAAAAGGCGGCACAATACGCTGGAGGCGAATCGGTGTACATCGATTCAATTATGAACAAGAAGGTCTATCTCGGTGTGTATACCTACAAGCAGGCACGTGAGATGGGTATCGGCCTCGGTCTCGACCTCAAGGGCGGTATGAACGTTATCCTCGAGGTTTCTGTTCCCGACGTGGTGAAGGCGCTTGCCGACCACAAGACCGACGAAGCTTTCGTTACAGCTGTAGCCAACGCTACCAAGCAGGCAGCCAACAGCAGCAGCGACTTCATTACCTTATTTATTAAGGAGTATAAAAACCAAAAGCCCGATGGCACACTTGCCGAGCTTTTTGCTACACAGCAGCTCAAGGATAAGGTGAACACCAAGAGCACAGACGCCGAGGTTGAGGCCGTATTGCGTGCCGAGGTTGACGCTGCCATCGCCAATTCATTCAACGTGCTCCGTACGCGTATCGACCGCTTTGGTGTGGCTCAGCCCAATATTCAGGAACTCGAAGGTAGCATGGGACGCATCATGATTGAACTTCCTGGTGTGAAGGAGCCCGAACGCGTAAGAAAATTGCTCCAAGGTTCGGCAAACCTCGAGTTCTGGGAAACCTATACCGCAGCTGAGATTGCTCCATTCCTCGTTGCAGTTGACAGTAAGTTGCGCGATGCCATTGCTTTGGAGAACCCCACAGAGGAGGTTACTGAAACTGCAGAAACAGCTGGAGCTGTCGCTGATACTGCTACCGAAGAGTCTGTAGATCTCTCCGGTCTCACAGGTGATAATGCACAGAGTGTTGCCGATGCTGCTACTCTTGCTCAAGCAAAGAAAGAGAATCCTCTACTCTCTATCCTGCAGGTGGCGCAAAATCAGGGCTGTGTGGTAGGCTATGCTCATCACCGCGATCAGAATCAGATTGACGAGTATCTTGCTCGTGCTGAAGCGAAGGCTATGCTCCCCAAGGATCTTAAGCTCATGTGGGGTGTGAAAGCTATCGATGAGGATGGCAAAATCTTTGAACTCTATGCTATCAAGTCAACACAACGTAACGGACGTGCCCCACTCGAAGGAGACGTAATCGTTTCTGCAACAGACGACTACGACAGTAATGGACGCCCTAGCGTATCAATGACTATGAATTCTGACGGTGCACGTCGTTGGGCACAGCTTACCAAGCAGAATATTAATAAGCCCATCGCTATTGCCCTCGATGGCTACATCTATAGTGCTCCTAACGTAATGAACGAGATTACTGGTGGCCAATCACAAATCACTGGTCAGTTCTCACAGGAGGACACCAAGGACTTGGCAAACGTGCTTAAGTCTGGTAAGATGCCTGCTCCTGCTAAAATCGTACAGGAAGATATCGTAGGTCCTTCACTCGGCCAGAAGTCAATCCAGCAGGGTATCATCTCATTCGTGTTGGCTTTCATCGCATTGATGATTTACATGTGTGCTATCTACGGTATCATCCCCGGTATGGTTGCCAATTGCGCATTGATCCTCAACTTCTTCTTCACACTCGGTATCTTGGCTTCATTCCAAGCTGCTCTTACCATGTCAGGTATCGCCGGTATGGTGCTTACCCTCGGTATGGCTGTCGATGCTAACGTGCTTATCTACGAGCGTACCAAGGAAGAACTTCGTGCAGGTAAGACGGTGAAGCAGGCACTCACCGATGGTTACAAGAATGCCTTCTCAGCCATCTTCGACTCTAACATTACCTCTATCATTACAGGTATCATTCTCTTCAACTTCGGTACAGGTCCTATCCGTGGTTTTGCCACCACATTGATTATCGGTATCGTTTGCTCATTCTTCACCGCTGTGTTCATGACACGTCTCGTTTACGAGTGGCGTCTTGGCAAGGAGAAGTGGACAAACCTCACTTTCGTGACCAAGCTCTCTGAGAAGTGGATGCGTGCTCCGAAGTTCAACTTCATGGGTGCATACAAGACTTCATTCATGGTATTTGGCGCTGCTGTCGTTGTCAGCTTAGTCTCTCTTTTCTTCCTTCGTGGCTTGAGCACAAGTATCGACTTTACCGGTGGCCGTAACTTCACCGTGAAGTTTGAGCAGCAGGTTGAACCCGAGCAGATTCGCGAAATCCTTGCCGAAAAGGTAGGTGAAGACGCTTCTGTGTCGGTTATTGCCCTCGGTAGTGACGGCCAGACCGTGCGTATCAGCACCAACTATCGCATCGAGGATGACGCGCAGGATATCGATGCCGAAATCGAAATGTTCCTCTACGAGGCATTTATGGACGCTAAGTTGCTCAGTAGCGACCTCACCTACGAGGTATTTATCGACCGTGACAACCACTACGGAGGCTCTATCATCAGTTCGCAGAAAGTAGGTCCCAGTATGGCTTCGGATATACTTACAGGTGCTATCTGGTCAGTGGTGCTCGCATGGTTGGCAATCTTCATCTACATCTTGATTCGTTTCCGTAACGTAGCATATAGTGTTGGCTCAGTTATCGCCCTTATGGTCGATGTGATACTCATCATCGGTACTTACTCATTGCTTCACGGCATATTGCCTTTCTCTATGGACGTTGACCAGACCTTCATCGGTGCTATCCTCACCGCTATCGGTTACTCAATCAACGACAAGGTGGTTATCTTTGACCGTATCCGTGAGTTCTTCGGACTCTACCCCAAGCGCGACAAGAAGCAGCTCTTCAACGACTCGCTCAACACCACACTGTCTCGTACCATCAACACCTCACTGACGACCTTGCTCGTATTGCTCTTCATCTTCTTCCTCGGTGGTGAGAGCATCCGCAGCTTCGCCTTCGCCATGATTCTCGGTGTTATATACGGTACCTGTTCTTCCCTCTTCTTCGCCGCTCCGATGGCATATCTCGTGATGAACAAGAAGGATAAGAAAGCTATTGAAAAGAAATAAGAGCTTGATTAGTGGAACAATTGAACTCTGATGGAGGAGGGAGCGCCGTAAGGTCCTCCCTCCTCTTGCTGTTCTTCTCTTCTTTCGCTATTAATGTAATAAAAAATCGATTCTAAAAACAAAAAAACACCGAATCGAAAGACTCGGTGTTTAAATAGGGTACATTACTCAACACAGAAAGTATCCATACTTGCTTTTATTCCGTAGTTGGAGGCAATAAATAGACACTATCTATATGTGCGTAATGAAATTTTCTTCCAAGGTAGGTTGCATCAATAGTTCTATTAAAAACTTTTACATCACCCAGTATTGGTGAATGAGCATCTTCAACAGAATATTTGTACTCCTTTGTCATTGGTTCAAAGGTAAATATTTGATTATCAATACAAAAGAATCTATCAATATATCCTGATGCTATAGATCCATTAATAACTTGATGTATGCCATAAAAAACTTTTAACTTAAGAGCTGTTGACAATCTACAGTGATACCAACCTTGTTCTTTAGCATTTTCATCATAATAATTTAGACCATCGCCATTGAGGCTATATTTTGACCAATCTCCAGCAACAGTGTAGGCGTCAAGTTCACTAGTAGGTACATATTCTTCACCAGTACCATTATTATAAGTTATTACTAGTGCATTCAAATCTGTTCCTGGAACTCCCAATTTATAATAGATAATAACTGTATCAAGAGCAAAGTATTGGTCATTTTCTTCAATAACGCCTGGAGTTGTAGTATTGCCTGTTGCATAATAAACATTATGTTTGACACTCTTGAAAACATCTTCTATAACTTCGCCGTTAGAATAAATCCTCTTTCTGGTAACGATGAGTTGAACATTTGTTTCAATATTATCATGAGCATCTTCCCACACATAACTTTTTTCGTAAACAACATCTACAAGCTCAACAGTTACTGTTCCTTGGTATTCAACGGTATAAGAGAGAGCAATCTCTGCCATACCATCAACATTAACGGGGGTTGCAGTTTGCGTATATTTAGCGATTGCTTTATATACCTCCGTGCTACCATCATCAGATGCGGAAACCTTAGACACAACAACTTCGCCATCAAGTGTTGGTTTTGATAAAGAATAGTAAGGGAGCAAACTATTTTCAGGCGTTGGAGAATAAGTCTCTATCGTTACCTTATCAGCAAGGGCGACAAGCTCGTCAGCCTTACTAATTTTCAGCATTTCAGGAGAAGTAATCTTCGTCCACGCAACCAAAGGAGTCTCTGGTTTTATGGTGCCTTTATCATCCGTATAAGAGCTTGTTTGTTTAAGATTAAGCGTAAATGAGCTATTGTAAGCAACATCAAAGCTTGTCTTATCCAAAACATTGCCCGAATCGTCTGTAAGTTCATAAGATAACTCAGCCCCAGGATATGAATTTGTTTCTGTTACTACACCAACATAGACAACATCAAGAGCAATGTTTTCAGATGTATTATCAGATGAATTTTCCACCTCCGCACTAACATTAAACTTGGCTGTTACCTCATAAAATGTTGTATCTGTTACCTCAATTGCACGAGTTTGGGGAGAGAGTTTTTTTATCTGAATATCTGCGAGCACCACACTTGGTTGAGCATTATCCTCCGTACTCCTAGTAGATGTTGTATTAGCAAACTGAGCTTGATTTAATTTCACATACGGCATCAACACATTTTGCTCTTTTGAATTAACATAAGTGTAACTTTCGTATGAAATATCAAAATCAATACTTTGGTCGCCAATAGAAACATTTTGGTCAATAGAGTACTTTGTAGGATTATTGCCTTCTGTCTTGTTAGAAACATTGACATTTGCATTAACCTTGGTTAAGGAAGCAATATCCTTGACAAAAACAGTATCAACTTTCACCTCAAGCTTAATACTTGCCCTCGGTTCACATTGAAACACTTCTCCGCTAGGGTCAGTGTAAGAACTTTTTTGACTAATAGTCAAATCAAAGTCCTCACCTGAGGGAACAACGATAGAACCAGAGGTTGTCCCTCCTGAAGTTCCACCACCTGTGTTTCCGCTTGGAATGTCAAAAACAACAGAGCCGTCTTCTCCAGCCTCAATTGTTTTTTCTTCCGGAGCAATGGGGTCATCTTTCTCACTGCAAGAAAAACACACACAAGCCAACATGATAACAGCAAATACCTTTGCCACTATCCACAAAAAAATGTTTTTTCTCATAATAATTATTTGTTTAAAGTTGTGTCTACCTATAGCAGTATAAGACATCACCTTTTTTTATACTATTATAGACACACGAACAGCGTTCATTATCTTTCAATTGCACAAAAGTAATCAATTTTACCTATTTTGCAAAATTTAAGGTAATAATATAGATGCTGTCCTCGGCACAACTCTCAAGAATCCGTGATCGCCTGTTCTTTTTATGTCTTTTCCCTTTTCTGGTCAAGGTATCGGTATTTGCTCATAAGTCGTTGATTTTTATTGGAATATCCACCGATACCCCCGTTGCGGGGTGTCGGTGGGTGGGTTATTGGGGCGCTCGTCAGAAATAGAAGACATATAGCAGCAAAGTGTCAGCAAATCTGCAAAATCAGTAGCAAAGTGTCAAATTCCGACACGCCCCAAAAGGCCCTTTTTGAATTGCATACATGCAATTTCCAAATTGGATAAAGAGAATTTTTGAAATGCAAGGCTCTGACATTTTGATCAGAGCCTTGCATTTTGCCGCTCATTTACTGCAATAAAATATTTGTTGACCTACCGACACCCCGCAACGGGGGTATCGGTGGTTATACGCCTTATCTATAATAACTTACACGCGATTACCGACACCTGCACCCAAGAAGGGGAAATGACGATTTTATTTTTCAATAATTCTATTCCAGCCCTACCATACATGTTTCTCTTTATGGCCTTTAACTTATTGACATATCCTTCTGTGATTCCATTGGTAATGCCAAGTTTAATAGTATTCCTGACCGCTTGAAAATCCCTCATTATACCAAGGATTATAGGACTACAGGCTCGCCGAGGATGGATAAATCCTGTATGGTCCTGATATACCTACTATGCACACTGTTGTTATGGCAACCACAATAAGGAAATGGAGGTGCGATTATGAAAAAAGCATGTGCGATTGTCGGAGAACGCACCTGCTTTTTCCAGAAAAGGGGTATTCGATTTTTTGCACTTGGAAAAATAATTCTTTGTTTTATGGCATATTAAGGTATTATTCCTTAACTTTGCCATAAAGTTTGTAATATAGAATTTTCAATAAAATAACTTACACGATGAGTTTCAAGATTATTACCGCAGCCGAGGCTGCCAGCCATGTGAAGCATGGCTACAATGTAGGTTTAGGCGGATTTACTCCTGCCGGAACCCCAAAAACAGTCACTGCAGAGATTGCCCGCATCGCCGAGGCTGAGCATGCTGCAGGGCGCCCCTTCCAGATTGGTCTCTTCACAGGTGCCTCTACCGGTGACTCTTGCGATGGTGCACTCACTCGCGCCAAGGCACTGCGCTACCGTGCTCCCTATACTACCAACGGTGATTTCCGCAAGGCCGTCAATGCCGGCGAGATTGCTTATAACGACATCCACCTTTCGCAGATGGCTCAGGAGGTACGCTACGGCTTCATGGGCAAGGTTGATGTGGCCATCCTCGAGGCTTGCGATGTGACTCCCGACGGCAAGGTGTATCTCACTGCCGGTGTAGGTATTGCCCCTACCGTAGCCCGCTTGGCCGATAAGGTCATCATCGAACTCAATAGTGCCTATGGCACTGCGCCCAAGGGCTTGCACGACATCTACGAGCCTGCCGACCCTCCCTTGCGTCGTGAGATTCCCGTATATAAGCCTAGCGACCGCATCGGTACACCCTACGTACAGGTCGACCCTGCCAAGATTGTAGGTATTGTAGAGGTTAACCGCCCCGATGAGGCACGCCCCTTCACCGATGCCGACCCTATCACGATGCAGATTGGGCACAACGTGGCAGAGTTCCTCATTGGTGATATGAAGCGCGGCATCATCCCCTCCACCTTCCTGCCCCTGCAGAGCGGTGTGGGCAACGTGGCCAATGCCGTACTCGGTGCTCTCGGCGCTGATGCCACCGTGCCAGCCTTTGAGATGTACACCGAGGTGATTCAGGATTCCGTAATAGACCTCATCCGTTCGGGTCGTTGCAAGTTTGGCAGCACCTGCTCGCTCAGCGTGAGCAACGACTGCCTGAAGGGTATCTATGACGAGATAGACTTCTTCAAGGACAAGCTCGTGATGCGCCCCTCCGAGATATCCAACAACCCCGAGGTGGCACGCCGCCTGGGCCTCATCTCTATGAATACCGCCCTCGAGGCCGACATCTACGGCAACGTGAACTCTACCCACGTATGTGGCACCAAGATGATGAACGGCATCGGCGGTTCGGGCGACTTTACCCGCAACGCCTACATCAGTATCTTCTCCTGCCCATCAGTGGCCAAGGAGGGCAAGATTAGTGCCATCGTACCTATGGTGTCGCACGTCGACCACAACGAGCACAGCGTCAACATCATGATTACCGAGCAGGGTATTGCCGACCTCCGTGGCAAGAGCCCCATGGAGCGTGCCAAGGCCATCATCGAGAACTGTGCACACCCCGACTACCGCCAGCTCCTGTGGGACTACCTGAAGATGTCGTCGAAGGGACAGACCTGTCACAACGTACGTGCAGCGCTCGGTATGCACGATGCTCTGCAGCGTAAGGGCGACATGCGCTTGACTGATTGGAGTGAATTTGCATAATCAACCAATAATACACACATTATGAAGTATACAAGATTATATACCCTCATCTCCCTTGCTGCTTTGGCACTCGGTGTCAAGGCACAAGAGATTACTCCGCAGATGCTGGAGAAGTTCAAGACCGAGAATGCCATGACCGCCTCTGACCGCGCCATCCACAATGCGATGGCTGCCAACGATGTGAGCAAGCTTGCCGTAAACCAGGCCAACCAAACAGAGATGGACACCTACTTCACCTACAGCGTACCCTCGAAGGGCATCACCGACCAGCAATCGTCGGGACGCTGCTGGCTTTTCACTGGTCTCAACGTGATGCGCAGCAAGGTCATCAACGAGTATAACCTCGCCGGCCTCACCTTCTCGCCCATCTACAACTTCTTCTACGACCAATTGGAAAAGTCGAACCTCTTTCTGCAGGCCATCATCGACACGGGCGATAAACCCCTCGAGGACAAGACCGTGGAGTGGCTGCTGAAGCATCCGCTGAGCGACGGAGGCACCTTCACTGGTGTGGCCGACCTGGCTGCCAAGTATGGTATCGTGCCTGCAGGTGTGATGCCCGAGACCTATGCCAGCAACAACACCTCACGCTTCACCTCGCTCATCAAGCGCAAGCTGCGCGAGGATGCACTCATCTTGCGCGACAAGGTGGCTGCAGGTGCCAAAAGCAAAGAGTTGCAAGCTGCGAAGACCGATATGCTCAGCGAGGTATACCGCATCCTCGTGCTCGGCTTCGGCGAGCCCGTCACCTGCTTCAAGTGGGCGCCGAAAGATGCACAGGGAAAGTATATGTGGGAGCCTAAGGAGTATACTCCCCAGTCGTTCTACGCTGAGTTTATCGGCGAAGACTACCAGAACGACTACATCATGCTTATGAACGACCCTACCCGCGAGTATTGGAAGACCTATGAGATACAGTACGACCGCCACACCTATGACGGACACAACTGGCTCTACCTCAACCTCCCGCTCGACGACATCAAGCAGATGGCCATCGCCTCCATCAAGGACTCTACCATGATGTACTTCTCCTGCGATGTGGGTAAGGAGCTCGATAGCAAGCGCGGCCTGCTCGACCTCGCCAACTACGACTATGAGTCGCTGCTGGGTGTTGAGTTCGGCATGGACAAGGCACAGCGCATACGCACCTTCGACAGCGGCTCGTCACACGCCATGACCATGATGGCCGTGGAGCTCAATGCCGAGGGCAAGCCCACCATGTGGAAGGTGGAGAACAGCTGGGGCGCTGCCTCAGGCCACAAGGGACATCTCATCATGACCGACGAGTGGTTCAACGAGTATATGTTCCGCCTCGTAGTGAACAAGAAGTACGCTACTCCCGAGGTGCTCAAGGCTGCCAAGCAGAAGCCCGTCATGCTGCCCTGCTGGGATCCGATGTTCATGGGTGAGGAGTGACAATGATGCGGTGCATTGACAAAAAATAATAAAATGAAAAAACATACATTCCTACTGACCGCCCTGCTCGCCATAGCCGTACAGGGAATCACCGCCCAGCAGCAGAGCTACTCGGGCCACCAGCTCTCCGAGGAGGGCGCTTGGTGCTGGTTTGCCGACCCGCGAGCCACGCACTACACCAACGAAGCGGGCACCATCAACGCCTCGTATATCGGCTATATCGACGTACACGGCAATGTCAAGGCCCTGCAAATCGACTACCTCACAGGTCGCCGCACCGAGGTGCTCGTGCGCAGCTACTTCCAGCCCGACGACCACAACAACCCCACCTTCCTTGTCCTCCCCGACGAGCGCGTACTCATCATCTACTCGCGCCACACCGATGAGCCGGCATTCTACTACCGCGTGTCGAAGTATCCCGGCGACATCACCGTCCTGGGCGAGGAGAAGTACATCAAGACCAATCACAACACCACCTACCCGTCGCCCTTCCTCATGAGCGACGACCCCGAGCACTTCTACCTCTGCTGGCGCGGATTAGGCTGGCATCCGACCATCGCCCGCCTCACCCTTCCCGATGAGAACGACGACGTAGAAATCAAGTGGGGACCTTACCAGATGGTGCAGTCGACCGGTGCACGCCCCTATGCCAAGTACTACAGCAACGGCAAGGACAAGCTCTACATGACCTACACCACCGGCCACCCCGACAACGAATGGCCCAACTGGCTCTACTTCAACGTCATTAACCTCAATCCTGTAAAGGGTACCGATGGCTCGGTGAGTGTGAACCCCACTTTGGAGGACATCAAGGGTAATCATCTCTCCACAATTGCTGAAGGCAAGTTCCGTGTGAACAAAAGCGCTGAATACAAGCAGCAGTATCCCTATACACTCGTCGATGCTCCCACGGGCTATCGCGACTGGGTGTGGCAGATTGCTTGCGATGAGGCTGGCCTCCCCGCCATCGCCATGGTACGTATCGACCGCACCAAGAATCATCACCAGTACTACTATGCCAAGTGGACAGGCGATGCATGGCAACTCACCGACCTTGCCTATGGTGGTGGACGTTTCCACCCCTCCAACACCGAGTACTGCTACTCGGGCGGCATGGCTCTCGACCCCGAATGCCCTGGCACCGTGTACCTCTCGGTGCCTGTGAAGAATGCCAAGGGCGAGAGCATCTATGAGATATGGAAGTATCTCGTGGCCGACAATGGCCAGGTGGTGCTGAAGGATCAGATTACCCGCGGATCAGCCAAGAACAATGTGCGCCCCTTCGTGCTCCCTGGTTCCAAGGATGTCCCCATGCGCCTCATGTGGATGCATGGCGACTATGCCTACTGGATAGTCAAGAAGGGCTTCCCCACCGGCTTCCCCACTGCTATCCACGCAGACTATGCATGGCCAAATCCTAGTATAAAAGAGACTGTACCATCTCGCAGCAACAAGGCATTTACCATAAAGCTAACCGTTGGTCTTGATGCAGATAAATACCATGGGATATTGCTAACTACCGAGAGTTTCACCTATGGCCTGGATAAGGAGACAGTCAAACCCTATGTCAAGATTGCCGATGACATCTATTACAGTTCCAATATCCTGTATACATCTGACAATTGGGCTACAAATTGCACGGGCACGCATGGCGATAATTGGCCCACCCCGTTGGGAACCGTACAGTTTACCTTCTCATACGATGGACAACGCTTAACGATATACCGCAACGGGCTTATCGATCAGGTAATAGAAAAACAAGATTTGAAAGCCAAGAAGATTTCTGTAGGAGATTCCCAAGGAATAAAGGGCATAGACTTGCAGATTCAATAGTCCCATATTCTACATGGGACTATGCTTGATAAAAAAGTGAGTTCGTGCACGAACTCACTTTTTTTGCTTTTTTCTATGGTTGCGCGAAAAAAAACATTTATATTTGCTACCTAAAACTAAGAGAATAATAATCTAATCGCCTAAACAGCGCAAACATATGGAACAAACACATTTTTTTGCAGTGGACCTCGGCGCTACGAGCGGACGCACCATTTTAGGCACGCTCTCTGAGGCTGGCCTTGAGCTACGCGAACTCACCCGCTTCCCCAATCATATCATTCAGACTGGCGGGCACTTCTTCTGGGATATCTATGCCCTGTACAACGAAATCATCGGAGGCCTCAAGGTAGTGGCCCGCGAAGGTATTGAAATCACCTCGGTAGGTATCGACACCTGGGGCGTCGACTTCGCCTTCATCGGCAAGGACGGCGACCTGCTGCGCAACCCCTACTGCTAC
>CAZMZC010000037.1:0-33670 GCA_964570685.1 uncultured Bacteroidaceae bacterium | reverse complement strand
GTGTTGAGAGTTCCGCCACACCTGCCGAGGCGATGGTGATGGGGGTGTCCTTGGTGTTGTCCTGTGGAACAAAATCCTCGTCGTTCGAGCAGCTTGCCAACATAAAGGCCGCTGCTGCATAAGCAAAATACTTTGTTTTCATTGTTCTTAAATTATTATATTATTTATACTCTTTTATTCTAATTCATAATCGCCAAGATGTCCACCGTTTCCCCACGGATCGACATCCACACTGCTGACGGCAAAGCCACATTTAAGCGAGCGCAATGTGAGTTTACTCACAAAATTGCACAGTGAGCGTGGTGGCTTCGACAAAGTCAAAGCCTTTTTCAACGGCGACTTCAATAATCTCCACTTTTGGTGTTTCGTATGCACCTGAAATTCCGTTATTCATCTGTTAATTGTTATACCATAGATCGCCCCATTCACCACGGCGAGAAGCACTTTCTTCTGCTTCGCCACCTCCGAGGCTTCCACCATCACCCCAGCCATAAACGGTAACATTCACGCTTGTGGCTATCATTTGTGCAATCTCCAAGTTGACGACATTCATACTTGGATGTTCGTAACGCTTCTTTCCTTCTGCAATCATTTTGTTTTTTAGTGTTAATAGTTGAAATGAAAATACGGCGTTTCCAACATGGCACGATGAGTGCCGACTGGTAACGCCGTAATGTGATGATGCAATGCTTCTCGTGCCGCCACACGGAGGGGCGGAGCACCATTGCGTAGATATAAGTTTGAGGAAACGGTTAGCGTAACCAAAGAAATTTGGTGCAAGGTGAACGCAGTATGGAGCTTGCTCCAATAATGCTGAACCGTAGCCCAAATTATGCAAAAAGGAATTGCTAACTCTTTGACATTCAGAAAATATTTTGTAAAATACGCGCGATGAGAATGTGTGTGTGTGTGTGTGTGTACACGATTTTCGCACATAACCAAATTATTCACGACATATTTTTGCAAAACCGACGAACGAAGCGGGAACAGAGCTAAGCTTGCTTGAGCTATGTCTCGCAAGGAGGAGGAAAAGCTGCGAAGCAGATTAAATCTGCTATTCCCGCAGCACCCAAATTGGCTGTATGTCAGTGAATAATTGTTCATTCTTTTCTGTTAAAGCATATTTCTCTACGCAAAAGTAATTAAATTTTCGCACAAACGGCATTTTTGAAAGCTTTTTTTAGCATTTCGGCGCACTTTTATGAGATGTGTATAATGAAGACTAACATCTACTATAACTGTAGCAGCCTCACCTCCATCACTTGCGAAGCGGTGACACCTCCCATAGTAGGCGATTCCTATACATTCTATGACATAGATAAATCTATCCCTCTGTATGTGCCAGCAGCTTCAGTATCAGCTTATCAAACAGCTGACTATTGGAAGGAGTTCACCAACATACAGGCAATAGCTCCTGCTGCAGAGGTTGTCACCATCAACCAATACGGTAGTGCTACCTTCTGCTCTGATAAGGTGCTCGACTTCAGTGAAGTGGGAGGTCTGAAGGCATACGCCGCTACGGGGTACAACACTACTACTGGTGTAGTGACACTCACTCGTGTGATGACGGCGAGACTACAGATATAGAAGAGATGGAAAATCAGGAACAGTCGTCAGGCGTCATCTACGACCTAATGGGACGTCGCGTAACCACACCGCAGTGTGGTTCATTGTATCTGATTGACGGGAAGAAGATTATTTACTAAACATAAAGACAATGATGAAAAAAGAATATATGGTGCCTGTCATAGAAGTGGTGGAGTTTGCCTCGGAAATCTTGATGAATATCACTTCGGGGGGAACCACTAGTACTGGCACTGGTAATGATGATGAACTTGTTGGTGATGATACTCCAGACCTGGTTGGTCGCCGTCGCGGCTCGTGGGGCGACTTGTGGAGTAGTGAGGAGTAAGCTCCTATAGTAAGAAAGTTGATTGCAGCCGATAGTCACAAGTGACCATCGGCTGCTGTTTGTTTATGCACGCTTATTCGTATCTTTAGTGACTTCGTCACAGAAAATACTTTCGCTCGCAGTAAAAAGCTCAAGTAAACTTGGCTTTTTGCTCGCTTATCAGTATTTTTGCATTTGTATGGCTGAGATATTAGAACGTTTTTTCGAAGCGCAAATGTGCGAATGGGCGCTTGCCCGTGGCAATCATGAGGCTCTGGATGGTGTGTGGAGCCGCGAGTTGGTATCTGAGAAGTTGCCCACGGCACTTCGCGTGCAGTGCAATCCGGCACGTATGGTGTCTACGGGGGCCAGCATTGACAAAGCGAGCATTGCTGCACGCCTCTGCTTCCTTTGTGCCGACAACCGCCCTGCAGAGCAGCGGGGCCTCGCACTGAACGAAGAGTTTGAATGGCTGGTAAATCCTTATCCTATATTGCCCAATCACTATACCATCGCTTCAGTCGCGCATCGCAGGCAAAACATTACCGAGGCATATGATGCCATGATACAGGCTGTACTGGCACTGCCCGAGGAGTACATCGTGTTCTACAACGGACCGAAGTGTGGGGCATCGGCTCCCGACCATCTGCATTTGCAGGCTGGCATCGGTGAAGGTGTCCCGCTGGTGAAGTACGCCAAGGGGATGCAGGCTGCCGAGGATGGGCTGCATACTATAGCGCCCTTCGGCTATCAGGCATATCTGATACGTGGAGCGGAGAATCGCAGTCGCTTTGACGAACTATATAGTATGCTTCCCGTCCCTGAAGGGGAGTATGAGCCGCGGATGAATGTCGTTGCCTACCGTAAAGGAGACCGAGTGTGTCTGATAGTCATCCCGCGCCATGCACATCGCCCCCACTGCTACAGCGCAGAGGGCGAAGCGCAATACCTCATTAGTCCGGGAGCACTGGATATGTGTGGGCTCATCATTGCTCCGCGTAGCGAAGACTACGAGCGGCTCACCGCTGCAAGGGCACTCGATATATTGTGCGAGGTGGGTGTGCGCACCGAACCTACCATCGATGTGGGTATCATGCTGGGTGAGGAGATTGTGTTTGAGATGCATAGAGGCCCCCTCAACTCCCCCCGAGGGGGAGCTCTCTACCATCGCGGAACAGATATCCTCGATACCAATAAGAACAAACAGCTTACTCTGCAACCAGACACATACTATGCTTCAATAAAAGAGAATGGTTGTAATGGGGAGACCTGCATTGTGATAAAAGGTAAGAATACAGAATACCTTGTCGAGAATTCATCGCTTATATTGACCGCGAGGGAAGAGAGCTCCCCCTCGGGGGGAGTTGAGGGAGCCTTCCCAACCTTCAGCCTCCATGGTGTCACCATCGGCAAGGAGTTTCACTGGCAGCAGCAGGAAGTGCAGACTTTCCAAGGCTCGCTCATCTTGCGCATCATTGACGGCGAGCTGCATGCCATCAACCGCATTGCCATAGAGGATTACCTCACCAGCGTCATTGCCTCAGAGATGAGCGGTACCTCGTCGGTAGAACTGCTCAAGGCGCATGCCATCATCTCAAGAAGTTGGCTGCTGGCGCAGATAGGGGCGGCCCCCTCGGGGGGAGTTGAGGGAGCCGACCCTCTTATCCGCTGGTACGACCGCGAAGCCCACACGCACTTCGATGTTTGCGCCGATGACCACTGCCAACGCTATCAGGGAGTGAACCGTAAGGTAACGCCTCAGGTGCTTGAGGCTATACGCGCCACACGTGGCATTGTGCTCAGCTACGAGGGTGAGGTGTGCGACGCACGCTTCAGTAAGTGCTGTGGTGGCAAGACGGAACTGTATGAGAGTTGCTGGGACGACACGCCACATCCCTATCTCAGTGTTGTGGAGGATCCTTTCTGCAATACGCACGACGAGAAGGTGCTTTCCGAGGTGCTCAACCACTACGACCAATCCACCGACTTCTACCGCTGGACGGTGGAGTACGGCCAGGAAGAACTGAGTGAACTGGTACGCCGCCGAGGAGGGTTCGACTATGGGGACATCATTGACCTCATCCCCATTGAGCGCGGGCCATCGGGGCGTATCGTACGCCTACAGATTGTGGGCACCAAGGCCACACGTGTCATTGGCAAGGAACTGGAGATACGCCGCACACTCTCGGAGAGCCATCTCTACAGCAGTGCTTTTGAAGTGGAAAAGAGTGATGGACGGTTTGTTCTCCATGGTGCCGGTTGGGGGCACGGCGTGGGACTATGCCAGATAGGTGCTGCTGTGATGGGTGCCCAAGGGTATAGCTACGAAGAAATACTGCACCACTACTACCCGAAAGCCGAACTGACCGAATGGTATAAATAGTGGGGAGCTAAAAAACAGAAAGAGGGTGTGTCAAGGCCACTGACACACCCTCTTTCTGTTCTAATGGAGTAAGCTATTTGACAGTCAAGGATAGAGACTGTAAGTCCTCAGTGCGCGAACTTCCTCCGACAAAGAGTTCATACTCTCCGGGATAGATGCAGAGAGTGTTGGTCTCGGGATTCCACCACTCCATCTCTCGGTCGGTAAGAGAGAGGCACACCTGTTCGGTAGCACCTGCAGCCACATGTACGCGGCGGAAAGCACGCAGAGCCTTTACGGGACCCTCAGTGTCATCTATACGACGCATGTAGAGCTGTATCACTTCGTCGCCATCTGTAGCGCCAGTGTTGGTGACTGGCACGGTGACGGTCAGCTCTTTGCCTGCAGTAAAGACCCTCTTGGACAATACTGGCGTGCCATATGAGAAGGTCGTGTAGCTAAGTCCGTATCCGAAGGGGAAAAGCGGTGTCTCGGTCATGTAACGATAGGTGCGTTCTTTCATGTTGTAGTCTTCAAAGTCGGGGAGCTGGGCCAGGTTCTCATAGAAGGTTACGGGCAAACGGCCCGCAGGGTTGTAGTCGCCAAAGAGTACATCGGCAACAGCGCGTCCGCCAGCTTGACCGGGATACCATGCCTGCAACAATGCTACGCTGTGCTCTGCCTCAGGGCGCAAGGCCACGGGCGAACCGGAGAAGTTGACAAATACTACGCGTTTGCCCGCCTTGTGCAGTGCAGCTACAAGTTCGCGCTGTACGGCGGGAAGTTCGATGTCCGTACGGTCACCACCTCTGAATCCCGGGAGATTTACTCCCATCTCTTCGCCCTCGAGCATGGGGCTGAGTCCGCCTGCGAAGATGACGATGTCGGCGTCTTTTACACGCTCTATGCTACGCTCAATATTGATGTCTTCCTTGATGCCAAGGTCGAAGCTTAGTAGGGCATCGGCACGTAAGAACTCATAGTCTATCTCTATGTCATAGCGCTGTCCTTGGCGAGCTTTCAATTTGTAGGTCGACTTGCGGGCGCCATGTTTGTTGGAGTATCCCTTCACCTCCTTGCCGTTGATGCGAATACGTCCTGTGCCATATGCATAAACATCCAGATGATACTCGCCATCTTTCTCGGGTGTAAAGGTTGTACTATAGGTGGCCGAGAAGTCGGTTAGGTTGACCTCGGGAGCAAATACCGTGGCACCTGCCGCGCAATATTGGGGCGGTGTAGTCACCTGTACGGTGTTGGCTGGAGTACCCTCGCGATGGGTGTTGTTCCAATAACGAGCTGTAAATCCGGGTTTCCCATCCGATACGCATTGGTCAAAAACACTGCGGATGAGCGTACGTTCTACATGGGCACAACCCTGTTCGTAAATAAGCTTGTCGCCGTCAGTCAACTTCTTACGAATGCCTTCGAGCAATGTTACGGTATGGCGTGGAGTACCGTTGTAGTTACCCCACTGCATTACGGAGTCATTGGCATTGGGTCCCATCACAGCAATGGTGAGATTGCCGCGCTTGAGAGGTAGTGCACCGTCCTTGTTGACCAACAGAGTCATCGATTTGCGGGCCATGTCAAGTGCTATGCTGTCGTGCTTGTCCGAAGCCACTATTGAATAGGGTATCTTTGTCCACTCCACTAACGAGGGGTCGTCCATTTCGCCCAGACGAATGCGTGCTTTGAGCAATCGACGTACTGACTCGTCGAGCACGGCTTCATCCAGCAAACCCTTCTCTACACTCTCTACGATTGCCTTGTACGAAGAACCGCAGTCGAGGTCTGTGCCATGAGCTACCGCATCGGCCGAAGCCTCTACGGCAGAAGCATGTGTGCGATGTGCATTCTCTCTATAGAAATCGGCTATAGCGCCACAGTCGGCAACAACGATGCCGTCGTAGCCCCATTCGTTGCGTAAAATGTCCAGCAACAACTTGTCGCTACCACAGCAAGGCTGCCCTTCGAAACGGTTGTAGGCGCACATCACCTCCTCTACGTTGGCTTCCTGCACGAGTGCCTTGAATGGAGGTAGATAGGTCTCCCATAGGTCGCGCGGCTCAATATTCTCCGCATTGTAGGTGTGGCGATTCCATTCGGGACCAGAATGTACGGCAAAGTGCTTGGCACAAGCATGCAGCTTATCGTAAGGTTGTCCTGTGGATCCCTGCAGTCCCTTCACTACCATGACACCCATCCGTGAAGTCAGATAAGGGTCCTCACCATAGGTCTCGATGCCACGTCCCCAACGAGGGTCGCGGAAGATGTTTACGGTAGGAGTCCACATGGTAAGTCCTTGATAGCGTTCGCGCGTACCTTCCCTGACAAACTGGGCGTTCTTGGCGCGAGCTTCGTCGGAGACGGCCGTGTATACGTTGTACACAGCATCTGCGTCAAATGATGCGGCCATGCCTATGGGCTGGGGAAATACCGTTGCCAATCCGGCACGAGCGACGCCGTGCAGCGCTTCGTTCCACCAGTTATACCGTTTGATGCCTAAGCGTTCAATGGGCTTTGATGAGTCCATGGTAAGTAATGCCTTCTCTTCGAGTGTAAGCAACTTTACCAAACTGTCGGCACGTTGCCAGGCTATGGCTTCATAGTCAAACTTGGCTTCTTGCTTGCATGCCACTAATGCTAACAAGAATACTGCGCAACATAGATACTTTTTCATAATCGTACTAAATCCTTAGAGTTGTTCTGAATGCAAAAATATAAAATATTCATCAAATTTTTCAAATTAAGTCTGGTATTCTCAGCTTATTTTCCCGATAATTCGTAAATTCGCTGCGAAATCACTGAATGCCGATGGATATAATAGATAAATTCTTGCGCTCCAAATGGCTGACTAAAGCCGCTAAGTGTGTCAAAACCCCAGGGGCAATGACCAAACTTGCCTTGAGTGCGGGAGTGTATCTTAGAAAGAATGGACTGAAATCGGTGAGCGAATATCTGACGCTGATGGTCAACTATGTCAAGGATGTTGCAGCTGGGCGGTATAAGGGGTATAGCAAAACACACCTTACGCTGATAGTTGCCGCTATTTTGTATGTTGTATCTCCTCTTGATGTCATTCCCGATTTCCTTATCGTGGCTGGGCTTATTGATGATGCGGCCATCATAGCCTGGGTGTTCAATGAGATAGGCAAAGAATTGGATAAATATAAAGAAGTGTCCGGGGAAAACCGCTCAGAGACGTGAAAGTGGAGCGAAGCTGTTAAATATTTCTATATTTTGTGACAAACGTTCGTTTGTATGTATATTTTTTTGTAACTTTACAAGATTAAAATGCCTTAACAGGCGTAACCAGCTGTAAGACATTTGATAGGCACATTTTATTTCTTAGTGCCACTGTGACAAGACAACAAAAAAGAACATATATAATGAATTACAAATGGAATTATCAACCTCCTACCGAGCACGAGATCCAGAAAGCAGAAGCATTGTCTGTGGAGACAGGCTTCAATCCGATATTGTGTCGGTTGCTTGTCGATAGAGGGATTGCAACGGGAGAAGAAGCCAGGCGTTTCTTCCGACCGAGTTTGACGGACTTGCACGACCCGTTTCTTTTGGCTGGTATGGATGCTGCTGTAGAGCGCATCAATCAGGCGTTGGGACGCAAGGAACGTATACTTGTGTATGGCGACTACGATGTGGATGGCACTACAGCCGTAGCATTGGTCTATCGTTTCTTGCAACAGTTTACGACCAATATCGATTATTACATTCCCAATCGTGACAATGACGGCTATGGCGTTTCTTTCAAAGGAGTTGACTATGCGAAGGAGACTGGTGTTAAATTGGTGATTGTGCTTGACTGCGGTGTAAAGGCGGTGAGTGAAATCGCCTACGCCAAGGAGTTGGGCATTGACTTCATCGTGTGCGACCACCATGTACAAGACGACATACTGCCCCCCGCAGTCGCTATCCTCAATCCCAAGCTTGTAGGGTCGGATTATCCTTATCCTCATCTGTCGGGGTGTGGCGTGGGCTTTAAACTGATGCAGGCATTTGCCAAGGATAATGGCATAGAATTCAGTCAGCTTATCCCTTATCTTGACTTAGTGGCCGTGAGCATTGCTTCAGATATTGTACCCATTATGGGCGAAAACCGTATACTTGCCTATCATGGTCTGCGCCAGCTGAACCATAACCCGAGTACGGGGCTACGTGCCATCATTGATGTGTGTGGCTTGCACGACAAGGAGATAAAGATAAATGATATCATTTTTAAGATAGGTCCGCGTATCAATGCTTCGGGACGAATACAGACCGGCAAAGAAGCGGTAGACCTGCTCACCGAGAAGGACTACAAGAAGGCGCTTGAACTGAGCAATCAAATTAACGAGTACAACGAGGCACGTAAAGACCTTGATAAGTCTATGACTGTAGAAGCCAACCATATCGTTGACAGTTTAGAAGATTTGGCCGATAAGCGCTCTATCGTATTGTACAACGAAGACTGGCATCGGGGAGTCATCGGAATCGTAGCCTCACGATTGACCGAACTTTTTTATCGTCCCTCAGTTGTGCTGACGAAGACGAATGATATGGCCACTGGCTCGGCACGCTCGGTTGCCGATTTTGATGTATACAAAGCTATCGAGAGCTGTCGTGATCTGCTCGACAACTTTGGCGGTCACCCCTATGCAGCAGGCTTGTCGCTTCCCGTAGAGAATGTAGAGGAGTTTGCCCGCCGCTTCGAGGAGTATGTGGTCAAGAACATCCGACCCACTCAGACCGATGCCGTCATATATATCGACGAAGAGCTTTCGTTCAAGGATATATCTATGAAGCTATACAACGAGCTCAAGCGCTTCGAACCCTTTGGTCCTGACAACCCCAAACCAACCTTCTGTACCCGACAGGTGTACGACTACGGAACCAGCAAGGTGGTAGGACACAATCAGGAACATATCAAGTTGGAGCTGGTTGATAATCTATGCAACCGCGTGATGAACGGTATAGCCTTTGGACAAAGTTCGCAAGCACGTTATATCAAGTCGAAGCAGGCCTTCGACATCTGCTATACGATAGAAGAGAATACGCATAAGCGCGGCGAGGTGCAGCTGCTCATCGAGAGCATCAAGCCCAACATAGAGGAGTAATACGGAGTGGACTACAAAGAGGTTCTTCGCGAATACTTCGGCTACGATTCGTTTCGTAGCATACAGGAGGATATTATCCGCAGTATAGGTAGCGGACGCGACACCCTCGGACTTATGCCAACAGGAGGTGGCAAGAGTATAACCTTTCAGGTACCGGCGTTGGCGCAAGAAGGGGTTTGTATTGTCATCACTCCACTCATCGCCTTGATGAAGGATCAGGTGGCCAAGTTGCGCGAGCGTGGCATCAAAGCCACTGCCATATATTCAGGAATGAGTCGCGATAGCATTGTGGTGGCCTTGGATAATTGTATCCTTGGCGGTTACAAGTTTCTCTATATATCCCCCGAACGCCTCACCTCCGATATCTTCCTTACCAAGTTGCGCCGTATGCAGGTAAGCTTCATAACTATAGATGAGAGCCACTGCATATCACAGTGGGGGTACGATTTCCGCCCCTCTTATTTGGCTATAGCTGACATACGCAAGCAACTTCCCACCATTCCTGTTCTTGCTCTCACCGCTACTGCTACCCCTGAGGTGGTGAAAGACATACAGGCACGTCTGCAGTTCCGCGAGGTGAATGTCTTCCGCATGAGTTTCGAGCGCAAGAACCTCAACTATATTGTGCGCCACACCGAGAATAAGGATGCCGAGATGCTCCATATTCTCAATAGCGTACAAGGTACGGCCATCGTCTACGTGCGCAATCGTGACAAGACTCGTGAGATTGCCCGCCTGCTTACCGACCACGGCATCAGCGCTGCCTTTTACCACGCAGGCATCGACAGTCGCGACAAGGACAGGCGGCAACAGCAATGGAGCGAGGGTGCCATCCGTGTTATGGTAGCAACCAATGCCTTTGGTATGGGTATCGACAAGTCTGACGTACGCATGGTTATTCATTATGAGATGCCCGACTCTCCCGAAGCATACTATCAGGAAGCAGGCCGTGCTGGTCGTGACGGACTCACCGCTTATGCCGTACTCCTCTATGCTCCTGACGACAAACGCAAACTGTCGCGCCGTGTGAGCGACAACTACCCCGACAAGACTTTCATCTGCAGCGTCTACGAGCGTCTCGGCTACTACTACCAGATGGCCGTAGGCGATGGCGAGGGATGTCATTATGACTTTGATCTCACTGAGTTCTGCAAGGCTTACCGCCTGCCTCTTGTGCAAACCGAGAGTGCGCTACGTCTGCTTACCGGAGCGGGGTACATTCGTTTCGAGGAGGAGGAAGAGCATACCTCACGCCTGCGCTTCATCGTCACACGTGACGAACTTTATCGTCGTCGCGATGATAATGAGTCCACCGACCAACTTATCCGTACCCTACTTCGCCTTTATAGTGGCGTGTTCAGCGACTATGTATTTATTGACGAAAAATACATCAGCGAGATGAGTGGTATTGCTTTGGAACCCCTCTATGAGTCGCTGCTCGGATTAGGTCGCGCGCGTGTGATACATTATATACCACGCCGTACCTGCCCGTCTGTGACTTTCGTGCGCAAGCGTGTCGATACCGACCGCATCGTTATTCCTGTCTCTGTATACGAGGAACGTAAAGAAAGTTATGCTCGTCGCATCGAGGCTATGAAGGAATACGTGTTGTCTGACCTGCAATGTCGTAGCCGTATGCTGCTACGCTATTTCGGTGAGCGCAACGCCCCTCTTTGTCAGGTGTGCGACAACTGCCGCAGACACCGCAATGACTCCCAATCCGAACTGCACTTCCTTGCCTATCGCGAGATGCTTTACAATCTGCTCTCCGACGGTAAATCACATCCTATTGAGGTCGTGCACACGCTACACATCGAAACTCCTATGCTCAAGTCGCTGCTGCAATACCTCGTGCAAGAGGAAGAAATCATCATCCAAGATGGATTAATCAGGTTGAAATGACCTGGATGAGTTTGTGGCTTTTTGTCTGCGGCTGGCTGTGGCTCTTGTTAGATTGACAACATGTGTAGTACGTTCACCAGTTGCTCATCAATGGGCTTGTCCTTCTTGATGGCAGTATTGAAGGGGACGTATACAATCTCGTCGTTGCGGATACCTATCATCACGTTGCGCTGGCCATCGAGCAGAGCGTCGATGCTGGCGGCACCCATGCGGCTGGCGATGATGCGGTCGTGGGCTGTGGGGCGTCCGCCGCGCTGCAGGTGTCCGAGGATGGATACGCGAACGTCGAACTGCGGAAACTCGTTGCGCACACGCTCGGCATAGTGCATGGCGCCGCCCAGGTCTTTGTTCTCGGCTACGAGCACGATACTGCTGTTCTTAGACTTGCGCACTCCATTCTGGATGAATGCGGCGAGCTGGTCCTCCTTGGTGAGGTGCTCGGGGATGATGGCGGCCTCGGCACCCGATGCGATGGCGCTGTTGAGGGCGAGGAAGCCCGCATCGCGGCCCATGACCTCGACGAAGAAGATGCGCTCGTGGGAGTTGGCCGTGTCGCGTATCTTGTCTACCGCCTCCACGATGGTGTTGAGCGCCGTGTCGTAGCCGAGGGTGGTGTCGGTGCCGTAGAGGTCGTTGTCAATGGTGGCGGGGATGCCGATACAGGGGATGTCGTACTCCTGTGCCAAGACGCGGGCACCAGTGAGCGAGCCGTCGCCACCAATGACCACAAGGGCATCGATCCCGTGCTCGCGCATGTTGTTCCACGCTTGGGCGCGACCCTCCTCGGTCTTGAACTCGGGGCAGCGGGCAGTGCGGAGGATGGTGCCTCCCTGCTGCACGATGTTGCTCACGTTCTCGGTCTTGAAATCCTTGATTTCGTTGGTGATGAGACCTCGGTATCCTCTATAGATACCTTTTACCTGTAGCCCGTTGAAGATGGCCGTGCGAGTGACGGCGCGGATGGCGGCATTCATGCCCGGTGCGTCGCCGCCCGAGGTGAGGATGCCTATACATTTGATTCTTGCCATGATGGTGATTTGTTATTTATGATTTATGATTTCTTGTTTGCACTCTTCCATCAGCCATTTTGGGGTGGAGGTGGCTCCGCAGATACCTATCGACTGGCCGTCCTTGATGAGCGAGAAGTCTATCTCGTGGCTACCTTCGATGTGGTAGGAGTTGGGGTTGGCCTTGAGACACTCCTGATACAGCACCTTGCCGTTGCTGCTCTTGCGGCCGCATACGAAGAATACGAGGTCGTGTGAGACAGCGAAGGCGCGGATGTTGGCCAGACGGTTGGATACCTGGCGGCAGATGGTGTCGTAGTAGTGGAAGTCCACATCGGGAGCAATGCGCTGCTTGATGGTCTCTACGATGAGGCGGAACTCGTCGAGCGACTTGGTGGTCTGCGAGTAGAGGTAGATGTCGCGCGTGAAGTCGATGCGGTCTATCTCCTTGATACTCTCGATGACGATGGCCGTGCCGTCGGTCTGTCCTACGAGGCCGAGCACCTCGGCATGTCCCTTTTGTCCGTAGATGATAATCTGCTTGGGTTGCTCTGAGGGGGTGTCGTACTCCTGCTTGATGCGTTTCTGTATGTTGAGCACCACGGGACAGGTGGCGTCGATAATCTCAATGCCATTGTGGCGGGCGGTCTCGTAGGTCTCGGGTGGCTCGCCGTGGGCGCGGAGCAGTACACGTACGTTGCGTAGCCGGGCAAACTCATCGTGGTTGATGGCGATGAGGCCCAGTGAACGCAGGCGCTCACACTCCATGCCGTTGTGGACGATGTCGCCCAAGCAATAGAGTGGGGCACCACGCTGTAGTTCCTCCTCGGCCTTGCGGATGGCAGTAGTCACTCCGAAGCAAAAGCCCGAATGCTCGTCAATCTCTACGTTGATCATTTATTGATGATTGAATGATACTGTTCCAGTAGCCAAGCCTTCTGCTCAGGGATGGTCATGTGGCTGTTGTCGAGCAGGATGGCATCGTCGGCCTTGCGCAGGGGGCTGATGGCGCGTCCGCTGTCGATGCGGTCGCGCTCCTTGACATTCTCCAGTATGCTCTCGTAGGAGGCCTCTTCGCCCTTGGCCTTAAGTTCATCGTAGCGGCGCTGAGCACGCACTTCGGCACTGGCGGTGACAAACACCTTGAGCTCGGCGTCGGGGAATACGGTGGTACCTATGTCGCGCCCGTCCATCACGATACCCTTGTCCTTGCCCATCTGTTGCTGCAGGGCTACCATGGCTTCGCGCACAAACCCGATAGTGGCGATGAGGCTCACGCGGGATGATACGGCCATGCCGCGTATCTCCTTCTCTATGCACTCGCCGCCCAGATAGGTCTCGGGGCGTCCTTCGGTATTGAGACGGAAGGTAATGTGGATGTCGGGCATAGCGGCCTGCAGTGCGTCGAGCTTCACGCCCTCCTCGGTGAAGAGGTCGTGCTGAAGGCAGTAGTAGGTGACTGCGCGGTACATGGCACCGCTATCGATATAGATGTACCCGATTTCGCGGGCAAGGTCCTTGGCCATCGTGCTCTTGCCGCACGAGGAGTGGCCGTCAATGGCTATGGTTATCTTTTTCATATATATAAATGGTTATAATGCTAAGGAGAAATTCATCATCAAGGAGGATGCCGCTACGTGGTATTTGCCATATGAAACGCCCACTTTTATGCGGTTGACATTCAGACCTGCACCTATGGAGAATCCTTCCATAGAACGCTTGGTGGCGTGTTTGAGTTCGCTACGTAGTAGGAAGTTGTATCCTACCGAAAAGTAGGTGCTTGGGGTAGGCAAGATGTCGGCTCCGATGATGAAGTGCTTGAGCAGTATGTCTTTCCACGAATTATCGGCAGTGTTGTGGAAGTCTGTGGCCTGCCACTTGTCAAGGTCTGTGAGGGTGAGCGAGATGCGTATGGGGGCGTGCTCCAACTCTTTGCTGAAACCTAGCAGCAGATTGAAGGGTAGGGGCTCCTGGATACCGTCAAAGGTCTTTACCTGTCCGCCGAGATTGCGTGCTACTACAGAGGCAGAGAACATGGCGTCGGGGTTGTAGTAGTTGAGACCGAGGTCTACCCCCAAGGCGAGCGAGTATACTTGTTCGTAGTTGGAGTAGATGAACTTGCCCGTCACGCCGCCCGAGAGGCGGTCGGTGAAGTCGAAGCTGTAGATTGCCATCAAAGCCATGTCCTTGGCCGAGAAGTTACCTATGATGTTGCCTTCGGTATCGGTATTTTTCATCGAGCCGAAGTTCAAGTAATGGGCACCGAAAGCCAGTTCCGAACGCTCGCCTATGAGCATATTGTAAGCAGCAGAGGCCACGTGGGTCTTCTGCAGGTAGCTCATATAGTTGAGGCTGAGTGTGCCTCCGCTGGTGTTGGTGAGCAGGGCTGGGTTATGGAAGGCGAGAGTGATATCATCCTCGATGATAGAGGTGTTGTCTCCCCCGAGTGCTGCGGCATGAGAGGATGCCGGCAGCTGTAGGAACTGGAAGGTAGCCCCTGCATCTTGTGCATGCAGAGAATATATACTGCAACATATTATATATAGGTATAGGATGCCTCTTTTCATAGGGGTGCTTAATTTTCGTCAAATATACGACTTTTTTGTGTATAAAACGCCGTATTGGGGCAAAAATGCATGTGATGGAAAACTAAAATCCGCTCAGAGAGTAAAAAAAACATTTTTTTTTGTATCGGCTAACAAAAAAAGTATTACTTTTGCAAACACATCGGAAAATATAATAATTAAAAAAGCATAATTTATGGAAATCAAAAAATCAGAAAAAGCCAATTTGGAGAGCAAGAAGCTTACATGGGTTCTCTTGGGCCTTGTAGTGGCTTTGGCTGCTCACTTTATTGCGTTCGAGTGGACGCAGTATGAAGATGAAGGTACTGGTGGTGAAATCGTGGATGCCGGTGACATCGTATTGGAAGAGGAGATTATTCCTATCACCATGCCCGAAAAGAAGACCGTACCTCCTCCTCCCCAAGCTGTATCACAGGCTGAGGTGCTCAACATCGTGGAAGACGATGCCGAGATTGAGGAAACTACCATCGTGTCTGCTGAAGACCAGTCTGAGTTCGTTGAGATCAAGGACGATGTGCCCATTGTGGTAGAAGAGCCTGAGAAGGAAGAGGAAATCTTCCAGGTGGTAGAGAACCAGCCTGAGTTTCCCGGTGGTATGGCCGAGCTGATGAAGTATCTCCAGAATAATATCAAGTATCCTTCTATCTGTCAGGAGCAGGGTATCCAAGGTCGTGTAATCGTACAGTTTGTGGTAAACACCGACGGTTCGATTGTTGATCCTCAGGTAATCAAGCCCGTTAATCCCTACCTTGACAAGGAGGCTCTCCGCGTGGTGTCTACCATGCCTAAGTGGAAGCCCGGTGAGCAGCGTGGTAAGAAGGTACGCGTACGCTTCACACTGCCTGTAACATTCCGTTTGAGCAACTAATCTCACGACATAGTTTAAGAGGCTGCATTTTGTAGCCTCTTTTTTTATTATATAAATATCCTATTATGCTTCTCACATTCCCTCAACTTCTCGATAAAGTCAATACTCATATTGAAACGCTCGATTATGCACATGAGCCGATGAACCTGTACGAATCGGTCAAGTATATCCTCTCGCTTGGAGGCAAACGCATACGTCCCGCGATGATGCTTATGGCCTATAACATGTACCGTGATGATGTGGATGCCATCCTCGACCCTGCTCTGGCGTTAGAAATATACCATAACTTCACCCTCCTGCATGATGACCTTATGGACAAAGCCGATGTGCGTCGTGGCAAGCCTACCGTGCACAAGCGTTGGAATGCCAATACGGCAATCCTATCGGGTGATGTGATGCTCACGCTGGCCGATGTGTATATGTCGCGTGTCGGAGATGAGTATTTCAGAGAGGTGATGGCCACCTTCCATCGTACGTCTATTGAAATAGCCGAAGGGCAGCAGTATGACATGGATTTCGAGACTCGCGATGATGTTACCGAGGAGGAGTATATTGAGATGATACGCCTCAAGACTTCTGTGCTCTTGGCGTGTGCTCTCAAAATAGGTGCTATCCTCGGTGGGGCATCCAAGGAAGATGCTGAGCATCTTTATTGTTTGGGTGAGAGCATTGGCCTTGCGTTCCAACTTCGCGACGATTATCTGGATGTGTATGGCGATCCCAAAGTGTTTGGAAAGAAGATTGGTGGCGATATCTTGTGTAATAAGAAGACATATCTCTATATCAATGCGCTTCGTCTGGCCGATAAGGAGCAACGTGCTGTGCTTGACTATTGGGCTGCCGCTACTGACTTTATTCCTGAAGAGAAAGTGGCTGCTGTTACTGATGTGTATAATAAGGTAGGAATTCCAGCAATGAGTCGTGCTGCAGAGGAACACTATTATCGTAAGGCACAGGCCTCGTTGGAGGCGCTCTGCGTAGGTGAAGACAAGAAGAAGGTGCTGCGCGAGTTTATGGCCAACCTCATGGAGCGTGATGTATAAACTCATCGACACCCATAGCCATCTGTTTGTCGACGATTTTGATGCCGATCGTCCTGAAGTGATGCTTCGTGCTCGTGAAGCAGGGATCACACATATATTAATGCCCAATATCGATGTGGCTTCTGTGGAGCCCATGCTACGCGTATGCGGTGAGTTTCCGGGATATTGTTTCCCGATGATAGGCCTACATCCGACGGAGGTTGATGCTAGCTACCGCAATGTTTTGGCGATACTGAAACCTTTGCTCGATGTTCGTTCTTTTATCGCTATAGGTGAAGTGGGGCTTGACTTGTATTGGGACAAGACATATAAGAATGAACAAATGGCGGCTCTCGAAGAGCAGATAGGTTGGGCACTTGAGCGTGATTTGCCTCTTGTCATTCATTCGCGTGAAGCTTTTTCTGAGTTATATACTCTCTTCTCGCATTACAAGGATTCACCTATTCGTGGCGTCTTCCATAGCTTTACGGGTACGGCTGATGAAGCGCATGCCTTGCTGGAGTTCCCTGGATTCATGTTGGGAGTTAATGGAGTAGTTACATTTAAGAAATCCACTTTGCCTGATGCGCTGAGTGAAGTACCGCTTTCTCGTGTTGTGGTCGAAACAGACTCTCCTTATCTGGCACCTGCGCCTTATCGAGGAAAACGCAACGAGAGTAGCTATGTGGTGCGTGTGGTTGATAAGTTGGCAGAGATCTATGCTCTTTCTCCTGAAACTATTGCCGATACTACCTATCGTAATGCTTGTGCGGTTTTCGGTCTTTAATCATTGCGTGATTTTATTGCATTGATGTTTGTTACATCAGATGCTCGCTGAGTATCTTGATGGCAAGCACGATAAGTACGAGTCCACCGATAGGCTCTACCGGGAATCGAAGTTTACTGCCTACGAGACTTCCAATGAAGCAACCGATGAGGGCAAGCACGAAGGAGGCTAATCCGATAGCAAAAAGAGGGAAACCTAACTGCTGTAGCGTGTTCATGCCGATGCAAGTGAACGAGATGCCTACGGCCAACGCATCGATGCTCACGGCCAGGGAAAGAGTGAGCACGGTGGTTAGGCGAGTGGGGTCGAAGTGATGGTCTTCGTCACCGCTGATGCCGTCGCGTATCATTTTCACGCCGAGGAAGGTGAGCAGGGCGAAGGCTATCCAGTGGTCGTACTGCTCGATGAAACGGTAGAAGTATATCGAACCTCCCCATCCTATTAGGGGCATGATGGCTTGGAAGAGCCCGAAGCAGAAGGCAATGGTCAGGAAATGGCGCAGGGTGATGCGCTTGAGTATCAGCCCGCTGGCTATGGCAATAGTGAAGCTGTCCATGGCGAGGGCGAGGGCGGTGAGCCATATTTCGAGCGTGGTCATGGGCGTTTCTTGCTGAAGTTGAGGTAATAGGTGATGCTATATGTGGCACCGAATACTGCTCCGCTTCCAGCTCCGAACCCTGGGATATACCATGGCCCTCCGTTGGCGATAGGGGCTTTGTGTATGGGGTATTTGTAGCGGAGCGACCATCCCATGTAGAAGTTTTTTGCAATCTCGGCACGCACTCCAGCAACGGCTTCTGCCCAAATGGCACGGCAAGGCATGTCGGTAAGATGTACGGGTATTTCGTTGCCCCATATGGGGTCTCTCAATGCCGGGGCATCTACGTTATATGTAAAGGAGGTGTAGCCTATGCGACCGCCTAAATATATGTAGTTCGGTTTACCGTTCTTGTATTGCATATTGTAATCCATACCTATGCGGTAGTAGGGAGCGCGTGTGCTGTAGCCTATCTCGTAGAGCTGGCTCACCATGTTGGTGTGTCCTATACCAGCCTCGATGACAGGAAAGAAGCGGTTCGCTAAGTTTGCTGAGGCTGACACTTCTGCGCTATAGTATCTGTCCTTCACAAAGATAGGGTAGATGTAGCCGAACACGTCCGCAGAGAGATAGATGCCTTGGAAGAGTTGCCCCCCTCTGCTCCCCCCAAGGGGGGATGACTTGTCTGCCTCTGTGGCTGTGATGGGGCTTGCAGGTGCCATTGCCATGACCCTCCCCCCTTGGGGGGATAAGAGGGGGACCACACTAATTACCAGTGCGATAAATAACCTGAATGTTCTCGCGTTCATCGTAGTTTACTTCGGGTGAGTGGATGATTAGGGTATCTATCACGTAGTGGGTACTGCGTGCTGTAGTGAGCGAGTGGAACATAGCCGTACCGCAGGCTACCGATACGAGGGTTGGCGTATTGGTGTGACTGATGTAGAGCGTGTCATAGGCCATACCACCATTGTAGTCGAAGATTAGTGTGTCGGTCTCGTAGGCATAGCTGAGAGGAATGGTTACATCTGAAGCATTGCTCTTGCGGTTGAGCACGATGGAGTCGCCCTGCGGGCGTACAACACTTATACTCAGCGTGCCGTTGATGGCGACGGGGTCGCCCAGATGATTGTAAAATACCATCTTTCCGGCTACGGTATTGTTGATAGGGCAATCCTCATCTGAGCACGCGCCCATACTTACTATCAGGCTTAGGACTATGCTCAGCAGATATGCTATGTGACGGTAGCGGTGCATCAGAACTCCTTTTCTATCTTATAGTTATTACGCTCCTGCGAATTGCGGCTCACGATCTCGCCGAGGAATCCCGTGAGGAACATTTGTACACCCAAAATCATGCCCACCAGTGTCAGGTAGAAGTAGGGACTGTCGGTCACGAGGCGTGCCGGTATGCCGCTTGCAAGGCAGTAGAGCTTGTTGGCTCCGATGTAGACAACGCACAGGAGGCAGATGATGAACATCACCGAGCCCCACAGACCGAAGAAGTGCATGGGCTTGACACCGAACTTGCTGAGGAACCACAGTGTCATCAGGTCAAGGTAACCGTTGACGAAGCGGTCGAGACCAAATTTGGTGACGCCGTACTTGCGTGCCTGATGCTGCACCACCTTCTCGCCAATCTTGGTGAATCCGGCGTTCTTGGCCAGGTAGGGGATGTAGCGGTGCATCTCGCCATACACCTCGATGTTCTTCACCACCTCTTTGCGGTAGGCCTTGAGACCGCAGTTGAAGTCGTGCAGGTTCTTGATGCCCGACACCTTGCGTGCCGTGGCGTTGAACAACTTCGTGGGGATGGTCTTCGACAGCGGATCGTAGCGTTTCTGTTTGTAGCCCGATACCAAGTCGTACTTCTCCTCGGTAATCATGCGGTATAGTTCGGGTATCTCATCGGGCGAGTCCTGCAGGTCGGCATCCATGGTAATCACTACATCGCCCTCGGCGCGGTCGAATCCGCAGTACAGGGCGGGCGACTTGCCATAGTTACGGCGGAACTTGATGCCCTTGACTTCGGGGTGCTCGGCGTGCAGACGCTCGATCACGTCCCATGAGTCGTCGGTGCTGCCGTCGTTGACAAACAATATCTCATAGCTGAAGTGGTGCTCGTCCATCACGCGCTTGATCCAAGCGTGCAGTTCGGGAAGGCTCTCAGCCTCATTGTACAACGGTACGATAACGGATATGTCCATATGTTCTGAGTTTATGAGTTCTAAAGTTGGTGAGTTTGAAGCAGTGCTTTATATGTTTTAATTTTTAACTTTTAATTTTCCTCGCAAACAGCGCGGTGGGCAGTGCTACGGCTATCGCCCACGATACGTTGTTGCTCAGCATGCCCATCGTCATCTCTATGGGTGTCATCGCTCGCAGCTGAGCTGCGGTGGTGCGCATCATTTCTATGTATTGGTTCCACTGTGCCAGAGCATCCTCACTACCCTCTACGCCCTCCAGTGTGCCGAGGTCGATGGACGTCAGCTGCCCGATGCTATCCTCCAGAGCACCCACCATAGCTCCTCCGTCGATGTAGGCAAAGTAGATGTAGTGTGCGGCGGCGGCGAGCAGTGAGCCGAAACCCATGATGAGCAGCGCGAAGGCCAGTGCGTGGGCAAACTCGATGTTGCCGCCCAGATAGCGGTCGCGATATAGCCTTACCAACCGATAGACGAGGAAGGGCACCATCAGCGTCAAGCCTAGAAAGAGCATGGCGGCCAGCGTAGAGTGCAGACTCAAGGGGAACAGGCAGAACTTACCTATATAATATGCTCCCACCACTGCGCCCATATTCATGGCACACTGCATCATCGTGGGGCTGTCTTGTTGCTGTTGGCTGTTCATATTCTCGTAATAATCTACAAAATTAGTGCAAGCCGAGCGAAAATGCAAGTTTACTTGCGATTTTCCGAGGCGAAGCCTAATTTCTTCTTTGCGCAGCAAAGATAAAGGTTCTGCAAATTTTGCTTATTTCGGGTTCGATGGTGCTTTTTGGGGGGACAATCTCTCTTTTCCCTAATTATAAAAACAAAAGTGTAGGCATCAATTTGCCTACACTTTTGTTTTTAGTGACTTCGTTGCAAAACCTCGGATGGAGAGAGGCAAGTCGCAACTCGCTATTCCTCGGGTAAACTTAGCCTAAACTTTTATACAATTTTCTTCACTAGAGCGAACATCCTGTAGGGCATGTAGCGGAAGGGGAGGTCAATCCAGGTACCGGTAGCCACTACGGTGCGGTAGTGTGAGAAGGCGCGGTAGCTCTCCTCGCCGTGGTAGCAGCCCATGCCGGAGTTGCCCACGCCGCCGAAGGGCACGTGCTCGTTGGCGATGTGCATGATGGTGTCGTTGATACAGGCTCCACCCGATGAGGTGTGGCGGATGATACGCCAGCCATTGTCCTCGCTGCCGAAGTAGTAGAAGGCCAGCGGCTTCTCGCGGCGGGTGATGTAGCGCACCACCTCGTCGCGCTCCTTGAAGGTGAGCAGCGGGAATATGGGGCCGAAGATCTCCTCGGTGAGCACGGCCTTGCTGCTTGCCTTGGCATCGGCATCGGTGTCGCTTAGGCTGATGTGGGGGTCGAGCAGGGTGGGCTCGATGAAGCGCTCGCTCTCGTCGGTGCGCCCGCCGTAGAGGATGTCGCCCTCGACGAGGTAGCCCTTCACGCGCTCGAAGGCGCGGTCGCTCACCATGCGCACGTAGTGCTTGTGTGCTTTTATGTCGCTGCCATGCAGCTCCTTCACGGCCTTGGCGAAGGCTTCGACGAAGCGTTCTTTCACCTCCTCGTGGACGAGCAGGTAGTCGGGCGCGATGCAGGTCTGCCCCGAGTTGAGGGTCTTGCCCCAGGCGATGCGCTTGGCGGCGGTCTTGATATCGGCATCGCGGTCTACGATGCAGGGGCTCTTGCCACCCAGCTCGAGCACTACGGGTGTGAGGTGCTTGGAGGCGGCCTCCATCACCATCTTGCCCAGCGAGGGGCTGCCGGTGAAGAAGATGAGATCGAAGCGCTGGGCCAGCAGTGCCTGGTTGACGTCGCGGTTGCCCAGTACGATGGCGATGTATTGCGGGTCGAAGGTGTCTTCAATCATCTCCTTGAGCACCTGCGATACGGTGGGCACGTAGGGCGAGGGCTTGAGCACGGCGGTGCATCCGGCCGAGATGGCGCCTACGAGGGGGTTGAGCAGCAGCTGCACGGGGTAGTTCCACGGGGCTATGATGAGTGTGTTGCCGAGCGGCTCGCTCACGATGTAGCTCCTCGAGGGAAACATCTTAATGGGGGTGCTCATGCGCTTGCGCTTGGCCCAGCGGCCGAGGTGGCGCAGGTGGTTCTTCACTTCGCCACGCACGATGCTGAGCTCGGTAAGGTAGGCCTCCTCGTGGGATTTGTGGAGGTCGGTCCACAGGGCATCGGCGAGCGGTTGCTCCCACTTGTCCAAAGCGGCCTGCAGCTTCTGTAGCATCTGACGGCGGAAGTTGAGGTCGAGCGTGGCACCTGTATGGAAGAAGGCGCGCTGGGATTGGATGATGGATGGTATCATATCTATCTTTTTACTTTCGTCCTGTAAAGTTATCCATTGTATGGTAAATACCAAAGACTTTGCCGAAGAAAAAGTCGAAAATCTTTGTCGGGAGCAGGAATTGCCAGAAGCGGATAAAGTGGAACCCGAAGGGGATGCCCTTGAAGTGCTTGTTGCACTCGATGGCACGCAGTATCTTGGCAGCCGTGCGCTCGGGGTCGAGGATGGGGATGATGGGCGACTTCACACCGTCAAACATGCCTGTATTGATATAGTAGGGCGCGATGGTGGTGAAGTGCACGTCGGAGTGCTCTTCCTGCAGCTCGATGCGCACCGAGTCGGACCATCCGATGACAGCCCATTTCGATGCGGCATATACCGACATCTTGGGGTTGGAGAGCATGCCGCCTGCCGAGGCGATGTTGCAGATGTGTCCCTTGTTGCGGCGCTTCATGGCGGGCAGTGCCTGCAGGGCTACATACATGGGGGCGATGGTGTTGATGCGCATGGTGCGGTCGATCTCCGATACGTCTACCTGGTCGAAGGTCTTGTTGCTCGTGATGATACCGGCACAGTTGATGACGATGTCTACCTCGCCGCAGGCCTCCACGGTAGCCCCATAGGCAGCCTTCACATTCTCGTAGTCCGATACGTCGACGCGCACGCCCTTCACGTTGCCCTTTGCACCCAACTCCTTTACGGCAGCATCGATGCCTGCCTGGTTGATATCCCAGATGATGAGCATGCGCGCTCCCTTCTCCAAGGCCATGCGGCCCATAATCTTGCCTATGCCCGACGCTCCGCCGGTGATAAGCACACTGTTGTTGTTGATTTTCATATATAAACTTTTTACCTTGATTGTCTGCAGTTCACTGCGAGTGCAGCCTACTTTCGCTTGCAAAGGTATAACAAATAGCAAGGCAAAGGTTTCACGCCCGTCACATACCCCTTTTCGTTCGCCACTGAGAGACGCGCTTTCGTCCCAAAAGGAGGGTTGGGGTGGTTTAGTCTCAGTCTTTAGTTGCTAATTGAGCTATTGCGCCAGCAGCTTTTCCCCGACAAGCGGAGAAGCTGGGCCAGTCGTTGAGGTCGATGAGGCGGGCTGTGCCATCAGGGCTGATGATGGCATCGCCACCATAAATCATGGGGAACCCTCTCTTGCCCTCTCCAAGTTGTTCTTTTATATGGCACAACATTCTGGAGTACGTGTCGGGGGCCAGGGATGATACTTGTGTGTCTACAGGACGGGTCGTCCATTTGTCATATCCCAGTTGGCTGGCGGGTAGGCTGTAGAAGAAGTCGGTACCTTGCACTCCGTAGAACTTGATTGTAGTGCCTTCGAGGTGTTCCATCACTACTACCTTATATATTTCACGTGCGCGAAAACGGGCAAGAATGTGGCGATATGCTTCGGCATCGGGTACAAAGCAAACATCGTCGGGGTGCTGGGCGCAGGTGCCTGCACGTTTCATCCAGCAAGGAAAGGTTATCGGGGCGAGTATCTTTTCAGTGGTCTCTGCTACCCATGCAATGGGGGATGCAGTGGATATAATCCATGTCGTGGAAGTAGGTATGCCCCACTTGGCGCTTTGTAGGGCCAGATTTTCGCGCTCTACGCCGCGGATGCTTTCTGCTGAGTTGAGCACACGGCAGCCAGCAGTTTCCCAACGCTCCAGTATTTCCAATGCTCGGGCTGATCGGGTCATGTGGAGTACAATGTCTGGTATGGGTGTGTTGGAGGTAAACTGCTCTTCGTGTATCATGTCTACGGTGTAGTCTATGCCCTCCAAGCGTTCTGCCACGGCACGGAGTATGGCTTCGTCGCGCTCGACCATACCTGGCGAGAAGCATGCTGCACGGAAGATACACAATATCCGCTTCATTGCCATTCTCGTATCAGTTGCTCGGCTTTGACTATGTCGGAGCAATGGTCCACATCTATGATTTTGCTGAATGGGAAAGCTGTAAGGTGTAGTCCGTCAGCTACAAGCTGCCGTTGGAAGTTACGCATGCGCGATTGTCCTTGCTCGATGCAGCGCGACAGTGTGTTCAGGGCTTTGCGCTTAAGGCAGTAGATGCCGCCCGATACATGTGCGCAGCGTTCTTCGCGTGTATCACAAAAGTTGATGATAGTGAGCGCGTCTGTGGTCTGTACATAGAGTGGTTTCTCGTCGTCCACATAGGTGGTTACGGCCATCAAACCATCGGTGTCGTTTGTGCTGAATGCTTGCATGTAGGCGGCAAACTCTTGCTCTGAGAATATTGTATCGACCGTCGTCACGCAGAAACGTTCCTCGGTGGCCAAATACTCACGAATGGCATAGAGACTATGCATGGAACTGGGGGTAGATTGTACCACTATGTCCAATGGGATGGGCAGAGAAAGGGTAGCAAGATGTTCGCGTGTGGCCTGATGCTGCGCATTGCAGATGACCACGATGTGCGTGGCGCCATTGGTCACAAATATGCGGATGAGACGTTCTATGAGTGTCTCATCCTGTATGCGCACTAAAGGTTTGGGGACTCTGCATCCTTCTTGAGCCAGGCGCGATCCTTCACCAGCTGCTAATATTGCGTAGAGCATCTTCTGCTTACTCCAATTTCAGCTTGTCGCTATCGTCGCGTTTCTCGAAATAGAGTTTGCGCAGCGGGTTGCGGCATGCTTCGTTTTCGTTCTTGCGATTGCGGTAAATATCAATAGCCATATAAATGGCCTGGCGCATGGAATTGTCAGAGGCCTTATTCTTGCCTGCTATATCAAATGCGGTACCATGGTCTGGTGAGGTGCGTACGAGTGGAAGACCTGCAGTGAAGTTGACACCATCATCCATGGCCAATACCTTGAATGGCGTAAGCCCCTGATCGTGATACATGGCCAGCACACCATCGAAATGGGTGTACGACATAGTGCCCATAAATCCGTCGGCAGGATAAGGACCGAAGCAAAGTACTCCCTTCTCACGCATAGCCTTGATAGCAGGAGTGATGATAGTGGCTTCTTCGTTACCAATGACACCTCCATCGCCAGCGTGAGGATTGAGAGCCAACACGGCGATACGTGGTGCACTGATGCCGAAGTCGGCTCTCAGTGAAGTGTTGAAGGCATCGAGCTTCTCCTCTATCAGTTCCTGTGTAAGCACTGAGGGTATCTTGGCTACAGGGATGTGACCAGTGACGAGCGCTACGCGTAATTGTTCGTTGGCCAGTATCATCAGAGCCTTAGCTCCTTCGCCCACGCTCTGCTCTATGTATTCGGTATGGCCAGGGAAGGTGAATGTTTCTGACTGAATCATCTCCTTGTGGATGGGGGCGGTTACGAGCACATCGTATAATCCCTCCTTGTAGTCTTGCATCGCTCTTTCCAGTGCTTCAAAAGCTGCCTTCCCTGATTCGCGTGAAGGCTTGCCCAGTTCAACCTTAACCTCATCGTTGTTGCAATTTACTACGTTGAGTTTCCCTTGTACGGCTTCTGCGGCCGAGTTGATGATGGTGAATGACGTTTCCAACTCCAACGCTTTGCGATGGTATGTCATTACTTTAGGCGAGCCGTAGATGATGGGGGTACAGAGCTCGAGTATTGTAGGGTCCTCGAAAGTCTTTAGGATGACTTCGTACCCGATGCCATTGACGTCTCCTTGGGTGATACCGATTTTTATTTTGGTTTGTTCCATAATGAATATTATTTTTTTTAGTAGAGAGTCGGGTTGTATGTATTACTCTTTCGTTTGTTTCAGTTTCTTTGTCGATAGCATACCACACGCGGCATAGATGTCTTCACCACGTGAAGCACGTATCGTAGTGAACAATCCGTGCCGGGTGAGATAGTCGCGGAAAGCCACCATGCGTTCCATGGGTACCCCGTCGAGCTCTGAGTCGGGGATAGCGTGGAAGCGGATGAGATTGATGCGGCATTGCAGCCCGTCGAGTAGACAGACCAATTTGCGGGCATCGGCCATCGTGTCGTTCACCCCATCGAAAAGGATATATTCGAATGACAAGCGGCGTTGTCCTGTAAAGTCGTACTTTCTAAGCAACTCCACCATCTCTGTCACCGAGTATATGCGCTCGGCAGGCATCAGCTCAGAACGTAACTGTGGTGTGGAAGCGTGTAGGCTGATGGCCAAATGGCAGTCGCTCTCATCGAGAAAGCGTTGGAGATTGCCCCTCACGCCCACAGTGGAGAGGGTGATACGGCGGGGACTCCATGCCTGTAGTTTAGGGTCTGTGAGCAGACGCAATGCCTTGAGTACCTCATCGGTATTGTCGAGCGGTTCGCCCATACCCATCATCACCACATTGGTGAGCGAAGCACTCTCTGGGATGGCATAGAATTGGTTGAGAATCTCGCCTGCTGTGAGGTGGGCACTGAATCCTTGACGCCCCGTCATGCAGAAAGCGCAGTGCATCTTGCATCCTACTTGCGATGAAATACATAGTGTGGCTCGGTCATCGTCGGGGATGTATACCGCTTCTACGAACTGCCCTTCGCGTATCTTGAACAGGTATTTGATGGTGCCATCCTTGGAATGCATCGCCTCTACAGGGTCGTATACTCCTACCTCATAGTATTGGCTCAGCATTTCGCGGTGCTTGAGCGAGATGTTGGTCATGTCGGCAATAGAGCGTACACGGCGTACATACACCCACTCCATTATTTGTCGTGCCGCAAAGTTTGGCATCCCCATCTCTTTCGCTACTGTTTGTAGCTCGGGAAAATCCATGCCTAACAATCTCTTCTTCGGTTCGCTCATTCGGTTCGTTTCGTTTATAAATTACAAAGGTATAAAAAACGAATGAATAAACAAAGTGTAACCATTGTGGAAACTGAAAAAATAGTTACTTTTGTGGAGCAAATATAAAAATGCGATTATGAGCCATACTGTTGATTGTTTTGTGCCACACTGTAATGAAGCGTGTATAGAAGAGCTGTGTTGCGAATTGACGGCTTGCCCACTCGTGGCAAGGGTACATAACCTCCTCAATGCCGAAAGCGGAACCAACACGCCGTTCATTCCATTGGAACGAAGCTTGTCGACCCGTTTGTTGAGGACGATTGCCCAGCACTGCACGAGCAGCTACATATTGCTTTACACGCATGCTGGAAGTTTGCACTTGGGTTACCGGGCCATAGAGCGTATGTTACGTACAGCTATAGATAGCGGAGCCGACTTTGTTTATAGTCATCGCTATGTGGCGAAGCAGGGAGAGCTATTGGCTGTGCCTACCAATGAGTATCAAGAGGGTAGTGTACGCGATGACTTCGACTTTGGCCCTTTGGTGCTCATACGTACCGAAACCCTGCATCAGTTCCTCGCCGCCGAGCCCGAAGAGATGTCTCATGCCGCACTCTATCAATTGCGCCTCTACATCAGCCGCACGGGCCGCATGGTGCATATCAACGAATACCTGTATACCGAGTGCGAACTCGACACACGGGCTTCGGGCGAGAAACAGTTTGACTATGTAGACCCGCGCAACCGACAGATTCAGATAGAGATGGAGCGCGTCTGCACGACACATCTCAAGGCCATAGGCGCTTTCGTAGACCACCGCACATTGAAGACGATAGATACGACTGATGGCGACTTCCCCTACGAAGCTACAGTTGTCATCCCCTTCAAGAACCGCGTCCGCACCATTGGCGACGCCATACGGTCGGTTCTGTCACAAGAGACCGACTTCCCCTTCAATCTCATTGTGGTAGATAACCATTCTACGGACGGCACAGGAGAGATTATCTCTCAATTGTCAATTGCCAATTGTCAATTATCAATTATCACCCCTGACCGCCACGACCTCGGCATCGGAGGCTGCTGGGACCTTGCCATCCGCCACCCGCAGTGCGGACGCTACGCTGTACAGCTTGATAGCGATGACCTTTATAGCGACCCGCACACCCTGCAGCGCATCGTCGACACCTTCCGCCGCGAGCGTTGCGCAATGGTGGTAGGTAGCTATCGCCTGTGCAATTTTGCTCTGGAGACATTGCCTCCTGGCATCATCGACCACCGTGAGTGGACCGAAGAGAATGGCATGAACAACGCCTTGCGCATCAACGGACTCGGTGCCCCGCGTGCTTTCTATACACCTGTCATTCGTGAGATAGGCTTCCCGAACGTGAGCTATGGTGAAGACTATGCCGTAGGTCTCGCGATCAGCCGTGAGTACCGCCTTGGACGTATCTACGACCCTATCTATCTCTGTCGTCGTTGGGAGGGTAATAGTGATGCTGCCCTCAGCCCCGAACGCGTAGCAGCACACAATCACTACAAAGATAGCCTGCGCACTCAGGAAATCAGGGCAAGAGTGCTTATATAAAAATATGGGTGTTTTATCGTCAATATGTAAAGAAATGTGTATCTTCGCATGACAATTGACAGCATCACTATCCAATGATTCAAGAATTACAACTCCGCATTCTGCCCGAGCAGGCAGCCAACGAACAGAGTATCAAGCAGTATGTAGCCAGCGAGAAGGGGCTGGATGCACGCACCATACAGGCAGTGCGCACGTTGAAGCGCAGCATTGATGCGCGGCAACGTACTATCTTTGTGAACCTCACCGTACGCCTGTATATCAATGAACTGCCTACCGACAATGAGTACACCGAGACCTACTACCCGATGGTGGACGAAGGGCCCGAGGTGATTGTGGTTGGGGCAGGCCCGGGCGGACTCTTTGCCGCCCTACGTCTCATCGAGCTGGGGTGCCGCCCCATCGTGGTGGAGCGCGGCAAGGACGTACATACACGCAAGCGCGACATCGCTCGTATATCGCGTGAACATACGGTGGATCCCGAGAGCAACTACAGCTTCGGCGAGGGTGGGGCAGGGGCCTACTCGGATGGCAAGCTATATACACGCAGCAAGAAACGCGGCAGCGTAGAAAAGATTCTGAACGTGTTCTGTCAACACGGAGCATCAACCACCATACTGAGCGATGCACACCCACACATCGGCACCGACAAGCTGCCCCGCGTGATTGAAAACATGCGTGAGACCATACGCCGCTGTGGCGGTGAGGTACACTTCGAGACACGTATGGACCGCCTCATCGTGGAGAAAGGCAATATAATAGGTATAGAGACCAATACAGGACGCACCTTCCGCGGTCCCGTCATTCTGGCCACCGGGCACTCGGCACGCGACGTGTATCGCCACCTCCATGCCTCGGGCATCGACATAGAGGCCAAGGGTGTCGCTGTAGGTGTGCGTCTGGAGCATCCTGCCGAACTCATCGACCAGATACAATACCACAACAAGAACGGCCGCGGGCGCTACCTGCCTGCCGCCGAGTACAGTTTCGTCACACAAGTAGACGGGCGCGGCGTATACAGCTTCTGTATGTGCCCCGGAGGAGCCGTGGTGCCTGCCGCCAGCGGTCCCGAGCAGATTGTGGTGAACGGTATGTCGGCCTCGCACCGCAACTCGCGCTGGAGCAACTCGGGCATGGTGGTGGAGATAAGGCCGGAAGATATTGGCCTCTCCCCATCCCTCTCCCAAGGAGAGGGGGCCTCTAACATCGCGACTGCTCAGAATGCCTTAAAGATGCTTCATTTTCAGGAAGAACTGGAGCGTCAGTGCTGGATGCAGGGCAACCGTCGGCAGACGGCACCGGCACAGCGTATGGTGGACTTCACGCGCAAGAAACTGTCGTACGACCTACCCTCCTCGTCGTACTCGCCGGGACTCATCTCCTCACCGCTCCACTTCTGGATGCCGGAGTTCATCAGCAGCCGTCTGCAACGAGGATTCGAGCACTTCGGACGTACCTCACGCGGATTCCTCACCAATGAGGCCACAGTGATAGGCGTAGAGACACGCACCTCGGCCCCCGTGCGCATCATCCGCGACAGAGAGACGCTGCAACACATCACCGTGAGCGGCCTCTTCCCTTGTGGCGAGGGAGCGGGCTATGCCGGCGGAATCGTGTCGGCAGCCATCGATGGAGAGCGGTGTGCCGAAGCTGCGGCCGAGTTCGTTAAACGGTGAAGGTTAAGGTGAGGCTGTAAGGTTGAATGAATAGCTACATATCTTTTAATATTTCAATTAATTTTGCTATATTTGCAGCCTGTTTTGCACGAAACTACAAACATTATATCATAAGACAATGGCAAAAACGAAGAAGTATGCATGGAGCTTCGAGAATATCGGTGGCTCTACACGCGTAAAAATCACAACAGGAGCAGACATCGCTCACCTTGATGAGTTGGACCCCAAGATGTGGACAGCCCTTTCCTGCCCCGCAAGCGGACTGGAAATCGATGAAAAAAGCTTGAAATACTTTGACACCGACAGCGATGGCAAGATACGTGTCAACGACGTGGTGGCTACCGCCAAGTGGGTGACATCGGTCATCAAGGATGCCGACCTGCTGCTCAAGGGCGACGACCATATCGACATAGAGCAACTGAACAAGGAGGATGCCAACGGCCTGAAGCTGTACAATTCGGCCAAGCAGATACTGGCCAACCTCAGCAAGGAGGGCACCGTGATATCGCTGGCCGACACGGCCGACAACGCGGCCATCTTTGCCAAGACACGCTTCAACGGCGACGGCATCATCACCGAGCTTACCACCAACGACCTCGATGAGAAGGCGGCCATTACGGCAGCCATCGCATCGGTAGGTGGCGTGGCCGACCGCAGTGGTGAGAATGGTGTAAACGCCGAGTTGATAGAGAAGTTCTATCAGGCATTGGCCGACTATGCCGCATGGCAAGCAGCAGCCGTAGAGGTTCCTTATGGTGCCGATACCGACAAGGCTTTGGAAGCATACAATGCACTTGATGCCAAAGTGAAAGACTACTTCGTACGCGCCAAGCTGGCCACGTTCTCCCCTGAGAGCACCGACAAACTGGACGTGCAAACCGCGCTCATCGAAGCCATCAGTGCCGACAACCTCACGGGAAAGACCGAAGAGATTGCCGCTTACCCCATCGCACGCATCACCGACAAGAAGGAACTGGCACTGGATGCGCCTATCAACCCTGCCTGGGCGGCACAGTTCAACACACTCATGAGCATCGTGAAGCCCGCAGGGAAAGTGCTCACCGAAGAGGCATGGACGGCCATTGGCGCCACCTTTGCCGCCTACACCGCCTGGAAAGCCGCCAAGAAGGGTGCCGAGGTGGAGGCGCTGGGCATGGATACCATCAATAAGCTCATCGCCGATGACAAGAAACAGGCACTGCTCGACCTCGTGGCACAGGATGCCGCACTCAAAGAGGAGGCCGAGAGCATTGAAATGGTTGACAAGCTGCTCCACGTATACCGCGACTTGTACCGTCTGTTGCGCAACTTTGTCACCTTCCACGACTTCTATAACAAAAGCAAAGGGGTGGGCGCCGTGTTCCAGAACGGTCGACTCATCATCGACCAACGCGAGTGCCGCATGTGTATGAAGGTGACCGACATGGCCAAGCACAACGCCTCGGCCGCTACCAGCGGCATGTATCTCGTGTACTGCGATTGCGTCACCACCACCAAACCCGGTAAGATAACCATCGTGGCAGCCGTTACCGTAGGCGATATAGGCGACCTCATCGTAGGCAAGAACGCCATCTACTACGACAACGAAGGCGTAGTATGGGATGCCGTCATCACAAAGATCATAGACAACCCCATCAGCATAGGCCAAGCCTTCTGGTCGCCCTACCGCCGCATGGCTACCACCATTGAGAATCTCATCAGCAAGAACGCTGCCGACAAGGATGCCGCCATGATGAAAGATGTGAACGCCAAGATCAATGCTGCGCCCGCCGCCACCGCTGCCGCCCCCGCTGCCGATGCTGCCAAGGCACCCGCCCAACCCTTCGATATAGGTAAGTTTGCTGGTATCTTTGCTGCCTTAGGTATGGCCGTCGGCATGATTGGCACTGCACTGACCTCCATCTTCAAGGGTATCTTCGCCCTCAAGTGGTGGCAGCTGATAGCCGCCTTCGTGGGCATCATGCTCGTCATCTCGGGTCCCGCCATGGTGATGGCATGGCTCAAGTTGCGCCGCCGCAACATAGCTCCCCTGCTCAATGCCAACGGATGGGCCGTGAACGCTGCATCAAAGATAAGCATCCCCTTCGGCGAGACACTGACCGACATAGCCAAATTCCCGAAGCTGAAGCTCAAGGACCCCTATGCAAAGAAGGGCCTGCCCACATGGAAAAAGTTGTGCATCTCAGTAGGTGCATTGGCCGTAGTGGTTGTAGCCCTGTGGCTCACCAACCTTCTCTCATGGGCCAAGCTGCCCTCGCCCCTGCCTTTCTTTAATAAGGAGAAGGTAGAGGTTGTAGAAGCGGCCGAAACCGTAGAGGTGACAGAGGTTGCTGCTGCCGACAGCACTGCAGTGCAATAACAAGCGGCTCACTTTTCTGTATCTATCTGCCCAAGTGTCGCCATCACATGCTAATGCGAAGATTGCAAGCATGTTGATGGCGACACTTCTTTTGGAATAAGATGAAGATTACTTCAAAAGTTTTCGTCATCGTTTTCGTCATCGTTACCTTCCAAACGTTCCCTCTGCTGGCAGGTATGCTCTCGTGTTCTGTCCGTCACGGCGGATATATCTTATCCGCCGTAAATGAGTATCAGGGTCTGTGACCCGCAATAATTTAAGGGATTTCAAATCCCTACCTCAATTCCCTCGAGTTGCAAACCCGAGGGGACGAACATACTGATACAAGACGAAAGAAGAAAAAGATGGGTTTCTTTTGGTCAATTCATCTCTTTGCTGTAATTTTGCCACCGGAAATGGTGGTCAACTGACCACTTTATTGAGTGGGCATATACATAGAGAACAATGGAAGACAAGAAACTACAAGAAGCTCTGGAGGCATGGCAACAATTGCAGCCGCTATCGGAAGACGACCGTAGCCGTCTGAGCCGGAAGTTTACCGTGGATTTCAACTACAACAGCAATCACATCGAGGGCAATACGCTGACATACGGGCAGACGGAATTGTTGCTTCTCTTTGGAAAAGTGGTCGGTGAGGCCGACTTTCGTGATTGTGAGGAGATGAAAGCCAGCAATGTGGGCTTGCAAATGATGCTGATGGAGTCGGGCGAGAAACAGCAAC
>CAZMZC010000036.1:0-34788 GCA_964570685.1 uncultured Bacteroidaceae bacterium | reverse complement strand
AAAGAGGCTTGAAGATGCCTCGGAAAGTGAACGGGTATGGAGCGGAATATGCAATAGAAAAACGTTTTGCTCCTCAATATAAAAGGGTAAACCTCACTTGCGGCTTTTAATAAGCCGTGAAGGATTACCTCCAATGACTGAGTATTCGGGAAAGTCTTTACATAAAACACATCCCCCAGCAATGACACTTCCTTTTTTTATTGTGCGCCCAGGCATTATAAGAACCTGACACCCAATCCATACATCATCTTCGATAGTTACTGGCATTCGTTCGGTTTCTCCTTGTCTTCCTATAGGAACGTCGGTACGGCTATATTTGTGGTTGCGATCAAGTATGGTACAGTCAGGTCCCATCATGACTTCGCATCCCATAATCAAATTGCTGGGGACCTTACAATTTATCCCCAAGCAAGCGAAATCCCCCAAACTGATACCGACTCCTGTTCCGAACTTGGCTCCACGCTCTACGTTGACATTCTCGCCGCAATGCTTGAAGATGTGCTTGCAGCACCAACGTCTCAGCTCCTTTCCTCCAAGATGTCGTGAGGGGAGGTGGCGGGCAAAGCCGTAGTACAAGCAAAGGAAAAACAGCTGTTTTACTGTCACGTTGTCGCCTTTTATTCTCATCAGTTCGTTTTATTATATGTTTGTTTTTGCAAATATAAGCATATTTCTCGTTCAGTGCAAATATAAGCGGATTCCTCATGTCTTCGCTTATTGGAGAGGTTGCCAAGGGGGTGTGTCTACCCCTTGGCAAAACGTCCATCACAGCAAACATAGCATACTAGTTATCAATTGTTTTATATCATTATCACATATAACAATTTGCATTTACCCCTTGGCAATGGCAATACATGCTAACGTGCAATTGCTGATCAGGAGCCCCTTTTGGAAGAAAACTCCATAATGTATTTTCCCTGACATATTGTCCAAAAAAACATTTCTTATTGTCTCAAATCTCACTACCCCTGCAAGGGTAGCATTCTATCCCTGCAAGGATAATACACTCCCCCTGCAGGGAGAGACGTTTCTACCTGCAAGTAGAAAATGAAAACATAGATAGTTTTGGAAAAATGTGCCAAGGGGCAAATACGAAATTGCTATATAGGGATAAAATGGCGTATCTGCCACATAAAGTATTTTCATGCAAGATATTAATATTCAATCAGTATACCCTTGGCAGAAAATATATAGACAGTGATACTCTGCCAAGGGGTTGGCTGCTTTTGCCAAGGGGTATTTGGGACGGACAAATAGCAGATGATACAATGTTTTCGTGGCGACGTTTGAACTTTTTTAACTTCACTTTGCATATTTGCTCAGTTATTTGTATCTTTGCGGCTAATTGTATTATAAGGGGCAAACAACCTCTATATTGTAATATAGAAGATATTGTATGAAAGCATGTTTCATGGGGTTGGGATACATTGGTCTCCCGACTGCAATTATAGCGGCAAAATATGGAGTAGAGGTCATCGGTGTAGATGTGAATGCTGATGTGGTGGAGGTGACCAATGCCGGAAAGCTGCATATCGTAGAGGACGGATTGGAAAATCTGTTGCAGGAGGTAATCGCTTCGAGCAACTTCAAGGCATATACGCAGCCGCAAGAGGCCGATGCCTTCTTCATCGTGGTGCCCACACCGTTCAAGGGAAATCACGAGCCTGATACCTCATTCGTGGAGGCTGCCACGATGATGGTGCTTCCTCTTTTGAAAGAAGGGGATTTGTATGTCATCGAATCCACCTCGCCCGTAGGCACTACGGAGAAGATGACGGAACTAATCTTCAAGCACCGCCCCGAGCTAAAGGGCAAGATTTATATCGCCTACTGCCCCGAGCGTGTATTGCCGGGCAACATCATCGAGGAGTTGGTCAACAATGACCGTGTCATCGGGGGCATCAACGAGGAATCTACGGAGAAGGCCAAGGATTTTTACCGTCACTTCGTGAAAGGACAATTACATTCCACCAATTGCCGCACAGCCGAGATGTGCAAGCTCACCGAGAATGCCTCGCGCGACGTGCAGATAGCCTTTGCCAATGAGCTCTCGTTCATTTGCGACAAGGCTGGCATCAATGTGTGGGAACTTATAGACCTGGCCAACAAGCATCCACGTGTCAACATCCTGCAGCCAGGCTGTGGCGTGGGCGGACATTGCATAGCCGTGGACCCCTACTTCATATCATCGGCCTATCCCAATGAGGCACGCATCATCTGCCAAGCACGCCAAGTAAACAACTATAAGGCCCAATGGTGTGCCGAGAAGGTGCGCCGCATGATGGTGGAGTATGAGCTCAAGAAACATCGGGCACCGAAGGTGGCCATGATGGGACTCGCTTTCAAACCCAACATTGATGACCTGCGCGAGTCGCCCGCCAAGTTGATTACCTCACGCGTGTTGCAATCGTGCAATAACGGAAATGTCATGGTGGTGGAGCCCAATATCACCGAACATAACGTTTTTAAATTAACAAATTACAAGACCGCATACGAAAAAGCCGATATTGTCGTTTATTTAGTAAATCACCGGGAATTTGCCGAGCTCAACTATCGTCCCGAGGTGCAGGTGCTCGACTTCTGCGGTGTTTGCAAGTGATAAAGGATGGTTGGCATGAAGAAGGTAATGTTGGTGTTTGGCACACGCCCCGAAGCCATCAAGATGGCTCCGCTCGTGAAGACGTTTGCCCAGCACCCCGAATCATTTCAAACGATAGTATGTGTCACCGGTCAGCATCGCGAAATGTTAGACCAAGTACTTCGTCTCTTTGAGATAACGCCCGACTACGACCTTAATATCATGAAGCAGGGGCAGGACCTCTACGATGTGACCTCACGTGTGCTGCTTGGTATGCGCGATGTGTTGCGTGAGGCACAGCCCGATATAGTACTCGTGCATGGCGACACCACAACCAGCACGGCAGCAGCGTTAGCAGCCTTCTACCAACAAATCCCTGTGGGACATGTGGAGGCAGGACTTCGCACGCACAACATCTACAGCCCATGGCCCGAGGAGATGAACCGTCTGATGACGGGACGCATAGCCACCTATCATTTTTCGCCCACACCGCTCAGCCGCCAGAATCTTTTAGATGAAAAGGTGGACGGGCAGAGCATCACAGTGACCGGCAATACTGTCATTGATGCCCTCTACTGGGTGGTGGAAAAGATTAAGCGTGACGAGCACCTCAGTGCCGAACTGAAGCGTGTACTTGCCACCGCGGGGTATGACGTTGAACGCTTGGAAAAAAACAAAAACAGCGATGGTAGTAATTGTCAATTGTCAATTGTCAATTGTCCATTATCAAGACGCCTCGTCTTGATTACTGGGCACAGAAGAGAGAACTTCGGCGACGGTTTCATCCATATGTGTACAGCTATCCGCGACTTGGCACAGAAATATCCCGATGTAGATTTCGTATATCCCATGCACTTGAACCCCAATGTGCGCAAGCCTATTCAGGAAGTGTTTAAGGGTCTTGACACCCTCTCCTTGGGAGAGGGCTGGGGAGAGGCTTCCAATATGTTCTTCATAGAACCGTTGGAGTACCTTTCTTTCGTGTATCTGATGGAAAAGGCTACGCTTGTGCTCACCGATAGCGGTGGCATACAGGAAGAAGCGCCAGGATTAGGTAAGCCAGTGCTTGTGATGCGCGATACCACCGAGCGTCCCGAAGCCCTGGAGGCTGGCACGGTAAAGCTCGTAGGTACAGATTACGACAAAATTGTATCAGAAGCATCGCGTCTGCTCGATGATTTCGGCTATTACGAAAGTATGAGCCGTGCGGTGAATCCATACGGCGACGGTAAGGCTTGCGAACGTATAGTACACTATCTAATGAATGTTTGAGATGACAGGATTGCTTCCCTACATAATGGCATCGGTGCTTTCGGCGGTGGTGGTATCTTTGGTCCATCCCCTTCTCGTAAAGTTTGCTCTGTGGAAGAATATCGTGGACAAGCCTAACGCACGTCGTCTCAATCGTGTGCCAGTCCCTGTATTGGGGGGAGTTGGAGTCTTCCTGGGACTTATCGTCGCACTTTATACGATTGCAGCAATGATGGGCATACAATTGCCCTACATATATACAGTGCTATTAGTACTGATGCTGGGAGTAGGATTCATTGATGATGTTCGCGATTTGAGTCCGTATACCAAGTTCTCAGTGCAGATATTAGCAGTATTGCTGCTCTATTTTTCGTGTGATATGCGGATTGATAATTTGCACGGCATCTTCGGACTGCATGAAATACCCATGTACTTCTCTCTTCCGCTGACGCTGGTTGTCTGTGTAGGACTGATCAACTCAATCAATCTGATTGATGGTATTGACGGACTTTCTTCTGGCTATAGCCTAATGGCTTCGCTTTTGTTCGGAGCATGGGCATATATGTCCGGTGACAAGATAAACCTATTGTTATCTTGTTCGCTTATCGGAGCACTCATACCCTTCTTCATATACAATGTATTCGGAAAGAAGTGTAAAATGTTTATTGGCGATGCCGGTTCACATCTGTTGGGCATTATATTCTGTATAGTGAGCCTCAACACCCTCAACGACCCCGTATCCTCAAAGACGGATTCGGCCCTTGTTCCCTTTGTCTTTGCCGTGTTGTCACATCCCATCATGGACACATTGCGCGTGATGACTATGCGTATGTGCAAAGGGGAATCACCTTTTATGGCAGACAAGACGCATCTGCATCATGCACTTATAGGGCAAGGAATCTCTCACCTGGCAACCACATTGATTATTATCGGACTCAACCTTGTCGTTGTAGCCACATGGGCCTTCTGTTTCCGACGGGGCATGTCAGCTACCGCACAATTGCTTGTAGCTATAGCTGCAGCCATACTATGCATCATACTCCCCTACCCTTTGCTGACAAGCAGGAAGCGATGAGATAATCCATCTTTATACTTGAATGATTCTGAGCATTTCGCCGGCTAAACGCTTACGGTCGTAGGCTTGTGCTAAACATTCGCCTCCTTTTTGGCACGACTCATACAATTCACGTGACGAGAAAAGCTGAGCCAACTTCCGTTTGAAGTCCTCCATATTTTCAGGCTCATAGTAGAGACCCGCTCCAAATTCCTCTACCATCTCACGTGCCTCACCATCTACTCCAAGCAGGATGGGGATATGCATAGCGGCAGTCTCAAAGATTTTTGATGGTATCACCGTCTTGAATAGGTCACTTTTCCGCAGATTGATGAGAGCAGCATCTTGCAAAGCTATATACTCGGCCACCTCCTCTTTAGGCACAGCATTGAGCAATATGACGTTGCTGATTTTCTCTCTCGTAATTTTCTCCTCTATGCTATCTTTTTCAGCTCCGTTGCCAAGGATTATTAATGCGTACTCAGCCGAACCTTTTATGCAATCGATAAGAAAGTCTATCTTATGTGCCATTCCCAATGTGCCGATATATCCAAGCACTTTTTTCCCTTTCAAACCATATCTCTCCAGTAGTTCCTGAGATTTCTCCCGTGGCCTGAACAGTTCCATATTAGCTCCATTCTTGACGATATGGATTTTTTCTGCAGGTATGCCTTTCTTGATTATTTCCTCTTTGAATGAGCGGGTGACAACAACTATCTTCTCGGCCGACTTGTAGCACCATTTCTCTTCTTTTGAGAAATAGTTCAATACAAAGTTCTCCTTCATAGCACCTACGGCTTTAATGGAGTCGGGCCATAGGTCACGCACCTCCATAATCCAAGGCTTGCGCTTGAAATAGTGCAGTGTTCGTCCTGAAAGTGCGGTGAAGAATTGTGGAGATGTGGCTAAGATGATGTCGCACGACTCAAACAAGCCTGCAAAGAAAGAGGTGACGGAGAAACTTATGTAGTCGAGTATGCGTTTTGCAAACCCTTTGTTGGCAGTCATATAGCTCCACACGCGTATCACCTTAATGCCCTCCATCCATTCGGTCTTGCGCAGCGAGTTCTTGTACCCTTCATATACTTTCCCCGTCGGATAGTTGGGAAAGCAGGTAATTACAGTGACTTCATTTCCTGCCTTGACCCACTCACGGCAATGTTCGTAGGTGCGCGTAGCAGGAGCATTCACTTCTGGTGGAAAATTATCGGTAAGGAATAGTATCTTCATATTATATATTATACATGAACTTTATATTGATGCACTCTAATATTTGCGTAAACTAATACGCGTGCTATCTGAAGTAAGTGTGAGAGTCCCCTTTGATAAGACGATATGAAATGTTGTGTATTCCTGGTATAGACCAAACTTCTTCAGCTCAGACAGCGGTGCTTTCTTCTTACTACCAGCCAAGTCATATTCACGAAAATCTCCCATGCTTATAGAATCTCCCTGCCAATCAAAGCTGGCATGGTAGCGCGTACTCATCTGCCCCATAACATGTGTAGAGGGGTATTGGGTAAGTTGCACTATATGGCGTTGGAAGGCATAGAAAACTTCATTGTTGCATTGCACGACATCTCCTGTTTCTAATCGTTCTATTTCTTGCACTTGCCAAAACCCATCTAAGTCGCCATTGATGAGGTAGCTCTCGCATGAGGTGAATATCAATGTCAATGCGAATGAGGCTATCAATAGTTTATTTACTAAATATTTCATCTTCCAACACTTGTTTATTTCTTTGTCTTCATCCACCCCGTATGGCGTATGGTCAACATGCCGCCGAAATTATTCCCGATAAGTTCACTACGGTCGAACGCCAATGCACCTATCAGCAACCAATTTTTCCTCCGCTGAGGCCGATAGGTAATTTCCCCCATCATACTGAGCTGCGTAAGAGGATTGGGAAGTGGGTCAACGATGGAGCCCCAATGCTTACTCCACGAAAGCATTATTCGATAATCAATGGCATTGGTTGGTTTTCCATTAAAACCTATATGATGAGAACGTATGCGTTGGTTGGGCATGGTGAGATTATGGTTATCGTTATAGGCAGGGGACAGTATGTGTGGGTTACATATAGCCATACCCCAATGTTGCCACGACAAATAAAAGGTGTGGTTGTAGTACAAGTCAGCCCCTCCTGTTTGCTCTGGTGTGTTCCCGCCAGGGTTATGCAGGATTGGTCCACTTTGGTCTCGCGAGGTAATATATTCGTAGACAAGCGTCTGCACGAACTTATTTTTAGGGAAAGTCATCTCCAAGCCATAAAGTCCGTCTCTCCATGGGAGGTAGGTGACCCACCCTTTTTCTCCATTTTGGTTGTAGTGGTAATCAAGGCCAAATAGTCCAGAGTGGTCTTCATAAAAGTGCTCATAATAAGCTTTCACATACCAATCATCTTTTTCGTAACATGCAGCCAGGTGCCAACTCCCTAAAATATTACCATTGACGTTCAACTGGTCTATCTCAGGCGAATCACCTCCTCCTGTCATAGGAATGAATGCCTTGATGTATTCTTTGTAACTATGTGGAAGGTCGTAGCGCAAAATGTCGCCTTCAGGATGCTTTTCCCAAGTTTTACCTCCAAACTGACTATACATCTCCAGACCAATCTCCACGGAGAGAGGACTCTTACGTTTGTTCCCAATCTTCATGAACGCAGTCTTCTCATGAAATAGGATATCTTCGGCATAGCGAGTACCTCGAACTCCATTGGCTGTGAATGCTCGTTGGAAAGCATCATCCGTATGCCTTCCATAGCTAAGATGACCTTTCACATGTACCCATTGGTTGAACAGCCATTGGGCAGTGGTGTATTCGTTGATGCCGAAACGGATTTGTGGAATGGGGCGTGCATTCGGAGAAAAGGTAAGTCCGCCACCACTCAACGTTTGGTGCTTACCTTCAGACCATCGTTCTTTGCTTCCTACACTCAGTTCCCAACAGTTGTACTTCATGTCGGCATAGAGTTGCTGTATATAGTATGGTGAAGTGTAGTTCCACGCTCCCGCAATCTCGGCCCCGTATGCCCATGTGAAGCCCTGTTCTCTGCCGAAGTCACGAAAGAGACCTACGCTAAGGTTAGCGTTGTTGTTCTCCAAGGAAGAAAGGCCATGCCGATTACTCACCAGCCAAAAGGGAGCATACTTGCCTGTAGAGGCTACAATATCCGTTTGGATATTATAGTGTATCTTGCTCCATTCGCTTGTGTTTGTTTGCACTTGTGCATAGAGGCACAAAGGGAATGTGAACAAAAGAAATAGGTATTGACGTATTTGACTCATGTCCTCTTTACTGCGTTATTTCTGCAAAGTTAAGAATTGTTTGCTAAAGATAGGTACTCCTTTGCTAAAAATACACTAAAATTTGATTGCTGACAGTTTTATATCGATGACCAACTCAGTTCCATATGCTTTGGTAAGATGTGCATAGATATTGTATCCAACAGAGATACTGTTTTTTAACAAAGGAAGATTGTAGCGCAACCCTACCCGTTCGTAGTAAGGATATTCGTCGGCGGTCTTAGAGTATTCGTTGAAAGGACGGCTCAGATACCAGCCCAAAGCAATTTGCATACTGAGGCGACGAAAATATGCCTCGTGCTTGGCAGCAATACCAAATGACCATTTGGTGAGATTACTACGGTCAGCCATGGGATTCTGTATCTCAACGTCCCGATTGTATGGTTCGTATAAAGCATCAAGCCCTATGCCTGATGCATAACGGCGAGCATAGCGGTACATGAGATTGGCCGACAATACGTGATAGTAACACATGCGATAGCCATCTTTGCCATACTTTACGTCCTCTACGTTGTTGTCCTTCCAGATGTAATTGTTTGCATCGTAAAGCCACTCTCCTTGCGAGGCTCTTATGCCACTGCTATAAGCAATATTGAAGAACATTCCTTTCTCCTTAAAAGGATGATATATACGCTTTAGCGGAATGGAATCGTAAGGCTGCAGATAGTAACGCACACCAGTCCCTATGCCCAATTCATTGATACCCTTATTGGGACGTATGACTCCACCATTGGAAAGGTGACGAAACTCAGGGCCTACAAAGAATTCGCATTGACGATAGCGGTAGTTGAGCGCGAAAGCGACATTGAAATACACAGACAGACGCGAGCCGAGCAGGATATTGTCTACATTGGTAAATCGGTTATAGATATGGGTATTGTATCCGATACCATTACCAAACGTGTAATCGGCACTCCACCCGGAACGAGTACGAAAAAAAGCACGACGAATCGAAGCATAGGCAACAAATGAAGTACCGCAACGGGAATCATAGTCGATGGGTCTCAAGCCGTTGGGATTGTATCTTAACCGCACTTTATTAAAGTCGGCAATCAAGAGGCCAAAGGTGAATGCTGGGTAGTTGTAATCAGATGCATAACCACACTCTTCGTCTGCACTGGTTTGATAGACATATCCAGCCCAGAAGCTACGTGCGTCCTGTCGCTTGAGCCCATCGTTTGTCAACCAACTGTCGAATTTCAGGACATTACCTTCTTCATACCCAGCTTCAATACCTTGAGCCGATATGCCTTGCGGTAGAGAAAACAGACAGATGACTGCTACGATAGTGCATAAGTAGAGTCCGTTCTTCATCATATTCGTTGTTTTACTGCAAATATACGGAAAGCTTTTTAATATGAAAAGAAGTCTACAAAAAAAAAAAATCTAATAGGCGGAGCCTCTATTAGGACGCCTATTAGACCAACACAAAAACTAAACTAGACTTAACTTATTCTGCGTTTCACAACGCTTTCTTCGCACAAATGTAAAAGTAAAATTCGAATATGAAAAAATATTCAGACTCATTCAATCTACATTTTACAATAATTAACAGATTAAAGAAACGAAAAACACCCGATTTAACGAATAATGTGCAAAAAACATTTTCAGCCATCCAGACAGTACGCCTGACGGACTCCATTTAAAGAGAAAAAATGTTAATAGTTGGATCCACGAAATTACTAAATATTCTAAACTTTTGCATAGAGCAATTGATATCTCATCAGTTTTGTGTAACTTTGCTCCACAGAACGAATAATACGAATAACAACTTTAACAGAAGACAACGTATGTTTTCAGGAATAGTAGAAGAGTGTGCCACCGTAGTGGGCATTGTAAAAGAACAGGAGAATCTGCATCTGACACTCAAGTGTAGCTTTGTGGATGAGCTGAAGATAGACCAGAGCGTATCGCACAATGGCGTTTGCCTAACCGTGGTGAGCATTCAAGATGGCACCTATACGGTTACCGCTATGAAAGAGACGATAGAGCGCTCAAATCTTGGGTATCTGCAAGTGGGTGATGAGGTAAATGTGGAGCGCAGTATGATGATGAATGGCCGTCTCGACGGACATATCGTGCAGGGTCATGTGGATCAGACTGCTACTTGCGTAAAGGTAGAAGATGCTGAGGGTAGCTGGTACTACACCTTCAGATATGCATTTGATAAGGAGATGGCACAGCGTGGCTACTTTACTGTTGACAAAGGTTCTGTAACCGTTAATGGAGTGAGTCTTACAGTATGTAACCCGACTGAAGACAGTTTTCAGGTTGCAATTATCCCCTACACCCATGAGCACACCAACTTCCACAACATTATAGAAGGCAGTGTGGTAAACCTTGAATTTGACATCATCGGTAAATACATGGCACGTATGGTGTCGCTTACCAATGGCTGATATGATGTGTGCTGAGGAGTTTTATCGATTGGTGGCGGCGCGGCAGAGCGACCGTGCATATGATACTGAGCGCCCTGTAGAGCCGGAGAAGGTACAGCGCATCCTTGAGGCTACGCGCTTGTCGCCTTCGGCTTGCAATGGCCAACCTTGGCATTTTATTGTGGTCACCGACTCGCAACTGCGTGAAGATATCGCTCGATCAATGGCGGGACTCGGACTTAACAAGTGGGCAACACAAGCTCCCATATTAATCCTGATAGTAGAAGAGGCTACCAAAACCACTTCTCTGTTAGGAGGTCTGATCAAGCACAATCACTATCCGCATATTGATTTAGGAATTGCTGCAGCACATCTGACATTGGCCGCCGAAGCAGAGGGGTTGGGCTCGTGCATGATAGGCTATTTTGATGAAAAGAAGATTAAGAAAATGGTGGGTGTGCCACGCCGCAAGCGTCTACCGCTAATCATCACGCTAGGCTATGCCGCTAAGGAAAAACGTTCAAAGAAACGTAAAGGACTTGACGAGATAGTGAGTTACAATAAGTATAACGATTAGTTGTTCGTAAGAAATTTACCCAAACGGACAAATAAATCTTTATATATATTTTGCTGAGAATAGTTAATTTACTATATTTGCCACCAAAAGTATAACTGCCCAATGGCATTGGTCAGTGAAAAATGAAAAAACAGATAGCAAACTGATTATAAACTTTAAAAGAAACTATTATTATGGCTTACAAAGTTGTAGACATTGAAGGCGTAGGCGCTACCTATGCAGAGAAACTGGCTGCTGCTGGTATCAACAAAGTAGAAGAGTTGTTGGCTAAGTGTGCTGCTCCCGCAGGACGTAAGGCTTTGGCTGAAGAGACTGGTATTTCTGATAAACTCATCCTCAAGTGGACAAACCATGCAGACCTTATCCGTATCCACGGTGTGGGTCCTCAGTTCGCAGAATTGCTTGAGGCTGCTGGTGTAGACACCGTAAAGGAGTTCCGTCATCGCAACGCAGAGAATCTGGCAGCTAAGATGGAGGAGGTTAATGCCGAGAAGAATCTTGTTAATCGGGTTCCCTCTGTGAAGGAACTTACCAAGATGATTGCCGAAGCTGCTACTCTTGAGGTTGTTGTCACCTATTAATATAATAGCTGCAAAGTAAAGAGAGGATGTGTCTCAGGACACATCCTCTCTTTTTATGGCTCGTTACTCATCACTAGCGTCAATGTTCCACCCTTAGCTATGTCTGAGTGGTTGATATAAGGCAGTGCGTAAGGCTGTCCGTTTAGTTCCGCGCTTTGGATGTAAATGTTTTCCTCGCTATTGTTGATGACCTCAATGGTAAAGGTGCCTCCTTCCACGGTGAGCTCGGCATGGTCGATGATGGGTGAACCGAACCAGTAGCGACCGCTAGCTGGCTCCACTTCGTAGAACCCCAAGGCTGAGAGGATGTACCAGGCAGACATCTGCCCCATGTCTTCGTTTCCCGAGAGACCGTCGGGAGCCGCGTGGTATTGGGTCTTCATCACCTCACGCACCCACTTGGCTGTCTTGTGCGGCTCGCCCAGTATGGCATACAGATAGAGGATATGGTGGCTTGGTTCGTTGCCGTGGGCAAACTGGCCTATCATGCCCGAGATGTCGGGCGAAGGGTCGCCTGCAATGGTCGAGGGAGCAAGGAATAGGGAGTCGAGGCGAGCAATGCAGGCTTCTCGGCTGCCAAACATTGCAGCATATTCTTCCATATCATGTGGCACGAGCCAAGTGTATTGCCAGGCATTTCCCTCGCAGTAGTCATCGGCACGGTGTGAGGCGTAATAGGGATTGAAAGGGGTACGGAACTCTCCCTTGTCGTCAACACCACGAATGAATCCGACGGTAGGGTCGAAGTAGGTACGGTACGAGTGGCTCATGCGGGTGAAGTGCTCGTAGTCTCCCTGCTTGCCCAGTGCATGGGCTGCATTGGCTGCGGCGCCGTCGGCCAAAGCATATTCCATATCATAGGCTACCGATTCGTTGAACAGGTTGCAAGGAATGTATCCATGGGCGTAACGCAAATCCTTGCCTCGCTCAGGGTTGGAAGCAGTCTGCTTGATGGCTTCGAAGGCTTGCTCGCGGTCAAAACCGCCGATCCCCTTTACGATGGCATCGGCCACGACGGGTATGCCAGGGTCGCCCACCATGCAATTGGTCTCGTTGCCCCACAGATGCCATACCGGCAGGTCGCCTTGACGGTCACAGATGTCAATCATTGAAGCTACGAACTGTCCTGCCTTCTCGGGCTGTATGATAGTCATCAGGGGCTGCTTGGCGCGGTAGGTGTCCCACAGTGAGAAGTTGGTGTAGCGAGGTGTAGGGCTATGGTAGATGTTGCCGTCGGCACCGCGGTACTTACCGTCCACATCACTGAAGAGGGCAGGTGCCATCATGGCGTGGTACATGGCGGTGTAGAAGATGCGTTGCTGCTCCTCGCACGGACTCTCTATGCGTATGCGCCCAAGCTCGTCGTTCCAAGCCTTGCGTGCTGCTTCTCGCGTGGCGTCAAACTCCCAGGTAGGCAGTTCGCTCTGTAGGGCAAGGCGTGCTCCGTCGATACTGACAGGCGAGATGGCTACCTTCATCAGTACCTCTTCGCCTTGTACCGTGGCGAAAGAGGCGCGGCCGTATAGGTCGTTGGGACCGTTCAGTGTGAAGCTGCTGAAGGGCTTGCTCAGCTCGGCCACGAAGTATACGTGTTGGTCGGCTGCCCATCCTCTTGAGCGGCGGTAACCTACGATACGGTTGTCGCCCTCAGCTTGCATGAATGCCTCTGTGGTGCGGTCCCAGCAGCCACCGTTCTGTAGGTCGATGACGATAGCGGCATCTATGGCCTCGGGGAAGGTGTAGCGGTGCATGCCCACACGAGGCGTAGCTGTCAGTTCAGCTTTGATGCCGTAGCGTGTCAAGGGCACGGCATAGTAACCGGCCTCGGCAATCTCTTGTGTGCGGTCGGCCATTGACCATAGTCCACTCCCGGGCTCTTCGATATTGCCTCGGGCATAGCTCACTTCGCCTGTCACGGGCATCACGGTCACGTCAAACAGGTCTCCGATGCCGGTACCGCTGAGATGTGTATGCGAGAAGCCTATCACTGAGGCCTCATCCTGATGGTATCCCGAACACCAGTCCCACGCCTGACTGATACTCGTAGGGCCCAGTTGCACCATGCCGAAAGGCACACTGGCACCCACAAACACATGCCCATGTCCGCCACTGCCGATGAGTGGGTCTACATAATCGGTGAGCCATTCCTGCTCAGACTGTCGGTTACATGAGGCTAAAGCCAATAAGGCTATTCCTATATAATATAGTCTTTTCATCGGTATTCTTCTTTTTAGTTCATACTTCTTTTACAAGTGGCTATGCTTTCTGATGATAGCTATCGTTGTTGTGTCGCAATCAAATACCGAGTACCATCCTTGGGGTTCGTGGGGAGGGTCGCACAGGTAGTCGTCGCCTGCCTGCCACACCTCTTGGCTGGGGCGTCCGCTGCCACTCCATCCCCAGAAATCACATCCTGCGATGGGACCACCGGCATCAATGCTGCGCTTTACCTCGCTGAATATGTGGTTGTAGAATTGGTCGCGACTGTCGGTGGGTACGCCTATGCCTGCTTTGTTTCCTTGACGTGAGTAGCCGAACTCCTCTATCACGAGTGGCTTGCCCAAGCGACCCGCCATCTCGGTATGCAAAGCTATGTACTGGCTGCTCTTTGCGCAAGCATTGTCGATTCCGCTGTCGGGATTCGTGCGTGGTGCCCATCCCCAGTTGACTGGCCAGATATGGATGGTGAGGTAGTCGATGTTGGGGTCGGCATGTATGCGTTCACACAGCTCCACGTCGGCTTCGCACCCTACGATGCCTTCACTACCAGTCGATACCAGATGATGGGGGTCTATACGCTTGATAAGTGCAGCGGCACGTGCTATCCAGCGAGCAAACATCTCTTTGGTCACGCTGTCGCGGGCAAAGGGGCGTGGCTCATTGCACAGCTGCCAAGCCATGATGGCGGGCTCATCCTTGTAGAGACGGCCGCTGATACTGTTGCGGCGCGATACTATCTGCTCTATATACTCATAGTATAGTCCCTGTGCAATGGTGTCGCGCGAGAAGTCGGCGCAATAGTCCACATAGCGGTCATAGCCTCCTTCCACATTGGCATTGGGCGAGTCGCCGTAGCCACACTCTTTGAGGTAGAATCCGTAGCCCCCGCTCCAGTCCCATGCATTGTTGAGATAGATGACGGCATCCATATCGCGCTTATCCAACTCAGTGACTACATAGTCCAATCCCTCCAAGATAGTGTCGTTGAGTACGCCTGGAGCTGTTTGCAGATAGGGTTTGGCGGGATTGGCAAGCAGGCTGCCTGCATCGGGTCCGGAAAGTATACGTACATTGGTGACACCCAATTCCTTTAGCTGGTCCAACTCATGGCACAGTCGTTCGCGGTCGCCGCCCATACCGGTAGACCCGAGAATGGAAGCATACCAGATATTGCATCCTATATAGTGATAGGGCTTACCGTCCTTGACGAGTTGGGTACTATCTGTGGTGATGTAATGTACGGTTGCCGGTTCGTAGCATCCCCCAATAATGGCAGAGAGCAGGATCGCAGCTAGTGTCTTCAGTGGCTTGATGTTCATAATTGAGTGTATTTTGCCGTAAAGATACGAAAAATCGGAATAATTAGCGTGAAAATCGTTTTTTTTATGTAAGTTTGTAGCAAGAATATGGGTGCTATAGACGATAAGAATGTAAATTCCGAACTTGACCTTGCGTGGCAGTTTGTAGAGCGCACAGGAGTCAATGTCTTCCTCACCGGCAAGGCCGGTACGGGGAAGACCACCTTTCTGCGCCGTATCAAGGAGCGCTCGCCCAAGCGTATGGTAGTGGTGGCACCTACGGGTGTGGCAGCCATCAATGCCGGCGGGGTGACGATACACTCCTTCTTCCAGTTTCCCCTCGCCCCGTATATCCCCAACACCTCGTTTCGCGGCAGCGATGAGAAGTACCGCTTCAGCAAGGAGAAGAAGAATATTATCCGCACGCTCGACCTCCTCGTCATCGACGAGATCTCTATGGTGCGTGCCGACCTCCTCGACCAGATAGACGCCGTGCTGCGCCTCCACAAGGACAAGCACCGTCCCTTCGGCGGGGTGCAGCTCCTGATGATTGGCGACCTCAGCCAGCTGGCTCCTGTGGTGAAGGAGAGCGAGTGGGCACTGCTGCGCGAGTATTATGCCACACCCTACTTCTTCGGCAGCCTTGCCCTACAGCAGACCCAGCACGTGACCATCGAGCTGCAACACGTGTACCGACAGACCGACCACACCTTTATTAATATACTCAATGAGGTGCGCGAAAATCGCCTCACGGCAGAGAGTCTGGCGTTGCTCAATGCGAGAGTCATAGCCCCCCAAAGGGGGAAGACTGGCACCGTGGCGTCTGAACCCCTCCCCCTTGGGGGAGGATGGGAGGGGACCCACGAAGGTGCTTACATCCGCCTCACCACCCACAACGCCACGGCCAACCGCTACAACGAGGAGCGCATGGATGCGCTCAAGAGCACACGCTTCTCGTTCAAGGCTACGGTGACGGGCAGTTTCCCCGAGACCTCCTATCCGGCCGAAGAGACCCTCGTACTCAAGAAGGGCTGTCAGGTAATGTTTCTCAAGAACGACAGCCAGGGCTCGCGCTACTATAATGGCAAACTCGGCGAGGTGACTTTTGTGGATGGCTCCAAGATTTGTGTGCGCGGCCTCGAAGACAATACGAAGGTGGAGGTCGAGCCCGAGGTGTGGACCAATGCCCACTACGTCATCGACAAGGAGACCAAGGAGATACGCGAAGAGATAGAGGGTGAGTTTCGCCAATACCCCCTGCGCCTGGCGTGGGCCATCACCATACACAAGAGCCAGGGCTTGACGTTCGACCGAGCCGTGCTCGATGTCAACGCCGCCTTTGCCGCAGGGCAGGTCTACGTGGCACTCAGCCGCCTGCGCTCACTCCAGGGACTCGTGCTCACCGCCCCCCTATCGGCCTCGGCCGTGCTCACCGATACGGCAGTAAGCAACTATATGAACATGGAGCTGGAGCAGGCACGCCACACGGCCGACAGCCTCTCCACGCTGCAGCGCGACTATTACCTGTACCAGCTCACCGAGCTCTTCACTTTCAAGGAGCTCGAGTGGGACTTCCACCGCGTATTGCGCCTTATCGACGAACATTTATATAAGGTATATCCCCTGCTCCTGAAGATGTACAAGCAGGCCGACGAGCAGTTTGCCCGCGAGATTGCTGCTGTATCGGCCACCTTCTACCGCCAATACGCCGCACTGGTGATGCAGGCCGACGACTACACCACCGACAAGTTGCTCGCCGAGCGCATCCACAAGGCAGCAGTCTACTTTGCCGACCAGCTCGACACCCTGCTCAAGCCCCTCATCGAACGCACCCGCCTCGACAGCGACAACAAGGAAATCAAGGAGCGCATCGCCGAATCCGTATATGCCCTACAGCAGTCCTTCGCGCTGAAGCGCCACCTACTGGCCCGTGTCATCGCCCGTGGGTTCAGTGTCACCGCCTATCTCAAGGAGAAGGCGGTGGGCCTGCTCCGTACCGAACAGCCCGCCAAGCGTGAGCGCAAGAGCCGAGCAGTAGAGAAGATAGAGGTAGACCGCAACTCCGACATCAAGCACCCCAAGCTCTTCCACAAGCTTCGTGCCTGGCGTGCATCCCGTGCCGAGGAGCTGGGCCGCCCCGTCTACGGTGTGCTCACTCAGAAAGCACTCATCGGCATTGTCAACGAACTCCCCATCAGCGGAAAGGAACTGCTCCGCATGCCCGGTTTCGGCAAGAAGTCGTTGGATATGTTCGGCAAGGAGATACTCGCCATCGTGCAGGAGTATATCGACGACAATCACACGATTTCCCAGTAAAGTCCTCCTCCGGTAAAGTCTTCCTCGGATTTGTAATCCGAGGATGTTGAGGTAGGGATTTGCAATCCCTGTTGTTATTGCGGGTCACAGACCCTGATACTCAGCTACAGCGACTAAACAAAAAGTCTACTGGAACATTACATTCTCTGCAATAATCTGTTTGGCAGGAATATATTGAATTTCACCCCCTTCGGAATACACCACTACCGTTTCGTTGTGCAAAGCCTTCTCTTGCAGCATTTGTTTCTCGGCCAGTTTCAAGCCTGCATCAAGTTTCTCGATGAATTCCTTTATCTCTTTATCTGACATAACTTTTTATTTTATAATACAACATTTCAGACTCGACACTTGTTGCAAGCGATTTCCCACCTTTTGCGACAAAAGTTCTCGGTGTACGACTATTATCATAAATCATCCATAAGTCTACTTCATTCATAAACCGTGCGAACAAGTTCGTGATTCCAGCCACGTACCTACGCTTGATGACATCTTGCGGTATATTGTGGCCTCCTTTACTCACTCGCTCGGCCACACGACTTATAGCTAGTTCCGGTGATTCGAGCCAAAAGAAAATAAGATGCACAAAATATCCCATACTTTGTGCTCGACGAACAAGGTGTACATAAGATTTCGTGGCGAGTGTCGTTTCGATAGCAAAGGTCACATTACTTTCCAGCAAATCATCTATTCGTTGTAGCATCAATCTGCCAGCCTCAAACGCTACGCCTTCGGGATTGAACGGGGATAGTCCCTTTGCTATTTCATCTGCATTGACAAACTCTTTACATTCCAATATTTTGGGTAATACAGTATACGATGCCGTAGTCTTCCCGGCACCATTGCATCCGCTAATTATGTAAAGATTCTTACTCATTATCCGCAAAGATATAAGTTCTTTTCCTATCCACCAAACTTACAACCCGAAAAGTGGGATGAGGGTTTCCGTCTCCTCGGATTTGCAATCCGAGGATGTAGAGATAGGGGTTTATACCCCTTATATTTATTGCGGGTCAGAGACCCTGATACTCAGCTATAGCGGATAGCATATCCGCTGTGACGGAGATGAGGGTTTGGGGTAAGGAGACTTCTCTCAGCGAAACGGGAGAAAATTCTGTACAAGAATTTTGTAGCATAATGTAAAGCAAATCGTGCGGTTTGCTTACACGGTGTTGAAATCGGAAGTATAGACTCGCTTGACTAAAGAACTTATAGACTCAAAAACTCGCGTTCGTGCTTACTTTCTGCATTTTCCTAATGCCTCATGGCTGCGTTCTTTTCGCCTGGCTTGGGGATTGGGCGGAAATAGAGTAAGGACGAAGCGGTAGTTGGGTGTTATAACTTCTCCTTGGTGCCCTTCATACGGCACTCTACGAAGCCGATGTGCTCGGCTGATTCGTTCATCTTAGGCTCTTCGGGTGTGGTGTTCTGTTTCATCATTGCCTTTATTGTTTCGTTTCTTTTTGTTTTACATTGTCTGTTGTTGCCTATCTTCGCTATTTCACTGCAAAGATAGCCCCCTGTTGTTTCAAAACACGGTACAGGCTCGGACTTTTCCCTATGTAATGTATATCAATAATCCTTTATGATTTTTGCCACGTACTCTGCCATCTTTACGGGTACAGCGTTGCCAATGGCTTGTTCTACGGATGACGTTGTTCCAATAAACTCAAAAGATTCAGGGAAGGTCTGAATGTAGCTTCGTTCTTTTGTGGTTAGAACATGTACCTTTGAAAGGTCATTTGTTTTGTCCGCAGGATGAATAAGATAATTAGACGGAATAGGCCTATTTACGCTTCTGATAGTAGAAAGTGGCTCATCTACTGAGAATATTGCCCGTCGTTTGTATGTGCGTGGATGTTGATAAATGTATTCGACATTGAAAGGCATACATTCAAAATACTTTCTCACTGTCATTCGGTCTTTAGATAAGCCTGACAATAATCTTTCTAAAAGGAAATCATCTTTCTCGCCTAGTTTACCTATGACAAAGTATCTCCGACGCATTTGTGGAACCCCCATATAGCTAGCGTCCCATACATGCTTGGTAATCCCATATCCTACCGATTTGAAGATTGTTAGTACTTCCTCAAAAACTGGAGACTTCTCAATATTATAGACATTCTCCATCACAAACCATTGTGGGCGAACTTCCGACACTATCTGTCCGAATTTTAGTGTCAGATTAGCTCGTTTACCTCTAAATTCCCTTTTCCCTGCAATAGAAAAATCCTGACAGGGAGGTCCTCCAATTATCATTTCAGGAGAAAAGCCTTTTAGTTCTGGCACAATATCCTCAGCAGACAAGTCTTTCTTGAATATCGGGTGCTGAAAGTTTCGCTGATAGATTTCAATAGCAGGCTGCCAATTATCATAGGCTGCCACAATCTGAAATCCTGCGTTCTGAAAGCCCAGACTCATCCCGCCACATCCAGAAAATAAGTCAACTGCTCTCATTCTCTTTGATGTACTTCTTTATACAATTAGCGATATATTCTGCCAACTTGACGGGAACAGCGTTCCCGATAATCTGGTTGATGTTGGTTTTACTTCCTTCCCAAACGAATTCTTTAGGAAAAGTTTGAACCCAACTTCTCTCTTGATAGGTAAGCGTTCTTATGTCTGGACTCAAAGGAGCAGAGTCTGCAGGATGTCCCTTATAGCCTTTTGGAACAGGACGATCTACGCCACGGATAGTCATTGAGGGCTCATCTATGCTGTAGATACCTCTGCGTGAATAGTTCGTTGGGACACGAAAGTAATGCTGAAAGCCGAGACTATCACCGAAATAGTCTCTCATAGTCATGCTCTTCTCACTCTGTCCGTTTATAAAGATGTCCTCTGCATCGCCATCCTTTCCTCCAAATACTCCAAAGGTAATAAAGCGCATTCTTTTTTGAGGTACGCCACACTTGCTGGCATCCAACACAAGCTGTGTTAGTCCATAACCTGCATCCTTGAAGATATTGTTTACAACCTTCAATGTCTTACTCTTCTCTATGACTGCGACATTCTCCATCAAAAAATACTTGGGTTTAATCTGCTGAACTATCTTCGCAAAAGATACCGTTAGGGCAGCCCTTCCACGATTTTCATCCATGTGGCCCGCCGTAGAATAGTCTTGACACGGAGGACCACCAATGATGATGTCAGGATGTAGTTTCTCCAAGTCTGATAAATCATCAATCTCACTCAAATCTCTTTTGACTGCCGGATGACTGAAATTCTTCTGATAGATGTTAAGAGCTGCATCCCACCAGTCGAAGGCAGAAACAATGCGATAACCTGCATTCTGAAAGCCCAGCGAAAGTCCCCCACAGCCGCAAAACAAATCGATTACCTTATATTGTTCTGTATTCATGTCATTCATCTTTTGTCAATTTTTTGTAAAGTAAAAGAAGAGCCTTTGTAACTTCTTCATCACTCATACTTGTAAAGCCGTATGCCGCCATCACTGCTTTGTCATTGTCAAGATGAGCTTTTTTCAAATCATCTGGCATAGTCCCTTTGTCATATAGGTCTGCAAGACTACTATCAGGGTATCTGGTTCTAGCCTCTAAGATCGCCTTCGCTGATTTTTCTATGATTTCTTGATTCTTCTCAGTAGCTGTCGGCCACGGAAAATTATTGAAAACGATATTGGTACTATAACGTGGACGGAAATCTTTATAGCCACAGATGGCTTTTGTCCAGATCATATGCACCTTACTCTGAAGCACTCCAAAGTGATATAACGTTGCTCCTGGCATCAGTTTTACCAAATTACTAAAAAGTTTCTTTATTGTATCCTTTACTTCTACATATTCCATTGGAATGTAGTCACGATTTTCCGATGTAACCTCAGGAATAACTATAAAATCCTTTGTCGGAATGTTGGTTACTTGAAACTTTGTCGGAAAGTCGGAAAGCTTACGTGTACCCGCGTCTGGACTCTTTTTTCTTGCCTCTATCACTTTCTCCCTTCGCTCCTTGCAAAGAGGCATCTTTCGCAACTCTGAAAGTGGGCAGTTTTCGAGCCACAAGAAATATCTGCAATGACCTTTTATAAGTTCTTCGGCACCATACCATTCGTAGAAGTATTTCTCGGCGAGAGGCTCTTTCTTAACAAAATCATCCTTTTCTTGGAGTTTAAAAAGGAAGTTACCGCCATCTATCGGCTTGTTCCCTATTCCTGTAGAAGGGACATCACACAGAGGTGCATTCGAACGAGATGAAACAAGAATGTTCTCTTCGTCCCTTAAATAAGGACTAATATTCTTAGCAATCCTTGGTGCTTCTTCTTCAGTGCCTGAATAAATTACCTTAGATTCACTGTTCTCAGTACATCCGAATCCTATAATAGTACAATGTACTTGTGCATTCTTTTTGGCCTCACTATACCATTCGAATGGAAGGTATGCGTAGTTTATTGTTATACTGTACTTTTCCAAAAGAGCCTTCCACAATAATGAAACTTGTTCTCCACGAGTAATATTTATTGTTGAGACAAAAGACACCTTGATTCTAGTACCTTGTATAAATCTTGCCGCCTTGAAGAACCATCCAGAAATATAATCGAGATTTCCTGGTTGAGCGCTGTCAGCACCTATCAAATGCTCTAACTCTTCTTTCTGTTCCTTTTTTCTTGTCTTTTTCCCTCTGAATGGTGGATTCCCAATGATATATGACAAGTTATCGGAACTGACTATTTCATTCCAATCCTTTGTCAATGCATTCGCCTGTTGTACATGGGGATAACTCTTCAGAGGAAGGAATTCCAAATCCTCCTGAACAATGTTTTCCGTTTCCTTCATCATTTGAGCCTCGGCTATCCATAGTGCAGCTTTCGTAACAGTAACGGCAAAGTCGTTCACCTCTATTCCATAAAAATGCTCTATCTTAACCTTGATAGGGCTAAAATCTCCATTAATGGATATAGTCCCATCACTGAGAATTTTCAATACCTCGTTCTCAAGCTTACGCAAGGACAGATATGTTTCAGTTAAGAAATTGCCGGAACCACAAGCGGGGTCAAGGAACTTCAATCTACTAATTTTCTCCTGATAGGATAATAATGCTTGCTTACGTTTCTTGTCTGTTTTAATTTGCAGAATATCCTTGAATTCCCGGATAAGTGCATTCATGAAAAGTGGGTCAATTACCTTATGAATATTCTCAATAGAAGTATAATGCATTCCTCCTATCTCGCGAGTTTCAGGATTCATGGTATCCTCAAACAGGGCACCAAAGATGGTGGGAGAGATTCCGCTCCAATCGAAACCGGCACTGCATTCATTCAATAGGATATCTGCTATAGACTCTGTAAACTGAGGGATTTCCAGTTTGTCATCCTTGCTGAAAAGCCCACCATTGACATAGGGAAATTTTCTTAAAGTCTCCTCCATGTATGGGTCGCGCTCATGTTCCTCTGTGTCTAACACATCGAACAAGTCTTGAATTGCCTTGCGCATTTGTGAGGGCTTAAAGTCTCTAAGATAGTCGTAAAAAGCACTTCGATTATCGCCGAACAAAAGACTTTTTTCTGCAAATAAGCAAAACACCAAACGAATGCAAAGCACATTCAGAGAATGGAGAGCTTGAGAAGTATCTGGATTATGATACTGCTTACGTAGTTCGTTATACAATTTCCCAATCAGTTCACCTGCTTTAATGGATATTTCCTTTTCACGTCGCAATGACGTTGTATTGTCATCTACTAGAAACTTAAGCAAGTAGTACTCACGCTCCAAGTTTTCAAGAAGTATCTCTATTGGCTCAGCCTGAGGTTGCTCCATATCATAAACCTTAAAAGACTTGAAGTTACAAGTTACTATCCATCGGGGATATTGTGAGTATGGCAAACCACCCATGTAACGCTGAGCCTGCTCGTATGGAGTCAATTTATCTCCATCGCTTTGTTTGCTTGCTGTATCCAAATTCTTCTTTAGTTCCTTTTGCTCAATTATTACCTTGGTAGAAGGAATATAGGCATCAATGAACTTAGTACTTTTCAGATGCACAGGAAGCTCAAATTGTATGAAGTTTACAGGAACCTCAATACCAAACACGTCATGCAACAACTGATACCAGAAAGGTTGTGTCTCACCCTTCTCATACCCACGTCCTTTCCATATTTCTGCGAATCGACGTGCTGCTGCCTGTTGGTTGTTAAATGCCATTATTTATTAAATGTCAATATCAAATTCGTTATATTTTCGTGCTTGTTATACCAATTTGAGTTTCCGAGGCTCTTGGCTAAACGCGAAATAATAGCGAATGCTTTGTTTTTCCAATATGTCTTGTCCCACCCGTCCGCCATCAACACCCGAGGGTGGAGAATGGTTTCAGCGAGGGACAAGTGCAAAAGTAACAAGAAAAAATGAGATTTGAGGTATGAATGGCGATTTTTCTTTCGATAGGGTTTGTAGGTATCGAAAACAATTCCTATATTTGCAGCATTGATAATAACAAAACATTGTATATAGTATGCCTGAGGTATTCAGATTTTTCGGTTTTTTCGTTCTTCTTCTACAGCAGGGAGCATGAGCCTATACATGTTCATGTAGAAGGAAATGGCGGAATGGCTAAGTATGACTGGGACGGAACGGAATTTGTGTATCGGGAGAGTATCGGAATCAAGGCCAATGACCTTAAAAAGATAAAAGGAGCCATTGATGAGAATGCCGACCTGATTATCAACCATTGGAACAAACATTTCAACAACTGACCACTATGCAGATTACGGAGATTTGGTTTACTGCCGACCATATACATGGCAGAGATGAGGAGGGCCGGGAGTATCGCCAGTCGCTCTTGTGGTATCCTAAGTTGCGTGCTGCTTCCGATGAGGAGCGCAATGCCTACACCTTTGGACTTGGGGGTATACATTGGCGTGGGCTCGATGAGGATATCAGTTTTGAGAGTTTTGCCTATGAAGACAGTGAGCCGTCGGCTATGCAGCGCTTCTTCCTTACTCACAAGGAAATCAACATGGCCGAGTTTGCCCGCCTCGTCGGTATCAACCCGACGCTGCTGCGCAACTATGTCAATGGGTTCAAGAAGCCATCGGCCGAGCGTGAGCAGGAGATACTTGCCTGCATCCATAAGTTGGGTCAGGAGATGATGGCGACTTGCTTCTGACAGCCTCCCTGTGTGGTGATACATACCAATCCCTGTCCTCTCCGATGATGGGGATTTTTATATTAAATCTATATTTCCCCTTCTTGGGTGTAGGTGTCGGTGATTGTGTGTAAGTTGTTGTAGATAAAGCGTGTAACCACCGACACCCCCGTTGCGGGGTGTCGGTGGGTCGGGGTGTAGCATAATGTCAGCATATCGGCTATATCGGTAGCAAAACGTCAGATTTTGGGAGGCCAAAAAAGGCGTTTTTTGAATTGCATACATGCATTTTTCAAATTGGACAAAGAGAATTTTTCTATTGCAAGGCTGTAACATTTTGATTGGAGCCTTGCAAACTGGCGTTTGGAGCCTTGCAAACTGGAGTTTGGAACTGCCCAAATTGTTTTTTCGTAGGTGTGAAAAAATTTTGTCAAGCCTGTGATAATTTTTTGTCACCATGGTGATAATTTTTTGTCAAGCCTACAAATTTTTTTGACAAAAACCGAGGAATATCTATTTACTATTAGAGAATCAGTTAATTGCCTCACGCAAATCTCGCTAATCTCGCAGAAGGCGTGTCGCTGGCTGAGTCCACTGCGAGATCCTTCGTCCTACTCAGGATGACACCATCGCGGTCTATGATAAATTTTGACAACTGAAGAAAGTGAAATGGCATCTTCGACCGATACCCCGCAACGGGGGTGTCGGTGGGTATTCCAATATAAATCAACGACTTGCGAGCAAATACCGACACCTTGACCCAAAAAGGGGAAAGACATAAAAATCGACAGTCGGAGGCCGGTACTCGTGAGAGTGCCGACCTCCTGTTCTTTCTTCGATGCGACGGCCAAGGATTCTTGGGACTAATGCCGAGGACAACATCTAATTATTGCCTAAAATTTTGCAAAATAGGTTAATTTGATTACTTTTGTGCAGTTGAGAGAAAATGAACATTGTTCGTGTGTCTATAATAGTATAAAAAGGTGATGCGATGTATGCTCAGGAGCAGATAAAACCTTATGAGGGCAATGCGCACAAGCGTGAGCAGGTGGAGCAGCTGTTTGACAACATTGCGCCTACCTACGATGCACTCAACCATACCCTCTCGTTTGGCTTTGACCGCAGTTGGCGGCGCAGAGCGGTAAAGACACTGGCGGCCTACAAGCCGCAGACAGTGCTTGATGTGGCCACGGGAACGGGCGACTTTGCCCTGCTGCTGGCCCATAAGCTACGGTTGCGCCGAGTGACGGCGGTGGACATCTCGGAAGGGATGATGCGTGTGGGGCGCGAGAAGGCTGCGCGTGAGGGGTTGCACGATGTGGTGCATTTCCAGAAGGAGGATTGCAGCTGCCTCTCCTTCGAGGAGGGGAGCTTCGATGCGGTGACCGTGACGTTCGGCGTGCGCAATTTCGAGGACCTGGATGCTTGCCTTGGCGAGATGTGCCGTGTGCTGCGCAAGGGCGGACATCTGGTGATGCTCGAGCTGTCGTATCCTCATCGCAAGCTATGGCGCGGACTGTTTGGCATCTACTCCAAACTGGTGATGCCTGTCATCGGGCGGCTCATCTCGGGCGACGACAGTGCCTACACCTATCTGCCCGAAACGATGAAGGCATTTCCACAAGGTGAGGTGATGAGAGAGATTGTCTTGAAGAACGGCTTTGCCGATGTCACCTTCCGTCGCCTTACCATGGGGATATGTACGCTATATGTAGCAGAGAAATAATTGACAAACCAAAATAATAAAACAAGTATGAAACATTCGGTAAAAGATTGGATTCTCACCACGCGTCCGTGGTCGTTCCCGGCTTCGGCAATGCCTGTGCTCGCCACATTTGCTTATATGACGTGGGTGTGCAGCCTGTATGGTATGTCCATTGACTGGGTGAGCGGTGTGCTTGCCATCGTGGGCATCGTGTTCTTCCATGCCTCGGGCAATATGCTGAGCGATATACGCGACTACAAGAAGGGGGTCGACCGCGGCCTCAGCCACATGCCGTTGGTCAATGGCTCCTTCACCACGAAGGAGTATATGCGCCTTAGCCTGACGCTCTTCGTCTTAGGCTGTGCCATCGGCTTCTACATCATGAGCCGCTGCGGCTGGCCGCTCCTCTATGCAGCCTTCTATGGCGCTTTCTTTACGCTCACTTATGCTACGTTCAAGTACTTTGCCTTGGGCGATTTGGTCATCTTCCTGTCCTATGCGGTGATTCCCATCCTCGGCACCACGTATGCTACCATCAGCGAGTACTACTATCCGGCGCTGGTGCTGGCACTGCCCATCGGACTCATCACGGTGGCTATCCTCCATGTGAACAACACGCGCGACATAGAGTCGGACCGCGCGGCGGGCATTCGTACCCTCGCCATGCTTCTCGGCAAGCGGGCTTCCATCAACCTCTACGTGTTTGAGGTGTACTTCCCCTTCGTGCTCATCATCGCCACGGTATGCTGCGGATGGTTGCCGTGGTACTCGCTCATCGTGTTGCTGGCCTTCCCTAAGGCCCGTGCCAATGCCGTTGCTGTGCGCAATGCCCGCAAGCAGGGTAGCGAGGCGCTGAATATGATGGATGCTGCCACCTCGCAGCTGCAGCTTATGTTCAGCTTGCTGCTTGCCGTGTCGTTGTTTGTGGCAGCCCTATTCTAATTGACAAGTGACAATTGACAATGGACAAGGTTATGACAAGAATGAATAATAAGACGGGTAAAGGAGTTGGTAAAGGGGCAAAATTGTCAATTGTCAATTGTCAATTGTCAATTGCTATCGCCATCGCCGCTCTCCTGTGGTTCCTCATGTTCAACCCCTGGATAGCGATGCCGGTGGATTTCTGGACCATGATGACCATCTCGGGCTGCATCCTGCTTTCGCTGTCGCTGATTATCGACCGCGGCTGGCTGGCCGATGTCAAGGTATCGTGGAGCGGACTCTTCATCGGGCTTGCGCTCGCCCTTGCCTTGTGGGGCATCTTCTGGGTGGGCGACAAGGTGGCCACGTGGATGTTTCCCTTTGCACGGCCGCAGGTCGACACCATCTATAGCATGAAGGACTCGCAGAGCGAGTGGGTCATCGGACTGCTACTCCTATTTATAATAGGGCCTGCCGAGGAAGTCTTCTGGCGCGGCTTCGTGCAGCGCGGCATCACCCTGCGCCGCTCGGCCAACGTGGCCTTCATCGTCACCCTACTCATCTACGGACTGGTACATATATGGAAGTTCAACTTCATGCTCATCATGGCCGCCCTCGTCTGCGGCTTCGTGTGGGGACTGGCCTACCGCCTTTGGCCCCGCCAGCTCTTTGCCCTCATCGTGTCGCATGCAGTGTGGGATACGCTGGTATTCGTCGTTTGGCCTATATAATAAGAGAATAGGATTATGTAATCGCGCTATAGACGTTGTCTATGGCGCGATTTGCTTTTACGCTATTGGAGTATTCGTTTTTTCTTGTATCTTTGCCACTGAATGGCGAAGATACTAGCACTCGCTGAGAAAAATTTCCAAGCAAGCTTGGCCTTTATCGCTCGTTTGTTCGTATCTTTGTCACCGAGATTCTATAAACTCTTTATATACGATGAAAACACACCTCCTACGCATTGGCCTCTGTGTGAGCCTGACAGCACTTCCCTTGTGCTCTGATGCGCAGACATCTCTCTCCCTCGTGGAGCAGCAGTTACCTAACCCTGACAATGAGCCGCTACCCGTGCACCCGGTGCCTCATCCTCGCCAGCTCAAATGGCAGGAGACGGAGTATTATGCCTTCTTCCATTATGGCATGAATACCTATACCGGGCTTGAGTGGGGCAACGGTGACGAAGACCGCAAGACCTTTGCCCCCACGGCAGCTCCTAACCCGCGCCAATGGCTCGAGACCGCCAAGGCTGCTGGTATGCGTGGCGGTATAGCCGTGGTGAAGCATCACGATGGGTTCTGCCTGTGGCCTACCGAGACCACCGACCACAATGTGACAAACTCGGGCAACGAGTATGGCCGTGCCGTAAATATACCGCGCGACTTTGCCGAAGCGGCTCGTGACCTGGACATGAAGTACGGATTCTACATCTCTCCGTGGGACCGCAACAGTGCGCTCTATGGTACCGACCGCTACGTGAAGGAGGTCTTCCTCCGCCAGTGTGCCGAGATTGCCGAGTATGGCACCGACCAGTTTGAGATGTGGTTTGACGGAGCCAACGGAGGCAGCGGCTATTATGGTGGCGAGGGCGGCACACGCAGCATCGACCGGGCTACCTACTACGACGTACCCAACCTCCGCGATACCGTGCATAAGGTGTGCCCCGACTGTGTACTGTGGGGCGTAGGGGGCGAGGCCCGCTGGATAGGAAACGAGGCCGGATGGGCCGGACAAACCAACTGGAGCACCGAGAATCGCGACTATTCGCCCGAAGGCAACGGCATGTATGGTACCGAAAACGGATGGTTCTGGCTCCCTGGCGAGAGCGATGCCAAAGCTACCAACCGCGGATGGTTTTACCACGATGGCGAGAGTCCGCATACGCCCGAGCGCCTGTTTCAGATGTACCTGGAGACCGTAGGACGCAACTCGACACTTATCCTCAACATACCGCCCAATAAGGCCGGCATACTGCCTCCGGCATCGGTGACAGCCCTGACCGAGACGGGCAAGCTCATCAGTCAGCGCCTCGGCACAGACCTGGCTCCTCAGGCTGCAATAAGTACGAATAAGGTGCGCACAGCAGGTGCCAAGCGCGACTACAAGGCCGCCAACATGACCGATGGCAAGAAAGACACCTACTGGGCTACTGACGATGGCGAACTCACTGATACCATAACCCTCACATGGAGGAGGCAGCAGACCGTGCGGTATGTGGAGCTGATGGAGTATATCGCCAAGGGTCAGCGGGTGCGCAAGTTCCACATAGAGACCTCGGCAGACGGCACTGCATGGACACGCCGTGCCACCAACGTGGAGACCACCACAGTAGGCTACAAGCGTATAGTGCCGCTCAATGGCAGCACATCGTCGAGCTATGGCGAGGGATACAGTGTCAAGGCCTTGCGCATTGTCATCGAAGACAGCAAGGCTTGTCCGCTCATCAGCCGAGTGGCGGTGTACTAATGCAATTATGAAATATGAATCAAACCATGAAATTGTCTTCTATGAGAAATTATATATTGTTAGCAATGCTTGGTCTTGGGCTGGCTGCCAGTGCACAGACAATCAATTTTGAGACTACCGATTATAAGAGCCTCGGTGTATATGATACTTGGGAAGCGTCACCATTCCGTACCGGAGCCCTCGAAGGCAACTATGCCGTGGTAGACAATCATCTGACTGCCATGGAGGAGATGCTGGGCGAGGCACCCAACCCCTCGCAAAAGATACTTGCCGTGCAGCGTTCGCGCTACGGCAGCAACACCTTCGGCGTACGCATCGACCTGAACGAGACTTTTGAGCTAACCCCTGTGGTGAAGTATCTCCACGTCATGGTAAACCGCCCGTATGGTGGCCGCATCATGGTGGTGGGCCTCGGCAAACGTACCGACCGACCGGCTCAATCGCCCGAGACAGAGCAGTTCTGGGCCATGTCGACTACCGATGTGGTGGCCGACAAGTGGGTCGATGTGGTACTGCCCATCAAGGGTAATGGCGGCATCGACATCTATAGCCTGGTGGTGGTGCCCGACTGCGAATCGCCCCATCACTACACCGAAGATGCCATCTGCTATATCGACAATATAGAAGTGAACGACAATCCCTCGCCCACCGTATCGTACCGCCCGGCAATCTCCACCAATCAGTCTTTACCTTCGCGTAGCAATACCTGTAAGGTCAATGATGCCAATCGCAACGGTGAGGTGCTAGCAATCGATGGCAGTCCGCTGAGTGGCTATACGGCACCAGCAAGAAAACCTTTCACCATCCGTATGCGTCCAGAGAAGGGATTCGAGTATTCGGGTATCATCGTGAAGTACGGATACAATCTCGCTGGCGACAGTATCGACGCTCAGGGCAATGTACAGTGGATACGTCGCCACTTTGAGCGTCAGCAGTTCAGTAAGGAGCATACCTTCACCATCCCGTCCGAATGTATGGAAGGAAATGTTGAGATTGAAGGTCTCTTCATCGAAGAAGGCACTTATGTGAAGCCCTGACGACTACACCTATATATATTATAATGGTGCGCTCTACTTTGCGGTGGAGCGCATTCTTTATTTCTTTCTCCACTTTTCTTACAAAAAAAATCACAAAAACTATTGCACATTTAATAAAAAGCCATACCTTTGCAGTGTACTATTAAGGTGGTACACGTAAGATTAACCATTAAATAGATGTGAGTATGTTAAAGATTAGCGATTTAGCGTTTTCTTACAGCAACGACGACTGTAAGGTTTTCAACGATTTTTCGTTGAGTATTGAGAAGGGTGCAGTGTACGGATTGCTCGGACTGAACGGTACGGGCAAGAGTACGCTGCTCTATCTCTTGACAGGTCTGCTGCGTCCGCAGCAGGGCAGTGTGCTCTACAAGGGCGAGGATGTGCAGAAGCGCTTGCCCTCTACACTGAGCGATATGTTTATCGTGCCCGAGGAGTTCGAGCTGCCCAAGATGAGCATCAAGCGGTATGCCTCGCTGCATAGCGGCTTCTACCCCAACTTCAGCTACGAGCAGCTGACGCAGAACCTCTCGATGTTTGGGCTCGACGATAGCGTGGTGTTCAACTCCCTCTCCATGGGCCAGCAGAAGAAGGCCTTCATGTGCTATGCCCTGGCCACCAACACCTCGCTCCTCGTGATGGACGAGCCTACCAACGGACTCGACATCCCCTCGAAGAGCGAGTTTCGCCGCCTTATCGCGGGCAACATGACCGATGAGAAGACCATCATCATCTCTACCCATCAGGTGAGAGACATCGACAGCCTGCTCGAGCATATCGTCATCATCAACGGCTCCAGCGTATTGCTCAACGCCTCGAGCACCGACATCTGCCGCCGCCTGCTCTTCACCGAGCAGCCTACCAGCGAGCCTACCGACGGAGCCCTCTTCGTGCAGCCCTCCTTGGCTGGCAACAGCGTGATACTGCCCAATGAACACGATGAGGAGAGCCGCCTCAACCTCGAACTGCTCTTCAATGGCGTGCTGGCCGAGCGTGAACGGTTTATGGAGTTGTTTAAATAAAACCACAGATTTCTCAGATTTCACAGATTTATTGGTGCTACTATGATGCTGATAAAATTTATGCCACTCGGCGTAGCCGCGAACTGTCCCTCTGTTTATAGAGGGGAAGTTAGCAAATGAGCGAGCAATCCGTAGCTTAATTAAAAGTCAATAACAATGAATACAATAAACAATAAATTTAGTTTCGCACGCCTCGGCGCCGTACTGAAGTGCGATTTTGTGGTCAATCGCTGGCCCTACCGGTTCACCTTCTTCACCTTCTTCGCCGCCTTTCTGGTGTGCCAGTTTGTGCAGATGAACGAACTTATAGAACTTAGTGTCATTCGTCCTATACAGCCCCATCAGTTTATGCCCTCATTGGCAGTAAACTGTACGGCTTTCTTCTATGGCATACTCGCCCTTGCGTTGATGTGCGCAGCCTCTGAGATGTGCGGCGTGCCGCTGAAGACCAAGGGGCGCGGACTCAACTATCTGATGATGCCTGCCACAAATATGGAGAAGTTTGTCGCTCGCGTGCTCGTCAATACCATACTGCTCATCGTGATGGCTTTCGCGGCACTCCTCCTTGCCGACCTCGTACGTATGCTCTTCGTGCCCCTCTTCGAGGTGAAGGAGTTCTATGGCTTTACTCTACCACGTATCTTGACTGCTTTGGGCGACCCTTTCTCTTCCGTTTATCGTATGGGCGGTGAAGTGTGGGGTCCCACAGCTGATGGCACTGTCCGCATGATAGGATTCAATGCCTTTTATGGCGTGGTGAATGTTACGGCTATGGTGCTGTTCTTCCTCTTCATGCACTCCTTATATATATTGGGTGGATGCATCTGGCGCAAAGCGGCCATCGTGAAGACGTTGATAGTGCAGATGGTCGTAAGTGCCGCTATCGCCTGGGTGTTCGTCAAGCTGGAGCCCTTCGTGCTACCTTGGCTGAATGATGTCTTCATCTCGTTCTTCGAGACGGAGCAGCAAGCCGGCATGACACTCTTGAGCATTGCCGTTCCCGTACTCCTTGCCCTCACCACCCTCAACTGGTGGCTCAGCTACCGCCTCTTCTCACGCAAGCAAGTGGTGGCGCCCCAGCATCTTCGTGGTGGTAAGCATTTGCATCAGCTGTTTCCTTCACGCAAATGATTTTTTATGCTCACACAGATCTCACAGATTACACAGAATTATAATTATGCTGAGTGTTTTGTTTCACGCGAATCTCGCAATGCTTGCGCTTGGCTCGTCCAAGAAATCTCACGAAGTTCGCATCGTTACACTCGCGAATTGTACTGCGCAAACACTCGGCAAAGCCGACAGCTGCGAGCGGAGCAATGCGAACTTCGTGAGATTGCCTTTGGCCCCTTCGGGCGGCGAACACGTTTCGTGAGATCTGTGTGAGACCAAAATTCGTGTGAGTAAAGAGAAATCTTTATGTTCTAAAATAGAAAAACAATGAATACAATAAACGATAAATTCAGCTTTCGTCGCCTATGGGCGGTGATGAAATGCGATGATTCAATAAATAAGATAGGGCGTTCTGCAATCTTATTTTCTCTACTCTTTTTCGCACATCAGCTATTAAACTTGCGTACGCAATGTGAGAGAATAGAAAGAGGAATGGCTGCATCGTTCGTGGACTATTGCGATAGCATGTCGGTCTACTTCTGGATTATGTTAGTGTTTTTTTTATTAGGGTTTGCTTTTGATTTCGTATCTCCTATGCGAGGTAAGCAGAAAGCAGTCTCCTATCTCTCGGTGCCAGCCCTTGCAAAGGAAAAGTTCTTGTCCCGTGTCTTATATGCTACATTTGGAGTTGTGGTCGCATTCTTATTGTCTTTGCTGGCTGTTGACCTACTGTGTATGGCATTGAAGCCTTTGTTTGGCGCTCTCCCCAGTGAGTTTTATGGACTGTCCTTGCCGCATGTCTTAGGCAAGTTCAATTGGGCTTTGTCGCATTGGTACACTATGGGCATTGAGGGCATTTGGGCACCTACGGATGGCTATACTATACTATCGGCCTATGGCGAGTATGCAGGCTATGCTTTTGCGGCTTATTGTGTGCTGAGCATTGTTTGGATGCATTCGTTGGTGTTACTCTCAGGAAATGTCTGGGGTGAAAGACCATGGCTGAATGTTCTGCTTATAGTATTGGTTCTGGCATTGTTCTTTGGTGTACTTTGGGGAGGATTCATGTCGCTGTTTCGTCCAATCTTGTTGCCCATGGTGAAGAACCAACTTTATGCTTTTATAGGATTCGCGGTTGTTGACATCCTGCTTATATGCTTGGTTGTTCTCAACTGGTGGCTCAGTTATCGCTTCTTCTCACGCAAGCAAGTGGTGCCTGTGGGTCATCTGAGGTTTTTAAGTAAAAGAAAGGAGGCTGCCGTATGAACTTCAAGGATAATAATCCCATATACTTACAGATAGCCGAGCGCATCTGCGACGAGATACTGCAGGGCACCTACCGTGAGGACGACCGCATCCCCTCGGTGCGCGAATATGCCGCGATGGTGGAGGTCAATGCCAACACCGTAGTGCGTACCTTCGACCACCTGCAGTCATTGGAGATCATCTACAACAAGCGCGGCCTCGGCTACTTCGTCAGCAAGGGAGCCGCCCGCCGCATCGCCAAGGAGCGCAAGCGCACCTTCCTCACCGAAGAACTCCCCGAACTCTTCCGCAAGATGAATACGCTGAAAATCTCTATCGACGAGCTGCGGGAGTTGTATGAGGATAGGGAACGGAAACAATAATTCGTGACAAATTCGTGGCTAATTTATGGCCATTCGTGTTTCTCTTTTCTTTCAACATGAATTATCATGAATTGTCCACGAATTTCCATGAATTATTTTTGTAGGGACGCATAACTTAATTCGTGATAAATTCATGGTAAATTCGTGGCAATTCGTGTTTTTATTTTCTTTGACATGAATTATCATAAATTGTGGCGCACCCGCAAAACCCTGTGTTTGTCTTCTTGTATATTTTTCTTATGTCAG
>CAZMZC010000035.1:0-34869 GCA_964570685.1 uncultured Bacteroidaceae bacterium | reverse complement strand
GTAGCCGCCGTTTTCAGGAGAGAGGAGTCGTCAGTAATGAAGGCTCCTCTCTTTTTTTGTCTATGATCAATACAGACTTCAACTATCAACGGCTTTAGTGTAATTTTCACTCAGCATAGGAAACTGTCGACGACCTGCTGTCCGTACACACCAGCCTGGCTGATGACATCAGTGTTGTACTTTTTACCATCCGAGGCTGTTAGTTTCAGTTGGGTAGTGTGACTAACTAACTCATTATTCTCCTTCTTCGCCTTGGCTTTAAGGTATTTCCAATAGTTGCGGTTTTTGCATGGTCATCCTGCTCGTTGATAGCACCAACGATGTCAAGGACTGAAAACCACCACTTGGATTTCTCTTCATCCCAAATGGCTTGCACTTCGCGGTCTTTATAGAATCTGATGGATACTCTTGGCATAACTATTCTATTTTGCAAAGTTAATCATTTCTTCGGTTCTAAATCAACTTCGGAGAGGCAATTCACTTTCTGTGCCGTTGGTTTCGGGCATAAACAAATATTATTTGGTCATCAACAATAAGAAAGTTGTCTTAAATGAAGAATCTTATAAATGCACCGCCTACAATAATCGCCTGATCTGAATACATTAGTAACTCCTATTTTAATTTAAGAAGCTTAGAGAAAGCAGCACCATCTGTTATTTTATGATATTGTTCCAATTTCTTTGACAATCCTCTCACCAATTCAACTTGAATAAATGCCGGTGGATTAGTTATGTCATGATTATATAAACTTTGAATCAAAGACACCTCTGCTTTACAGATGTCTAATAACTTCTCACTATCCACACCGTTTTGTTTGTCCAAGATTCCGTTGACTCGTGAAAAGATGCCATTATAATAATACATCCCTTTATAATCCATCGATTGCAGCAACTTATTCTTTATCATCAATTGTTGTTCCCTGATTTTAAAAGCAATCTTGTAGAAATTGTCTAAAACACCATAAGTTTGCGCATCAACACGACCTGCTATAAGATGATTGTACTTTAACCAATAATTCTCTTCGTAGATTATTGTAGAATAATGCAAGGCTCTTTCTTGAAGTTGATCTCCTATCAATCCTTCTGCTATCAAACTTTCTATATTATCTTCAATATCTCTAATCTGAAGTGACAATATGGAAACAGCATTACTTAGATTTTGCCTTTTTCTTCCATAATAAATACAAATTGTAACTACCACTGTTATTAACAGGATTAAATTCTGAAACAGATTAGAACTTAAAAAGTCAACCATACAATATTATTATTAAAGGTAAACAATAAATTATTTATTGATACAACAATTAACCTTAGAAGATTGTTTAGAGATATTTCATTCTATCATTCATTTTTCCCCTTTTAAACGCTTGATGTCTTCATCTAATTCCTTAATGCTATTCCAATGTTCCAGAGAGCGTTGGATTTCTTTATATTTAGTATATTCCTCCCCAGCTTTGGCTACAGCCAACTGATGAGAAATATGACCGGCATCTTCCAGTATGTTCTTTTCATTAAGGGTCAGGACCATTTTCAGTTTTTCCACCCAATCACGCATATACATAGGTTTGTGAGCCAATGCCTGTGCTTCCGCATAAGCCAAAAACTGTTCGACTATCAGTTTCAACATTTTTATTTCTTCCTCGTTCAAGTAATTCTTTCCAATGGTTGTATCCGCTTTCAAAACTCTTTCTGGATAAGTGGTAGAAGTCAATCCCATCAAAGGAAGCGAAGCGTTTGCACGATAATAAATGAGTTCGGCAGCAGTCTTTCCACTGACCGCCCACAACAATTTGTTTTGTACCTCTTTATAAAAGGCAAGCGTCATTTCATCGGCAGGGTCATAATCAATGCTGGTGGCATAAATGTCTTTAATCTGTTGATAGAACACCCGTTCAGACAAACGGATTTCACGAATACGTTCAAGCAATTCCTTGAAATAATTCATCGAAGACCCTGTCTTGAATCGTTCATCATTGATAGTAAATCCCTTCAAAATGTACTCATGCAATCGTTGGGTTGCCCAAATCCTGAATTGTGTTCCTTGCTTTGATTTTACCCGATAACCTACGGATATTATTACATCCAAGTTATAATAGTTTGTTGGTTTGGTAGAAAAATCGGAATTTCCGATTTTTCTCACACTATCCTCTTCAACAAGTTCTCCTTCCTTGAATATGTTTAGTATATGCTCATTGATTGTAGAACGTGACTTACCAAATAAGACTGTCATCTGATCCATTGTCAGCCATACCGTCTTTCCTTCAAACAAAACATCGACTTTGATTGTCCCGTCCTGCGATTGATATATAACTATTTCGTCCTTTTCCATAATGTTCTCTTTCTTCTTGTTCTTTAGTTTATGATGGTAGAAGCCGTAGGATTCCAACCAAAAAAGTGCATTAATACTCTTTTCCTCTGACATAAAATTATAAAGGATTTATTTCTGAACAAGCTTTTTGTACATCATTAGCAGATGCTTCACGATATCCATTTCATCTGTATCAGATCTCAATCCATAGAGTTTCAATACGGCATGGTCGAGGTTACGGTGTGCTTTGCGAAGTTCATCAGGCATGGTCTTTACATCATACATATCAGCAAGACTATCACCTTTTTCTTCTCTCCTCTTTCTGACATCGAGTACGACCTGTGCTAATTTTGCGATCTTGTCTTTTTGTTCGTTCGTAGCTTCCGGCCATGGGAAATTATTATAGACAATATCGTTGGAATAACGAGGGTCGCTTTTAATTTTCCCACCTATTATGTTCGCCCAAGCCATATGAAGACTACTACTCATCACACCGAATGAATAATGTGTAGCATTTGGTATCAACTGGTTTGCGTCACCGCATATAACGTCTTTACTCATAAATCCAATAGGAATATACTCGCGTCTACCCGATGAATGTCGAGGTATTATCATATAATCCGAGTCTGGTTGCCTATCTTCATCAAACAGCATGGGGCGTTCGGCTTTCTTTCTAGTTGCTGCTTTAGTACTTGCCAGTCTCTGATTGCAGATAGCATCTATACGTTCCATGAGCCAAGGACACTTGCGTACAATAGAGATTGGTGCATCTTTCAACCAAAAACAATACCGTAGAGTTCCATTAATAAACTCAGTGGCTCCAACAAATCGTCGTATATAAGGCATAACCTCGGGATACTTGTCTTGAAGCATTCTCCTTTCCTCTTCGGTTACATCAAAATTTCCCGTAGGCTGACTACCTTTGCATATTTTGGGGGCTCCGCTTATTTGTTTCTTGTTCGTTTCTATCCACACATCATCCATATCCATGAGATATGCGTTAATGTGGTTTGCTGTTATCACCGACTCACCGTCATAAATGACGGGCATCCGTGAACGTTCACCCATTCCGAAGCCAATGATTACACAATGCACATTTGCTTTGCCATCCCAAACAAAGGTGCGATAGGCAAAATCTATCCATAGCCCAAACTTTTCGACCAACGGTTTCCACATAAGAGCAACCTGTTCGCCTTGTGTGATGCTGTTGGTAGAAACGAGTGCCGCCCGTATCTTTGGGTTATGAAAGATTATTTGTGCAGCCTTTGTGTACCAACCGGCCACATAATCCAACTTCTTGGACGCCACCTTTTTCTTTTCATCTGCTAACACAAATGCAAGGTCTTCTTTCTGCTCGTCCGATTGTCCTTTGTAACCAAGAAAAGGAGGATTCCCCATGATGTACGAAAGTTCTTGGGCTGGTACGACTTCATTCCAGTCTGTTCGCAAGGCATTCCCCTTCACGATGTTAGCATAGCTTTTCAGTGGTAGATAGGGCTCGTTGAACTTTACAATGCGGTAAGTTTCCATTCGCATCTGAAATTCGGCTATCCACATGGCTGTTTTGGCTACCGATACGGCAAAGTCGTTTATTTCTATGCCGTGGAACTGGCTAATGCTCACCACAATCGGGGTCATCCATTCCGCCTCGAATATGTATCCTTCTCCATATCTTGCTTTAATAACCACATTCTCTATCCGTCGGAGTGACAGGTAGGTCTCAGTCAAGAAATTTCCACTTCCGCATGCAGGATCCAAGCATTGGATACTGCCCAATTTCTTATGGAAGTCCAATAGACGTTGTTTCTTCAACCATTCGGCTTTTAGAGAAAGGATGCTATTCAGTTCTTCCTTTAAGTCATCGAGGAATAGCGGATCAATCACCTTGTGAATGTTTTCTATCGAGGTATAGTGCATGCCTCCGTCGTGGCGAGTTTCGGGATTCAGCGTATCCTCGAAAATACCACCAAAGATGGTAGGCGAGATATTCTCCCAATTAAAGTTGTCGCTTGACCTCTCGACAAGCAGTTGCTTTACTTTTTCGGTAATGGGCGGTATGCCAATGGAAGTATCTTGAAACAATCCACCATTCACGTAGTCGAACTCCTTTGCCCTAGGGTCAATAAAAAGATTGTCTCTTTCCTCTGTTCCGAGAGCCATGAACAAGTCGTGCAACTTATATTGAAGTTCGTTAGAACTATATGGACGGAGATAATTGCCGAATTGATTTTTGGCAAAGATACCAGCATCTTCAGCAAATAAACAGAACACCAACCGTACGCACAAAACATTGAGTTCGTGCATAGCTCGTTCGTCAAGTGTCTTATATTGTTTTTGTAGTTCGGAGTAGATTTCACCAATCAGCTTTCCAGCTTTACGACTCACGTCCACCTCCTTATATATATGTGTACTAGTGATATTTTGTAGGAATGCAAGTCGGTGGTATTCCTCGGGCAGGTCTTCAAGGGATACAGATTGGTATTCGTCAGCCCGTTCACTGTTCAAGTCGTGTATACGAAATTCCTCAAAGTTACACACCACAATCCAGTTGGGACGTTCGTCGTTCTTCAAGTTATCGGCATATCGTTTGGCCTGTTCATAAGGAGTCAGGAGGATTCCACCGCTCTGTTCTATTTTACGGTCAAGGTTAACACCTCGGCTCTTCTGTTCTATCAGTACCTTAGTCGATGCGATATATCCGTCAATACGCTTAGGTTTTGGCTCGCCCGGCACACGCACACGCTTTTCAAAATCGATGAACACACTAGGGTATTCTACACCATAAACATGCTGTAATAGGTCCTCCCAAAACTGGATGGTAATTTCATTTTCAGTTTTCTTCTGAATATTCCTTTTCCATCGTTTTAAAAAATCGGAAGCCGCCTTTTTTTGTTCGATAGCTTTCATATCGATCCCAGTTTTAAATGCTCTAATGTAAGCTTTACAGGTTATTTTATTAATCAAACAAACGTGCCTTGGTCAATGACGAATTGGGATCAATGCCAACCAACTTCTCCGCTAATTCTGTCAGCGTATATAATTCAGGATAGCTGGACTGTAGAAATATGAAACTTGAGTCTTTCATTCGTTGTTCAAATTAAAGAATACCTTGCCAATATCGTTTATAGCACAAAGATATGCAATGTATTCATTTTTTACAAACCTTTTGAAGATTATTTAAGGATCCGTGCACTCTGCTTCAAGTAGTTGAATACCCATCTGTATTTACCTCAGCCCCAAACCGTACCCCCTCGAATTCGAGGGGGATAAAATAGTTTTCTGTCACGGCGGATCTTTCTGCTGTAATTGAGTATAAGGGTCTACGCCCCGAGTTGACAAAGGGGATTAACTTCGTTTTCCTCTGTTTTTGTTAGAGGCAAAGCGTCCCATATCATCTTGTCACAAGGCGAGGAAGAGAAAAACAGAAGTTTCTTTGGCTGATAAATAGTTTGTTCGTATCTTTATGGCCATAAAGGAATAAGGTATGGCTAAGATTATTGTAAAGGATGTAGAGGTATCTGTAGTGACAGTCAATGAAAAGGACTATATATCATTGACTGATATGGTGAGGAATATCGAGAATGGATTGGCTCTCATCGAGAAATGGCTACGAAACAAGAATACGATAGAGTTTCTTGGAATATGGGAGGAGATGTATAATCCCAATTTTAATTCCCCCGAATTCGAGGGAATTAAAAATGCCGCAGGTCTGAATCGCTTTATTCTGTCAGTGAAGCAATGGACGGAGAGAACCAACTCATTGGGTATCATTGCCAAGGCGGGTCGCTATGGAGGTACGTATGCTCACAAGGATATCGCCTTTGAATTTGCGACGTGGGTATCACCGCAATTCAAACTATATCTTATTCAAGAATTTGACCGTCTCAAGGCAGAGGAGCAGAAGCTGATAGGCTGGAGTGCCAAGCGTGAACTGTCGAAGATAAACTACCGCATCCACACCGATGCTATCAAGCAGAATCTGATTCCCGAACAGGTGACACAGTATCAAGCGAGCATCATCTATGCCGAAGAGGCCGATGTGCTCAATGTGGCTATGTTTGGCAAGACAGCCAAGCAATGGCGTGACGAGAACCCGGAGCTGAAAGGAAACATCCGCGACTACGCCTCTATCAACGAACTCATCTGCCTTTCTAATATGGAGAACCTCAATGCCGTGTTCATTGACCAGGGTATGCCACAACCCGACCGTTTGGTCAAGCTCAACCAAATAGCCATTCAGCAGATGCGTGTACTCGAGAACGATGGTGGGCGCAAAATGCTGAAGTAAATTTCTCGTCTTCGTCACGGCGGATGTTATTATCTTATGATTCGTGTGTCGTGTCGCGCGATTTGGCTTTTTCCTATTGGCGAAAGTTCATAAATCGGTTGGCTTTGGCAGCGCGGAGCGCTGCAACGTTAACGTTTTTGGACGAGCCAAGGGCTACGCTATTAACGATGACGATAACGATAACCTTTTCAATTAAGAATTAAAAGTGAAAAATTAAAACAGGGGCAGGACAGCTTCGCTGTACGTTAACGTTGACGTTAACTGACTACACCGCGTCTTTCAATTTATAAAGCCCTTTCGCGATGCCGCTCGGCACCAGTTTGCCTTCGCTCAGCAGCTGGGCGATGCGGCGGCGTGCGGTGCTCTCGCTGCAGTGGTATAGGGTGGCGTAGTTGCGTGCACTGATGTATTGGTGTGTGGTGAAGTACTCGGTCAGGGCTTCTTCGGTGTGTGAGGTGCTGAGCGGGTGGCTCGCTATGCCGTCGCACTCGAAGGTCAGCTCGCGGAGCTTCTATGTCAGCGCCTTTGAGGGGGTGAAGGTGATGCCTTTGGCTTCGATGTCCTTGCTGGTGATGCTGCGTGCGGTGCTCTTGCCAGGCTTGGTGCCTACCTTGAGGCGCAGTGTGCCGAGGTGGCCCAGCGATACGCGACGTCCATGCTCCAGAGCGCGCATGATCTCGTGCTCCATGGCGCCCCATACGGCCAACACGTCGGCTGGGGTGGCGGTGTTGGCATAGCCTATGCTCTCGGCCATATCGCTCAGCTCGGTCTTCTGGCTGCCCATGATGTCTACGCGTATGCCCTGTACGCTTGTCTTACTGCTGCCACTGCGCAGGTAGGTGCGGTGTGCGAGGCATCGTATGCCTCCCTCTTTCCTCTTTTTTGCCATAATTGCCTTCTTTTTTTTATGTTTCTCTATGTTGTTGTGTGCTAACGGATTGTGATTTGCGCTCACGCCACCGCGGTGGCGCCAATCTTTCACCGCGGTGACACTATTCCGCCACCGCGGTGACAGCAAAACGCCACCGCGGTGGCGTGCGCTTTTCTCTTTGCGTTGCAAAGATAATCAAAGGTTCTGATTTACACAATGGTAGTGCGCAAAAATATCACGTTTTCACCCTGTTTGAGGGGTTGACTTTGGATTTTTCATGTTGTAAATTTGTGGAAAAAAACAAGAGAGGGAGGCCTCTCCCCCCGCCCTCTCCCAAGGAGAGGGGGCTTGCAGGCATCGCGAGAATAATAACGTTGACGAAAACTTTTTGCTGTAGCGTATCAAATTCAGAATAAACGGTTGTGGCATTGCCGTAACTTTGCGGAAGAAATGAGGCTAAAGCCCTCGTGAGTTCTTTGGTCAAGAACTCGGAATATCTTGCGATATTCTTTCTTCCGCGACATCGCTAACGCTCGGCATAGACAAACAAGCTTGTCTCTGCTCTCGCTGAATCGCGATGTTGTCAAAAGAATGGAGTGAACGACATAATATATAATATAAGTATATGAAAAAGATTTTAGTAACAGTAAGTACGTGGTTGCGAAGTATAGTAACAACCATGATGAGGGAAGAGGGAAGAGTGAAAAGGGAAGAGGGTAAGGACACGCGGGGCGTGTACGATAACGTTGACGATGACGTTGACGTTAACGATGACTTATCTGTCAAGGAGGCTCGTACATCCATCAAACGAAGTTCGCTGACCGAAGGGGAAAGCAACGTTCTACTAGTTCGCATGGAGGAGTATGTAGGCGAGCACTACGAGGTGCGGCTCAACCGTCTCTCGCAGCACTATGAGCTCAGTCCCTTGGGTGCGGACGACTGGGCGAAGCTCGATGAGGAGGCTGTCTACCGCCTCATGATGGAGATGAACCATGCCGGCATCTGCATTACCAAGCCCTATCTGGTGCGTGCCGTGGTGCAGGGTGGGGAGCTGGTGAAGCGGTATCACCCTGTGTATGATTACTTGGAGCGTCTGCCCGAGTGGGACGGCACGCCACATATCGAGGCGATCTTCCGCCGCGTCACCGACGATGAGCAGCTGCTCGGCTGGCTGCGCAAGTGGTTTGTTGCCATGGTGGCACAGGTGATGGGGCGTATGGGCACGTATGGCAACAGTGTATGCCCCATACTCATCAGCCGCCAGCAGGGGTGGGGCAAGAGCCAGTTTGCCAAGATGCTGGTGCCTCCCCAGCTGCGCATGTTCTTCTCCGACACCTTCAACCTCGCGCAGGAGGATGCCTGCCTGCGCCGCATGACAGCCTATATGCTCATCAATGTGGATGAGGTAGACCGCTTTGCCGGTAGGCGCATGCCCATCTTCAAGAACCTGGTGCAGCTCTCGGCTGTGTCGATGAAGCGTGCCTACCACTCGCAGATGGAGGAGAAGGAGCGCATGGCCTCGTTCATTGCCACCAGCAACCGCCGTTACCTCCTCAACGACGAGACGGGCAGCCGCCGCTTCATCTGTGTGGAGCTGGCCCATGCCATCGATGTGGATACGCCGCTCGACTACGCACAGCTCTATGCCGAGGCCATGGCGGCCATTGCCGAGGGTGAGCGCTGCTGGTTTGACGAGGAGGAGACCCGCCAGCTCGAGGCCCACAACGCGGCTTACTCCGTCCGTTGTGGCGTTTGGGACCTGCTGCGCCAGCACTTCGAGGTGTGCGAAGTGCCCGAGATGCCCGATGAGAAGTCCGCCGCTCTATGGTCGGCCGCCGAGGTGTATGACTATCTGCACGAGCTATCCCCTGCGGCCATGGAGGGTATCGACCGCCACAACTTCGGCTACTACCTCAAGCAGTTGGGTGCACCTCAGGTGCGCATCCGCAACCGCCGCCTCTTCGGGGTGGCGTTGCGTGGGGCGGCGTGACCGCTGCCGAAGCCAACCGATTTATGAACTTTCGGCATATAGGCATGCGAATTTTTGCTATAAATTGTTGGAGATAGGATTCTTTTTTATACATTTGCAGTGTAAAAGGTATGGTTTGCTTTTTGTTAAGGTGGAAAGTGATAATGGCTTGAATGAGAAAATACTAATATCATCATAATTATGAGAAAATTTGGACTTATGTTTTTGGGCTTAGCCATGAGTTGTGTGGCAATGGCTCAACGCACGACAGATGTGCTGGATCGTGGTTTGGTGGCTCTCCCATCGGGAAGCGGCAACTTTGTGAGTTGGCGTATTATGGGTGAGGAATACTACGATGTGGAGTATAACCTTTACCGTGATGGCGTGAAAGTAAACCAGCAGCCGTTGACTGTAAGTAATTACGTGGATACGGGCGGCTCAGCAACGAGCAAGTACCAGGTGGCTGCCGTGGTGCGTGGAGTGGAGCAGGAGAAATGTGCTGAGGTGACTCGCTGGAACAATGGATATCTGGATATTCCCGTGCAGCCTGTAATCAACCGTAACGGTCAGAATGTGACGAGTGATTATACGCTTAATGATATTTCGCTTGCCGACGTTGACGGAGATGGCGTGGCGGAGTTTATTGTGAAACGTAATTGCGGAAGCATCCTTGACTATACGAATAATAAGTATAGTTTCCATCGGTTGGAGTGTTATAATATAAAAGGTGACCGCTTGTGGTATATTGACCTTGGCCCTAATATGGTTTCTGGTCCTGACGAGCAGTATGATATCGTAGGTTACGACTGGGACTGTGATGGCAAGGCTGAGGTGCTGCTCCGTGGTGCTGACAATATGATTATCCATAAGGCTGACGGTACGACTGAGGAAATCGGTAATATGAATTTTGATAGTCGTAACACGCTGCAGAGCGATGCCAATATGGCTTATACGCATACCGGAAATGAATTCTTGCTTTATCTGAATGGTGAGACGGCCGAGCCTTATGTGAAAATGGCCTATCCGCTGCCTCGCCTGGAGAGTGGTGAGACTGACCTGAACGCTGCATGGGGCGATGGCTATGGTCACCGTTCTACGAAGCATTTCTTCGGTGCTCCTGTGCTTGACGGACGCAAGGCCAGCATTTTCCTGGCTCGTGGTGCCTATACACGTCATCGTATGGTGGCCTATGATGTGGATCCCGAGACCCATCAGCTGACCGAGCGCTGGCGTTGGAAAGACTTAGGTGGCCAATGGTGGGGACAAGGATACCATAACTATGGTATTGCCGATGTGGATATGGACGGACGCGATGAAATCGTGTTTGGCTCTATGGTAATCGACGACAATGGCAAGGGACTCTCTACTACCGGTCTGGGGCATGGTGACGCGCAACATACGAGTGACTTTGACCCTTATCGTTGGGGGTTGGAGCATTTTGCCTGTAACGAGAGTGCACCGTCAAACAACTACCGTAATGCTACCACATCGAAGATTTACTATCGTCTTGTAGGTACAAGCGATGATGGTCGTGCTCTTTGTGGTAACTTTACCAACAGCTATCCCGGTTGCGTAGGAAAGAGTAATGGTAGTGGCGTAATCTCTACTGTGGCAGATAAGGTGCTGCCCAATGTGCCAGGTTTTGACCTGAACTTCCGTATCTATTGGGATGGAGACCTGTGTGAGGAGATTCTTAATAGCCCAGGTACGGAGCGTGAAGCCAAGATAGACAAGATTGTAGGGAACAGTGTGAATCGCATATTTACATCCAGTGGTTGTAAGATGAATAACTGGAGTAAGAATAATCCGGGTGCTACGGGCGATATCATCGGTGACTGGCGCGAAGAGATGGTGCTACGTACGGGAGACAATGCTAACATCCGTATATATACCACATCTACTCCTACTAGCCATCGTATATATACCTTGTGGCACGACCATCAGTATCGTCAGGCTATGGTATGGCAGAGTATCGGATATAATCAACCTCCTCATTTGAGCTATTTCCTTGGCGAACTGGAGGGAATCACGGTGGCTCCTCCTCCATTGACAATGACCGGACGTACGGAGGTGGCTAACAATGGCACAATTGGTTCTGACCTGAATGGAAAGCATGTTATCGTATGTGAACCCAATGATATGAATGTTTCTATAGCAGAAGGTATTTCGCCTCATGTGTTGACATTCAATGTGCCGAGTTGGGTACAAGGTTCTAACAATAACAATAATATTATCTATGAGAAGTTTACCTATAACGTGGATGGTGCAGGACTGACTGGCTCTGCTCGTCTGGTAAAGCAGGGTGAAGGTATACTTAATCTCCCTGCCGTAGATATGACTCATACAGGGAATACTGATGTTTGGGGTGGAATCGTGAACTTTAACGGTACGATGAAGAACTCTAAACTGTGGCTTAACCGTTTTGCTGAGTTCAATACAGATGGTGGCGTGTTCCGTGGTATAGATATGGAGTATGCTGCGATTCTTCGTCCTGGTGGTGTGGGTAAGATTGGTACGGTATCTGCTGATACTGTGAATCTGCGCTTTGGCTCCATCATGGAATTGGATGTTGTAGGTGCTACGCAGACCGCAGATGTCATCAAGGCCAACTATATGAGCATTGAAACCAAGTCTTGGACGTATGGACCTGAGTACTTGACACCGGTAATCCGTTTGGTGCTTCCTGATGGTGGCGATTTGGAGAGTGCAGCGTACGTAATCGCCGAGGTGGATTCGGTAGCAGGTGACCTCGGAGATATAAAGTTGGAGGGCACTTGTGGTAAGAAGTGCTCGCTCAAGTATGAGGATGGTAAAATTATTCTTGTGGTTGAAGGTGTAAGAGATGCCTCATTGGTGCTTTGGAACGGGCAGAGTAGTGCTCTGTGGAACTATGCGGCAGATATGAACTTTACGAACGATGGTGATGCCAGCTATTTTGTGGAGAATGATAAGGTGCGCTTTGCTGATGATGCCACAGTGTTTAATGTAGAACTTGTAGGAGAACTGCCTTGTGATACGGTGTTTGTAGATAATACTACTGCTTACACATTTACCGGAACGGGTGCCATAACAGGAGCTGCAACGCTTGTAAAGAGCGGTACAGGTCGTCTGACTATCTCTACGGATAATACTTATACGGGTGGTAACCGTATCAGTGGGGGAGTGGTGAGCGTGTCGTCGCTATCCAATGAGAACCAGGCGTATGGCAACTTGGGTGCTGTGACGGCCAATCCGTTGCATTTCGTGATAGAAAATGGTGGTGTGTTGCAGACAAGTGCAGCCGTACAGATGGGCTCTCCTATCCGTTTCGTAGGCGAAGAGGGCGGTGTTATCAGCAACTCTTACGACTTTGCCATGAACAAGCCTTTCTCTGGAACTGTGATGGAGAAGCGTGGTGGCGGTTGGCTGAAGACTTATGCTTCGGGCTCAGGACTCAGTAGAATGATTATTTCGGGGGGTACCGTGCAGAACCACTCAGGAATAGCTGCCAAAGTTGTAGAGATACGTACAGGCTCGCTTGTGGATCAAGTGGGTACGAGCAATGAAATCAATGTTCCGGAGGGTAAGACCGGCTCGTGGACGACTGCCAATCGCGAGACCTACTCCAATAAGATAACAGGAGCAGGTAAGCTGACGGTATATTGTGCTACAGAATCCGGTAGCGGCTGGGTAGCAACACGTACGCCTATACAAATCAATACCTCGGAGTTTACGGGTACACTTGTGCCGCAAGCCACGAATGCCAGTGATGGCCGATTTACTCTGAATACGGCTTCGGGTATTGCTAAGGGTACGATGGATATTCCCAGCGGTATCATAGTACAGAATACTGGTAAGGTATATACTATAGGTGAATTGAAGGGCAGTGGTACACTGGGTGCAGGATGCACGTTCAGTAATGGTGCCACGGTGGGGGCTAACACTTGGAAGGTAGGCTCGCTTGATACGGACTTCACCTTTGCCGGTTCTATTACAGGCTCAGGTACGGTATTCGAGAAGTTGGGTGCTGGTATGATGACGATGACAGGCACGAGTGACTTTACGGGTAAGGCTACCATATCTGCCGGTACTATCTGCCTGAATAAGAGCTCGTCCCAATCTGCTATGTTGGGTAAGGGCGCCCTTTCTGTAGCCAAGGGGGCTACGCTGTGTGGCGCAGGTATGCTCGATAACAGTATCGTGACGGTTGCAGACGGGGCTTTGTTGCGTCCGGGTGTAAAGGAAACTTCCACATCGGGTACGCTGAAACTGAATGGACATAATGTGACGATTGCCGATGGTGGAACTTTACGTTTCTATATAGGAAGTCGTTCGTTGTATACCAAACTGACTGATGTTGGTACCTTGTCGCTGCGTGGTACGCTGAAGGTACAGCTGCGTGAAGGTGTAACATTGCAGGAGGGCGATGAGTTCCAGCTTTGGACCAGTAACAGCACACACACCTCTACAACAACCGTATTTGAACTTGATAGTATAGGTGGCGGTCTCGTATGGGATACTTCAGCTATTGAGTCGGGTGTCTTGCGTGTAGTGAAAGAGGGTACTGCCATTGAGCCTATTGCAGCAGACAAGATGCTTGAATGTACTATATACAGTGCCAATGGCGTAGAGTGTGTACGATATGCTTGCCGATATGATGAGGTGAAACTACGCTTGAATGAGCTGAACTTGCCGGAGGGAGTATATATGGTACGTATGGCTACAGAGTCGGCAGAAATTGTGGAGAAATATGTGGTGAAGTAGTCTTCACTGACATTAGGCGATAGAGTGGGGTGCCCGATGGGTGCCCCATTTTTTTTGTGAGATAAAAATTTAAGATTTGATTTTAACGTCTTGTAAAGGTGAAAAAAAAGGCTTTTTCGTTGCGCTTGTTAAAGTTTTTTTGCAATTTTGCAGATTAATATGCTAATATTGGTTTTTTGGATGAAAAACATACAATAAATTATATACTATTTAAATGAAAAACAATTCAGTAAAACAACCAAGAAGGTGGTGGCTATTGTTGCCTGTCATGGCATCAATGTTATTGACTACCTCCTGTCGGGAAGATTATTATCTCGACGAAGAAGAACCTACATGGTTGGGCGGAAGTATTTACGATTTTTTGAAAGAAGAGGGTAAGTACGACTATTTTGTTCGCCTGATTGATGATTTGGACTATGCGGAAGTGTTGTCCAAGACGGGTAGTAAGACGTTGTTTGTCGTGGATGATGCTACATTCGATGCTTTCCTAAGCAACAATGATTGGGGTGTCAGTTCGTACGAACAACTGAGTGATTCACACAAGAAGCTGTTGCTCAACTCTTCGATGTTGAACAATGTCTACTTCTCTGACATGCTGGGCTATGGCGCCGATCGTGTAGAGGGACGTACCATACGTAGGACGTCAGCTGTGTCAATCTACGACAATCTTGCCAAGGTGCCCGGCAGTGCGTTGCCAGAGTCGCCTTATTGGGACAAGTATCGTAAGGATGGTATGGTACTGCTCAAGGACAATACTCCTGCTCCTTTGGTGAACCTTACTCATGACTATTTGACAATCAATAATCTGACAGGTGAGGACTATCGTATCCTGACCAATCAGGATTCGAGCTATGTGTATAACAAAAGTGATGTGTTCATCAATGGCGTACGTATAGCTGAACCCAATTTGAAGTGTAAGAATGGTGTGGTGCATCGCATGGAAAAGTTGATTACTCCGTTGACCAATATGGCCGAAATAGTGAGCAACGATCCTTCTGTGAGCCGTTTCAGCCAGTTGCTCAATCGTTTTGCTGCTCCCTATTATAGTCGTTCGGCTTCGCTTGAGTATCAGCGTATTTATGGTGGTTCTGACTCTGTATACGTAAAGAAATACATGGCTACTCATAGCCATAACACCGGATTGAGTGTCAACTTCCTGACAACTTCAACGGATGGTGTACAGATTTCAGCTCCTGCAGATACGTTGGTGGAGAGCTTCCTGAAGTTTGATCCAGGATGGAATACCTTTACGACCTCAGACCTCATCCCGATGAGTCAGGATATGGGCGTGATGTTTGTTCCCTCAGACGAGGCCCTTAAGACCTATTGGGAAACTGGTGGCGGTGAATTCCTGAAAGACCGTTTTGGCACTTGGGAGAATGTACCCGACTATGTGATTGACGATTTCGTGAATAACCACATGAAGCCTTCACTCATTGCTTCAGTGCCCAGTAAGTTCAATCAAGTGAAGAATGACGGACAGGTAGAGATGGGTGTGAAGATAGAAGATGTAGAGCGTACCATCATGTGCTGCAACGGTGTCGTTTACATCACCAACCGCGTATTCCCCCCTGTATCGTATGTGGCGGTATCGGCTCCTACTCTTGTGAATGAGAATATGAAAATCATGCGTTGGGCTATTGAAGCGTATGGTTTCGATGCTTACCTTCTTTCAATGGACTCATATTATAGTTTCGTGCTTCCTACTGACGAGGCGCTCAAGCATTATGTAGACCCGTTGTCAATTGCTAAGGGTGAGCCTGAACTTTGGGAGTTCTACTTTGATGAGAAGACCAAAAGAGCAAAGGCTAGAGCCTACAAATATGATCTTGAGACACTGCAGAAAGGCACGGAAATAGCTCCTGCTCCCACCAATGCTCAGGTGGATGACCGTTTGGAGGACTTGATTGACAACCATATCATTGTTGACAATATTGATCAGAGCAGTCAAGGAAAGTTGTATTATCGTACCAAGGCTAACGGAACCATCAAAGTCGAAGTTAATCCTACTGAGGGATTGAATGTGTTTGGCGGTTATCAGATAGAGAACTCCACACCTATCCATGTGACAACAGAAAATATTAAGGACCAGACCAAGGAAGGTAATGGTAAAACATATATTGTGCCTTCAGTGATGCAGTCGTCTATCAAGTCGGTGTATGCAGCTATTACTGAGCAGGCTGGTACCGAAGAGGCTCCTGGGCCGTTCTATGAGTTCCACAAGTTGATGAACGATGCTGGTGTGTTCTTTACCAACGAAGACTTTGCTTCGTTTGGACAGACGGTAGAGTCTTTCAATACCTATCATTATACGGTTTATGTTCCTTCTAACGAGGCTGTTCGCGAAGCGATTGCTGCGGGACTCCCAACAATGGAGGATGCTGAGGAGTTTATTCTAACTCAAGAAGAAAACTACTCATTTGATGAAGCTGACTATCGCGATTCGATCAAGAGTATTATTGCAGACTTCGTCAATTACCATATTCAGGACAACTCTGTGTATGTAGGCGGTGGTAATACGGTGGGTAATTTTGAAACCAGTACGTTGGATGAGTCCACAGGTACCTTCTGCCGCTTGAGTGTTACGGGTAGCAATATCGGTATTACGATCGAGGATGGTGCCGGTAATACACAGTCGGTAGACACTTCAGACCCTGCACTGTATAATATTATGACTCGTGATTATCTGTTTGACGACGAAGACTTGAAGTCTTCTAAGCAGATTGAGACATCGTCATTTGCAGTTGTTCATCGTATTCCTCAGGCTTTGTATCATAAGAAGGGCCAGATAGAGGATTATATTAAAAAGGTAGAACGCCTGCAACAACAATTCTCTTCTAATGAATAAAGGCTATGAGAAACAAATTATATATATTAGTAATGATGCTCTGCATGAGCATATCTTCGGCTTTTGCCCAAGTTATCATCACTGGTAATGTGGCCGATGCTATAGAGCCGTTGATGATGGTGAATGTTGTAGAGGTTGACGAGGCGGGACGTTTCGTTGAAGCTACTACAACGGATATGAACGGTGACTTTTCTATGCGTATAAGAAATACCAAGGACAAGTTGCAGATTTCGTATGTTGGATATGAAACACAAACCTTGGCCATTGGCGACCGTCGCGTGTTTAACGTTGTGATGAAAGACGAGAACCTGATTGAAGAGGTGGTGATTAAGGCTGTAGTGAAGAAGAGCACTGGTGGTCTTGAGATTCCCGAACGAGAGATGTCGGTCGCAGCTCAGAGCTTGAAGATGTCTGAGTTTGAGGGTATGAACTTTACCTCTGTGGATGAAGCCTTGCAGGGGCGTATTGCAGGTCTTGACATTGTGATGAACTCAGGTAACTTGGGTAGTGGTACTACCATGCGTCTGCGTGGTGTGTCATCTATTAATGGTAATGCCGAGCCACTTATTGTTGTTGACGGTAATGTGTTTGAAACAACTGGTAATGATGACTTTGACTATGCTACTGCCAATGAGGAGAAGTTTGCCGAACTGCTTTGTGTGAACCCCGACGACATCGAGTCTATCGATGTGTTGAAGGATGCTGCCGCTACTGCCGTTTGGGGCTCGCAAGGTGCCAATGGTGTAATCTCTATTAAGACGAAGCGTGGTTCGCGTGGTCCTACGATGGTAGACTATTCGTATGGTTTGAATGTCACTTACCAGCCCGACGGTATTCGCATGCTTAATGGTGATGACTACACCATGTTTATGAAAGAGGCATACTTTAATCCAAATTTGGATGACGCTGCTGCTAACTTGCGCGAGTTGAACTACGATCCTTCTTTCTCGGAGTATCGTATGTTTAATAACAATACTGATTGGGTAGATGCGGTAAAGCAGGTCGGCGCTAAGCATTCTCATTACCTGTCTCTGTCTGGTGGTGGTGAGAAAGCTAATTTCCGTGTATCAGGTGGTTATGACCACGAAACAGGTTCTATCATAGCACAGAGCCTCGACCGCTTCTCTACCCGTGTGAACCTTGACTATTGGGTCTCAGAGCGAATCAAGATTAAGTCAGACTTTAACTTGACCTATACTGATAATAAGCGTAACTATTCAAATCTGCTTGGAGCTGCTTATCTGAAGATGCCCAATATGGCTATCTATCGTGAAGATGCTAATGATAGGCCTACTGGTGAGTACTATCTTGCATTACAATCAATGCCTGATGCCCTGAAAGACCAACGTGAGCGTATCAATCCTATCGCCGAGGCAAACTTGGCTAAGAATGAGTACCGCTCGTACAATCTGAGTGCTCTTTTCCAAATTGTATATGATTTGCTTAGTCCAGACGATAGTGGACATCAGTTAGACTATGAGGGTCAGGTACTTATGACTGTATTTAACGACTACACCGATAAGTATTATCCGCGTGAGTTGTCTACTTTGGCTTGGTCAGAAGCTTCGATTAATAGATCAGAACAAAGTTCAGGCAAGAGTGTTGCTTTCCAGACACGTCATACCTTGACCTTTACTCCTAAGTTTGCCAATGAGGATCATTTCTTCACTACAATGGCGCGTATGGAGATTAATAATGGTGATGGTAGTGGTTACGGAACGGTATCACATGGCCTCCCCTCTGGTGATATTACATCATCTACTACTCAAGGACAGCTTGAGAATATGTGGACCAGCCAAAGCCAATGGCGTAGTGTATATTTTACCTATCAGGGGCACTATTCGTACAAGTCAAAGTATGCATTGACCCTTACCGGCCGATTGGATGGTAGTACCAAATTTGGTGCTGGCAACCGTTGGGGCTTCTTCCCCTCTATCTCCGGTCGTTGGAATATCAGTGACGAGGCCTTTATGGAGGACTTGGATTGGTTGTCAATGCTTTCAATTCGTCCGGGTGTAGGTCAGGTAGGTGTGCAGCCGAGTGCTGAGTATCTGCACTTCAGTAAGTACTCTTCTGCCGATGTCTATGGTGACATGGCTGCTACTGCCCCTAACAATATCCGCCTTTCAGACCTAAAGTGGGAGACAAAGACCACTTGGAATATCGGTACAGATATCGGTATCTTTGATGATAAGTTCACCATGGATATTAATATGTATTCACAGTTGTCTGAGGATCTTCTTATGTCCAATGTTCGTATCCCTTCATCTACCGGTTATAGCTCCTTGTCATGGAAGAATGTGGGAACTATGCGCAACCAAGGTTGGGAGTTGAATATTTATGGTAACAAGTGTGTCAAGGTAGGTGATTTCTCTGCAGGCTTTAATTTGACTTTGGGCAACAATGTCAATGAGATTGTTAAGATGGATGAGACGGTATTGGCCAGCTTGAATTCTGACTTCAACTATGAGAATGGTTCTTATCTGACTCGTGTACAGGTGGCTAACGCGTTTGGTTCTATTTATGGATTCCGCTACAAGGGAGTATATCAATACAGCGACTATATCCCTGGTGAGCAGGAGAGTGCCCCGGTAGCCCGTGATGCCAATGGCAATGTGATTACCGATGAGAAGGGCAAGCCCCTGCCTATGATGTTCAACTATGGCGAAACAAACTATGAGTTCCAGGGTGGTGATGCCATCTATGAGGACGTTAACCACGATGGTAACATCAATGAGTTGGATATTGTCTATCTTGGCAATTGTAACCCGTTGGTTACTGGTGGCTTTGGTCTGCGTTTCTTCTATAAGCGTTGGTCAATGAATATGCAGTTCAACTATCGTTATGGTAGCAAGGTACTGAATATGGCCAAGATGAATGCTGAGAATATGTACAGCAACAGCAATCAGAGCTATGCTGTTAACTGGCGTTGGCGTACTGAGGGCGACTTGACAACTATTCCTCGTGCGTTGCACAATGCCGGCTATAACTTCTTGGGTAGCGACCGCTTCGTAGAGGATGGCTCTTTCTGCCGTTTGAACTACTTGCAGCTCTCCTATAGCCTTGATACAGAGATTGCCAAGCGTTTGGGTATTCGTAAGGCAACCTTGTCAATGTCGGCCAACAACCTCTTCAACTGGACACGCTATTCAGGCGTTGACCCCGAGGTGGGCTATGGTGGCTATGGCTTGAGCACCGACAACTCGCAGACTCCGCGTGCCAAGTCGTTTACATGCAGATTAAATGTTACATTCTAATGGTATAGTACTATGAAAAGAATAACTAATAAAATCAAATATACAGCGGCAGCATTTTGCTCTGTGCTGTGCATGACATCCTGCGAGGACTTCTTGAGTACAGTTCCTTTGAATGAAATTGTATTGGAGAATTTCTGGGAGAATGAAGCCGAGGTGACCTCAGTGGTGTCATCATGCTATAGTGGTATGGCTGATGGCGAGTTCCTGAAACGTGCCATGATGTGGGGTGAGTTGCGTTCCGATAACGTGACTAAGGGATTGATAAATAGTGATGTTAAATATGTGAACCATGTGCAGCTTCCCGAAATGCTTGAGGGTAATATTCTACCTAATCATGAGATTGCTGATTGGTCGAGCTTCTATCGAGTAATCAATCGTTGCAATACGGTGTTGCATTATGCTCCCGAGGTGCTTGAACGCGACCCCGACTTCAATGATTCGGAATGGTTGGCTATGGAGGCCGAGATGTTGACATTGCGTGCTTTGTGCTATTTCTATCTGGTACGCTCGTTCCGTGATGTCCCTTTTGTATTGGAGCCTACGATAGATGACAGTAAACCATTCATGGTGGCAGCTGCTGACCCTGACAGTGTGCTCAATGTATTGGTGGCTGACTTACGGAAGGCCGAACTCAATGCCGTGAAGGAGTATCCTATGAATACAACCTCGATGGATATTTCCTATACCAAGGGTCGTATCACCCAGCAGGCTGTATGGTCGCTCTTGGCCGATATCTACCTTTGGATGGGACGCTATGATGAGTGTGTTGAGTATTGTGAGAAGGTGATTGCTGCAAAGGTAGAAGAGGCTGAAGAGGAACGCATGAGCTATGATGGTGAATATCCTTTGTTGGCCAACATGAAGGCAAGTGCTACCAATGGAAAGCATCAGGCATATAACCAAATCTTTGGTGTAGGTAACTCATTTGAGAGTATCTTTGAGATTCAGATAGACTACCCTTATAATTTAAAGGATAGGGGCGATTTGCTCCGTGCCTATTATGGCGCTGCTGATGTGGAAATGGGTGCCTATTCAGTTTCGGCTTTTATCGGTGATGGTGCTAAGGATGGAAATACCATCTTCCCCAAGACCGATATTCGTCCGTATGAGTTGTTTGATGTAGACGATGTCAATGTGTATTCTATCCGTAAATACATATCAAGTATGATTGATGATGACGGTGAAGCATACAAGATTTTGGGTATGTTTACCAACTGGATATTCTATCGCTTGACCGACGTGATGTTGATGGAGGCCGAGGCTTTGGTAGAACGCAATGACTCTGCATCCAATGACCTGCGCAAGGCTTTCAATATTACGAATGCGGTGTATCGTCGTTCCAACTTGGCAGCTGCTGAGAGCGATTCGTTGGCATTCTCTTCGTACGGTTCTCAGAACAAGATGCGTGAGTTGGTGCTTCTTGAGCGTCAGCGTGAGTTGATGCTTGAGGGCAAGCGCTGGTTCGACCTCGTACGTAAGGCACGTCGCGATGGTACCAATGGTCCGATGCTCGACCTCGCTAAGCGTAAGTACAACAAGCCCGATGCAGTGAAGAGTAAGTGGATAAAACCCGATATGCTTTATCTGCCTATCTATGAAGAGGAGCTCAAAGTGAATACACTGCTGAAGCAGAATCCTGAATATGAGACAGAAGAAACAATATCAACCGCAAAATAAATTCTGCCATGAGAAGAAGTAAATATATTGTAATGATATGTTCCTTGTTTGCACTTATGCTGACCACCAGCTGTGTAGAGGAACTGAAGACGGAGAATTACTATACATTCACCGGAGAGATGATAACCGACTATCTGGAGAATAGAGAGGAGCGCTTCAGCGACTTTACCTATGTGCTCGGGCGTTCGGGTGTGAAGGAACTTTTGGATGCCTATGGCAATTATACTTGCTTCGCTCCTACCAATGAGGCGTTTGCACTCTATTTGGCCGAGCGAGGAAAGTCAAGCGTAGAAGAACTTACCGATGAGGAATGCGATACCATCTCATATGGTCACGTGATAAAGTCGGAGCTTGACTACTTCTTGACTACCGATATGGACAACGGCGTATTGGGTACTGCCAATATGAATGACCGTTATATCCAGGTGTATATCGACTCACTCACAGGCGACTTCTATATCAACCGTGACTCTAAGATTATCGTTAGAGATGAGGAGTTGGAGAATGGTGTAGTGCATGTGGTTGACCATGTGTTGATGCACTCTATCGCCGGCTTGCCCGACCTGATGATGGAGAATCCTGACATCAGCCTCTTCTGCGAAGCTATGCAGCTTACCCATTTCCAAGACTCTTTGCAATTGTATATGGATGAGGCTTATGTGGCTCCTGGTGAGAACGGTGTCAGATACGATCGTCATGGTTGGGATACTTGGTATCCTCAGAAACGTCGTTTCGGTTATACAGGTTTCATTGAAACAAATGATGTATACGAGAAGTTAGGTATCCACAATATTGATGACCTGACGGCTTATGCCAAGAGTATTTACGATGCAACCTTCCCGAAGGATGCTGGCTTATATGACGATGATCCTACTCATCCGAAGAATCCTTTGAACCGTTTCGTGGCTTACCACTTCCTTGACCGTAAGATTTATGCCAGTGAGGGTCAGTTGTATACCTTCATGCACTATCCCGAAGGTTCGTACGATGCATTTGACTTCTATGAGACTATGTGTAAGGGTACTATCTTGAAGGTACAGTGTGGACGTCGCTCTGAGTGGAAGTTATATCTCAATCGCCGTTGGGACACACAGTATCAAGTACGTGGTGCCGTGATTGATAAGACCGCATCATTTGATGGAAACAATGGTGTGTACTATACCATTGATTATCCGTTGGTATACAGCACTGATGTGACTATGAAGGTGCTCAACGATCGTATGCGCTTTGATGCTGCTACCTTGCTCCCCGAGTTGGCTACGAATGGTATATTCCGTAACAAAGAGGAAAAGTGCTACCAGCTTCCTGACGGTTACGTGAAGAATATGATTATGTACCAAGAGGCTGTAGTATGGTACTCTCACCCTGTATGGGGATTCTGGTGCTGGTATGGTGATGAGATTATCGCCATGGGTCAGTATGACTTTGCTATCAAATTGCCTCCCGTGCCGGAAGGAACTTATGAAATTCGTTATGGCTATGTACCTATGGTGCAGCGTGGTGTGACACAGGTGTATGTAGATAATGTTCCCTGTGGTATTCCTATTGACTTGACATTGAATGCCTCTTCTTCAAGTCCTAAGATCGGTTGGTTCTCTGAAGATGGTCTTTCGGCAGAAGAAATCGTGAAGAACGACAAGGCTATGCACAACCGCGGTTACATGCGTGCTCCTGATACTCAGACTATGGGTACCAATGAGAGTGATATGGCTCCTATTCATCAGAATATTCTTCGCCGTATTGTGGCAACACAATATTTGCATAACACAGAAGACCATTACATCCGTTTCCGCGCTGTTGATGAATCGGGTGAGGAGTTTATGTTAGACTATATTGAGCTTTGTCCGAAGAGCGTTTACGATTCGCCCATCGTGCCCGAGGATCGTCACTAATCTATTAAAAGTATAAGACTATGAGATATATTGAATATATTAAACGTATTGGCCTATTGCTGATGTTGCCTTTTGCACTTGGCAGTTGTACTGATGTATGGAACGGCCACTATGATGTAGACAATCAACAGCAGATTGCCGATAAGACCCTTTGGGAAGAGATTGTATCGCATCCTGAACTTCAGGGATTTGCCGATTGTTTGAAACAATGTGGCTATGACAAGATGCTTGATGGTGACCAAATGTATACTGTATTTGCTCCCCAAGGAACAATTGATGTTGCCGGATTTAGCGACGAGAAGGTCAAGAATGAGGTGCTTGGCAACCATATTGCACGTTTTGTTCATTCGGCCAATAATGCTACGGTTGACAAAGATGTGCAGATGCTCAATGAGAAGTTGGTAACCTTTACTAAGGTGGGCGATACCTATACCTTCGGTGATGCTACACTCACAACCTCTAATATCATTGCCAAGAATGGTGTGTTGCATATCATTAGCAGCCATGTACCTTTCTTCTACAATGTGTGGGAGTACTTGACCATTAATGATGAGTATAGCAACATCTGTAAGTTTATGTACTCCTTTGACGAGGAGGAACTGGATGAGGAGTCCAGCGTGAAGGGCCCCATCGTAGATGGTTTGCAGACCTATGTAGACTCTGTTGTGGTTACCTATAATATGCTGCATTATTTAGTGGGTAAACTCAATAACGAGGACAGTACCTATACCATGTTGCTGCCTACCAATAAGGCTTGGGATGCAGCATACGAACGTATAGCTCCGTATTATACCTTCCACAATAAGAATGAGTATCGCGATTCTCTGCAAGAGCGTTATACGAAGTTGGGTATCATCAACGACCTCGTGTTTAGTCACACCATGCAGGGCAACGTGCAGGATTCGCTGGTGTCTACTACGGGTAATGTGTTCTACACTCCGTTCGATTATATCTTGAAGGACTATGATTCGCTTGATGAAGGACTCGTTTGTAGCAATGGCAATGTTTTTGTTGTAGATGAGCTTTATCACCATCCTTGGGATTCATGGCATAATCGTCTGAAGGTTGAGGGTGAGCGTGTCAACGGTCATAAGGTAAAGGAAACTACCTCCGTTGAGTATCGTAGAAATCTTCAGTATTCTGACTCTTTGTATACGAAGGTGTCGGGTGGACAATATTTGGAGATTGTTCCTAAGAGTTCCAATTCGGTTACAGAAGTCGATTTTAATATATGGAACACATTAGCGGCCACGTATGATGTTAAGGTGGTTTTCTTACCTCAGAGTTTGGCTACTGACCGTAGCATTGGCATCAAGCCTAACCATCTGAATGTATCGTTGAGCTACCTCGATGAGCAGGGTAGAACTAAAACAGCTAATTTGGCTATGACTAAGGACTCTTTGCTTGTTGATCCCACTCGTATTGATACCGTTCATGTAGGCACCTTCACCTTCCCGGTAGCTACTTATGGTGAGGAAAAATCGTCAACAACGCTAAAAGTGAAGTCTGTGGTTAGTTCAAAAGACAAGACCAAGTCGCGTACGATGTTGATTGACTGCGTGATATTTGAACCTATAAAAGAATGATAGATTATGAAGAAGATGAATAATCATATACAGTTTGTATTGTGCTGTTTGGTTGCAGGCGGTATGTCGCTCACAACTCCTGGCTATGCAGCAATGCCTGAGGACTCAGTGCAGCAGACAGAAAAGATGGTGACCGTAAGTGGTGTGGCTTATGATGCCGCAACACGTACTCCACTGGCGGGTGTTCGTGTGGCTGCTCATGGTAACTCCAAATATTCGGTGATGACCAATGAAACGGGTGCCTATACGCTTAATGTGCCTACATTTGTAACCTTGCTTGATTTGACAGCTCCTGGTTATAACCTCGTTCAGATGGCTGTCAGTGAGAAGGCACAAGAGGTATTCATGCACTCAGAGCAGTTTACCAACGACTACACCGCCGAGGTGCTGGTTACTGATGTGGCTTCTACCGAAGACTTCTCATTGAGTACAGCTCTCACGATTGATCAGGAGATTGGCACACGCCTTGGTGGCGACTTGTATTCAATCACTCGTAGCGGCACTCCTGCTATGGGTTCGGCTATGTTTATCGGTGGTTTGAACTCATTGAATGCCAATGCCCAGCCGCTCATCATCCTTGATGGTGTGTATCTTGATCAGCAATATGGCCGCGATGCCTTGCATGAGGGTCACTATAATAATGTGCTTTCGGCAATCAATGTGAATGATATTGCCAAGGTAACCGTCCTTAAGAATGCTACAGCATTGTACGGAACTAAGGGTTCTAATGGTGTCATTATCATTGAAACCAAGCGTAGTACCAGTATGGCAACTCGCATTGAAGCCAATGTGATGGCTGGTGTAGAACTTATGCCCGACCGCCCTTCAATGATGAATGCAAGCCAGTATCGTATGTATGCTTCTGAACTTATCGGCAGCACGGGTACCGAACTTACAAATTTCAAGTTCTTGAACGAGGATCCTGATTATTACTATTACCACATGTATCATAACGAAACCAAGTGGGATGAGTATGTATATCGTGAGGCCATCACTCAGAACTACAACATCAGTGTTCAGGGTGGTGACGAGGTAGCCGACTACAACCTTTCATTGGGCTATACTGGTGCCGAGAGTACGCTTGATTTTAATAATTTCAGCCGTATGAACCTTCGTTTCAATACAGATATCAAGCTGATTGGTAACCTAAGTACCCGTTTCGACGTAGCTTACAATTACAATACACGTAACTTGCGCGACGATGGTATCATCGAGGACTTTACTGCCGAAACTATCCTTTCACCTAACTTCTTGGCATTGATCAAGGCACCTTTCTTGAATCCTTATCGTCAGGATGAAAATGGTGCCGTGACTACTTTTGTCTCTGAAGCCGATGACTTTGCTGATGGTTTTGGACTTAATACTTCATGGGCCAATCCCGTAGCTATCAACAAGTATGGTGATGCAAAGAATAAGAATCGCTTGGAGTATAGCATGTTCAATATTACGGTAGCTCCTCGCTACGATTTCAATAGCAACCTTTATGCTACTACTTTGTTCTACTATGCCTTGTCAAACAACAACCAACGTTCGTTTGTGCCAATGACAGGTACTCCTACCTTCTATATTGATGGTGTGGGTTCATCAAGCAACCGCGCTGCGGCCTTTAATGCCAAGCAGGAGTCGCTCTTTAGTGATACAAAGATTGACTGGACCCACCGCAACAAGGCACATTACCTCAATCTGGTAGGTGGTTTCCGCTTTACCAATGACAATTACGTGTCTACGGCTCAAGAGGGTCACAACACTGGTAACGACAAGACTCCTAACGTCTCAGGCTCGTTGAACTTTAGCGATGTGGGCGGTGTCGATGATACTTGGCGCTCATTTGCTTACTATGCTAATGCTGACTATAGCTACAAGTACAAGTACTTTGTACAGGGAGGTCTTTCTATGGAAACAACCTCTCGCTTCGGTAAGGATGTGAAGTCGGGCATCAAGTTGGCCGGTGTGCACTGGGGCTTGTTCCCGTCGGTACAGACTGCTTGGTTGGTATCTTCTGAGGACTTCTTCGATAGAGAAAAGCTCGGTATCAACAGTTTGAAGTTGAGTGCCGGTTATGATGCTTCGGGCAACGATGATATCGCTATCAGTGCATCGCGTACCAGCCTTGCTGCCAATCGATTCCTGAATGGTTCTGTAGGTCTTGTGCTGAACAATATCGGTAACACAGGTGTACAGTGGGAGACTACCCATCGTTTCCGTGTAGGCCTCGACCTTACTGAGTATAACGATATCTTAGGACTTTCGCTCAACTTCTTCAAGAGCTATACCAACAATCTGCTTACTTTGAAGTCATTACCTGAAATTTCTGGTGAGGGTTATTATTGGTCTAATGACGGCTCATTGGAGAATATCGGTATGGACTTTGGTGTACGCTTCAAGTTGCTCAATCGCAAGAACTGGAAGTGGGAGCTTGGTGCCAATGCTACAACTTATAAGAACAAGATTACCGCATTACCCGATGGAGACTACACGACAAAGATCTATGGCGCTAATGTGCTTACTTCTGTAGGACGTGCAGCAGGTGTCTTCTATGGTTACGAGACCGATGGTGTCTATGCCACACAACAGGAGGCCGAGGAGGCCGGTCTTACTTTGGTTGCCAATACAGGTGAGATCACTCCGTTCGGTGCTGGCGATATGAAGTTCGTTGACCACGTGGCCGATGGCATCATCAATGAAAAGGATATGGTCGTTATTGGCGATCCCAATCCCGATGTATATGGCAATCTCTATTCTAGCCTATCATACAAGCATTTCACGCTGGATATGAATTTCAGCTATTCGTATGGTAATGACATCTACAACTATCAGCGCTCATTGCTCGAGGGTGGCTCGCAGTTCTTCAATCAGACTACCGCTCTCAACCGTCGTTGGATTGCTGAGGGACAACAGACTGATATTCCCAAGGCTACATTTGGTGACCCTATGGGCAATGCACGCTTCTCTGACCGCTGGATTGAGGATGGCTCATATCTCCGTCTCCGTAGTGTGACTCTCAGCTATGAGCTTCCTGTCAACTCGGTATGGTTGCAAGGTCTTACCGTATGGGCTACTGCCAACAATCTCTTTACACTCACCAACTATCTGGGTAGCGATCCTGAGGTATGGGCTGGTAACTCTGTATTGTATCAGGGTATCGACCGTGGTCTTACGGCACAGGGCCGTAGCGTGTTGATGGGTATCAAGATTAACCTCTAAAAAGCAACGATTATGAAAAGAAAATCAATATTCTATACGATGGCGCTGTGCACTGTACTGGGTGTATTTACAGCGTGTGAAGATATGTTTGACGTGACCTCCTCGTCGGTGCAATACGAGGGTAGTCATGAAATCAATTCACCAGCCGACAGCTTGTATTCCGTAATTGGTATCTTGAGTAAGGTACAGGGTATTGCTGATCGCACAGTGCTTCTTGGCGAACTCCGTGGTGATTTGGTGGATGAGAATGTCAATACAGAGAACGATTTGCGCGAGATTATAAATTATAACGTGTCGCCCTCAAATACCTATTGTAACTATAGTGACTATTACGCTGTCATCAATAATTGCAATTATTTCCTTTCTAAGGTCGATACCACCGTCCTCGTGTCCAATCAGGCCGTGTTGTTGCGGGAGTATGCCGTGGTAAAGGCCATTCGTGCTTGGACCTACTTGCAGATGACTCTCGTCTATAAATCTGTTCCATTCATTACCGAGCCTATTCTTTCGGTGGTAGATGCCGAGAAGGATTATCCCTATTATACCTTTGAAGATGTGTGTGACTATTTCATAGCTGATCTTCTTCCTTATGTCAACACAGAATATCCCAACTATGGCGAGATTAATAAGAAAGACTCGCGTAAGATGTTCTTCCCCATCCGTCTGCTCTTGGGCGACATGTATTTGTGGAAGGGGGACTATGCGAACGCATACCGCTACTATGCCGAGTATATGTACAACGAAGGACTGGGCACAGTGAACAATGGTGTCTCCGTAAGTGGGTTCAATGCCAATACCAATGATTTTGCAGGTCTTTCAGTCTTTATCTCTACAGATGAGAACATCTGTGTCATCCCTATGTCAGATAGCAAACTGACTGGTACCACTACGAACCTTAACAATATCTTCAGTTCTACTGATGTAAATGAGGGCAAGCGACCCATATCGCCCTCGTATGCATGGAAAGAGCTTGCAGAGAAGCAGGACTATGCTTATGAGCAAAATGCCACCACCATCCGCCATATCGCATGCGGTGATACTCGTGCTATCAGAGACTATGGCTGGTTTGAATGGACCGACGACTCATACAATCCTAACTTGCCCGATGAAGAGGAATGGTATAGAATAAATGTAGAGAGCAAGTATTTGGTCAACTACAAGTATTTTAGTAACTATACCCTTCCTGTATACACTGTCGGTAACGTATACCTTCGTATGGCCGAGGCTCTCAATCGTATGGGCGATTGTGAATCGGCTTTCACAATCCTCAAGGATGGTGTAGCTTCAGTACGTATTGTTGATGGCAACATTTCGTTTATGATTCCCACTGCAGATAATGCAGCTTATAAAGGTATTCACGCTCGTGGTGCAGGTTCGGCAGGTAGGAACGATGAGTATCACCTCCCCACTTATGAGGATTTTGTGCCTTCAAGTGTAGAGCCTACAGTTACTGCTTACCTCGTGAACGATTCATTGTATGATATTTCTACTGGTATTGTGGGAGACACTATCGTGTATCTCACCGTTTACCATTCTGAAGATGAAGGTGAGTATGGACAGTATGCTGTATCAGAGTGGCGCAATCCCGACCGCAGAAAAGATAAGGAGAGTCCCGATACACTTATAATGGATGTATATCCCAGGAACTATCTGGTAGAGAAGGTCGAAGATCTCATTGTTGACGAAATGGCTTTGGAGACTGCCTTTGAGGGCAACCGCTTTGCCGACCTAATGCGTGTAGCTCAGCATCGTGATGATCCAACCTATTTGGCTGATAAGGTGGCTCGTCGTAAGGGTGAGAATCATCCGCGCAATGAAGAACTTTTTGTTCGTCTCTCTACTCCCGACAACTGGTTCATCAACAAGGAGTAATCTCCTATATTTACTAATAGAATTGGCAGGCAACATGTTGCTTGCCAATTTTTTGCTCATAAGTTTTGAATTCTCGATGAGATAGTTTACTTTTGTTCTGTAATCCCGTGAAAACCGTTTTATCCTAATACTAACTAAAAAGAAAAGAACACAATGGTAAATCGTTTTATCCTCAACGAAGTGTCGTACTTCGGTCCCGGAGCACGTAAGGAACTCCCTGGTGTAATCGCCCGTTTGGGCTTCAAGAAAGCCATGATTGTAACCGACAAGGGGCTTATCCAATATGGTGTAGCCAAGATGGTGAGCGACGTGCTCGACGAGGCAGGCATTCCTTATGAGATCTACAGTGAAGTAAAGCCCAATCCTACTGTGACCAACGTACAGATGGGTGTAGAGGCATTCAAGCAATCGGGTGCCGACAGTCTTGTGGCTATCGGTGGCGGTTCAGCTATGGACACGGCCAAGGGCATCGGTATCATCATCACCAACCCCGAATTTGCCGATGTAGTGTCGCTCGAAGGCGTAGCTCCTACCAAGCATAAGAGTGTGCCCATCATCGCACTGCCCACTACGGCAGGTACGGCGGCTGAGACTACTATCAATTACGTTATCATCGATGAGGAGAAGCAGAAGAAGATGGTGTGCGTTGACCCCAACGACATCCCCTGCTGCTCTATCGTGGATGCCGAGCTTATGTACTCATTGCCCAAGGGTACCACAGCAGCTACAGGTCTCGATGCCCTGACCCATGCCATCGAAGGATACATCACCAAGGCTGCTTGGGAGATGTCCGATATGTTTGAGATCGAGGCCATCCGCATGATCAACAAGTACCTGCGTACAGCAGTCTTTGAACCTACCAACCCTGTGGGCCGCAACGGTATGGCTGTAGCCCAGTATATTGCCGGCATGGCATTCTCTAATGTCGGTCTCGGTGTCGTTCACGGCATGGCCCATCCCATGGGTTCGCTCTTCGATATCCCCCACGGCGTAGCTAACGCTCTGTTGCTCCCCACTATTATGGAATTCAACGCTCCTGTATGCCTCGACAAGTATGTAGAGATTGCCAAGGCTATGGACGCCTATCGTGAGGGTATGACCAAGGAGGAGGCAGCCGAAGCTGCTTGCAAGGCAGTGCGCGACCTTGCTATCGAAGTGGGCATTCCGCAACACCTCACAGAGATTGGCATCAAGGAGGAGGATATTCCCGCTTTGGCAGAACAGGCCATCACCGACGTCTGCACTCCGGGCAATCCCCGCGAGGTGACGAAGGAAGATATCATCGCCCTTTACAAGAAGGTGCTCTGATGCTTTCTTTGCGAATCAGCAATAGTTAAAAACCTGTCAGGCTTCTGACAGGTTTTTTTATTCTTGCTTGAATGCATTGATAGCCTCGATGACTTGCTGTGCCTCGGCTTCGCTCATCGTGGGGCCGATAGGGAGGGAGAGCTCGGTGCGGTGTATCTGCTCGGTGATGGGCAGCGACAGATGGGCATACTCTCTGTAGCATTCCTGCCGATGGGGCGGGATGGGGTAGTGGATGAGAGTCTCGATGCCGTGTTCCTTGAGGTACTGCTGCAGGCGGTCGCGCTCGTCGCAGAAGATGGGGAAGAGGTGGTAGACGTTATGCTCGGGGCCGACGTGGCGTGGCAGGCGGATGAGCGGGTTGGCTATACCGTTATAATAAAGTTCGGCGATAGTGGCGCGGTGGCGATTGTCGTCATCGAGGTGGGGCAGCTTGGCGACGAGCACGGCGGCTTGCAGCTCATCGATGCGGCTGTTGTAGCCGGTGTAGCGGAACACGTACTTCTCGGCAGAGCCGTAGTTGCCCAAGGCACGCACCGTAGCTGCCAACTGGTCATCGTCGGTGGTGACGCACCCGGCATCACCCAATGCACCGAGGTTCTTGCCGGGGTAGAAGCTGTGGCCTGCGGCGTGGCCGAGGGAACCGGTCTTTCTGAATTGACAATTGACAATTGGCAATTGACAATTATAGTCTTGATGTTTTTCGTGTTCTGAAGGCGTCGCGGAGCCAATTGTGAATAGTGAAACGAAGTTCGCTGGCCGAAGGGAAAAGCAATTGTCAATTGTCAATTGTCCCTTGCATCCATGCGCCTGCGCATTGTCCTCGATGAGCAGCAGGTTGTGCTGTTGGCACAGGTTGCCTATATGCTCTGTATAGGCGCAACGGCCATAGAGGTGTACGATGAGGATGGCTCGTGTGCGGGGTGTGATGGCTTGCTCTATCAGCGTGTCGTCGATTTGCAGTGTCTCGGCATTGGGCTCTACGAAGATGGGCGTGAGGCGGTTATCGGTGACGGCCAGTATGCTGGCGATGTAGGTGTTGGCGGGTACTATCACCTCGTCGCCTTCGTGGAGGCAGCCCATTTCGATGTAGGCGCGGAAGATGAGGCGCAAGGCGTCGAGGCCGTTGCCGCACCCGATGGCATGGCGGCAGCCGATGTAGCGGGCGTAGTCGGCTTCGAAGCGGCGTGTCTCCTCTCCACGGAGATACCAGCCCGAGCGTGTGGCGCGTAGCACCGCCTCCTCAATCTCTGCTCCGTGGGCGGCATTTATGGCTTGTATGTCGAGAAACTTGATCATAGGTCGATGCGTGTTTGTGGTTGGTTCTCTCTGAGAAGTCTGGGGTTCCGAACTCTCTGAGAATTGAGAACTATTCTAATCGTACCGAGTAGGCATCATACACTACTGCCCGTGCTCCGAACCCCTCTTTCTGGAAGATGAGGCCTTCGTTGAGCATCGAGGTAGCTGGCTCCATCGAGGTGCCGAGGTCGAGGTAGGGCTTGTCGGCATAGCGCTTCTCGGCCAGGTAGGCGATGAGGCCATCGAGGGCGTGGTGTCGGGTACCCTCATCTGATACGGCAAGGTATTGGGTGTGGACTACCATTTCGGTTTCGTATACTACGGCTCCGGCTACGATGGCGCCTTCGTGGCGAGCCACGAAGAGGCGTATGTTCTCGGGGAAGCGGGAAGCCAGCAGCTCAATCTCTTCAAGGGTGTGCACGGGTGTGGCATCGTGGCGGCTCTTGAGGATGGTCTTGAGCTGGGGCCAGAAGGTGCTCCACTCGGCAGACTCCTCGTAGTGCAGCTGGCTCTTGCGTGCCTTGGCGATACAGCGCTTGCGTAGGGTACGCATGGCTACACGGCGGTCGCAGCTGATGGCCGAGGCTACGGAGCGGCTCGCTAGCTTGGCATCCATGCGGAAGAGGGCGTAGAGGTCCTCCTCGCTCGGCACGCTATTATATATATAAGGTATGGGCTTGTATATCCATTCCTTGGCTCCCAGGTGATGGGCAAACCATGACGCGGCGCAGCTCATCATGTTGAGTGTCTCGATGGTGGTGGCTCCTTCGGAAAGCAATAGTCCGCCATAGGTGAGACCACCGTGCGAGGTCACCGTACGCTGCTCCTTGTTCCAGGAGGCAGGCAGCTGGCCGATGAGTTCGCCGCGCTTGTAGAACATCAGTGAGCAGTCGGTGAAACGGTCGGCATGGTAGTCCATGTAGCCGCGCTTGTAGAGGAAGGTCCCGTTCTTTGCGCGGTCTATGAAGTCGTCCCACTCATTGGCACGAGTGTTGTCGTAGGGCTTCAGTTCCACCAGTTCGCCGCGAAACTCCTCGTAGTCGCTGATGTAGTCCTCAGCATCGAAGTGGTGCGAGGCCATCACCATCACTACCGTTCCCTCGGTAAAGTCCTTCAGTTCGTCCCACACGGTGGGGGCGATGAGTACGCCGCGGTGGGGAGAATCGAGGTGTATGGTCGTGCTCACCTCGCCATCGTCGAGCACGAGGTCGAACGCACCATGTACGGCTACCACTACTTGGGCGCAGTGCCCGTGTGAATGTCCGCCTCGCGAGCGGCAGTCCGTGAGATTGTATAGCCAAAACACGCGTTCTACGGCGAATGGGATGTGCCCTTCGCTCTCTGCAAAGGAGAGACCTCCGCGAGCATCCATAAATTGGGGGAACTCGATGATGCGGCATCCGCGTGGCATTGTCTCGTGCTTCTCTATGCTCATGATTCTTTATGTATATTCTTTTCTATTAACGTAGAAAGAGTGGGAATCGTACCCTGACTATAAATTTTTACAAAGATACGAAAAAAAACTTCAGTTTTATTGGTGGATTCGAAAAAAGTATCTACCTTTGCAGCCGCAAAAGGGAAATAGTTAGTCCTCAATGGAAGTTTGGGTGAGTGGCTGAAACCAGCAGTTTGCTAAACTGCCGTACGGGTTACCGTACCGGGGGTTCGAATCCCCCAGCTTCCGCTCTTTTGCAAGATGGCGCTTTCGTCTAGCGGCTAGGACACATGCCTCTCACGCATGGAACACGGGT
>CAZMZC010000034.1:0-35221 GCA_964570685.1 uncultured Bacteroidaceae bacterium | reverse complement strand
GTGACTAGCATTGGAGACGCTGCTTTCTATAATTGCAGCAGCCTCGCCTCCATCACCATTCCTGAGGGTGTGACTAGCATTGGAGAAAGAGCTTTCTATGTATGCAGCAGCCTCACCTCCATCACCATTCCTGAGGGTGTGACGAGCATTGGTGACGAGGCTTTCGCTGGTTGCGGCAACCTTGCCACCATCGCCATCCCCGAGAGTGTGACAAGTATTGGAGAAGCAGCTTTCGCTAGTTGCAGTAGCCTGACTTCCATCACCATTCCTGAGGGCGTGACGAGTATTGGGTACTCTGCTTTCTACAATTGCATCAGCCTTATTTCCATCATTATCCCCGAGAGCGTGACGAGCATTGGAAACTCTGCTTTCCGGAGTTGCAGTAGTCTCACCTCCATTACCATCCCCGAGAGCGTGACGAGCATTGGAAACTATGCTTTCCAGAGTTGCAGTAGTCTCACCTCCATCACCCTCCCCGAAAGTGTGACGAGTATTGGAGAAGCAGCTTTCGCTAGTTGCAGTAGCCTGACTACCGTAGCACTACAATCCAGCAAAATCAGCAGCATAGGTTCTAAGGCTTTTGCCAATTGCCCCGAGCTCTTGGATGTATATTGCAACGCGGAGACGGTGCCCACAGCAGAGGCAGATGCCTTTGATGGTTCTTACCCCGAATATGTTACCCTGCACGCACCAGCTAGTGCCATTGAGAGCTACAAGGCTACGGCTCCATGGAGCAGCTTCGGTACCATAGTGTCACTGACCGACGAACTGGTGACAGGCATCACCCTAAGCCAAACCACAGTGACTATGGTAGAGGGTACTACACTGACACTCACCGCTACCGTAGCTCCCATCTATGCCACCAACCCCTCGCTCACTTGGAGCAGTAGCGATGAGGAAGTGGCTACTGTAGTCGATGGCAAGGTCACTGCCGTAGCTTCTGGCACGGCCACCATTACCGCTACTGCTAGTGATGGTAGCGGGGTGAGCGCATCGTGCACAGTCACCGTAGAGGAGGCTACCTATGTGAAGATTACCATCAACCAATATGGCAGTGGCACCTACTGCTCGAACAAGGCACTCGACTTCAGTGCGGTGGAAGGTCTGAAGGCATACGTGGCAGCAGGCTATAATACGGGCACGGGAGTGGTGACGCTCATGCGCGTAAATACCGCGAAGGCGGGTACGGGACTCTTCATCAAGGGTGATCCAGGCGCGTATATGGTTCCTATCATTTCTTCATCGCTTGACAACTCGCTCAACATGCTCGTAGGTACATTGGGGAGCACTGCTGTCAACAGCACAAGTAGCGACGGACTCTATTACAACTACAGATACACGATAAAGGACGGTGATGAGGCTCCTTTGTTCTATCGTGTCGATGACGGCTATACGCTCGGTACGGGCAAGGCCTATCTGCAGATACCTGTAGCATGGCTCCCCGTAGAGGCGAAATCCATTCGTTACCGCTTCGATGATGGCGAGACTACGGATATGGAGGAAATGGAGGGTCTGGAGCTGCCGTCAGGTGTCATCTATGACCTCATGGGTCGCCGTGTCACCACACCTCAACGTGGCTCGTTGTACTTGATTGACGGAAAGAAAACTATTTACTGAAATATTAATAGAACATTATGAAACACAAACATTTTGCTTTGATAATGGTGATGCTGCTGTGCAGCATTGCTGCGAGTGCCCACGATTTTGAGGTGGATGGTATCTATTACAATATCACTTCCTCTACAAATCTGACGGTAGAGGTGACGTATAAAGGTGATTATTATTATTCTTATGATGAGGAATATAGCGGCGAATTGGAAATCCCTACAGCTGTTTCCTACAATGGTCAGACATATAGTGTCTTAAGTATTGGAAATCGTGCTTTTGAGGAATGCAATACACTTACTTCTGTATGTCTTCCCTCTTCTGTAACGAATGTTGGCCATTACGCGTTCGAACATTGTAGTGGACTCACCTCCATTACACTTTCGGAGGGTGTGGTGACTATTGGTAGTTATGCTTTCCGTGGTTGTAAGGAAATTAATAACATTAATTTTCCCACAAGTATAGAAAGTATTGGAAACTATGCTTTTCGTGGTTGCATAGGTCTTTCCTGTATTGTTATCCCAAAAAACGTAACAGCTATCAGAGGGTATACATTTTATGAGTGTAGTAATCTGACATCGGTTAGTATTCCTAGCAATGTTGCAGTTATTGAAGAATCTGCCTTTGAGGATTGCAATGCTCTTGTTGAAATTGTTTTACCTGCAAGTGTGGCTAGTGTTGGGGATTACGCTTTCTATGGTTGCAGCAACTTAATCTCCATAACATGTGAAGCAGAAAATCCGCCAACCTTGCAGGGGAATCAGGTCTTTGGCGGTATACCTTCTACGGCAGTTTTGTATATTCCCCAAAGTTCACTCACAGCGTATAAGGACGCTGGATGGGGAGGTAGCTTTTCGAGCATCGAGGCTATCATGCCATCGGGAACCTGTGGGGATAATCTTACATGGAAACTTACAGACAATGGCGAACTTGTGATTGAGGGCGCGGGTAAAATGATGGGGTATGCATCTGCTAGTTTAGTGCCTTGGTTTGATTTTGCGGAATCAGTAAAGAGTGTTGTGATCAGTGATGGTGTAACAGAAATTGGCGACCGCGCATTTCAGAATTGCAGCAACCTTGTTTCTATCGATATTCCAGAGAGCATGTGCCGAATAGGGCAGGATGTTCTTGATGGTACCGCTTGGTATAATAATCAATCTGATGGTGTGGCCTATATAGACAATTGGCTTTATGGATATAAAGGGGAGATGCCTGAGGATTTTGAACTTTCCATAAAGGAAGGTACAAAGGGTATAGTGGACTATGCTTTTGAAGAATGTGTTAACCTCATTGTAGTGACTATTCCTGAAAGTGTACTCTATATTGGAGATGCTGCATTTATCTCAAGTGGCCTTGTTTATGCCTCTATTCCCGAAGGTGTGATTAGTATCGGTGGTGGAGTATTCTTTGGGTGTAGTAACCTTGACAATGTCGCTATCCCTGAGAGTGTAACAAGAATTGGAAATGAGACCTTTATCGGTACGGCATGGTATAAAGAACAGCCTTGTGGTATATTGCGTTTGTCTGATTGGGTTTTAGGCGTGAAGAATTGCGGAGATTGCGAAAACTGCACCAAGATGGACTATTCAAATATATGTATTTTGAGTGGAGTCAAAGGTGTGGCCGAAGGATTCTTCTACGGTGACTATTCATCAATAACAATTCCGGAAAGTGTAATCTATCTCCAGAAAGCCTTCATTAATGGAAGTGTTTCGTCTATTGTTTGCACGGCTTTAGTCCCGCCTAGCGGCGTTGATGAAAATACATTTGGTCGGGTAAAGGATACAGCCATCCTATATGTACCAGCGGGTGCAATCGATGCATACAAAGCAGATAAGTATTGGGGTGAAATTGCCAATATTAAAGCGATTGATTTTCCAGTTTGGACCTTGACAGATGATGGCGAACTAATAATTGATGGTGAGGGGGCAATGGATAATTATATGAGTGAATGCACACCATGGTCTGTATACGATGCGATTATTAGAGATGTGATAATAAATGAGGGAATTACGTCTGTCGGTAACAATGCGTTTGCTTATTGTGAAGAACTTAAGTCTGTATCATTGCCCAATAGCCTGGTTTTAATAGGTGAGGGAGCATTCGCAGAATGTAGCAAGTTGAAGTCTATTGTGATTCCTGAAAATGTAGAGACCTTAGCAAGTGGTGCATTTTATGGTTGTGGGCTTTCTTCTATTACGAGTAAAGCTGTGACACCGCCTGTTGTTGCTGATCAATTTACATTTCAAAATGTCAATAAATCGATTCCTGTTTATGTTCCTCAGGGGTCAGTTACAGCTTATGAAACTACGGATTGTTGGAGTGATTTCGCCAATATCCAAGCCATGCCCGTAACCATCATCATCAACCAATACGGCAGTGCCACCTACAGCTCTGAGTATGCGCTTGACTTCAGCGAGATGAATGGACTGAAAGCCTATGCAGCCACAGGATACAACCCCTCTACGGGTGTGGTTACACTCACTCGTGTGATGACTGCCAAGGCTGGCGTAGGACTCTTCCTTAAGGGCGAGCCTGGCGAATATACTGTGCCTGTATTGGAGAGCACCGATGACAACTCACTCAACATGCTTGTAGGTACACTGGAGAGCACGCCCGTTAATAGCACTAGTGACGATGGCCTCTATTACAACTACAGATACACGATAAAGGATGGTGACGAGGCTCCTCTGTTCTATCGCATCGACGATGGATATACACTTGGCGCTGGCAAGGCCTATCTGCAGATACCTGTAGCATGGATGCCCACAGAAGCGAAGTCCATCAGCCTACGCTTCGACGATGGTGGCACTACAGGCTTTGACGAGATGGAGAATGAGGATGTCGCGCCTGTATATTACGACCTTATGGGACGTAAAGTAGTAGAGCCTCAGAAGGGAAATATGTATATAGAGAATGGCAAGAAGATAATTTTTAGTAACTAAAAAAAACAGAAAAATGAAAAAGAATTATGTGACTCCTATTGTGGAGGTGGCTGAACTTGAAACCGAGGCGTTGATGTTGACAACATCCAATGAAACAGGAAGCGCTGGTACTGGTAATGGAAATGCAGGTAGCGGTCCCGACCTATCAAATGAGCATCGTGGCTCGTGGGGGGATTTGTGGGATGGTGAGTAGTAAGCCCCTGTAGCAAAATGATTGCAGCCGATGGTTACATTGACCATCGGCTGCAGTTTTTTTGGGGGGGCTTGAATGGCGCTTTCCTCTCACCTTGCATGATTTTCAATCCCCAAGGCGGACGAAAAGAACGCAGCTACGGGCGATTAGAAAAATGCGGGAAGGAAGCAAAGAACGGGGATACGGAAAACAATACGTGTTTTGTTGCGGTAGGCCGAAAGGCTCTCTCTTTAGTTTGTGAAACTAGCTCTAATGGAATGGTCTCTATAGTCATTGTATATCGGTCAATAAATGCAGTCTATTTGCATGGTCAAAAAAATCCTCTTATCTTTGCAATGCCAAAAGATGAAGAAATAGAACAATAAATAACACCTATTAAAATTGAAAAGAGTTATGGCTAAAAGTATTAAAGGTACACAGACCGAGAAGAATCTGATGATGTCGTTCGCAGGTGAGTCGCAGGCACGTATGCGCTACACCTATTTTGCCAGTCAGGCAAAAAAAGAGGGTTACGAGCAGATTGCTGCCATCTTTACCGAGACTGCCGAGCAGGAGAAGGAGCATGCTAAGCGCATGTTCAAATATCTTGAGGGTGGTATGGTGGAGATTACCGCCAAGTTCCCTGCAGGTGTCATCGGTACCACGATGGAGAACCTCCGTGCTGCCGCTGCCGGTGAGCATGAGGAGTGGGTAGACGACTATCCCAAGTTTGCAGATATTGCGGCCGAGGAGGGATTCCCTGCCATCGCTGCCATGTATCGCAATGTTGCTATTGCCGAGAAGGGGCACGAGGAGCGTTACCTGGAATTGCTGAAGAACGTAGAGGAAGGTTCCGTATTCAAGAAAGATGGGAAGGTGTTCTGGCAATGCCGCAACTGCGGATATATCATCGAAGCCGAAGAGGCGCCCAAGGCATGCCCCGCTTGTCTGCATCCACAGTCATACTTCGAGGTACAGAAGGAGAACTATTGATAGATAAGTGTAATAGATTGGTATAACGATTAACCACGTAAATGTAGTTTCTTAAACATAGAGGGTGGGGCACCGTGAGGTACTCCGCCCTCGCCAATTTAAATTGGTAGCTCGTCTCCCATGCTTATCGAATGGAGATTTCTTTGGTGTACTGCAACATTATTTTAGTTGACAATAACGGTGGGGAAGTATTCGCTGAAGAGCCGCTCGGCACGTTGTAACTGCTCTTGCGTATTCTCTTTTACTTCTTTGAGTTCGTACTTCCAACCCATAGCTTCCCATTTGTGTACGCCGAAGCGGTGATAGGGCAGTATCTCAACACGTTCTATCTGCTTGTAATGGCCAAGGGCTTCTCCAAGCGCACGGATGTCCTCCTCCATGTCACTATAGCCGGGTACCAATACGTAGCGTAGCCAGAAAGGGTGGGCATGTTCTTCGAGCCATGCGGCAGTGCGCAGGGTCTGCTCGTTGCTGCGACCCGTGAGCTGGCGATGGCGCTCGGGGTTGAACTGCTTGATGTCGAGCAGTACGAGGTCAACCTCGGCCATGAGTTCCTCGACGTGCTTGTTCCAGATACCGCCGTTGGTGTCGATGCAGGTGTGTATGCCGTGGCTCTTGAGGTCACGAACCAAGGGTACGAGGGCTTCGGCTTGTACGGTGGGTTCGCCGCCCGAGAAAGTGATGCCGCCACGCTTGCCGAAGAAGGGTATTTGGCTGACTGCCATATCGACAATCTCTTCGGGGCGAGTGGCCTTGCCACCCTTGAGGTCAATGGTGTCGGGGTTGGCACAGTAGAGGCAGCGGAAGGGACAGCCTTGAAGGAAAACGACGAGCCGGAGACCCGGCCCGTCGAATGTCCCCATACTTTCGTAGGAGTGTACGTTTATCATAACTATAATTAGGAGACCCACCCTAACCCTCCCTATGAGGGAGGGAATTCAGACATCGCTGAAAGTGAATCTATTTTTTTATTGTTTTTATAGTGAGGCTCGAGCCCCCTCCCTCACAGGGAGGGTTGGGGTGGGTCTCTATATTACATTCTCTCGTGGAACGAACGGCTGATAACCTCCAACTGGTGCTCGCGGCTCAGCTTGATGAAGTTAACGGCATAACCCGATACACGGATGGTGAGCTGCGGATACTTCTCGGGATGCTCCATGGCGTCCATCAGCATCTCGCGGTTGAGCACGTTCACGTTGAGGTGGTGTGCACCCTTGGTGAAGTAGCCGTCCATCATGGTCACGAGGTTCTCTACACGCTCTTCGGGTGTGGGGCCGAGTGACTTCGGGATGATAGAAAAGGTGTTGGAGATACCGTCCTGTGAGTCGCGGTAGCGGAGCTTGGCCACTGAGCTGAGCGATGCGATGGCACCGTTCTTGTCGCGTCCGTGCATGGGGTTGGCACCGGGTGCGAAGGGGATACCCTTGGCACGACCGTCAGGTGTAGCACCGGTCTTCTTTCCGTACATCACGTTTGAGGTGATGGTGAGGAGTGAGAGGGTAGGACGTGCGTTCTTGTATACGGGCAGCTTCTTCAACTCTTCAGAGAAGTAGTATACGAGGTCTACACCGAGCTGGTCTACACGGTCATCGTTGTTACCGAAGCAGGGGAACTCGCCCTGAATGTCGAACGACTCGGTCAAACCAATCTCGTTACGCTTGGCGGTTACCTTGGCATAGCGGATAGCTGAGAGTGAGTCGAGGGCAATAGAGAGACCTGCTACACCATATGCCAAGTTGATACGAGGATTGGTGTCGATGAATGCCATCTGTGCCTTCTCGTAGTAGTACTTGTCGTGCATGTAGTGGATAATGTTCATTGCCTCGTTGTATACGCGAGCAATCTCGGTGAGCACCTTCTTGTAGTTGGCCATTACCTCCTCAAACTTGAGCTCGTCGCTGGTGAGTACGGGGATACCCTTCACCATTACAGTACCAGTGTTTTCGCAACGGCCACCGTTGATGGCGAGCAAGAGAGCCTTGGCCAGATTGGCGCGGGCACCGAAGAACTGGATCTGCTTACCGATAGCCTGGTAAGATACGCAGCAAGCGATACCGTAGTCGTCGCAGTTGCGCACCTCACGCATCAGGTTGTCGTTCTCGTACTGGATAGAGCTGGTGTCTACAGATACCTTGGCGCAGAACTCCTTGAAGCCCTCGGGGAGCTGCGGGCTCCAGAGGATGGTCAAGTTGGGTTCGGGGCTCGGGCCGAGGTTGTACAATGTCTGGAGGAAGCGGAACGAGGTCTTGGTCACCTTGGTGCGGCCGTCGTTGAAGCGGCCACCGATAGCCTCGGTTACCCAAGTGGGGTCGCCGGCAAAGATGTCGTTGTATGACTGCATACGGAGGTGACGCACCATACGGAGCTTGATTACGAACTGGTCGATGAGCTCCTGTGCGAATACCTCGTTGATCTTGCCGTGAGCGAGGTCGTACTCGATGAAGATGTCGAGGAACGAAGATACGTTACCGAGCGACATGGCGGCACCGTCCTGTTCCTTCACGGCAGCGAGGTAGGCCATGTATACCCACTGTACGGCCTCCTGGGCAGAGGTAGCGGGGCGGCTGAGGTCGAGACCGTAGTACTCGCCCATCACCTTGATATCCTTGAGGGCCTTGATCTGCTCTGTCACCTCTTCGCGAAGGCGGATGTTGGCATCGGTCATCGGGCCGTTGATGGCGCGCTTGTCCTCCTCCTTGGCCTCGATCAGACGGTCGATACCATAGAGAGCCAGACGGCGGTAGTCACCGATGATACGGCCACGAGCATAGTTGTCGGGCAGACCGGTGAGGAAGCCCAATGAGCGGAACGAGCGGATCTCGTCGGTATAAGCATCAAACACACCGTCGTTGTGTGTCTTGCGGTAGTGGGTGAAGATATCTTTTACCTTATCGTCTACTTCGAGACCATTCTCGCGGCAAGCCTTGGCTACTACATTGATACCACCGAAGGGCTTGATAGAACGCTTCAGGAGTTCGTCGGTCTGGAGACCTACGATGAGCTCGTTCTCCTTGTCGATATAACCGGCCTTGTGTGAGGTGATGGTAGATACGGTCACGTTGTCAAGAGAACGTACGCCACCATTGTTGCGCTCCTCCTCAAGAGCCTTCAAGCAAAGGTTCCAAAGGTTGGTTGTGCGCACTGTGGGGCCTTGCAGGAATGAGGCGTCACCTGTGTAGGGGGCAATGTTGGTACTTACGAAATCAGCCACATTGATTTCTTTGTTCCAAAGTCCGTTGATAAAGTTTTGTTCCATTTCTGAATAGATTTTTATATATGTTTTTTCTTTCCTTATATATTAAAGTATTCCCTGTCTTTTGTTTTTCGAGTGCAAAGGTACGACTTTTTTTCTGCATTCCCTATAACTATATATATGTATTTAGGTATATCTTACCCTTTTTATGAACTATTGACTGATAGATATAAACTATTTGCAATCTTTACTTTGAAAATAATGCATGAGTTTAATATATTTTGCTCGTTTCTTCGTATCTTTGTAACTTAAAATAGTATGTCATGGAGATATGGATTTATATATATATCGTTGGCGCATTGTTGACGCTATTGTTGATAGTCAATGTTGTAGTTCTTGTCTTTACTGTCAAGATAAGTAGGCGGTGTCAGGCGCTGAGTGAGGAACAGTTGCGCCAGCTGTTGACGGATCAGACAGCAGAGATACAGAGTCAGTTGCAGTTGGTGCGCGAGGAACTGTCGCGTACGACACGCGAGCAGATGGCCGAGAATCGTATGGAGCTCGGACGCCGCGTAGAGGATCTGCGCAAGGAGATTGCCGATAATCAAGTGCAGCAGTTGCAGCAGATATTGGATACACTTAATAGAAATCTACTTACGACCAATGAGTTGCAACGCGATAAGCTGGAGGCCATGACCCGTAGGCAAGAGCAGTTGGTGCAGTCTACGGAAAAGCGCCTCGATGAGATGCGTCTGATGGTGGAGGAGAAGTTACAGAAGACACTCAATGAACGCATAGGACAATCGTTCGAGTTGGTAAGGACGCAATTGGAAAATGTGCAGCAGGGATTGGGTGAGATGAAGAGTCTGGCACAAGATGTGGGCGGACTGAAGCGCGTGCTCACTAACGTGAAGACCCGAGGTACCTTCGGGGAGGTACAGTTGCAAGCCCTTCTGGAGCAGATGCTTAGTCCGGAACAGTATGATGCTAATGTGAAGACCAAACAGAAAAGTACGGAGTTTGTGGAGTTTGCCGTCAAACTACCAGGCAAGGAGGATGGCTTGGAATGCGTATACCTGCCGATAGATGCGAAGTTCCCCAAAGATGCTTACGAACAATACCTTGATGCTTATGAATCGGGGGAAGTGGACCGTATCAACGCGACATCTCATCAGCTTGAAATAGTGGTCAAGAAAATGGCTCGTGATATTCGTGACAAATATCTTGATCCGCCTTATACTACAGACTTTGGTATTATGTTCCTTCCTTTCGAAAATATATATGCTGAGGTTATTCGTCGCACAGCACTTGTAGAGCAGCTTCAACGTGAGTTTAGGGTTATCGTAACTGGACCTACAACTCTTGGCGCCATTCTCAATAGCCTGCAGATGGGATTTCGCACATTGGCTATAGAGAAGCGCTCGAGTGAGGTGTGGACTGTGTTGGCTGCAGTGAAAACGGAGTTCGGGAAGTTTGGCGGTATGCTGATGAAGGTGCAGAAGAACTTGGAGACTGCGGGCACGCAGCTTGATGAGATGATAGGTAAGCGCACTCGTGCCATAGAGCGTAAGCTGCGTCAGGTGCAAGAGTTGCCTTCCGAGCGTTCGGCTGATATCTTGTCGCTTGATGGCGCCATATTTGACGAAGAGCAGGAGTGATAGGAATATGACAAAAACTATTAAAGAACAGTGAATATGAAAAAGACAATCTTAACCGTTGGCATCCTCGGCTGCATGTTGGCCGGTTGCCAAAACAAACAGGAGACAACTGCAATGTGTGAACACCCAGGGAATCAGGTGGTGAAAACAATTATGGCACGTCGCAGCATCCGTAAGTACAAGCCGCAGCCAGTAGAGCGTGAGAAGATGGACCTCATCCTCAAGTGTGGCATCAATGCTCCGAACGGACAGAACAAGCAGTCGTGGGAGGTGCGTGTAGTAGATAATCCCGAATTTATGGCCGAGATAAAGGATGCCATGGCCAAGGGACATCCCGATATGGATCCTGAAATGGTGAAGGGATGCTTCCGTGGAGCTCCCACGATGGTGTTTATAGCTCGCGCCAAGTCGTACGACTTCTCGGCTTACGATTGCGGACTTATGGCCGAGAATATGGTGCTTTCGGCCTGGTCTATGGGCGTAGGCTCTATTTGTTTAGGCAGCCCTGTGCGCTTCTTGACAGACAATGAGGCTTGCCTGCCTATCCTTGAGAAGCTCGGTTTCAGCGAAGACTATGAGTTGTGCCTTTGTGTAGGTTTCGGTTATGCCGACGAGGCTCCTGCAGCCAAACCGCGCGATTGGGGTAAGGTGAAGTACGTGGACTAAGTCCGGTAATGATGATCGGGTGGGGCAGGGGAGCCTGCCCCACTATAATAATAGGTACTATGAAGAATCTCCCTCTTTGCGCTGTTGGGTTACTTGCTACCTCCACCATGCAGGCTTATGCCCAAAGCGAAGTTGCTTCGCCGCGTCCCAATATCGTGTTTATTCTTGCCGATGATCTCGGCTATGCCGATTTGTCCTGCTATGGCAATGAGTATGTTGAGACCCCTGTCATCGATCGGTTGGCAGCTACGGGGGCCCGATTCACCCGCTGCTATGCAGGCTCGGCTGTGAGTTCTCCATCACGCTGTACTTTGATGACAGGTAAGCATACGGGGCATAGCACTATTCGTGATAATTTTGTGCAGGCTGGGGGCATTGAGGGCAAGAAAGGGGAGCAGACCATCCGTCGTATGCACTTGCTGGAGTCTGACACTACGATTGCCGATGTGCTTCGAGCAGCAGGCTATCGCACCTGTTTGGTCAACAAATGGCATCTCGACGGCTTTAATCCCGAGGCCACACCCCTCAATCGTGGATTCGATGAATTTTATGGTTGGCTCATCAGTACAGCCCATTCCAATGATCCTTATTATTATCCCTACTATCGTTTTCATGGCAGGGAGTTGATAAATATTGTAGAGAATGAGGGTGGGGCACATGCCATTCACAACACCGACCTCTCTACCGATGATGCCATTCGCTTCATACGTCGTAACCAAGACTATCCCTTCTTCCTCTATTTGGCCTACGATGCTCCGCACGAGCCTTATAATATAGATGATACTCATTGGTACGCCCATACACCTTGGGAAGCCAATACCCAGCGATATGCTTCGCTGATAACCCATATGGACAGTGCTGTCGGGCGTGTGCTGGCCGAACTGGACTCTCTTGGTCTACGCGACAACACCCTTGTCATCTTCGCTTCTGATAATGGTGCAGCTCGTCAGGCTCCGCGTGAAACTCTACGTTGTGTGGGCGACCTGCGTGGCATGAAGGCCCAGATGTACGAAGGAGGTTTGCGTGTACCTTTCATTGTCAATATGCCGAGGCATGTGGCACCACAGACCGTTGACAATCGCATATGGTTCCCCGATGTGATGCCTACACTCGCTCATGTAGCCGGCGCCGCAGCATATCTGCCTCAGGAGATAGATGGCACGAATGTCGCCCCATTGTTCTATGACGGCAACACCCCGATGGATACGGATAGCCGGTTGCTATATTGGGAGTTCCCAGGGAAGCAGCGAGCGGCCATTCGAGGGGAGTGGAAAGCCGTATCGGTGAAGCGGAATACTCCACTTGAACTGTACCGTATCAACACCGACCCCAACGAGACTACCAATCTGGCGACACTCTATCCTGCATTGGTTGCAGAGATGGATAGTCTCATGCGGCTTGAGCATCGCCCGTCGCCAAACTTCCCTAAGTGATATTTATTATATAAGATAATATGAAAAGACGATTTTTATTGCTGATAGCGACAAACCTGATGGCTTTAGCCGCAGTGGCACAGACCGGAAAGGAAATGGAGTATCAGACGTGGGCGCTCACTCCTCCTATGGGCTGGAACTCGTGGGATTGCTTTGGTCCCACAGTGGTAGAGAGTGAAGTTAAAGCCAATGCCGACTATATGGCCGAGCATTTGGCTGAGTATGGTTGGGAATATGTGGTGGTAGATATCCGCTGGTTTGTTGAGAATGACAAGGCTGGAGGGTATAACCAGACTAATCCCATATACGTATACGATGAGTATGGGCGCTACACACCAGCCATAAACCGCTTCCCTTCGGCTGCCAATGACAAGGGGTTCAAGCCGTTGGCCGACTATGTGCACGGCAAGGGACTGAAGTTTGGCATACATATCATGCGCGGCTTGCCTAAGATAGCAGCCCAGAAGAAGCTACCCGTGAAGGGTACAGACGGCATCACTTGCGATATGATAGCCAATAACGACTCGGCTTGCACGTGGCTGCGCGATAATTATAAGGTAGACTACTCGAAACCGGGTGCACAGGAATATTATAATTCTATTTTTGAACTCTATGCCGAGTGGGGAGTCGACTTTATCAAGATTGACGATATCGCTCGTCCGTACCATAAGGCAGAGATTGAGATGATACGTCGTGCCATTGACTATTGCGGTCGACCTATCGTGCTGAGCATTTCACCGGGTGAGACTCCTTTGGGTGAGGTGGAGCACGTGAAGGCGCATGCCAATATGTGGCGTACGGTCGATGACTTTTGGGACAATTGGAGTCAGCTCAACTATCAGTTCCAAGTGTGTGCCAAGTGGGCTCCTCATATCGCTCCCGGTACTTGGCCCGATGCCGATATGCTGCCGCTAGGACGCATCAGTATACGTGGCGAACGTGGTGCTGAGCGCTGGTGTGGATTTACGGAGGATGAGCAATACACAATGATGAATCTGTGGACTATCTTTAAGTCGCCATTGATGTATGGAGGCCATATGCCCAAGAATCGCGATGAGGACAATCGCTTGCTTACCAATCGGGATGTACTATATATGCACAGCTATTCAGCTGGTAACCATCAGCTTAGTAGGGAAGATAACCGTATTGTCTGGACAGCTGACGACCCCGCCAATGGAGACAAGTTTGTGGCGCTCTTTAATGCTGGTGGTGCGGAGTATGTGAATCCCAAGAATGCCATCTATCGTAGTGGTACCATATCATACCTCACGACTGGTTATGCCACCGATGTGGAAGCTGTTATCCCTGAGGGAAGCACTACTTTAGTCTTGATTGCTACTGACGGAGGCGATAGTTACGATTGCGACCATGCCGACTGGATAAATCCTACCGTCACGCTGGCCGATGGCACTACCATTGACCTCACGGCACAAGGTTACGTACACGGCACCTGCGGCTGGGGAAGCATACAGACCAACAAGAACCTCAATGGTGGCTCCTTGGTGATTGATGGAAAGACTTATCAGAAGGGATTTGCCACACACGCCAATTCGATGCTACTCTTTGATATTCCTGCTAATGCCGTGAAATTTACTGCCAAGGCGGGCTTGGACAAGACGGGTACCGATCAGGGAAGCAAGTCGTCGGTAGAGTTTATGGTATTTACAGAAGACCCTACCTATCGTGAGGAGGTGACCGATGGCAATGCTGGCTCTAAGGTGTTGCGTGTGGATCCTGCCAAGCAACTTGCTACTAGTGGGCTGGTGAGTCGCAAAGCTGAGAATCGAAATGGGCAAACCTTGCAAGCCGATATTACTGGTGCCGAGAAACTATACCTCGTAGTGACTAACGGAGGCGATGGCCTCGGCTATGACCATGCCGACTGGGCCAATCCTGTACTTGTTGATGCCGAAGGTAATGAAACAGCCTTGGGTGATATCTTGAACTGGGATGCCAATCCCATCAACGGTTGGAACTCACCGCGCAAGAATCGGAGTAATGACGGCAATGCCATTCGTGTGAAGGGAACTACCTATGCCAAGGGATTCGGTACGAATGCTCCCTCGATGCTGACCTTTACCCTACCGGAAGGGCACGAGTATGTTGCCTTCAAGTCTGTGGTAGGCTATGATGATGAGGTGAAGAATGCCCCTTCGGGCTCGAATGTGACAATGGAGTTCCGTATCTTTACCGAAGACCCTGCACCTGTCAGCTACGATATTGTCCCACTTGATCTCACGACTTTGGGCTTTGCCCCCGATCAGCCATGCCTGTTGACCGAGATGTGGCAGGGAAAGCCGATGGGCACCTTTGTCAATGCAGAATATTCCGATACGATCTATGCTCATGGCAGTCGCCTATATAGGGTAAGTGCAACCGAACGTGCCGATGTGGCGAGTGTAGACATTGAGGCAAATGCCGAGCAGCAGGTAGGGATGCCATTCGATATCGCCGTGAGTGTGAGTGGAGCAACGGAAGGCTACATACAGCTTCATTGTGACGACCGTATCATTGGTACTCTTACACTCGATGCTGATGGTAAGGCGGTATACACATGCAAGCAGATGCAGCCTGGCATTTATACTGTCAAGGCACTTTATAGCGGTACTACAAGCATCGCCAATGCTACATCTGAGCCACTCGTCATCTCTGTAAAAGGCGAAACATCGATGGATAAGCTATCTGGCGATGGAAAGCAGAATCTCTCCAATATGGTATATACACTTGATGGACGCAAGGTCGCAAGTGCTTCTGTATATGGTGAATCGCCTCTACAGAGCGGCATATATATATGTAAAGGAGAGAAAATCCTGATAGAATGACGATTGAAAACTCTATAATATGTATGTGAAAATGATGAAAAAGTTATTTCTGTTATGTACCGTTGCGTTGAGCCTCTTCTCATGTACTCCAGGTGAGGAACGCATCGACCTGAGTGGCGTATGGCAGTTTGCCCTTGATAGGGACGGACAGGTAAAACCCGACGATGCGATGAGTGATACGATAGTGCTTCCGGGCACTACCGATACCAACCGTAAGGGCGACCCTATAGCGTGGAAGGGTGAGACTACCCATCTCTCGCGCCCATACTCCTATAAGGGACGGGCATGGTATCGCCGCACGGTGACCATCCCCGAAAAGTGGGCGGGTGAGAATGTCTACTTGACATTGGAGCGTACCAAACCTACAGAAGTGTATGTCGATGGCGTATTGGTGGGCTCGGCCAATAATATCTCTACTCCCCAGCGATTTGACCTCACGGCTGCGCTCACTCCCGGTGTGCATGAGCTGGCTATCATGGTAGACAATGGCAGTGGCGTGCCCTGGCAAGTGTATGACAGTAGCCATGCCTACACGGAGAATACGCAGACCAATTGGAACGGTATCATAGGTGAGATCTCTCTCGCCACCTCGCTGCCCGAGAAACCGCAGATTCCTGTGCACCCTGCCTTCAAGGACTTCCATATCGAGGGACAGCAGTTCTTTGCTGGTGGTTATCCCATCTACCTCCGTGGTAGGCACGATGCGTGTGTATGGCCTCTGACGGGCCATGTGGCTATGGATGTGGATTCGTGGCGCCACTACTTCAAAGTGTGTCAGGAGTATGGGCTCAACCACGTGCGGTTCCATTCGTGGTGCCCTCCCGAGGCGGCTTTCGTGGCGGCCGACGAGTGTGGCATCTACCTACAGCCCGAACTCCCCTTCTGGGGCGACGTCAATCCCAAGGATACGGTGCTGATGGACTTCCTGTTGGCCGAGGGCGAGGCCGTCATGCGTGAATATGCTCATCACCCCTCATTCCGCATGTTTGCGCTGGGCAACGAACTGCGTGGCAGCATCCCCAAGATGACCGAACTTATCGAGCACTTCCGCACGATGTCTCCCGACAAAATCTATACGCTCAGCTCCAATTACTATCTGGGCTATCAGGGAGTGAATCCCAGTATGGACTTCTTCGTCACCTGCCGTGTAGGCGGTGAGGGATGGGGCAACTATGGTACCCATACACGCGGCTCGTTCTCCTTTGCCGATGCTGCCGACGGAGGTATGATCAATCATTTCTATCCCAACACACGGATGAACTTTGCGGAGGGGTGCTCGCGTGCCGAGGTGCCCATCATCTCGCATGAGACGGCCCAGTTTCAGACCTACCCGAACTACGGCGAGATAGCCAAATACACGGGCGCGCTCTATCCTTATAATATGGAGATCTTCCGCGACCGGCTGGAGAAGGCGGGCATGGCCGATCAGGCCAAGGCCTTCCGCCAAGCCAGCGGTCAGTGGTCATTGCGCCTCTACAAGCAGGACATCGAGATGGATCTGCGCACACCGAATATGGCCGGATTCCAGCTGCTCGACCTGCAGGACTATCCGGGGCAGGGGAGTGCCTATGTAGGCATCCTCGATGCTTTCCTCGACTCGAAGGGGCTGTGCACTGCTGAGGAGTGGCGCGGATTCTGCGCTCCAGTGGTGCCCCTGCTCATTGCGGATAAGTTTTGCTACACCAACGATGAGGTGCTGCATGCCGACGTTCAGATTGCCAACTATGGCGAGAATAGTCTGAAAGGAAAGACCGTAACTTGGACTCTCGGAGAAAAGAGCGGAGCACTCACCATAGCCACCGACAAGTTTGGACTCATCGATGCCGGTGTGCTCGACATAGACCTGAGTGGTTATCAGCAAGCCACTCAGTTGAAGCTGACACTGCAGGTCGAGGGTAATACAGAGTGCAATACGTATGACATCTGGGTATATCCTGCAAAGAACGACCTTGAAACGCTGAAGGAGAGCACTCTCATCGTCCGCACCTTGACGGCCGATGTTGCTCGCCGCCTCGAGAATGGCGAGTCGGTACTGCTCATGCCCGATGCCTCGGAGCAAACCGTGGGTGGACTCTTCCAAACCGATTACTGGAACTACCGCATGTTTAAGACCATCTCGGAGAACAACAATCGCCACGTGTCGCCCGGCACGCTGGGCATCCTCACCGATCCTGCGCATCCCCTCTTTGCCAGCTTCCCCACTGAGATGCACACCAACTGGCAGTGGTTCCCCGTCATCAAGGCCAGTCACCCTTTCAAGCTCGACAATACGGCTGCCGACTACCGTCCTATCGTGCAGGTTATCGACAATATAGAACGTAACCACAAACTGGGCCTCGTGTTTGAGTTTGCCGTGGGCAAGGGTAAGCTGCTCGTGGTGATGAGCGACCTGGAAAAGGCTGCTGAGTATCCCGAGGGCGAACAGTTCTACCTGAGCGTGCTGCGCTATATGACCTCGCAGCACTTTGCTCCGAAGACGGCTATCACCGTGGCCGATTTCCATCGCTTGATGACCACACCTGTGGTGGCTGGTGAGATAGGCAAGCTCAACAACATATCACCCTATAAGGCAGAAGACTATAGATAACTAAAATGACAATAAACAAACGACAATGAGAAAACAGAGATTCTATGTGACGATGATGTTGGCCTGCGCCATCTTGGGCGTGAGAGCCGACGAAGGAATGTGGCTGCTCCAGATGATGGAGGAGCAGTACTTGGTAGACCAGATGAAGAAGCAGGGCCTGCAGCTCGAAGGCACCGACCTCTACAACCCCGCTGCTCCCTCTATTAAGGATGCCGTGGGTATCTTCGGTGGTGGATGTACGGGTGAGATTGTATCGCCCGAGGGGCTCATCCTCACCAACCATCACTGTGGCTATGGGGCCATTCAGCAGCACAGCTCGGTAGAGCACGACTACCTTACCGACGGATTCTGGGCAATGACCCGTGCCGAGGAACTGCCTACACCTGGACTTGAGTTTACCTTCGTGGAGAAGATTGTAGACGTTACCGATAAGGTGAATGCCTTGATAGAGAGCGACAGCATCAGTGTCAATGAGTCGCTGTCTTATGTATTCCTCGACAAGATGGCTCGCGAGGAGCTACAGCAGAGCGAATATGATGGTGTGCCGGGAGTAGAAGCTTTGGTGCGTCCCTTCTATGCTGGTAACCGCTACTACCTGTTCTTCCTCAAGGTATACTCCGATGTGCGCATGGTAGCCGCACCTCCCTCGTCGGTAGGTAAGTTTGGCGGAGAGACCGACAATTGGATGTGGCCGCGCCACACGGGCGACTTCTCCATGTTCCGTATCTATGCCGACTCGTTGGGCAATCCAGCCCTGTATAGTGAGGACAACGTGCCTCTCCGCACTCCCAAGCACCTGAGCATTTCTATTAAGGGACTCGATGAGGGTGATTACGCCATGGTGATGGGATTCCCTGGCAGCACCCAGCGATTCCTTACCCGCAGTGAAATACAGCAACGTATGGATTGCCAGAACACTCCGCGTATCCAGGTTCGTGAGGCTCGTCAGGAGGTACTCAAGCGTGAGATGGCGGCCAGCGACAAGGTACGTATCCAATATGCTGGCAAGTATGCCAGCAGCAGTAACTATTGGAAGAACTCTATTGGCATGAACAAAGCCATCATCGACAACAAGGTGCGTGAGGCCAAGAGCGAACAGGAGGCCCGCTTTGCCCGCTTTGCTGCCGAGAAGGGCAACGATGAGTATGCTGCCGTGGTGGCAAAGATTGATGAGGTGATAGCCGAGAGTTCTCCTATTACCTATCTGCGCATGGCCTTCACCGAGACCTTCATGATGGGTATTGAGTTTGGTGCTCCCTACCGCGTGATGGACAGCCTCAAGGTGGCCATCAAGGGTAAGAACAAGGAGGCCGTAGCCAAGTGGAGCGACGAACTGCGCAAGTCCTATGCCCAAGTACATAATAAGGACTACGACCATGAGGTAGACCGTAAAGTGGCCAAGGCCCTCTTTGCCCTCTATAGGGAGATGAACATCGAGTTGCCCGCCTTCTATGGCACCATCGACAAAGAGTATAAGGGCGACATCGACCGCTACATCGACGATATGTACGACAACTCCATCACCGCCAGCGAACAGAATCTCGAGAAGTTCCTCAAGAAACCTTCGGCTAAAGCCATCGATAAAGACTTGGCAACTGCCTTCTCGCGTGGCAAGTGGGAGATGTATACCCGTCTCAATGCAGCCACAGCCGCTACTCGCGACGAGTTGCAGCTCCTTCACAAGACCTATGTGCGTGGTCTCTGCGAGATGTATGCTCCCACGCCCAAGGCTCCCGACGCCAACTTCACCTTGCGCCTTACCTATGGTACAGTGAAGTCCTATAGCCCCAAGAATGGCATCAATTACGATTACTACACCACGCTCGAAGGTGTCATGGAGAAGGAAGACCCCACCAATTCCGAGTTTGTAGTGCCCGAGAAGCTCAAGCAGCTCTATGCCGCCAAGGACTATGGCCGCTATGCCCTGAGCGATGGCCGCTTGCCCGTCAACTTCATCACCACCAATGATATCACTGGCGGAAACAGTGGTAGCCCCGTGATGAATGCCAACGGCGAACTCATCGGCGCGGCCTTCGACGGCAACTGGGAGTCGCTGAGCGGCGACATCAACTTCGACAACGACAAGCAACGCTGCATCGTGGTAGACATCCGCTACGTGCTCTTCATATTGGAGAAGCTGGGTGGCTGCAAGCATCTCATCGATGAGATGACCATCGTGGAATAGTGTCTTGCTCAGACTCTCAGCCACATAGTGATAAACAAACAAGTCCCTGCAATCATCGATTGCAGGGACTTGCGTTATAATCTATTGTCAGATTACTTGTTCAAAGCCTGAGCTACGTCAACGGCGCAAGCTACGGTGCAACCTACCATGGGGTTGTTACCGATGCCGAGGAAGCCCATCATCTCTACGTGAGCGGGCACTGAAGATGAACCAGCAAACTGAGCATCAGAGTGCATACGGCCCATCGTGTCGGTCATACCGTATGAGGCGGGACCGGCTGCCATGTTGTCGGGATGGAGGGTACGGCCTGTACCACCACCTGAAGCCACTGAGAAGTAGGGCTTGCCAGCGAGCACGCGCTCCTTCTTATAGGTGCCTGCGGTGGGGTGCTGGAAACGTGTGGGGTTGGTAGAGTTACCGGTGATAGATACGTCTACGCCTTCCTTCCACATGATGGCTACGCCCTCGCGTACGTCATCGGCACCGTAGCAGTTAACCTTTGCACGGGGACCGTCAGAGTAAGCGATGCGCTGTACCTCTTTGAGCTCGCCTGTGTAGTAGTCAAACTGTGTCTGTACGTAGGTGAAACCGTTGATGCGTGCGATGATTTGTGCAGCGTCCTTGCCCAGACCGTTGAGGATTACGCGGAGGGGCTCCTTACGTACCTTGTCGGCCTTAGCGGCAATCTTGATGGCACCCTCGGCAGCAGCGAATGACTCGTGACCTGCGAGGAAGGCGAAGCACTTGGTCTCCTCGCGGAGCAGCATGGCTGCGAGGTTACCGTGACCGAGACCTACCTTACGGTCGTCGGCAACTGAACCGGGGATGCAGAATGCCTGCAGGCCGATACCGATAGCCTCGGCAGCCTCGGCAGCAGTCTTCACACCCTTCTTGATGGCGATAGCGCAACCTACTACGTAGGCCCACTTAGCGTTCTCGAAGCAGATGGGCTGTGTCTCTTCACATGCCAAATAAGGATCAAGACCATACTGGTCGCAAATCTCGTTGGCCTCTTCAATGGATTGGATACCGTACTCGTTCAGTGCAGCGAGAATCTGCTTGATGCGGCGGTCCTGGCTCTCGAATTTTACTTCTCTAATCATAGTTCTTTCCTCCTTATTATTATTCGTGACGTGGATCAATATGTTTTACTGCGCCCTGCTCGGCGGTGAAGCGTCCGTAGGTGCCAGTTACCTTCTTCAAGGCCTCGTTGGCATCGGTACCCTTCTTGATTTCGTCCATGAACTTGCCCAGGTGTACGAACTCGTAACCGCAAATCTGGTCGTCCTTGTCGAGTGCTATGCGGCTGATGTAGCCCTCAGCCATCTCGAGGTAGCGGGGACCCTTGGCGAGTGTGCCGTAGAGTGTACCTACCTGTGAGCGGAGGCCCTTGCCGAGGTCTTCGAGACCGGCACCGATCATCAAGCCACCCTCTGAGAAGGCGCTCTGTGTGCGGCCATAAACGATCTGCAGGAAGAGCTCACGCATAGCGGTGTTGATAGCGTCGCATACGAGGTCAGTGTTGAGAGCCTCGAGGAGAGTCTTTCCGGGAAGGATCTCCGATGCCATAGCGGCAGAGTGTGTCATACCAGAGCAGCCGATGGTCTCTACCAATGCCTCCTGGATGATACCTTCCTTCACGTTCAAGGTGAGCTTACAAGCGCCCTGCTGAGGTGCGCACCAACCGATACCGTGTGTCAAACCTGAGATGTCCTTGATCTCCTTAGACTGTACCCACTTGCCCTCTTCAGGTATGGGAGCGGGACCGTGGTTAGGACCCTTCTTTACAACACACATGTGTTCTACTTCATGTGAATAAACCATTGTTTTTCTTAATTTAATAAGTGAATGAAAATAAAATCTTCTATTTCGTGTGACAAATTTAGTGCAAGGCGAGCGAAAAACCAAATAAAATTTGAGTTTTTCCGAGCCGCCGCCTAAATTCTGTTTGTGCGAAGCGCAAACTAAAGTTGTGCAAACCGAATGAAATATCAAATTTATTTGAATATTTCTGAGGTGCAGCTTAATTTCTGTCCTATGCAACAGGACTAAATTTAGTGCAAGGCGAACGAATTTCCAAATTTATTTAATAATATTTTCTTCCTTGTCATTCGGCTTAGATAAATCAAGCTTATCTCTGCTCTCTTTCCAGCGTCAGTTGAGAGTAACTTTCCTACTTTATCACGTAAGTGTTGAATGAATGGGGCTCCATAGTGATATTTAGATACTTCTCCCCCATTTTGATGCTTGCCTGTTGGGGTTGGTCGGTAAAGTTACCGGCAATGGTTACTATTCCCTTGCTGGTCCTGTACACAACGATAGGCGTTTGGGCATGTTCGCGGCCGCTATATCCTATCATTGTGGCTCCTGGGGTCACGAAATGGCTGAAGTGCTTGTAGGCATAGTATTCGGCCGTGTAGCGCATCTCGCGCGTCTTGCTGTCTACCTGTATGAGGGCATTCTGTGTCCAGCCCCAAGGCGATATGCCATTGTCTTTCAATATGAAGTTCCAGTTGTAGTATTCGTCGCACCCATTTCCTAAGTTATCGGCAATCAAGAAGAAGGTGTGCTCGCCTGCAGCCCAGTCCATGCTGCCATTGCCACATTCGCTTTCCGATTGCATGAAACGGAGGTTGGGATATCTCTTGCGCAACTGGGGCAGATTGTTGCGGCACTCCCACTGTGTGCCTACTCCTTTCACGTTGCACTGCAGGGTGGGGTCGTCGAGAATCTTTTCCACGTAGTCGAGGCGATTGGTGTTGAACGTACCTATCCACAGTTCCACCTCGGGGTGGTGCTTGGCCAGCGTGGGGGCAAGATATTCGTTGTTGAAGAGGAGCGTCCCCTCGGCCGTCCACGCACATCCAGGATAGGGGGTATACGAATAGGCTTCGTTCTGGTACATCACCTTGGTGATAGGAAGGCCTTGTTCGGCATACAAGTCTATAAACCGGCAAAACATATCGGCATAGCATTGCAGATAGCGGGGATCCTTAATGAAATAATCCTGCAGAGCCAAGCGTCGTGGAAATACGCCGTCGCGATTGCCCAGTAGCTTCATCTCATCAGGATTGCTGCTTTTGCCGTCATCCATATATAGGAGATAGTCCTTGCGAGGGTCCAAATCATTATGTCTGTTTGACAGGACAGGATAGTCCTGATTAATCTTCATCCACGTGGGTGGTGACCACGGACTCATAAACAGTTGCAGGCTTGGGCAGTGCTTTTGTGCCGCCCGGGCAAGGGGTATGATACTGGTCTTGTCGCGTTCTATGTTGAAGTAGCGCAGCTCAAAGTCACCAGCCACATCGCTACAGCTATACCACGAACGGGCATAGTCGTTGGCATTCATTGACACACGACCGTGAGTAAAATGCAGGTCTCCGTTTGGGGCAAACAGATTGTACATAACTTCGTTCTGCTCATCACGTGTGAGCAAATTGAAGGCATCCCAATCAAGTTCGTTGAATGTGGTACCCCAGGCACGAAACTCCACTCCCTCCTCGTCTCCTGTAAGTTCCAGCACAGGAGTGGTCTGAGGATGCTTCTTCATCGTCTGCTTCCCCGATTCCCAAACTTGGCCTTCCGTTGTAGTGTACGATACTACGGTCTGTGCCTGTATGGTGGCTGCCCCTAAGATGGCACCCGCTATCACCAGTAACTTCTTCATGTCTCTCATATCTATTATATAATTAATGTATATTGTTGGCTTGTTTTATCTTGCACTCCCCACAAAGATAAAGATAAATTCCGATAAAGAACAGTCCATCCGATGTTTTTTTACAACTTCTCTTGATACTTTTCCCCATAGAAGTACCACAGTCGTATATGCAACAACTGTACAATACGCTACTTAACGATGACGATGAGCCTCCAATAAAGTGTACAAAAAGTGTAAATGTTTGTGTAAATATTTTCGGTGTAACAGCTGTAGTGGTCAGTCGATTGTGGCTTGGAAAATGTAAATCTTCATTTTCGCTATAGTTTCTGTGTGCAATGGTGCAGGAGGAAATGTCTGATGATAGTCTTATTTCCTCTTCAAGTCCAACCGCGTAGTGAGCATTACGCTGCGTGGGCGCAAGTGATAGATGGCTAAGCTTTCGGTGAGGTCGGTGTTGGAGTGTGAAATGAATGTGCGGGTACCCGAAAGATTGTTGACCGAGAGAACAAACTCCTGCTTCTTCTTGGTGCGTAGCGTGAGCGATGCATCCACGAAGGTGTAGTCCTTCCGTCCTTGCAGGTTGCTGTTGTGGGTATGCTTGGCCGTGATGTTCATCGTCAGGCTGTTGGGGATGAATGTGGCATTCAGATGGGCTTGCTGGGTGAATGTGTTGATGGTGTGTCGGTAATCGGCCGTCAGGGTGTGGGAGAGCAGCCAATGGCAACCATACCCTAAGCGCAGAGGCTTGGCAACGCGTGCCGAGAGGTCTCCGCTGAGCGTATAGGCCTCGCCTTGGTAGTCGGTAACGACAGATTGGCGCAGCAGCTGGCTCTTGCTATGGGTATATCCTGCATCGGCCTCTATCTTGGCATCCATACGCTCAAATCCTTTGCTGGCGTGAGCGTTCAGTGAATACCTGTCGCTGCTGTGGGGCATATATTCGGCCTGCAGCACGGTGTGTGCGCGTTCATCAATGGTGGTGCCGTAGATGACATCGCTCCACGAACGCGACACGGTGCCTTGCACGTAGGAGAAGAAGCTGGTCATGATGTCCTTGTAATTAATCTTCACTTGCGATGAAGCCGAATGGCTGTCAGAGAGGTTGACCATATAGCGGCTCACGGTGCGGTAGTTGTCCATAACGGCTGTAGCGAGCAGTTGCGTCCATGGAGTCTGGCGCATACCGTAACCGGCACGCCCCGTGAGGGTCCAGCAGTCATTGGCTTTCCATATCATATAGAACGATGGCGAGAAACGCATCCGTGTAGCCTCGGCCTCGTTCATCACACTGGTGTAGTAGAATGTGAGCGGCAGCCTGAAGTCCATGCGAAACTCGTTCTTTACGTAGCGTAATGTGGCACCCACATTGCCCTCGGCGTGGAGATAGTGCATGCTACCCTCATCGGAGGTTGCCGCACGCAAGATGGACTCCACACTGACGTAGCTCGCATTCAACGCCGCCGTGGGGATGATGCTCCAGCGCTTGCGGCGCAAGTCCTTGAGCAGGGCGAAGCTATTGGCCGTGTTCACTCTCGTGATTTCTGCCTCCTGATAGGCCGTCATGCCGCCACTGACCGACAGGGCTTGGGGTGTAACCTGCAGGGTATTGTTGCTTTTTACCTCAAAGCCTACGCGTCCTTCGCCCCGATGTATCCAATGGGTCTTCTCGCTCAAGCCTATGTTGCGGTTGCTGGCAGACTGGAGAATGCTGTTGTCGTTTGACGATACCGTGCCGCTGGCATCGGCCCATTGCCCCACCAAATCGAGGGTGTGACTCAGGAATCGGGCATCGGCATTGTTCTCGTAGGAGAGGTTGAAGTGGGCATCATCAGTGGCTCGGCGCGAGGCGATGTCTTCTGTGATGAGGCGTACATCGTCACCTGGCAAGTAATAGGCTGTCTGCTGATAGGAGCTTCGGCGTTGGGTGTCGTGATTGTAGGTAAGGTTATAGCGCAGCTGCTTGGTATCGCTCAGCTTGTTCAGATTGCTCAGGTTCAGCGTGTGGGCATTGTTGTGCAAGGTGATGCCTACGGGCGAACTGCCTGAGTAGAGAATATCGGTCAGCACCGTGGCACCCAGTCCGTGGCGGTCGTAGTGCTGCACGGCACGGTCTACTCCACTACCCGTATTGTCATTGCCGTAGAAAATGACGTGCTGGTGCTCCTTGCCGAAGTACATCGGGTTGGCCTCACAGCGCCACAGCACATTGTCATCGTACCCCAAGCCCACACCGAACGATTTCGTCCACACCCCCTTGGCCTTGTCCTTCAGCTTGAGGTTGATGGCGGCCGACTCCGACTGGCTTTCCCCTTGCAGCGCCCTCACGTGTTCGTGATTCTCCAGCACCTGCACGGTAGCCACATCCTCGGCCTTGATTCCCTCCGTGGCAATGCCATATCGCCCTTGCAGCACATCCATATTCTCTATATAGAAATGGTTGATGGCTACGCCCTGGTATTTTATCAGTCCGCCCTCGATGGTGATGCCGGGGAGCTGCTTCAGCACATCACCTATGGTGCGGTCATACTCGGTGGTGTAGGCAGCCACCAAGTAGTTGAGCGTGTCGCGGCTGCCCCATAGCTTCTGCGCCTTGATTTGCACCTCGCGGAGTATGATGCTCTCCTCCAAGGCGATGAGGTTCAGTGTCTGGCTTTCGGCGCCTATCCTCTGCACGGTGCGCTTCACATTGAATCCCGCCATGCTGATGAGCAATTCTCTCTCTTGGGGTACGAGGCTGACGCTGTAGCATCCCTCCTCATCGGTCATGTTGAAGGCCACTACCGACGAGTCGGCAGGGTGCATCACCACCACGATGACGTCTGCTGCGGGCACACCATCGGTGCCCAACACCTGTCCCGAGATGCATATCGTATCGCACTGCTCGGCAAAGGAGGCTATGGCAAGCACTGCGCAGAGGATAAACGAAAAGAGCCTTTTCATCATTTCAGCTCTATGGGATGATAGGGAAGCACACTGTGTTCAAAACCCTCCATGCGGAAAGTGATGCCATAGTCCGATGCAAACGTACCGTGATCCTTGTGCAGCATAGCCTCCATCTTCAAGGCACGGGTGCGCTTGATGGGGCGTATCTCCTCCTCAAATATTTGTATGCTCTCCTTGCCATCCACCTGCTCTATGCCTGTGGCGGTGAAGTGATATTCATTCTTGGTATCTGCTACTTCGAGGATAAGGCCGGGCAGTCCTTGGAACTTCCACGGACCATAGCTCAGCGGTATCTCCGTGGTGAACCACGCCTCGTAGTCGCGCCCGCGGAAGGTGCAGGTGGCACGCTGGCAATCATAGCCCAAGATGATCTTATGCTCAGCGGAAATCTCCCACTTTAGCTTTGGCACCGCCTCGGTATACTGATATACCCCAGCCACATCCAAGTCTACGATTTGTGTCAGCTCCTTATTCTTGGGATAGCCGATGAAGGTTTCGCCAATCAGTGCGTGAAGGTTTATTTCGAGTTTCCAACGGTTCTTGTCGCGCTTCATCGCAAACTGTTTCTGCAGTTTGTTATGGTCTTTCACTCCATAGCTGTGCGCCATTCCCTTGCCGATTTCAAGAATCAGCGTCTGTTTCTCTCGCCAATCTTCGTTCCTCCGCTCAGTAGAATAATCACAAAGTTGGTCCAACTCATAACTTACCTTCACTTCAACAGGTGCAAGGTCGGTCATCTTAATGTCTTGTGCGCTGGCAAGCATAGTGAGCGATGCCAGCAGGATTGAAATTGATAGTCTCATAATATTACTTGAAGTTATAACGGTTGTCAGATAAGATGTATACTTTTCGATTGACATTGGAATTTCGGTAGTTGACCTGCGTGTAGACTTGCAGATTTCTACCATTATAGTCAGTATTTCTTCGGGGTCCAATTCCAATTATACACGAGGTGAAGCATCACGTAGTGGGGTAATGAGCGGTACCACGTCTCGGTACGGCCTTGGGCATTGACCTCATACTGCGTGGCTGAGAGATTGTGCAGCAGGTCGAAGGTTTCGAGGCGGGCGATGAGCTTGCCTTTCAGCAAAGGTTGGCTGACCGATGCGTTCACTACAAAGTCGTCCGTGTTGAGAAGAGCATTGCCGTAGCCTCGGCGGCTATACATAGTGCCATCGGCAGAGAGCGTAGTCTTGATACATGGCAGAGTATAGCGTGCTGCAAGTCCATATCGGAAGTCCAAGGCATTGAGGGTGGTGAAGTCGCGCATACGTCCCTCGCTGTGACGCCAAGCGATGTCGCCCGTAGCGCGTACGTTGAGGTCGCCCTTCTGGTATTGTATGTAGGTGTTGTCGCTCAGTGTAAGTGTATTTACAATGTTCTCGTGACTGTCTGTCTCTCCCTCAAACATCGTGTGGTCAATGGAGTGGATGTAGCCAGCATTGGCATTCATCTGCCAGGTCCAATAGCGCTTTTCGTCCAAGAAACAGGATATATCGTATGCTGTATTGAGGTTGTAGTTCCCTTTCACGTTTACGGGCTTATAGGTATAGACTCCGTTTGCAGGGTTATATGCTACCGACTGTGCTATGCTGCGGTGGTAGTAGAAGAAATGACTCTTGAGTGTATGATTCAGTTTACGGGCACCATTGCCACGACTATAATATCTGAATGAGGCATCCGTATATCTGCTACTTCTCAGGTCGGGATTGCCGAGTTTGACTATCTGCGGAGTGGCATCGTCGCGGTAGGATATGCGGTCAAGGAGCGGAAGCTCTTTCTGCTCGTGCCCTATATGGAAGTTCAGTTCCTTTTTATACTCATTGTTTGGGAAATATTTATAGGCAAAGGCTACTGCGTATGGGAATTCAATACTTCGAGCCAATGTATCAATCGGGCCGCGCTTGTAATCCTGCCATTGGCGCATGGCGTTTACCGTAACATTGAAGGTTAGCGGATGATACGGGGAATTTGGCCTGTCTTTCAATGTCTTTGGCAGTGAACGGAAGTGAAACCAAGTTTCACTGTTGAGCTTGCGGTAACGGCTGTCATACGAGTTGTTACGGTCGGTAATGGCTTGCAGCGCATCAAGTTGTGACGGTAATAGCAGGGTATCGGGATGATACAGATAATCGTGCGTATACTCGTTGCTGAAAGAGATAGTTTCAAAGATATTCAACCAAAAGGATTTGCAGTTGAAGTATTCGCTGGCATGAATATTACCTGATGTCTTTCGGTGGTGCACGTCATCCACATTGTATCGTGCATTTGCAAAAGGTTTCTCGTAAATGTATCTTCTAGCCCCTTGCATACGTTCATCGTTATGCTCGACGGAGAAACTTGTACTCAGCTTGAAAACCGCTGATCCTTCCAGTCGGGCATTCCACGAGCGTCCCTCATTGAATCCGTTTTCACTCATACGGGTGAGTAACGTGTCGTAAAACTGCTCACTCAGCGCAGAGGCATTGCCCGAGTAGCTTTTGTGGCCGAACTCTCCGTTAAGTTTCAGGTAATAGGGCTTGACGAGGGTGAACTGTTCCTTTACGCTCAGTTGGTTGGCCTTGGCAAGCGATGTAGACTCTTTGTGGGCAGACGGTGTGCTTCCCTCCAAAAACAATTCACTGTATTGCTGCATCTCACACACGTCTTCCGTCGAGGTGTATTCAAAGAGCAGATTGTTCTTCTTGTTCTTGTCGCCCGACTGGTAATCCATCTCGCCTGCCACACTGCGTGTTGTAAGCAAAGAACGTGGCATACTGGCTGGTGTCCAATGACCGCTTTGCCCAATCTGCCGCGATTCGTTCACATTGTTGGCATTACCCAATAGTGTGAAGCGGTAGGGGTCGTTAAAAACAAGCAGGAAAGCACGACCCAGATAGCGGCCTTCAGTGCCACCAGCCAGTTCCACATTGGAGATAACACCTCTGTTATACTCGGCCTTCAGATTCACATCCATCACATATTTTCGTTGTTCTGCATCGTAGCCCAACGCACGATTGAGGTCGCTCTGCTGCTCATACACCTTGATGGTCTTGACAGTATAGTAGGGAAGGTTCTTCAAGAGTACCTTGCTGTTGCCTCGGAAGAAACTTCGCTCGCCAAGCAGCAGCTCATCCACCTTGCGGCCATTGACAAATATCTCACCGGCCTTATTCATCGTCACACCGGGGAGTTGCTGAATCAGTTCGTCCAGCATGGAGCCTTCGGGCAGATTGAATGCATCGGCATTATACACGATGGTATCACCCTTGTAGAACATCTTTACCTTAGTAGCTGTCACTGCCACATCATCAAGGTTGATAGTGCTCATCTTGCGTAATTGCAGCGGAGAGAGCTTATTTATTCCATTGCCTCCTTGTGCTTCGAATGATAGCCAGCCATCGTCATATCCTTCTAGTCTGCCGTGAAAGAGATACTTCCCACTCTTGACCTTGAAAAACATTTGTGCCTCGGTCAGCCGTCCATTCTTGTCGGTCATTTTTTTGACCTTCACTGTATCCATCACCACCGTACTGTCGGCAGCATTAAGCAGTCGCACGTGAACGCCGAGTAGGGGTACTTGCAGGAAGGCATCCTCTACCGACCCCCATATGAGGGCATCCGAATTGTCTTGTGCATTGGCTGGCACATATATGCCAAGTAAAGACCAAAGACATAAACTTGTGAATAAAACCTTTCTTGTCATTCTTGCAGTTGTCTATTCATTGAACTTTTGTTGTCACAAAGCTACAACTTCGTTCAACAAATAGGGCAAAAACACGCTTCGCAAAAGCCTCGCAACTGACTTTAGAAGCCTGAAACGACCTCGCAAAAAGCTCGCAACAGGTTATAAGATGCTATGAATAAGAAAAGTAACGGTTTGTCGGACCGAAAGAGTGAATCCAGATAGCGCACGAGCCCTCCATCAGAGCGAAAGCACAAAATCGTCCCACTCCTTAGCACCGCCGTCGGGGCCGAGCACCTTCTTGTGCAAGCGCCCACGGATGCTGGATACGCTGTTCGGGGCACGATTGATGACGGCAGCAATATCATTGTTCGAAACGCCAAGCTTGATGAGCAAGCACACCTGGAACTCCACGTCGGAGAAGTCGTAGAGCGAACGCAGTTTGCGTGAGAAACCTGTGTATACCGCATTTATCTGCCGCTCCATCTCGCGCCAGTCCTCATCGCTCATGTTATCGCCAGCGGCAAGGCGCGGGCGCAGTGCTTGGTAATAGTCCGACTGGAAGAAATCAGCCTCCCCTTGCTTAATGGCATCGATGACCAGCGTAGAACGTTCTTGAAGTTCCTCCTTGGTGGCTGCAAGCTTTTGTTCCATACGTCGCTTGCGACGGGTGATCTCTATCGAATAGACAATAATGAACAACGCGATAATTCCCAAAGCAATGGCTATGCCATAGTGCTTTTTAAGGACATACATAAAATCGTTATTGCTGGCAAACACTTCAATCTCGTGCGGATTGTACTCTCCCCTATTCAGATGAACTTGGTGACAGACTCTACGGAACTCCTCTTTACGGCTTTCAGGGATATCTGCCACACGATGCCATGTCTCCGTATATTTCCCCTTCCATATAGTAACAATGGTACTATCATCAATAATGCAGAGTGGCATCTCATGCCCATTCTCAAAATAGAGTGTATCAGCACCTAAAGCATAACATCCTATATGATGGGGAACCACAAAAAAACGTCCTTCAGATTCTCTTAAACTGAAGTTGTAGCAAGCACTATCTGCATCATACATTTTGTAACTAATCGAATTGCCTCCAAGTCTATAAGGCATTCCACTTGGTGCTACTCTGTCAATAAGTTTCCACACCCCCGTAATGTCAAACCCCTCACTTGGCTGCACAGCCTCGCCCTGCCGCTTTCCCGAGCAAGAGGAGAGCAGCACCAGCAACGTAGAGAGTATGATAACAAGTCGGTTCATTTGAAAGCAAAGATACAACAACATTCAGAAATACCCAAATTTGTGTACAAAATGTGTAAGATTTGTGTACAAATTTGTGTACAAATTTTCAAGCTAACCCACGTATCAGTCAGTGGATTATGCTATCAAATGTGTACAATTGCCTGCGGGCATCTGTTTTTACATGTTTCCCCTATTCTTCCCGTCCGAAGTTTCCCTTGGTAGGTCGGTAATAGCCGCGGCTCAGGGGTACGTGCTCCATCACGCCCTGCGCTACATACTCTCGCATCAGCTTGCGGGCTCGGGTGATGCCATAGCCACTGAGACTGGCAAAGTGCTTCATGTTGATGCCCTCCTTCTTCTCGATGGCAAAGTAGTTGTACAGCGCTTCGTCGAGCAGCGAGGCGTCGGTGGGTTCGGTGTAGTCGTTGTCGATGGCAAACTTCACACGATTGAGCTGTGCCTGCAACACGGGACCTGGCTTGAAGCTCACACTGCCCATCTTGAGGTCCGAGGCACGCAGGCGCTCGCCCGGCTCCTTCAGCGCCTTCACACTCACGTCGATGGAGAGCGTGCCCAGCTGGCCCAGCTCCACGCGCTGCCCATTGGCCAGTGCAGCGGCAATGATTACCTGCAGCGATTCCCATGCAGCCTTCACGTCGGCCTGCTTCACGGTGCAGCGCTCGTGCGTGGTGGCAGCCATATCGTCCATGTCGAGTTTCTTTTGCGGTACGAGGGTGGCTCCTATGCCCCACGCCTCAGCGTCTACATTCTTGCCCATCTTGCGGCGACGGATGGCGCGACAGCGCATCACGGGCTGGTTGTCGCCCAGTACCACTTTTGTTTTCGGATTTCGTTTCATTTTTGTTTAGAGTTTAATGTTTAGAGTATACCCCCTCCGCAAGAAATTCCTTTGGGAAGATAAACCTTCCGTCGTCACAACCGACGCTTTCACACCGCGTCGGCGTCACCCCTAATCTAGGGGGACAATTCCCGTCCGGCAGGCAGTTTTCGTTATCGTTTTCGTTACAGCAAAGCTGTCACTATACCCATTCTAAATTATAAATAATTTTCATTTTTCTCGCATTTCTGTCCTATTTACAGCGCAATATCCTCATTCTCAACGCATCTTTTTCTCCACTTTTTTTGTTTTACGCCTCTTTTGCGTGTAACGCCTTTCGGTGATAATTTTTCTTAGGTGCGAAAATGATTTTTCACGCCTGCAATAAACTTATTTCTCACCTTCGAAATCATCCGTCACTTGCAAGTGATGCACGCGACACTTGCTTGTGATACATGCGACGCTTGCTTGTGACGATAGCGTCACTTGCAAGTGACGCAACTTTTCTAAGGTTCCACAAAGATAAAACAAACGTTCCATTTTACCAAATCTCAGGTGCCTTTTTATATCAGAGTTTCGTCAGAAAACAGTCCGAAAACATTGATTTTATTTGTATTATCTTTGCAGTGGAAATCAACGAGAACAATGACGATAACACCGACTAAGCTAACCAAAAAGGACTGTCCCTCTTTAAGGGGGACGAGTGTAGCGCAGTGGATACGGAGCGGAACGGGTGGGGGTAATGGATATAGCGTAACTTGATACCATTAAGTTACCCCCTCCGCTACGTTCAGCTTTGCTTCACTTCGCTCGTCCCCCTTAAAGAGGGACAGTTCCTTCAGAATGTATTTACTAACCTTTAATCATACTATAATATGACACAAACAAACTTAGAAACTCAAGAACCTAAAAACTCAGTAGCTATGGAAAACCTACAAACTCAAGAACTTACAAACTCAAAAACTAACCCGTCGTACATCGACGTACTCCGTGAGACCCAGCAGGAGGAGTTTCCCCTACTCAGTGAAGTGACCCGCGGGGTCGTGGAAGATCCTCTCACCTTGATGAACGCCCATGCCGACGATGACGGCGTAGTGGTGCCCTGCGCCCTGCCCGATGCGATGTGGCAATCATTGCCTCAGATGATGAGCGAACCGCTCAGCCTCTACGATGATGCCGACATCCGCACGATGCTGCTGATGGCCATGATGCCCACCCTGGGCTCGGCCATGAGTAATGTACGTGTGCGTCACGGCCAGCGCCTCTACTCGCTCGGCATGATGAACATCTGTGTAGGTCCCTCTGCCTCGGGCAAGGGATGCGTGGGCGATGTGACCAGTTTTGTCGATGGTATCAATGATATCATCTGCAGTGAGAGTGCGCAGGCACAGGCCGACCACCGCAAGCGTCACAAGCGTTACAACAGATTGAGTAGCCAGCTCAACTTTGCCGCCAAGGGCGATGTATCGAACCTGATTGATGTGAACGATATCGCCGAAGAGGTGGATGAGCCTCAGGCTCCCCTGCGCCGTATGCACAAGCTACCTGCCAAGACCACGGCGGCCAATCTCTATCGCCTTATCTATGCCAACGGGAAAAACATCTCTTACCTGCACATCCCCGAGATAGCCGAGATGGTTGCCGCCAACAAGGGCGCGTTCGGCGACTTCATGTATATATGGCTTGCCGCGCAGAATGAGGAGGAGCTGCACACGGGCCGCAAGACCGATGATGAGGATTACCACATCGAGCATACGCGTCTCGCCATGGCCGCTACGGGCACCATGTCATCGGTGCGCGAGTTTATCCCCAACCTTGAGGATGGTCTCTCCACCCGCTTCCTCTACCATAACCTGCCTGCCAAGGATACCGTGCGCGACGAGATGGACGAGGCCACTGCCGAGGCGTTCCGCGACGTGTATGGCCATCACCGCGGTGTGCTCACTGATATATGGAAGGAGCTGCGCCAGTTTGAGGGCAAGCCGGACGAGGAGCTTCCCCGACTCATCATCACCGACGAGCAGCGCAAGCTCATCGACGACTATTACCGCCAGCTGGTATCGTTCGTGGCGTTGGCCTTGCCCGACAGGGACTTGCGTGCTCCCATCCTGCGCTCGCGCTTGAACCTCTATCGTATGCTGATGATTATCGCCGTGCTGCGCCGTTATGAGGAGTTGGGCACAGTGGAAGGTATATTTGCCGATAAGCGCTTCGCCCTCTCGGAGGCCGACCTGAAGTGGGGCCTCGCTTACATATTCTATTGCATGATGCAGACCTCGGCCATCTACGACCGCCTGCGCCGTGAAGAGAAGGAGGAGCCGAAGCGTGTATACCTCAGTGCTCTGGCTTTCCTGCAGATGCTGCCCAAGCAGTTCACCACGGCTGAGGCGGTATCTATAGGTGAAGAGATGGGTATCAAGAAGAATGCCGTAGCCAAGAAGCTATCCAAGCTGAGCAAGGAGTATTACATCGGCAAGGTGCGTCAAGGAGTGTTCGTGAAGGTCTCAAAAATTGAAAGGAACCACTGGAAGAAGCAATTTACACTTTCTGCTGCCTAATCAGCTGAGCATCATAGATACTAAGCCAAAAAGATTTACACAAACAT
>CAZMZC010000033.1:0-36544 GCA_964570685.1 uncultured Bacteroidaceae bacterium | reverse complement strand
TAATGTTGCTCAGGTGCTTATAAAAAACATTTATTAAAGTGTTGCGGAATTAAGGACAAAGAGATTTTTTCTGGCGGACGGATTCGTTAGTTTTATTGAAAGGCTCCGTTTCAACACGCCTTGCGTGTACGAAAACGATAACGATGACGATAACCTTATTGAATTATTTAGTTTTCACAAATCGCCTAGCCTTGCGTTTCGCGCGGTACATGTATGTACCGATTTTGGTGCGTGTTTGTATTTCCAATCAGCAGTGTGGCTTTTCCTGAACGCACCGCTCGTTTTTCCGTTTCTACGAAGCGAATTCTTAAATCATAAGCTTTGATTTAATATTCAGTGCCTTTGATTTAATATTCATAAGCTTTGAATAGTAAATCAGTGCTTATGATTTAGTTTTTCGACGAATGCTTTGTAATTTTACAAACGCTGCAAAAGAAGAAATGTGACCTGCCATTAGAAAAAAGAAAAACTCCTTCTCAGATATACTGGGAAGGAGTTTTTTTGTTTGTGTGTGGTCGGTTCCTTTGTTCTGACCACGGATTATGCGGATAACACGGATTTCTGTTTATTATCAGTGACCACCCGCGTGTTCCGTGTGTCCCGTGACCAAAGATATCAGCGGCATCAGCGTGCCATTATCGTTTACTTCACAATCCACTCGAACACACCTGCCGAGAGGCGGCGGTTCATGGTGACTTCGAGCTTGAGGGCTGTGGTCTTCACGGGCTTGAAGTTGACGGTGCAGGGCTCGCCCTTGGCTACGGGATAGCCGTCGGGTTCCTCTACAGGTACCCAGTTGCCGCTGGCATCCTTGTAGTAGATCTTCCAGCTGTCGGGCACGCGGCATCCGCCCCAGGGCTGGTCGTCGAACCAGTATACGGTGCAGCTCTGTACGGTGGCCTCCTCGGGGAAGGTGTAGGATATCCACTCGGTAGAGTTGTTCTTGGGCCACCAGTGGGTGTAGGGCATGGAGCGGTCGTTGCCATCCTTCGGCACGAGGCGGTCGGCGATGCTCTGCAGGGCGGGGATGCGCATGGATGAGCCTATCTTGCTCTGCGATGCCAAGGTGGCGGGAGCGGCAGGATTGGTGGCCTTGAGGTCCTGCGGAATCCATACCTTCATGTCGCCGTTGCCGCGGTGACACCATGCGTAGTAGGGGATAAGGGTGAGCTTAACCTCCTCGGTGGTGAGCTTGCCCTGCTTGTCGAAGGCGAGGGTCTGGGCATCGGTGGTGAGGGTAGTGATCTGCTGTGTCTTGTAGGTGTTGAGCTTGGCCTTGCTTGCCTCGGGGATGAAGGCTTCGAGGTCGCGCTGCTCGAGGGTGAACTCGGGGTTCTGGTTGATGAGCACGCTCTTGATGTCGAACTTGTTGTCGGGCCACTCGGCGCAGTATACGATAGGACCACGCTCGATAGATACCATACCGCGGTCGGCCTCTACCTTCTCGCTGGCACGTACGGTGCGGGGCTCCATGTCGAAGTGGATGGTCACTACGTCGCCCTTCTTCCACTTGCGGGGGATGGTGAAGTAGCCGTCTTCGGTAATGCTACCCTCGGCCTCTACGCCATTGACCTTGATGCTGTAGCCGAGGCGCTTGTTGTCGCTGTAGCTGTAGAGTTCGCCGGGGAGAGGACGGCTCTTGAGCCAGCCGGGGATACGGATCTTGAGGTCAAACTGGCCGCAGCTGTTGCGGTCTACCTTGATGTTGATGTCACCGCAGTAGGGGTAGCCGGTGGTCTGTGTGAGGGCTACCTTCTTGCCAGCTACCGTGAGGTTCGATGTGTTGCTGAGGAAGAGGTTGACGTATACTGAGCGGTCTTTTACGGCATATACATAGCCGGGCAGTGAGGGCACGAAGCGGCTGATGTTTGAGGGGCAGCAGGCGCAGCCGAACCAAGCCTGACGCTGGTGCTGGCCCATTGACTCCAAGGGGTTGGGGTAGAAGAACTTACCTCCGTCGAGGCTCACGCCGCTGATGAGGCCGTTGTAGAGCGAGCGCTCCAGCACGTCGTAGTACTTTGACTCGCCGTGGAGGAGGAACAGACGATGGTTCACGTATACGTTACCGATGGCTGCGCAGGTCTCGCAGTAGGCACTCATATTGGGCAGGTAGTAGTTGGGGCCGAAGGCTTCGCCTGAGGCTGTGGCACCGATACCGCCGGTGATGTAGAGCTTCTTGTTCACGATGTTGTCCCAGATGGCGTCGATGGCGTTGATGTAGGCTGAGTCGCCTGTGAGGGCGGCTACATCGGCCATACCGGCATACATATAGGTGGCACGTACGGCGTGGCCTACAGCCTCGTCCTGCTCAACCACGGGCTTGTGGCTCTGTGAATACTCGGTCTTGATGGTGGTCTTGCCGCGGTAGTCGAGGAAGAACTTGGCCTGGTCGAGGTACTTGCGGTCGCCTGTCACGAGGTAGAGGCGGCAGAGGGCCATTTCGGCAATCTGGTGGCCAGGTACTACGCAAGCCTGTCCGGGCTTGTCACCTACTTCGCGGATAACGCAGTCGGCATAGCGGATGGCGATGTCGAGGAACTTGCGAGAGCCTGTAGCCTGATAGTGGGCCACAGCACCTTCGACCATATGGCCGAGGTTGTAGAACTCGTGGCTGAGGTCTTCAACCTTGCTCCAGCGGGTAGGGCCTGCCCAGTGGTGTGGGTCGTCGGGGTTCTGTGTACGTGAGGTGTAGAGGTAGCCGTCGGGCTCCTGGGCCGAGGCAATGACGTTGAGCACGCTGTCGATGTACAGCTTCAGCTTCTTGTCGGGGTAGGTCTGCAGGATGTAGCTGGCACCCTCGATAGTCTTGTAGGGGTCGGTGTCGTCAAACGAGTAGCCCACACCATTCACCTTGAATACCTTGCTGGGGTCTTTCATGTGCTCGGCAGCGTTGGAGAAGTTGGTGTAGCGGCCTTCGCTCTCGCACTTGCTGAAGGCAAGAGGGATGGTGACGATACGACTGGCTTCGAGGCGCTGGCCCCAGAAGCTGTTGCTCTCAACCTTTACAGAGGTAAAGGGGACGGGGGTGATGGGGTAACCAGCCGAATGGTGGTCGTGCCCGGGATGTGCACTTGCCGGCAGGATGATGGCGGCGGTGAGTGCGGTCAGAATTGCTTTTTTCATGTTAGTTGTAATTATTGGTGTTTTTGATTGTTAGTTGCTTTTATTCTAGGATTGGATAGGACTTTCTAGGATTTTCTAGGATGCTATAGGATAACCTAGGAGAGCCTAGGGCTATTTTTCCCATAAGTCAAATTCATCAAACGATACCCACGACTTGTTGTCGGTATAGGTGGTCTGGTAGAGGCCTACCTTCAGCTTCTTGCCGTTGAGCTGGGGGGCATTGATGGGCGAGCCGGGCATATCGGTCCAGCTCTTGCCGTCTGGACTGGTGCGGATAGTGAAGGTGTCGCCTGTGCGCTCTATCTGTAGGTAGGGGTCGTAGTTCCAGCCATTGCCACGGGGATACTGTGGACGGCCGAAGCCACGCACATGGGTGAGCATATTGCCGCAGTTGTAGTTGGGGAATACGCCGATGTGAATAATCTCTTGGCCGCGATTGCCCGAGTCGTCCAGCACGATGAGACCGCCCTCGTTGTAGGCGGGAGTCTGTCGTTTGTCTTGCCCATCAAGTGCTACTACCTTGGTCTGTACGAGGAAGTCGCCCTCTACCTCTTTATATATGATGATGCCGTTGTCCTCCTTGCGTGTGTTGAGGTTGGCATGGGCCGAGGTCAGGGTGATGACTCCGTCGGCTGCCTTGGCGCTCATGGCATACTCAGGGGCGCTATTGGCCAGTACGCCGTCCCATCCCTCCTTGTTGGCGATATAGTCGGCCTCCTTATTGGCCTGGTCGCCGAAGTGGACGAACTGGTCGGCTGTGATGGTGATATCGGCGGTGAGTATGCGGGAGAACTTTCCGCTGTCGTCGGTCACTTGAACGAGGCACTTCTGTGTGGCTTTGTTGTCGGTAGAGAGGATGAGCGATGACTGATTGCCTGCGGGGATGGCATCCCAGTTGATGGTGGCATTTTCTTGGGGAGTTCTAGAGTCTCTAGATTGTCTAGAACTTCTAGAAAATCTAGGGGTATCAATGCCCACGACTGCATACTTGTAGTTGAGCAGGCCCGACTCCATGCGCTCACCATTGCCATCTACCACAGTTACGCTGAGTAGGCTGGGGGAGAGGCTACGTACTTGCAGGGCAAGCGCTCCGTCGAATGTAATCTTGTCATTGGTGCTGGAGGGGGCAGCGTAGGCGGCCTGCACATCGGCTTCCGTGAAGCTCTTGTCGAAGAACTGCAGTGAGTGGAGGTATCCGCTGAACTTGTTGCCTCCGTCCATCGAAGCACCCAGTGTGATGTGTCCCTCGGGACGGATCATGAGGAACATGTTCTTCTCGATAATCTTCTGTCCGTTGAGGTAGACGCGCTCGTAGTAGCCGTCGAAGGTCACTACCCAATGTTGCCATTCGCCCTCACCGCTGACACACTCTCTCGGTGCTCCCGAGTTCTCGAATGAGGCGTTGTGGGCTACGAGGCCATTGCTGCGGTCGCGGCCTTGGCGGAACTCGATGGTGGCAAGGTCGTTGCGGCGTTCGGTAAACTCGGCCACTGTCTCGATGTTGCCTACCTGCGGATTGAGTGTCCATGCCGTGATAGTGTAGGGGGCGTTGTAGGTCATGGTCTTGGGCAGGCTGAAACTGCTCTTGAGCGACTGCTGGCCGTTGAAGTAGAAGGCATACTTGCCTTTCTTGACCTCAACCACGATATTCTTGTCGCCACTGAAGGTGCCGCCCGCGCGGTTCTTGATTTTCTTGAGGCTCAGCGCCTTGCCCATGGCATAGTCATCGGCGTTGATGTCAACGATCTTGTTGCCCTTCTCGGCTGTCTTCTTGTGCTCCTCGGACTCAATGTCTTTCTGATGAATCCACGGATAGCCTGCGAGCAGAGCCTCTTCGTCGATGGCCACTTCAGGCAGCAGCTTCATCGGGTTCTTGCGCTTGGTGGCATTGTATACCTTCACGTTCCAGATGGCGGGGAAGTGTCCGTTCTTCTGGGTGTCGGTCACGGTGATGCGGATATAGCGGGCTTTGCATTCGCCTTGGTCAATCATGGGCGAGCCCTGCTGCGTGTTCTGTGTCTTGTCGGCATAGAGGGTCCAGTTGGTGCCATCTACCGAGGTCTCTATCTTGTATTGATAGAAGAAGGTGGTGTACTCAAACTGTGTCCACACTTGGTTGAACTTCTGCTCCTTGCCCAAGTCGATGGTAATCCATTCGTCGCCGTGGCACTTTGCTGCACGCCATAGGGTGGCGTTGTTGTCGTCGGTGGCATATTCGGGCTTGAACCACTCGTCGTAGTAGGATGAGGCTGTCACCTTGGCGCCGTAAGCGAGGTTGTCGATATGATTCTTCTTGGCCTGCTTGATGAACGACTCGGGGATGAGGCCCTCGTGAGTGGGCACAATCTTCAGGATATTACCCTCGGCGTCAAACTCCATCTTGTCGATACATACCTGGCGGTGGAATCCGTGGATGGAGTGGGGATTGTTGTGGCGGTGGTATACGATGTAGTAGTCATCGCCATCAATGAGCACCGAGTGGTGACCGGGACCATGGATAGTGCCGTCGGCATTGGTCTCAAGGATGCAGCCTTTGTACTCGTAGGGACCCATGGGACCCTCCTTGCTGATGGCATACTGCACGCGATAGGTGTGGTCGTGGCATGAGCCTGATGAGTAGGTGAAGTAGTATATGCCGTCTTTCTTGAATACGAAGGGAGCTTCGAAGAAGTCCTTGATCTCGGTGTTGAGGATGAGCTTCTTGTCGGTAAACGACTTACCATCAGGAGCAAGTTTGGCTACGCCGCAGCCAAAGTTCTCGTAGATGCCCCAAGTGCCGAAGTAGAGGTACTCCGAACCGTCGTCATCTACAAAGAGCTGTGGGTCGAGGGTGATGGCATTGTGTACGAAGCGGTCGTGTACGAGGATGGCATCGGGCGCTCCGAGGCGGTTTGTCCACGGGCCTGTAGGGCTGTCGCTCTCGCCTACATATATCACGCAAGGTGTGCAATAGTAGTAGCGGTAGGTGCCGTCGGGTTGCTGCACTACATCGGGTGCCCATACCACTTCGGTGGTAGGCCAGTTCATCGTCACGTTGCGCCAGTTGACGAAGTCCTTCGACATCCATACTTGGGCAGGGCCGTAGCCATTGCCAGTGCCGTCAGTGGTGGCATATATATAATAGGTGTCACCAAACTTCTTGATGGTGGGGTCGGCAAAGTAGCCGGGAAGCAATGGATTGCCTGCTCCGGGCGTGTTCCATTCTGCAGGGAGGGCCTGTGCTTGACTGCTGGTGGCAGTGAGGAGGAGCAGTGCTGCGCTGTAGAGTAGCTTTTTCATTATGGGTGATATTGTTAAAGGCAATTAAAGATGATTAGAGGTGATTAAGGTGATTGAGGGGACTGGAATCCCCCTCCTCGGGAGGGGCTTCTCGGACAAGCCGAGGGCTTCGCTATTGGGGAGGCTATTCAACTTTGATTACGAATCCTCCACCCGGTGCCAAGTGGATAGCCTGCTTGGTGGTGGCATTGCAGTCAACGGTGCTCAGACGATAGTCCTCGGCATCGTGATGGGCATTGACGCCATCGGTGAGCAGATGAGCTTTGTAGCTCTTGCCTTCGGTGAGGAAGCTGAAGTCTATGGTGAGGTCGCGAGCATCCCAGTTGGTCTGTCCGGCAATGTACCAGGTATCGCCGAGGCGGCGTGCGGTGACGATGTATTCGCCCAGCTTGCCTTGCAGGATGCGTGTCTCGTCAAATACGGTAGGCAGCGAAGCTATGTACTGTGTGTAAGGTTCGTCGGCCTCGTAGTTGGTGGGCGAGTCGGCCAGCATGGTGAAGGGTGTGTCGTGTACGATATAGCAGGCTGCCTGGTGGCAACGGGTTCCCATTGAGATGGGTTTGTTGTAGATGGCTTTCCAGTCGGCCTTGGTGCCGTTGCGCATGGCTCCCGGCGTGAAGTCTACGGCACCAGCCATCATACGGATGTAGGGGAAGGTGACATCGTAGAGTGGCATATCGTTCTTCAACTCGGTCCAACGTACCTCCTCCATGCCAAACACACCTTCGTAGTTGAGGATATTGGGGTAGGTGCGGTTGAGGCCTACAGGAGCGTATATGCCGTGCAGGTCGAGGATGAGGTGGTGGCGGGCAGTGGCTTCGGCCAGGCGCTCTACCATTTCAAAGGCAGTCTGGTCGTTGCGGTCGAGGAAGTCCACCTTAAAGCCCTTGATGCCCATCTCGGCATAGTGTTTGCAGGCTGTCTCTAACTTCTCGTCGATGACGTTGAATACGGTCCAGAGTACGATGCCTACGTTCTTTGAGTTGGCATACGCAATGAGCTCGGGCAGACGGATTGCGTCGATGGGCTGCATGATGTTGGCCTTGTTGGAGTCGTACCAACCCTCATCGAGGATGATGTATTCGAGGCCGTGTGCTGCGGCAAAGTCTATATAATACTTATAGGTGTCGAAGTTGATGCCGGCTACGAAGTCCACGCCACGCAGGTTCCAGTCGTTCCACCAGTCCCAAGCTACCTTGCCGGGCTTTATCCAGTCGGTATCGCCAATCTTGTTTTCGCGGGCGAGAGCATATACCATATTGTTGAGCGGCATCTGTGTGTCGTCTTCTGTCACGGCCAGTATGCGCCAGGGGTAGCTGTGTGCTCCCGTGTGGTGGGCTATATAGTCTTCGGTCTCCTTGACGTACGACATGCCGCGCCAGCGGTAGTAATCCATAGTCTTGGGGTAGGGGGCAAACTCAGCCTTGAGGCTTCCGCCATTGGCACGGACAAACATGCCGGGGTAGCTCACCACGTCTGATTCGAGCAGAGTGACCTTGGCTGCTCCGCAATCAATGGTGACGGGCAGGAAAGCCACTTGGTCTTCGGCCTTGCCCAATGCTGTGTGGTGGTAAATGTTCTGGAAGGCCATGGCGTAGGGCTTCTCCTTGTTTGTGGTGTAGGCGAGCCAGGCTGTGTGGTCGCTGCCAAACTGATAGTCGGCCACTTCATTATATATATAGGTATCACCCTTGGCTGTGCTGTAGATGCGGTAGGCAATGCCCTCGTCTGAAGCCAGTACGATAAGTCCGAAACCGCTACGTAGGCGGATGTCAATCTCGTTGGCAGTAAAGCGGAACGAGGGCTGGCGATACATGGGCGCTGTTATCGTCTCGTCGGTCTTGCTCCTTTTTACGCGTGCCACCTTGGCGTTGGTGAATGGTTGCTTGCCATCGGCCACAGTGAGTCCGATGGCTGATGGTGCCATCAGTTCCTGTCCGTCGAGAAGGATGCTGAGCAGGCATTGCTCGTCCAGTTCGATGTGTGCAGTGAGCTTACCGTTGGGTGAAGTTACATTGTAGCTCTTGGCCAGCAAACTTTGTGTGCTGGCAAGCAGCATTACGCCTAATAATAGTTTGGTAAGATTGTTTTTCATTGTATGTGTGTTTACATTTTTCGCGATTTATCGCAAAGATACGAATAAACGAGCGAGAAATATCAAGCTAGCTTGAATATTTATCACGGCGAGTGAAGTATCTTCGCTTTCGCAAAGATACGAATAATTATGATATGTTGTGTTTTTTATGTAATAAAAAAGAGTTGGCTCGCATGAGCCAACTCTTTTTTGTCTATATGTGGATAGGATTACTTCACAAGGAACTTTTTGCCATCCTTGATGTAGATGCCCTTTGTGGGAGCAGCTACCTCCTGACCCTGCAGGTTGTAGATCTTGCCAGCCTTGCTGTCGGCGCTGATGCCTTCGATACCAGCTACGTAAGATTCGGGGTCGAGCAATGTAGCGTGGATGATGTAGCGCTTGGTGTCAATCTCGAAGCAGAAGGTAGCCTCGGCCTTGAAGGGAGCCTCGATGTCTACGTTAGAGTAGGTCCAAATCTTTGTGTAGTCTTCGCTGAAGCCAACGCCTATGTCACCATATGTGTCGGCACCACCGCTTGTGCTGAAGATAACGCCTGAACCGATAGCATCAAGACCCTCGGTGTATGTGCCGTCGGCCTTCAAGCCCTTCACGTAGTAGCCTTCGAAGAGGGCGCTTACGCTCTCAAGTCCGAATGCGGTAGCAACCTTTGTCAGGTCGTAGTCAACGGCATCCTCGTCCATGCTTACAGGGAGGTTAATCCACTCTTCGCCTACGATCTCAGCCTGTACGACAGTCTCTACAATCTGATAGGTGAGGTTGATGGTAATCATCTTCTGGTTCTCTTCGTTTACGAGGAAGAACTGGCCGGTGTATACATCGCCTACTACACCGTAACCGTCCATCTGGATACACTGGATGATGAAGTTGTCGGCAGTAGAGTTGAGACCGGTGATACCCCAAGGTGCGCTACCCCAAGCAGCCTGACGACCATCTGCATCGAGCCAGAAGCCGGGCTTCTCACCCATAGTATAGGTCTTGGTGTACTTCTCGCCTGTCTGTGCTGCTACTGAGTCTACGTTGAGTGCATAGAGCACGGGCTCTGTTGTGCCGATGAGGTTGTAGATGTCTGCGAAAGGAATGCTTGCTGAGTTTGCAATCTCAGACCATGCGTATGTAGCGTCAAGAGCCTGTACGGTATAGTTGCGTGTAGCTACGCTCTCGAAGTTCTGCTCTACAACTTCACCCTGCTCGATAGCCAATGTGATGTCGAGCTCATAGTAGTTGTTGCCAGCAGTGAGGTACAACAATGTGTGGCCCTCTTCGCCGATAGCGGTGTTGCCCGGCATCTGACCAATGTTGAGCTGTGAGTAGTCGTTAGAAGCGGCAGGCTCAACGAAGAAGTAAGCGTTGTCGCCCCATGCGCAGATGATACCACCCTGTGTCATCCAGTAACCGCCGTTGTTAGCTGTGCTTGATGTAGAGAGAGCGCCGTTGTTGTCTTTAGCCTGGAAGGTCATGTCGCCAACTTCGCAACCGAGCAATCCGGCGATGCTGTCGGTGTTGAGCATGATAGCAGAGGTAGAATAGTCGGTAGTAGGCTGCTGTGAGATACGGATAATCTCAGAGCCAACCTTGTTCATAGTCTCCAAGTCACCAGTTGCAGCGTTCGGATCCTCCACGATGTTGAGGGTATACTTCACGCGGTAAGCCTTGCTGCCATATACTATATATACATAGGTGTAGAATGTATCGCCCACCTTCAGGTTGCTCGGGTACTGACCGATGTTGCAGCTCAGAGTGTCGTTTGCGAAAGCATATGTGTCAATGTAGAACTGGTCTTCTGCAGCCCAAGGAGCAGCACAAACTTCGGGGAGTGTGTCACCTGTAGCAGCATCGAGTACTACGCGGCCCCAACCACCGTCATTTGTAGCCAAGGTGAGTGAGTCAACCTTGATGCCGTAGGTAGCATCCACGTAAGGTCTGTAAAGACCTGCAGGAATCAATGTCTCGAATACTTCAGCGTCAACGCCCAACTTCTCAGCAGCGCCAGCAATGTTTACATAAGCGGCAGATGAGTTGTAGTTGATGCGAGGATACTGCTCAACGACTGTTTCTGCTTCACCAACAATCTCAAGCTTGTTGATAGCGAGTTCTACATCGGGCAATACCAACTCCTTAACGATGTAGGTGATGTCGAATGTAGCCTGCTTCTCGCCATGCTGCAATACGAATGTCGGGGTGAATGTGGCACCAGCTGCCAATGAGTCGGGGAACTGGCCGAGCTCGATAGCGAAAACGTCGGCATTGTTCTCGTTGTCCCACCAAATGGTGTTGTAATAAACTGCATCTACGCTCCAGCTGCCTACAGCACCGCTGCGAGCAATCCAGAAACCACCCTGTGAGCCCTGTGTGTAGTTGTCGGTCAGCTCTTCGCCTACCTTGAGGAAGAACATTTCGGGAACGTCCACAGTGTCGGTTGCCCATACATCGAGGGCAGCTACGAGAGTAGCGGTGTCGGTGCCCAATGTGGTGGCAATCTCTGAAAGTTTGAACTCAGCTGCCGTAGTAGTGTAGTCAGATTTTGCGTACTGCTCTACCGTAGCTGTGAATTGTGCGCTGGCCGGGATGCATGCGAGCATCATCATAGCAGCAAACAATTGCTTGATTTTTAAAGTAAAATGCTTCATAATAAATTTAATTAAGTGATACAATTGTATTTTTCTTCCGACAAAGCTAATGAAAAATTCGTTACGTTGTTCAAATAAGGATGAAAAAATGTTTCGGTGTCTATAATTTTCTTTTAGAAATGTTTTGGCGTTCACCCCGCAAAATGTGTTTTCGTCCCTAAAGCGGCTTTTCAGGGTGAGAAAAGTTTATTTTTGGGGTGGCGATGGCGCAGCGTAGCGAGAGTAGAGTCAAATTTTTGAACTCAGCCGAGCAAGCAAGCCATCTTAAAGCATAGCTTTATTATAGCAGATGCAGCCATAGGCTGCGGGTTATGGGTTAAGGGTTATGGGTTAGCGGTGAGTGGTTACAGACATTCCTGCAAGCTTGTTATGGGGATAAAGGTGAGGAGAAAAACGATATTGGGCAAAGAGAAAAGTTCACGCCACCGCGGTGGCGTGAGCGCTCCACCGCGGTGACGCCAAAACGCCACCGCGGTGAAAGATTGACGTCACCGCGGTGACGTGCATTATTGCCAGTGATCTGTAGTGGTTAGTGGTAAGCGGTTAGTGGTGAGAGGGGGATAACGATTAACGATTAATGATTAATGAGGAACGGCGCTCACCTTTAACCCATAACCCATAACCTTTAACCACTCACCGCTCACCGCTAACCCTTAACCCGCAGCCTATGGCTGCCATGCCACCCCAAAAATAAACTTTTTTCACCTGGGGGTATTCTGTAGTGCGATTTTTTTTCAGTTTTTCTTTTGCTTTATTAAGAATAATTGTGTTACTTTGTCGAGTTTTAGATACTATGTATTTGGGTGTATCATGAGGCTAATGAATGAAAAACAATCTATATGAAGAACTTAACTAAATCTTTGCGGATTCTATGTGCCGTAGCACTGGCGAGTGTGACGGCGGTCGCTTCGGCCGAGGCAACGAGGGTCAACTTGGCACAGAAGGTTATCAAGGTGAACGTCTCGGCCAATGCCGATGCGGCTTCACTTATCACTGACAATGCCCGTGTGAAATATTGGAGCACCGAGGGGGCCGACCTCAGCCAATATCACTATGTAGAGTTTGAGTGGTCGGCTACGGCCCGCATTGAGCAGGCGGTGGTCTATTGGGCCAAGGCCAATGCGACGAAAGGTACGGCACTGCCCACCGATGCTTATCTCAGCTATTGGGATGGCGAGGACTGGAGCGAGGGCATGAGCCTGAACGCGATAGATGAGGAGAGCATGACTACCCTCGACACGAATTTTGAGACAAAGAAGATGCGCATCAGCATGAAGAGCGACTCTATATGTGGCCTTCGCGAGGTGCGTATCTTTGGTTATGAGCGTGTGGTGGCTGGCGAGCTCTATGAGTGGCCGGGGTATAGCTCGCAGCTCAGCTATAACTACCGCAACGACTATCCCAATGGGGTGGAGGCACCTACGAAGTTCCTCCCCGAGGATAACGGTCAGGTAGGAGTGAAGACCTACGGCTGGTGGGCTTTCGCGTGGGGCCCCGACCGCAACAAGTATGTGACCGATGAGGCCATCGACGGTATTCTGAAGCGTATGGACGAGGATTTCGGCTACTTCCGTAATACATTGGGCTGGCTCCCCGACAAGCGTGCCCGCAACGGCTACTATAGCACCATCTATCTGTTTGGTAGCGGTTTGAAGTCCGACAATGCCAAGAATACCGACCGTGGTGGTTGGCAGGGTGCAACGTGGTACAACGGTAGCAGTTGGCCTATGGTCAACCTCAGCTACTACCCTGTAGCCTGCTTCGATCCCGATTTTACCTACGACGAATACTACAGCTCGGCCGTGACTGATGCCGTGGCCCAACAGAGTGCTTGCGTGCACGAAGGCATCCATGCCGTGTTTGCCGACCTCGAAGGCTGTAAGAATGCCGCGTGGTTCCACGAGAGTGGCAACACCTCGATGCAGGCCGATGCCGAGCTGAGCAAGACGCCCAACGCCATTCCCGAGAGCATGGGGTTCCTCAGTGCTGCCAATATGATTGCACCGTTTATCCCTATCGAGTGCTATTCGGGCTGGTTGCTCGATGGCACGTTCGGTGGTCCCGGTGCTCAGGGTGTAAATAAGTATAATGGTAGTCAACAGATATGTACATGGCGAAACCTTCTCGGTGGCTATCAGTATGGTGAGCTCTTCCCCCACTTCCTCACCGTAACCTTTGGCGATGGTGCCCTGCCTTGGGTATGGCGTTACTGTAAGGATCGTGTGCTTGTGGGCATTGCCGACTCGATAGGTGAGGTGGGTATCCGTCAGCTTATCCGTGAGTATCGTGTGAAGCAGGCAATGATTGACTTCGGCAAGTGGTCGAACGCCAGCCGTGCCCTGCTCGACAACAACTGGCAGCTCTCCATCAAGCAGGAGTGGTCACCTTACGATCAAGCAGTGCCTGAGTGGAAGGCTACTCCATACGCCAATATGTATAAGTGCAACGAGACCGACAGCCTCGGCTGGTGGAAGCCCGAGTATCGCACCACACCCGGATGGAGCGGTGCCAATCAGATTCCTATCCATGTGAGTGGTGAGAAGGGCGACATCGTGCGTATTTACTTCGAGCCCTTGGGCGACAATATGGAGTGCCAGCTGGCCTTCCGCTCAAAGCGCGGTAAGGTATATTACTCGCAGCCCGTGCAAGGAGCCGGTGAGGTGAGTATCGAACTGGCCGACGTGCCCGCCAACAATGTCATCATCGCCGTGGTGTGCAACACCGATTATATATATAAAGGTGAAGCCACGCGCAAGGCACACTATGACTATCGCCTGAAGATGCTGGACAATGCCTTCCAGCCAGCAAGTTCCAACTATAAGTGGTATAACTATCGCGGCTTGGTAGTGGACAAGAACTTCAACCGTGACGACTACGTGTCAGTAGCACCTATCGAGGAGGTGACCAAGTTTGGCTTCACCACCGACAAGACTCGTGTGAAGGCGGGCGAGACGCTGAACATCTCGTTCACCGGTGCTTCGCAATGGATGGTGCAAGTGCGTATGTTTGCCATGAGCGGACGTAACGTGTATAACCAGAGCCTCTTGCGCAACGGTGCCTACTACATCCCTGCCGATGTGGAGCCGGGCATGTATATCTTGCAGGCACAGAATGGGCGTGAGATGGCGAGTGTGAAAATTGTGGTAGAATGATATAATAATACTATATGAAAAAAACGTATCTGAAAGCATGTGCATTTGCACTCCTCCTTGGTGGAGTGGGCGTGATGCAGTCGTGCAAGGATGAATCGCTCTATGAGGAACCTACATGGTTGGGCAACTCCATTTATGAGCGATTGGAAGAGGAGGGCAACTACACCTATACGTTGCGCCTTATCGACTCATTGGGGCTTACCGACGTGTTCCGTCAGACGGGTAGTAAGACCCTCTTCGTCACCGATGACGAGACCTACGATGCCTATTTCGCAAGCAAAGGTCTCAAGTTTGAGAATCTGAGCCAGTCGCAGATTAAGATGTTGCTCAACAGTGCCATGATCAACAATGCTTACCTCATCGACTTGCTGAGCAATGTAAGCGGCAATCCGCCCGAAGGAGGCGAGTGTATGCGTCGCCCCACAGCGGTGAGTGCCTATGACTCGGTGTCGCGCATCCTGCCTGCTCAAATGCCCAATACACAGTATTGGCAGAAGTATAAGGATAAGGCCGACGGTATCGTGCTGCTGCGCGACAATACGCCTCAGCCCATGATTCACTTCTTGCCCTCTTACATGAGAAAGCACGGAATCACAGCTGCCGACCTATCGAAGCTCACCAACGGACAGTGCAACAGCGTGAGCGACTCGTATGTCAACGGTATGAAGGTGATTGAGCGCGACATCACCTGCAAGAACGGTTATATACATAAGGTAGACGGGGTGATGATGTCGGCCGACAATATGGCGAATATCATCAACAACCATCCCATGATGAGCACCTATGCATCGCTGCTCAACCGCTTCAGTGCTCCTTATTATGATGCGCTCGCTACGGCAGAGTATAACCGCCTGTACAAGAATACCGACTCGGTATTCGTGCTGCGCTACTTTGCCACTACATCGGCCATTGGCGACAATGCCACAGACCCCAATGGTCAGCCTGTAGATGCACAGCTCGCTTTCGACCCGGGATGGAACGAATATATCTACGACAATACTGCTGGCTATGACCTGCACTATGATGCCGGTGCCATGCTCGTGCCTACCAATGAGGCGCTTAATAAGTGGTGGAACGGAGCCGGTAAGGTGATACAGGATATGTATGGCTCGTGGGAGAATGTGCCGATGAAGGTGCTTGTGAAGTTGCTCAACCTCAACATGATCAATGCCTTCTCGGAGACCGTACCGTCGAAGTTTGACAATATCGTGGACAATGCCACCAAGGTGCCTATCGGCATCAAGCCAGATGATGTAGACAGCTGCTTCATGGGATGCAATGGCGTGGTATATATGACCAATCAGGTGTTCACCCCTGCCGAGTACTCTTCGGTATCGTTTCCTGCTCTCATCAACCAGAATACGATGAGCGTCATCTATTGGGGATTGGAACAGCTCAACTTCGAGGCCTACCTCAACTCAATGGACTCGTACTACAGCTTCGTGATACCTACCAACAATGCCATGTTGGAGTATATTGACCCCTGTTCGTATGTGACCTATCCGCTCACTATCCTCTATCAATTCTACTACGATGACGAGAGGAAGACGGTGAAGGCCAACCGCTTCAGATACAATGTGGAGACCAAGAGCATTGTCGAAGGTGAAGAGCTGGTGGAGGCCAACAATGATGAAATCCTCGACCGTCTGGAAGACATCATCGACAACATGATTGTAGTGGGTGATGTGGAAGACGGACATACCTATTATAAGACAAAGGGCGGAAGCACCATCAAGGTGACCAATGCCGGTATCGAAGGTTCGATGACTATCGAAGGTGGATGGCAGATTGTAGAGGGTAGCAACTCGCCCGTGGTAACACAAATCTACGACCTCAGCGAGAAGGGTAACGGTAAGTCCTACGTGATGGAGACCGAGATGCCCCTCAGCAGCAAGCGCTCTACCTATTCTATCCTGCGTGACACTCCCGAGTTCGCAAAGTTCTACGAGCTCTTGGGCGGTAGCTCACTGATTGCCGAGAAGATGAGCGGCCGATATACTTGTATTGACCGCAACATCAGCCTGTTTGATGCCTATAACTACACCATCTATGTGCCTACCAACGAGGCTATACAGCAGTTGCAGGATGAAGGTCTGTTGCCTACTTGGGACGACTATGAGAGTCTGACTGCCGAGGACTTTGGTGGCGATGCTGCAGCTTTGAAGGCTGCCCAGTCGAAGGTGGCAGCACGCATCACCGACTTCTTGCGTTATCACATCCAGGACAATGCCATCTTTATCGGTGGTGAGCCTGTGAGCGGTGGCAAGTATGAGACCTCGAAGATGAATACAGCCAATAAGCGATTCTATAGCGTGACGGTCGATGCCGATGACTATCAGATGACCATGAAGGACCAGGTGAACGATACTCCGCGTCGAGTGATGACCGAGAATGGCCTGTACAATATCATGGGACGTGAGTATTGGATTGAGACCATGGGCTCTGGTGCTAACGAACGTACCGAGATATACAATGCTTCGGACGTTGTAGTTCATCAGATTGATGGTGTACTCCTGTATGATAATAGTCAGATGAAACCATGGAGAGAAGATATAAATTGGAATACAAATAACTAAAGTAGCAGACGAAGATGAAAAACATATTGAGAACTATCGCAATGATGGCGCTGCTACTGACCACAGTGCAGCTTAGGGCACAGATTACCCAAGTATACGGAACCGTATCGGACGATTGGGGACCGTTGTTTGGTGTGAACGTGTGTGAGATGGACGGTACCGACCGTATCGTAGAGTCGGCTATTACCGACCTCAATGGTAACTTTACCATGAAGGTGAAGAACCCGAAGAATAAGATTCGCTTCAGTTATGTAGGATGCACTACCCAACTCCTACCTATCGACCGTGAGCAATATACGATACACATGAAATCGGAAAACGAGATCACCGAGGTGGTCATCACTTCTGAGCGTCGTATCAACTCCGGCGGTTTGGCTATCCCTGAACGTGAGGTATCGTTTGCAGCGCAAAAAATCTCTACCGAAGGCTTCGAGGGATTGGGTATCAATACGATTGACGAGGCTTTGCAGGGACGTATCTCGGGTCTTGACATCGTATCGGTATCAGGAAACTTGGGAGCCGGTACTACCATGCGCCTTCGTGGTGCCTCTACGGTAAGTACGCTCACCAGCAGCAATCCGCTGATTGTGGTGAACGGTAATACGTGGAATGTGGATATGTCGGACTTCGACGTGCAGTCGGCCAACGATGAGCAGTTTGCCCAGTTGCTCAACATCAACCCCGAGGACATCGAGAGCATCACCGTGCTCAAGGATGCGGCTGCTACCGCTATCTATGGTTCGCAAGGTGCCAACGGTGTGATTGAGCTCACCACCAAGCGTGGTAAGCAGGGTAAGCCGCAGCTGGCCTATACGATGCGTCTGACAGGTACCTACCAACCCCAGGGCTATCAGCTGCTCGATGGTGACGACTACACCATGCTGTTGAAGGAGTCGTACTTCAACCCCACACAGAGCGACGCTGCAGCCAATATCCGTGAGCTCAACTACGACAAGAACTTCTCGGAGTATGAGCAGTACAACAACAATACCGATTGGGCCAAGGCCGTAACGCAGGTGGGTCTCCGTCAGAACCACCATATCTCCGTATCGGGTGGTGGTGAGAAGGCCAGCTTCCGTATATCGGGAGGTTTCGACAATGAGACGGGTAGCGTTATCAAGCAGCACTTGAGCCGATTCTCTACTCGTGTGGCTCTCGACTACTATGTGAGCCAGCGCATCTCTATTGCCACCAACTTCTCGCTCACCTATACGAAGAACGATAAGAACTATGACAACCTGTTGTCATTGGCTTATATGAAGATGCCGAATATGAGCATCTACGAGCAAGACCCTATTACCGGTGTTAACACTGACCGTTATTATACGATGTTGCAGTCGGGCTCATCAGAGTTTAATGATGATCAGAAAACCTATGTGAATCCTGTGGCCAGTGCCCATATGGCTATCAATAACCAGAAGACCTATGACATCATGCCCGAGTTGCAGATCAAGTACCGTTTGCTGGGGCTTGATGACGAGTCATGGCAGCTGAACTGGGATGGCCGATTCTACATGAACCTCTTCAATGACTATGTCGACCAATTCTATCCGAGCGAACTGAAGACGGTGTCTTGGAATGCGGGTGTAAACTCTGCATACGCAGCAAGCAGCAAGAGTGTGGCTCTCAATACGAAGCAAACGGTGACGTTGATTCCTCATTTTAACAACCCTGACCATTCACTGATGGCGATGGGACGTATGGAGATGACCACAGGTCAGTCGAGCAGCCAATCCTCTTCAAGCCACGGATTGCCTACGGGTGGTATCACCAGTCCTAATGCAGGTGGTGTGATTACCGGTCAGTCTACAGGTTATAGCCGTTGGCGTTCGTTGTATTATACTTTCTCTACGCACTATGCGTATAAGAGTAAGTATATGTTTGACTTCTCGGTACGTGTTGACGGTAGCACCAAGTTTGGCCCCGGCAAGCGCTGGGGTGTGTTCCCTGCCGTATCGTTGCGCTGGAATGTCATCGACGAGGAGTGGATGGAGCCTACCAAGGATTGGCTCTCTATGCTTTCAATCCGTCCCAGCTGGGGACGTGTGGGCAATGCGCCTAATGCAGATTACCTCTATGAGAGTAAGTATGGCGTAGGTAACCGTTACTTGGATATGAGCAGTATGTCGCCGCTCAACATCCGACTCTCTGACCTTCGTTGGGAGAAGGTATCTACTTACGACGTGGGTATGGATATCGGCTTCTTCGAGGATAAGTTGAATGTAACATTGGACTGGTATAACTCCACAACCGAGGATATGCTGATGCCCAATGTGAGAATCCCCTCTATCACTGGTTACAAGACTTTGCCAGTGAAGAACGTGGGCTCAATGCGCAATACAGGTTGGGAGTTGAATATCGACACTCGTGAGGTGGTGAAGAAGGGCAAGTTTGGATTGGACTTCAACTTGGCATTCGGTAACAACTACAACGAGATTCTGGAGATGGATCCCACTGTACTGAAATCGCTGAACAGTGACTTTAACTATGGCAACCGAGAGGTGCTGCAACGTGTACAGATTGGTAATCCTTTCGGAGCTATCTACGGATTCCGCTATAAGGGGGTATACCAATACAATTATGAAACTGTAGCTGACATGTCGCACGATGAGCGTGCCGAGTTCCTTGCCGATGGCAAGACTGCTCCGATTGTACTCAATGCCGATGGTAGCATGGTGTACGATGAGGATGGATTGCCCTTGCAGATGATGTACAACTACTCTAATGAGGGTACTACACTGCCTTATGAGTTCAAGGGTGGTGATGCCATCTATGAGGACGTGAATCACGACGGTAATATCAATGCATTGGATATTGTGTACTTGGGTAGCTCACTACCTAAGCTGACAGGTGGATTTGGCTTTAACCTTAAATATGCCAAATGGAGACTGAATACACAGTTTACCTATCGTGTGGGAAACAAGATTCTCAATCTCGCCCGCTTGGATGCCGAGGCTATGATTGGCAACAACAATCAGAGTAAGGCGGTGAACCACCGTTGGCGTAAGGAGGGTGACAATACCTCTATCCCTCGCGCCATGTTTGGTGCCGGCTCTAACTACAACACCTTGATTAGCGACCGCTTCGTGGAGGATGGCTCGTTCCTCCGTCTCAATTATATACAGCTCTCTTATGAGTTGAACAGGGATTGGGTGAAGCCGCTCGGACTCCGTGGTGTGAGATGCTATATGAGTGCCAATAATCTCTTCTGTCTGACACGCTATAAGGGTGTTGACCCTGAAGTGGGTTATGGTGGCTATGGCGTGGCTTCGGATGAGGGACAGACACCGCGTGCAAAGTCGTTTACATTAGGTTTGTCAGTTGATTTCTAAAAAGTGAAGGCTATGAAAAGAAAATTGATTATAGGACTGATAGGTTTCATGGAACTTGGCTTCACTTCGTGTGAGGATTTCTTGAACTTGGAACCGCTTAACGAGATTATTCTGGAAAACTTCTGGAATGAGAAGAGCGATGTGGAGAACATCGTGGCTGGCTGTTATGCCTCACTGCAGTCTCAGGAAGTGGTGGAGCGTATGATGGCTTGGGGTGAATTCCGTTCCGATAATATAATAGGTGGTACCAATATTAGTGGTAATGAGAGTCTGGAGAATGTATTCAAGGAGAATATCAAATCGGACAATACATTCACCAATTGGGATGCCTTCTACAGTATTATCAATACATGTAACACAGTGTTATACTATGCGCCTGGTGTAGCCGAGAAGGATCCCACCTTTACAAAGAGCGAACTGGATGCAACAATTGCCGAGGTATCGACAATTCGTGCCCTCTGCTACTTCTACCTGATTCGTGCATTCCGTGATGTGCCCTATGTGACAGAGCCCTTCATTGAGGATACGCAGGAGATGGCGTTGCCTGCAACCCCGTTCTATGATGTGCTCGATTCACTGATTACAAATCTGGAGGCTGTCAAGCCTTATGCTGTGAAGAAATATCCGGCCAATAAACTGGATTATCAGACAGGCCGTGTCACACAAGATGCTATTCATGCTCTCTTGTGCGACTTGCATCTGTGGAACCATAATTATGAGGCTGCTATACGTTATGCCGATCTCGTGATTGATGCCAAGACTGCAGACTACCAGAAGGTGCTCGACAAGCTGGCCGGTAATGCCAGTGTAGAAGACCAGATGATTGGTGGCTATCCGCTGATATCTGATAGGCTGAGTAGCTATTATGGCAATGCATACAACATGATCTTTGGTACAGGGAACAGTCGTGAGAGCATCTTTGAACTCAACTACTCCTCAGAAGAGACGATGCCCTCCAATGGTGCCGTGAGCTATTACTATGGTAATCAGGAGACTTATCCCGGTATCGTGAAACCAGCAGAGTTTATCACTACCGACATGACTTTGGACAGACCGAATGTGTATGCCCACAAGTATGATAGCCGCTATTATGAGAATATGCAGTCGACAGGTACTACCTATGGTATCAATAAGTATGCATCGAACATTAGTACAGTGAATGCTTCGGCTTCTACGCCGAATGCTGCTTATGGTAGTCTGTATACAAAAGACAATTGCTACGCTAACTGGATTGTATATCGCCTCACCGATGTGATGCTGATGAAGGCCGAGGCTATGGTGCAGCTGATCGACGAGAATGACTCGACAGATAATGCTGCTGCAGTGCGCGACTCATTGCTTCGTGGAGCTTTTGAGATTGTCAGTGTTGTCAACAATCGCTCAAGTTTTGCAACTACTGAGGGTGGAATTTCGTACGGCGATTTCAGCAGCAAGACACAGATGACCAATCTCGTCCTTGACGAGCGTAACCGCGAACTGATGTTCGAAGGCAAGCGATGGTTTGACCTTGTGCGCCGTGCCGAACGCGAAAACAGTACCAGCTATCTGATAGCACAGGTAACTCGTAAGGGCTCTGACAACGCCAGTGTGGTGCAGAGTAAACTCTCACGTATGGATGGCTTGTACTGGCCATATAATAAGGAGGAACTTCAGGTGAATCCTTACCTCAAGCAGAATCCGGCCTATCCGACCGAAGATGAAGGCTCATACGAAAATACAATGACGAAATAAGTAATAAATGATATAAACGAAATACTATGAAACGTAAAGGAAAAAATATCGCTTTATTGTTGCTGCAGTTTATATTGGCTTCGGGCATCTTTTACAGTTGCAATGATGTAGACACATCCAACTACTATACATTTACTGGCGAGATGATGAGTGAGTATCTCGAGTCACGCGAGCAGTTTAGCGACTTCACAGCTATTCTTAAGCGAGCCGAATTGTTCGAGCCTTTGTCTGTATATGGCCATTATACCTGCTTTGCTCCTCATAATGATGCGTTCAAGGCATATCTGAGCGAGAGAGGACTTAGCTCCATTGATGAGCTCACCGATGAGGACTGCGATACGATTGCACGTACTCACTTGGTGAAGAATATTTACGAGGTAGCTGATATGGCCGATGGTACATTGACCACAGCCAATATGAACCGCTGCTACATTGAAATCACTCACGGCGTTGACAGTAATAGCAATGCAGTGGTGTATCTCAACCGCTCGGCTCACATCCTCTTTGCTACACAAGACGAAGAGGTAGAGAATGGTATCGTGCATCCTGTAAGCGGTGTGCTGAAGAGCAGTAGCCGTATGCTTCCCGATATTCTGTTGGAGAATCCCACCATATCCATTTTTACGGAAGCCCTGAGCAGAACCAAGATTATTGATTCATTGTATGCTTATCGTGACCCCAGCTACAACCCCAAGGACTATGAGCGCGTGAAGTATACTTCTCACGTAAACCGTGAGACTGCTACTGCTCCCGATGAGAAGAAACAAGGATTCACAGCCTTTGTACCTACTGATAAGGTACTGAAGGAGAAGTACGGTATTGAGACATGGCAGGACCTCTATGCTAAGGCTGCCGAAATCTATGGTGCTGTATATGGTGATCAGGGCGAGAGCTATTATAGCATGGACTCTGTGGCACTTACTCATCGTAAGAATCCGCTCAACCGCTTGGTCGCTTACCATATTCTCGACCGTGACGTGATAGGTTGGAACTTGCTGACGCCTCGTAACGATATTGGTATCCAGACTACCATTATGAATCCTATCGATTGGTATGAGACTTTGCTTCCTCACACCATGATAAGAGTAGAAAAACTGACTGTATTGAAGTATGGTGGCGGTAGTGCTCTGGGTGAGCGTTACATCAACCGTCGTTACGACGATGAATACCAAATCAAGGGAGCTATGATTAGTCAGACCGTGGAGAATGAGTATGCCAATGCTGCCATCAACGGCCGCTACTTCTATGTGGATGATTTGCTTGCATTCTCAGAGACAACACGCGACGTGGTACACAACTGCCGCATTCGTATGGACATGGCTACCATCTTCCCTGAGTTGATGACGATGAACATCCGCCAGAACGGTACCGACCCCACCGTGAACGACCCTGAATATGATGAGACAGGTAAGTATGGACGTAACTACTACTTCCCCGATGGATATCTGAAGAACGTGAAGGTGAACGGACTCTTCGTTTATCGTCGTCCTCACAGCTTCTACGATAGCTACGAAGGTGACGAAATGAATATGTTCGGTAACTATGACATTACCTTCAAGCTTCCTCCTGTACCTTATGAAGGTGAGTGGCAGATTCGCTTGGGCTATGCTGCCGAGCCTACTCGTGGTATTGCTCAGGTTTACTTTGACAACGAGCCTCAAGGTATTCCTTTGGATATGACCAAGACACTGGACGACCCATCTATCCTGGGTGCCGACTGGGTAGCCAACTATACCACCATGTCGGCTCAGAACCTGGCTGCCGACCAGAAGGCCTTGAAAAACAAGGGTTATTACCGTGGTGCAGCCGGTGGCTATCGTTTCGATATGGGTACAACCAACCGTGTAGTCTTTGCTACACAGCTCCGTACCTTCCGCCGTGTGTTGTGTACAGTGCATATCGACCCTAACGAGGATCACTTCTTGCGTGTGCGCAGTGTATCTTCTAAGAAGGGTAACGACAATGAGTTTATGCTCGACTATATCGAACTGGTGCCCAAGAGTGTATACGGTGTGACCGATGAGGGCGCTATGGAGGATATGTTGTAATCGAATGAGAAACTATAGAAACAGAATGATTATGAACAATAGATATATATATGGTATAGGGGCTGCATTGCTCTTGTTGCTTGGCACTAGCTGTACTGATACTTGGGAGCAACACTATTCTCAGGAAGCTGCCGGTGGCAATACGTTGTGGGAGGAGATTTCTACACGTAGCGAACTGAGCAACTTTGCCAAGGTGATAGATGCTTGTGAATATGATATCGTGCTTAATGGTAGCCAGACCTACTCGGTATTTGCACCCACGAACGATTATCTTTCGCTCACAGAGGCCGATAGCTTGATTGATAGCTATACTCTGCAGAAGAATCAGGGAGTAAAGACCAATGACAATAGAGTGATTACGCAGTTTGTGCACAATCACATTGCACTATATCGTAAGTCGGTGTCGTCAATGACCAATGACTCCATCTCCATGATGAATGGAAAGTATCAGGTGCTTACTCAGACAAGTATTGGCGGCAAGGCCTTTGGTGTTTCTAACGAACTGCATAGCAATGGTGTGCTCTACACACTGAACGGTCAGGTGGAGTATTTCCCCAACGTGTTCGAGTATCTGGGACTTGACCCTGAATTGGATAGCGTATACAACTTTATCAATAGCTACAGCGTATATGACTTTGACCCCAATCAGAGTGTGGCTGGTGGTATTGTCGATGGTGAGACCGTATACCTTGACTCGGTAGTGGTGCTGAACAACAGCTTCCTCAGCCAGTATGGATATATCAACTCTGAGGATAGTACCTATTGGATGCTGGCTCCTACCAATGAGACTTGGGCAGAGTTGTATGCTGAGTATCGCGAATACTTTGTTTATGACAAGTCATTGGCTGCTGCCGACTCTTTGCAAGAGAACAACGCCAAGACAGCAATCCTGATGGGAGCCTTCTTCAATAGGACTGATAATCCTGATGCTGCATTCCAGGACTCAGCTTTGTCTACCATTGCTCCTACTTCCCTGATGCGCTTGTTGCAGGACGCTGAACCTAAGGGTATCTACTATAAACCGTTTGAGGCGGGTGGCGTGTTTGATGGCACAGAAGATATTGTATGTAGCAATGGTCATGTGCGTAAGACTGAGACATTCAATATTGACAAGTCGAAGACCTTCTTGCAAACCATCAAGGTGGAGGCTGAGAACCTGCTCAATCAGAAGAGTCTGCTGGAGTGTGAAACTCCGCTCACTATCCGCACCGTTTCTATGGACAATCCGTTCTATAACAAGTTGTCGGGCAATGCCTATGTGGATGTTATTCCTAAGAATACATCGGAAGACCCCGATAAGTTCCCCGCTCCGAAGGTGACATTCTCTATTCCTGGTACATTGTCAAACATTCCCTATGATATCTATATAGTGACAGCACCCGTAGAGGCTTATAATACGTATGCTACGGATGAGGATCGTCTGCCTAACCGTATTCGCGGTATCTTGAACTATAACAATCTTGACGGAAAGACCCAGACAAAGCGTTTGAACGCTGTAGAGTCTACATCAGGAGCTGTTGATACTCTCTTGGTCGGTTCCGAGGTTGTGTTCCCGACTTCTGCTTATGGATTGGCTGAGCCTGTGGTAAACCTGCAGATACTGAGTCAGGTAAGCCGTAACCAGACTACGCAGTATTCTAATACGATGCATTTGGATTGTATCATATTCAAGCCGCATGTTGATGAGGTGACAGGAGAGTAAGAGTAACGTTGCATTTTAATTCACACGATATGAAGAATTATATAATATATAGTTTGTCTGCTTGCTTGCTGATGTCGGCTCCCGCTTTGGCACAAGGTGCAAGCAACGGGCAGCACTCGGCAGATATTGCAGTACTGAAAGCAGGAAAGCAAGTGCCGACTCGCGTCGTAAAAGGTGTAGTCTTTAATGGAGCTACCCATCAGCCTATGTCTGGTGTGCTGGTTAGCGCTGCTGCACTGGATGGTTACAGTACATTCACAGGACCAGACGGAACCTATACGCTGAATATTCCCCTCAGTGTAAGTCAGCTGTACATCTCGGCTCCCAATATGAATGACATCTTGGTGGGTGTAGTCGAGGGTGAGCAGGTGAAGAATTCCTACCTCTACCCGGAGACTTTTGCCGACGAGTATATCGAGCGCAACAATATGTTGGGTATACAGGCTGTTCGTGATTTCGACTATTCGGATGCTGTCTCTATCGAAGAGGAGATTCAGAAGCAGGCTGGTGCAGCCGTTCACACCATTTCGCGTAGCGGAACTGCTGGTATCGGTAGCGTTATGTTTATGAATGGTCTCAACTCACTCAATGTGAACGCTCAGCCACTGATTGTTATTGATGGTGTTATTGTAGACCAGCAGTACAATCGTCAGATGCTTCATCAGGGTTTCTACAATAATATTCTGTCGAACATCAATCCGAACGATATTGAGAAGGTGACTGTGCTGCGCAACGGTACAGCGCTCTATGGTGCCAAGGGTGCCAATGGCGTGATCTTGATCGACACACGTCGCAACAAGACTATGGCTACACGCATTACCGCCAGTGTTTCCTCTGGCATTACCTTGGAGCCCAAGTTTATAGATATGATGGATGCTACGCAGTACAAGAGCTATGCGTCAGACCTCTTGGCTACGACAAATACAACCATCAAGGACTTCAAGTTCCTCAATGAGAATCCTTCCTATTACTACTATCCCCAGTATCACAACAATACGGATTGGAAGCAGTATGTATACCGCACCGGCATCAGTCAGAACTACAACATCAATGTAAGTGGTGGTGATGATGTGGCCAACTATAACCTCTCTTTGGGTTATGTTGACAAGCAGAGCACGCTGGTGGGCAATGATATGGACCGTATCAATATCCGATTCAATACCGATATTGAGTTTACCGACAAGTTTGATGCTCGCTTTGACATCTCTTTTGCCAAGCTGTCGCGCAACTTGCGTAACGATGGTGCCACACTTGACTATACCGAGGGTACTTCTACCGCACCTGGCTTCCTGGCCTATGTGAAGAGCCCTATGCTCAGCCCCTACACCTATTCTGACGGTGTGCTCTCCAACAGCTTTATTGATGTAAGCGATGAAAGCTATCTGGATGAGGCTTTGTCTAAGTACAACAATTACAACTACAAGTTGGCCAATCCGATTGCTGTCAATGACTATGGTAATGCCCAGAACAAGAATTTCTATGAGAACTCGATGCTGAATATCTCGGTGACTCCCAAGTACCAGTTCAACGACCACTTGGCCTTGAGTGAGCATTTCTCTTATAACTTGGTGAACACTTCGGAAAACTATTACGTACCGATGAATGGTGTGCCCAGCTACTATGTGGCCAGTGTGAGTGCTTACCGTGACAATGAAACCCGTGCATTGGCTTCGCACCAGGGCTCCATGTTCTCTGATACACGTCTCGACTGGAGCAATCGCTATGGCGCACATGACTGGCATGTATTTGGTGGTGCCCGTGTACAGATGGAGAGCTATTCGCTAAATACACAGGTGGGTTACAATACAGGTAATGACAAGACTCCGTTTATGAGCTCTTCGTTGCTCAATGCCAACAATGGCGGTGCTGATGACAAGTGGAACTCATGGGCTTGGTATGCACAGGGTGAGTACAACTACCTGCAGCGCTGCTACCTCCAGCTCAATGCTACGGCTGAGACCTCTTCGCGCTTTGGAAAGGATGCCATCAATAGCATCAAGGCATTTGGCGCTCCTTGGACTATGTTCTATGGTGCTCAAGCTGCTTGGGTCGTTAGCAATGAAGCGTGGATGGCAGGTGTAGAGCCTATCGACTATCTGCGTATCTCTGCAGGATACGATGTGAGTGGAAACGATGACATCGACTACTATGCTGCTCGCAGCTACTTCCGTGCATTCAAGTTTATGAACAGCATCTCTGGTATCGCCTTCGATAATATCGGTAACTCGGAGTTGCAGGCCGAGATTACCCGCCGCTTCAATGTGGGCTTGGAAACCAATCTGCTGAAGAATCGCCTCTCACTCTGCTTGAACGGCTTCTTCAGCAACACCGACAATCTGCTCACCTTCCAGTCTTTGGGATTCCTCTCGGGCTTGGAGTATAACTGGAGCAACGGTGGTGCACTCAGCAACAGAGGTGTTGATGCTTCTGTAGTGGGCAAGCTCATTGCTACTAAGAATTTCCAGTGGGAAGTGGGTGCTAGTGCCGGCCACTATAAGAATAAGATTACTCGCCTTGCCGATAACAAGACCTTTATGGATACACAACTCTACGGGGCCACCATTCGTACTGAGGTAGGGCAGGCTGCCAACCTTTTCTATGGTTATCAGACCGAGGGTGTCTTTGCTACGAGCGAGGAGGCTGCCGAGTCGGGTCTCTATATCTTGGCCGAGAATGGTGTGGACAAGAAGCCCTTTGGTGCAGGCGATGTTATCTTCAAGGATAATCACAAGGATGGAGTCATTGATGCCAAGGATATGGTAGTCATTGGCGACCCCAATCCCGACATCTATGGTAACCTGTTCAGCGCGATGAGCTACAAGCGTTTCCGCCTGGATGTCAACTTCAACTACAGCCTGGGCAACGATGTATACAACTATATGCGTAGCCAGCTTGAGGGCGGTAACCGCTTCATGAACCAGACCACAGCCATGCTGCATCGTTGGCAGGCCGAGGGGCAGCAGACCACCATGCCTCGCGCTACCTTCCAGGACCCGATGGGCAATGCCCGCTTCAGCGACCGCTGGATTGAGGATGGAAGCTACTTGCGTCTGAAGTCAGCTACGCTCAGCTATAACCTGCCCATCAACTCTACCTTCATTCAAGGTTTCCAGTTCTGGGTACAGGCTAACAATGTGTTTACGCTCTCCAAGTACCTGGGTAGTGATCCCGAGTTTGCGGCTACATCCAGTGTCATTGGTCAGGGTATTGACCTTGGTCAGCTCTCGCAGAGCCGCAGTATTGTTGCTGGTATAAAAATAAATCTCTAATCCACTCCTTATATATATAAGTATGAAACGAACAATCGATATACTCACCGGATGCTGCAAGCGCTATGCCGCCTTGCTGCTCTCTGCACTGATTCTTGTGCCCTCGATGTCGGGTTGTCAGGACTTTCTGGATACGGAGTCCTCGCACTTCTCTGACAACAAGTTGGACTCTCCTTCCGACACGCTCTACTCGGTGATAGGTGTGTTGTATAAGTTGCAGAGTCTTTCTGACAGGACCATCCTGCTGGGCGAACTTCGTGGTGATCTGGTGGATGTGACCGACGTTACTTCCTCGGACCTCTTGGAAATCGCTATGTTCAACGTGAGTGATGAGAATGCCTATAACTCTCCTCGCGACTACTATGCGGTAATCAACAATTGCAACTACTTCCTGGCCAATGTCGACATTGACATGAAGAACAACCGCAACGAATATGTCTTCCGCAAGGAGTATGCTGTAATCAAGGCCTATCGTGCGTGGACCTACTTGCAGCTTGCCCTCAACTATGGGGAAGTGCCCTTCGTGACTGAGCCTATCCTTACGCAAGAGGAGGCCGAGCGCGACTATCCTAAGTACGGTATCGAAGAGATTTGCGAGTACTTCATCAATGACCTTCAAGGATTGGAGACAATCGAAGTTCCTGGCTATGGAACAATCCGAAACACCGATTCGCGCCTCTTCTACTTCCCTATGTATGTATTGCTCGGTGACCTGAATCTCTGGGCGGGCAACTATAAGCAGGCTGCTCTGTGTTACTATAATTATTTGAACACACGTAATGGGGTGAATGTGGGGTATCCGCTGACTACATCGTTGATTCAGTGGTCTCGCGATGAGATTAATTGGCGTGGTAAAACCTTGTTCTCTTCGGGCTCAGGTGAGACTTATGCTTCGAGTTCAGAGCTTATCACGATGTTCCCTGGCGACTCTATCCCTTCGGAAAACCAGTATAGCCGTTTGAATGATTATTTCAATCCTACGCAGAACAACAACAATAGACCCTCTATCACCTATTCGCAGAGTTTGGCCGATCTGTCGGCATCGCAGGTCTATTGTCACTTGACCAATTCCTCTGATGTCATCTATGCTCCTGCTACTCTCGAAGGTATGGAACGTGGTGACTTGCGCCTGAATAGTACTTTTATGGATTCTCGCTACTATGAGCAAGATGGTATGCGCATACAAGTAAGAGTCAATGACAAGTATTCTTCACGCAACGTACATCTCTATCGTCGTACGATGGTGTATCTGCGTATGGCCGAGGCGCTCAATCGTGCAGGCTATCCGCGCTTTGCATTCCAGATATTGAGCAAGGGTGTCAACAACAGTGTTATTGCCTCAGAGGTGCTTCCCTACTGCACAACGGCTGCAGACTCTGCTTGGGTAGGCCAGTTCAACTTCCCCAACAACCAGTACGTATTGCGCACCGCAGTTGAGATGACCACAGAGAATACGATGGGTATCCACTCTAAAGGCTCAGGCTGGACAGAGTATAATGAATACTATGTATTCCCCGATGACTCTACACTTGCTGCTGATGCTCGCTTGGCCTACCAGATTGAAAAGGTAGAAGACCTGATTGTCGACGAAGAGGCTTTGGAGTTTGCTTTCGAGGGTCACCGCTTCTATGACCTGATGCGTGTGGCATTGCGTCGTGGCGAACCTGCTTATCTTGCCGACCGTGTATATGCTCGTCGTGGTGAAGCCAAGGTCGATGAGATGAAGTCCTTTATCACGAAAGACCTCACCGACGTGAATAACTGGTATCTCCAGTGGAACGGTGAGATTGGTATGGAGAAGTAGTTTTTTATCACACCTGTGAAAAAGATTTGTCATAGGTGTGATAATTTTTTTTCGCAGGCTTGACAAACTTTTGTCAACAGCTTGATAATTCTTTATCATAGGTATAAATAATGATAATATGAAGAGATTAATGTTTTTGCTGGTGTGCTCGGCAGCTTTTTCACTCTCAGCTTGGGCACAGGAGGAGGTGAAGGTGCTGAAGATGACAGCCGTCCGCACCAATAATCAAGAAGTGGTGGTGTCGCTGTACGATACCGATAACTTCTGGGGACCTAAGGTATATATGGACGATAAGCGCATCGTGATAGATGGCCGCTCTATGCTGCTCTCTCGTGTGCGTGAGATACGTTTTCATATTGATACGGAGGTGGTCGATGAAATTCAGGATGTGGAGTTGCAGCCTGCTGTAGCCAATATCTATGGTATGGATGGACGTCTCGTACGTAAGGATGCCACCTCTACCGAGGGACTTCCCAAGGGAATGTATATAATGAATGGCAAGAAACTGATTGTGAAATAACTTACCTGACGGAATTATGACTATGAAGACCAAGATATTGACCGCCCTCTTCTGCCTGTCGGGCACAGTGGGTATGTATGCACAGGACTCTCTGTGGGTGAGATACGACAATCGCTTCAAGGCCAACAAGTTTGTGATGGATATCTCTGAGTACGACTCCATAGAGTTCCGCGCCCGTGGCACGATGCCCGTCATCCGTCGCTACTCTACGGCTTATGACAATGGCTATGCCGACTATCGTTTGTCGGGTATGACTGGAGCTGAAGGTGCAGCACTTGTCATTGGCGACCCTGGACTCATCTTGTGGAAGCCCCGTACCTCAGACAATAATTATAATAATGATTATACGAATGCCTCGTCGCAGTGGTCGTTCAAGCACAGCAAGGAGTCGGAGCACTTTGTGGTGTTCTGGGACAAGGGCTTTGGCGATAACCCCAATGCCTCTACCGTGCCGTCAAATATGCGTGTAGATATTGATGATCTGCTGCTCAAGGCCGAGAAGTTCTACACCACCAACGTCGAGAAGTTGGGTATGGTCGTTACCGGACAGGACAAGTCCTATCTCGATACCTACAAGATGATGATTTATCTCTTGTACGATGAGGGTTGGGTGGCTACAGGCTCGGGCTACGACAATACGATTGGTGCACTGTGGATTACTCCCAGCACTTGCCATCCCGTAGGCTCTACGATTGCCCACGAGATAGGCCACTCGTTCCAGTACCAGACCTATTGCGACAATATCTACCGTGGCAAGGCCCATGATTTTCGTTCTGGGTTCCGCTACGGCTATCCCAATAGTAATGGTGGCTGCGGATTCTGGGAACAGTGTGCCCAATGGCAGGCTCATCAGGACTATCCGTCCGAGGCCATCAACAGCTACCATTTCGATGTTTGGATGAAGAATTACCACCGCCACTTTGAGCACGAGTGGATGCGCTATGCCAGCTACTGGCTCCAGTACTATTGGACCGAGAAGAACGGTCTGTCGGCTCTTGGTCGCATCTGGAACGAGAGCTATTATCCCGAGGATGCTTCGCAGGCCTATATGCGTCTGTTCTGCGGCAATGACTACAATGAGTTCTTGAAGCAGTACTTCGAGTATGCACAGAAGGCTACCACCTTTGACTTCGAGCAGATACGCAGCTATGTGATGGGCAAGTATTCAAACTACAAGACCTCTTTGGTCGACCTCTCTGATGGCTGGAAACAGGTGGCCTATACAAGCTGTCCGCAACCCACGGGCTTCAATGCTATTCCTTTGACCTTGTCCGAGGTGGGTACTGAGGTGAAGGTCTCTATCAAGGCTTTACCTACAGGCTCGGCTTTGGCTACAGGTGATGCTGGCACACTGGTCAATGGCGATGGCGCCAAGGTAGGCACTGTCACCGCATATAACAATACGGCAGTGGCAGGCTACGAGCAGCTGGCCTATGGCTTTGTGGGCATCAAATGGGACAATACACGTGTTTACGGTGATATGAACCTTGTGACACCCGATGCTGAGGGTACAGCTACTTTTACTGTGCCTGAGAACCTCCGCTATCTGTGGGTAGTGGTGCAGGGTGCTCCCACCAAGTACTTCCAGTGCCCTTGGGACGAGAAGGAAGAGACCGACCACCAATTGCCTTATCAAATCAAGGTGGAGGGAACTACTGTAAAGTAAGATAATATGAAGAAGAAATATCTATTGCTATTGACATTAGTTGGGCTGGCTACATCCGCTATAGCCCAGAAACAGGTGTTCCTGCCCGACTCAATCCGTTGTTACGACCTCAACGACGACAACAGCCGTTGGAGTTGGAAGCGCTCGGCACAGACCGAGAATCTCGTGTTCTTCTGGGAGAAGGGCTTCGGCCACGACCTCAGCAATCCGCCTATGCTTGAGGGCAAGCCGATGAAGGTCGATTTGGAGAACCTTAAGCAGCGTATCGAGTCGTTCTACTCCTATTTCCGCGATACCTTGCGCTTTACCTTGCCTGGCTCCAAGGCGGACAAGTACAAGATGATGGTGATGCTCAACTATTCGCTCGAAGGCACTGCCTATGGTGGCACCTACGATAACTTCATCGGAGCACTTTGGGTAGCTCCCAATCGCATTCAAGACCGTAAGCTCAACTGTATGGCTCACGAGTTGGGACACTCGTTCCAGCTGCAGATACCGGCCGATAGTGTAGGTGATGCGTGGGGCGGCTCGGGATTCTATGAGATGACCAGCCAGTGGATGCTCTGGCTTGTCAACTCCGATTGGCTCACCGATGAGAATTACCATTTCGAAGCCTACAGCAAGGCCATTCACAAGGCTTATCTCGATGGTGAGAACATCTACCGCTCGCCCTATGTGTTGCAATATTGGGCGATGAAGCACGGCAAGACCTGCATTGCAGACCTCTACCGTGCTGGCAAGCGAGGTGAAGATCCTGTAATTACTTATCAGCGCCTCTATGGCCTCACACAGGAGCAGTTCTGCGATGAGATGATTGATGCTTGCCAGCATATCGTGACCCTCGACCTCGGACATGCTTGGGAGGAGACACGCCGCTATGCCTGCACCTTCGATACACCCATGAAGCTCGCTGCTACAAAGGGGTACTACAGTCCGACCGATGAGGTGCTGCCCGAGGACTATGGCTTCAGTGCCATCCGCTTGCAGCCAGCCAAGGCAGGCAAGAAGGTAAGTGCCACCATCAAGAGCGACACGTCGCTTCGTTATGCCTTTGTAGCCGTTACAGCTGATGGTAAAGCTCACTATGGCACTCCCGTGAGCACAGGCAAGGCAGAGATGAAGATGCCTCGCGGCCAGGAGGTTGAGCACCTCTATCTTGTCGTGATGGGTGCTCCCACCGAGCATAAGATGCTCACTTGGCGCAATCGTGAACCTAATCGCCAGTATCCCTACGAGGTGAAGTTTAAGGGAACGGAGATAAATTCTGAATTCTGAATTGTGAATTCTGAGTTGTGAGTTATCAATTGTGAATTAGTAGTTTGCCTATGCGTCGTTCTTTGTGTCTTGTACTTCTATCTCTCATCTGTGCTTCGGCTTTCCCAGTCAAATGTCTGATGATAGAGCTTACGGGAGGTTCCAAGGTCTACTATTCGTTCGAGAAGTACGTCCCTATGATACGTTTCGAGAATGGAGTGATGCGTGTCTCAACTCGTAAGATAGAGTTTAACCGCATCGTGCAGTTTGCCGTGATTGATGATGCTTCGGGTATTGAGGCCGTCGAGGCCGCTCCTCAGTTCTCGGCCGATGGCTACCAGTTCACCATCACCTCGCTCGAGCCTATACGTGTTTTCAACACAGTAGGCGTTCCTTGTCAGGTCATTGTCACAGCATCTGATGAGGCTCAGCATGTAGACCTTACGCAACTTCCGATTGGTACCTATGTGGTGCAGTGTGGCGAGCAGTCTTTCACAATATATAGGAAGTAGGGTATGCGTAGCTTGATGATCAGATATAGAGTACTCCTTGTACTGCTCTTCGTGGCAGGCATCACTTGTGCGCAGGACAATATCCACGTCCGCACCCACTCCTACGGCTCCTACTGGGAGTTTCCCTTGGCGATGGACGATGTCAACTACTTCAACTTCAACGACGACCAGAGCCGGCTGCAGGCCAATGTGCAGGGTGGGGTGGTAGTGCCTTTCCTTAGCAGTGAGGTCGATACTATCACCTTCCAGAATGCTCCTACCAACCTTACGGAGAGCAAGTACAAGGTGTTTCAGATGTATATCACCACGAATAGTGGCGAGGCGGTCACTTCCAAGGATGAGTACATTACCTGCTACGTCTCTGTAAACGGTCGTGGCAGTTTCCCGCACTATTCAGGCAAGGCCAAGATTCGTGGGCGTGGCAACAGCACGTGGCTTTGGTACGATAAGAAACCTTACCGCATCAAGCTCGACAAGAAGGTCTCTATCCTGGGACTCGAAGCTAATAAGGATTGGGTGTTGCTGGCCAACTATCGTGATGTCACCGATCTGATGAATACCTTTGTCTTCGAGGCCGGTCATTGGCTTGATATGCCCTGTACTAACCACACACGCTACACCGAGGTGTTCCTCAATGGCGAGTACATCGGGCTCTATCAGCTTACCGAGCAGGTAGAGCAGGGGAGTGGGCGTGTCGATATTGATGAGCAGCGGGGCATACTCCTTGCACTCGACCTCGACGATGGTCCCGGACTCTCACCTAAGGCGACCGACAACTTCTATTCCGAGGTGTTCAATCTGCCCGTCTGCATCAAGCACCCCGATGAAGATGACCTTACCGATGCCTTGAAGGACTCCATCAAACAGGTGTTTGCCGAGTTGGAGACGGCCATCAACAACAAGAGTTTCTCGCAAACCAATAAGCTGATGGACCTTCGCTCCTTCGTGCGCTACCTCATCCTACAGGAGTTGGTGCTCAACGTTGAACTGGTAGCACCGCGTAGCGTCTTCATCCATAAGGATGTAGATGGCAAGTGGACGATGGGACCTCTGTGGGACTTCGATGCCGGCTACGACTTCGACTGGGCTACGATGACTACGGGGCACAATTACTTCTCTAATTATAAAGAGTTAGTCTTGGGTTCTGACCCATATCGCCATCGTGGTGGCTACGATTCCAATATATCTCCCTTCTTCACCCGTCTTTTCGGTAATCACGGCTTTGTCACTCTCTTTAAGGAGGAGTGGAATGCCATGAAAGGCGAGATTGTGGAGCGTAATTGGGAGCAGATGGAACTCTATCTTGACGAACTGCATCGCGGCACCATCATTCGTGAGTTTACTCGCTGGCCTCTTCGTGGCAAGACCTATATGAATGATGTATATGCCATGCGCGACTGGCTCGTCAGACGTGTCAACTACCTTGACGGCATCATCAATGCCTACCCGCTACCATAGCAGATTATTTGCTTTAGCAAACTTGTACTATTGTACAATGCCGTCGTGTAAGAATATACGTTTTTTACGTGGTGGCATTTGCTTATTCGTAAGCATTCGATAAAGTGCCCATTGTCCCCCTTACAGTTGGATTGTACCTTTGCAGTTGCAATAGTATAACTCCAACTGTATTTTTTTTGAATTATCCTTAATTCCGCAACACTTTAATAAATGTTTTTTTATAAGTACCTGAGCAACATTAAGTTGCCCAGGATTTTGCCATGTCATAGAATTCACTTAACTTAGTGTTGCAAATAAAACCAAGCAAATTCTTGATTGGCATGGCAAAAATACGAATTATCTCTGGAAAAATCTAACGAATGAGGGAAAATAATGATGGCGGCACTGGTGTTC
>CAZMZC010000032.1:6720-37673 GCA_964570685.1 uncultured Bacteroidaceae bacterium | reverse complement strand
CCGCCCTTGCCGGGGCACTGGGCCTGAGCGCCTGCGGGAGATGGTAGCGATGGGGTCGGCAGGGCGCACTGCGCCCCGCTGGCCCCTTAATTATTAACACAAATCAAATTTCTATCCGCCAATTAATGATAACCAAACAATCAGAAAAGCATCATGAAGTATTTTAGTATAGAGGAGTTGGTAAAGAGCGCCACCGCCGAGCGCCTGACCATCGACAACACGCCGCCCCGTGCGGCACGTAGGATGCTCACCATCCTCGTAGAGCAACTGCTCGATCCCATACGCCGCCGCTACGGCGCACCCATCATCGTCACCTCGGGCTACCGCTGCCCGGCACTCAATACCGCCGTGGGTGGAGTCGCCAACAGTCACCATATCGTGGGGTGTGCGGCGGATATAGTGGGAACCGAGAACCACCCTAACCCTCCCTGTGAGGGAGGGGACTCTGACATCGCGGATCCAAACTCCCTCCCTCACAGGGAGGGCAGGGGTGGGTCTCTCTCCCTCTTCCTCCTCATCGTCCAGATGCAGCGCGAGGGCGTCATCCGCTTCACCCAGCTCATCGCCGAGAAGGATTACCGATGGCTACATATCTCCTATGTGCCAGGGATGTTGCGGAATCAAGTTATTGACGTTAATACTGACACCGTTGCACATCCAGAATCTCCCATACGAGAGCTAGGCTATCAAGATAGTGGATAGTTCCCTCGCAAACTGCAGTTTTTAACTGTCCAAAATGAAATATCACAGGCTTGACAGAATTTTGTCAAACCTGTGGTGATTTTTTGTCAAGCCTACAAGGAAGCTTTTAACTCCCAACTAAATAATATACCCAACCTCCTTGAATAGGTAGCTGTGCAGTGTGCCTTGCTCATCTTCGAGGCGGAGGCGGCCATCGGGCTCTACGCGGCGTAGGGTGGCGCTGAAGATGCCTTGGGCATCGCGGTATAGCGCGGGAGTGCCGAGGCGGTAGAGTAGGGTGGTGTAGCGCTGATGCAGCGCACCAGCCCATTGGGTGCTGTCAGGGGCAGTGAGCATCTCTTGATAGCGTGCGGTAAATGTATCGCATATCTCGGTGAGTAGCGCTTCACGGTCAACCTCGTGCCCGAGAATCTGACAGAGCGATATGGGGTTGGGGGCATCGCTGACGAAGTGCGTTTGGTTGACATTGAGACCTATGCCAATGATGGTGCGGGCGATGTAGATGCCTTCGATATCGTGCTCGATGAGGATGCCACTCAGCTTGTGGTCATGGTGGTAGATGTCGTTGGGCCACTTGATGCGTATGCCTTCTGTATAACAGCTCAGCACCTCGCTGAGGACTACGGAGATGAGTTCGCTGAGTACGAACTGCTGCGATGCGGGTATGTGCATCGGGCAAAAGGCGAGGCTGAAGAGCAGGTTCTTGCTGCGCTCGGCCTCCCACGAGTTACCGCGCTGGCCACGCCCGGCAGTCTGATGGTCGGTGGTGACAAGAAGTATCTCTTTCAGTGCACCGAGAGCCTCCTGCTGCAGGAGGCTCTTGGCTATGTTGTTGGTGGAGTCAATCTCCGGTAGATGGATGCGATGTATCTCGGGATGCATGGCGTCCTTAGAAGAAGAAACGGATGATGTCGTTGAAGTTGGCGTATACCATCAGCACCAATAGGATGCCCATGCCTATATATTGTGCATATTCCATGAACTTATCGCTGGGCTTGCGGCCGGTAATCATCTCAAACAACAGGAACATGAGGTGACCGCCGTCAAGGGCGGGGATGGGCAGTATGTTCATGAAAGCGAGTATGATGGAGATGAAGGCCGTCATCATCCAGAAGCTGTACCAATCCCATTGTGCAGGGAAGAGGCTTCCGATAGTGCCGAAACCGCCGAGCGATGTGGCACCCTCCTTGGTGAAGATGTATTTGAAGTCGCTGACGTAGCCCTTCAGCGTGTTCCACCCATAGGCGATGCCTGCAGGGATGGAGGCGAAGAAACCATATTCCTTGACGGCGGGGGTATAGGGCATAGCTACGGTGACACCCATCTTGAACTTGGCGTCAGTGGGCACGACGACTGTGTCGAGCAGGCCCGCACGGTTATATACGACGTTGATGTCGTGGTTGACGATGGCTCCCTCTTCTTCCTGCTGCTGTAACAGACTGAGGGCGGTGGTGAAGGTTGTCCACGTGGCAGTGGGAGTACCGTTAACGCTGATGATATGGTCGCCTGATACGAGTCCTGCACGGGCTGCACCACTTTCGGGCATTACGCTATCAATAGTCATGGGCATGTAGAAGGCAATGAAGGGCTGTACATCTTTGTTGAAGTCGAGCAGGTTCATGTCTTCGGGCATGGTGATGACGGTTTCGCTTCCGTCGCGAAGCACGGTGACCTCATCGGCGGCTACGATGGCACGCAGCATATCACCGCCATAGCGGTCGAAGGCTTCGCCGTCGGCGCTTACGAGCACATCACCGTCGCGGAAACCGATAGCCTCGGCACGCTCGTTGAACTCCATGCCGTACTTGCTGTTGTCAAGTGGAGTATAGGCATCACCCCAGGTGAAGAGCACCATGGCGTAGATGAAGCAGGCAAGGATGAGGTTGAAGCACACGCCACCCACCATGATGAGGAGGCGCTGCCAAGCAGGCTTGGTGCGGAATTCCCAAGGCTGTTCGGGTTGCTTCATCTGCTCCAGATTGAGGCTCTCGTCAATCATGCCCGACAGCTCTACATAGCCGCCGAAGGGGAGCCAGCCTACTACATATTCCGTCTCGCTGCGTTTGGGCTTGTAGCGCAGGATGGGTTTGCCGAAAAAGAGCGAGAAACGCTCGACACGCACGCCGAAGAGGCGGGCGAAGATGAAGTGTCCCATCTCGTGAATCACCACAAGGATGGTGAGCGATAGGATTACTTGAATGAGTTTTATCAGAAATACGGACATTGTTTTGAATTATGAGTTATGAATTATGAGTTCTTCTGCTATGCGACGTGCTGCGGCATCGGTGGCCACGTAGTCGTCGTAGGTGGGTGACTTGATGAAGCTGGTGCGCTGCATCGTCTGTTCTATCACATCGCTCATCTGCAGGAATCCGATGCGTTCCTTGAGGAAGGCGGCTACGCATACCTCGTTGGCTGCATTGAGGATGCAGGGCATATTGCCACCACGCGCCAAGGCCTCGAACGAGAGGGCGAGGTTGCGGAAACGCACGGGGTCGGGCTGTTCGAAGGTGAGCGATGAGAGGGTGGAGAAATCGAGATGCTGGCTACTGAGCGACAATCGTTGCGGGTAGCTGAATGCGTACTGGATGGGGAGGCGCATGTCGGGCGTGCCGAGCTGTGCCTTCACCGATCCGTCGGCAAACTGCACCATGGAGTGTATCACTGATTGTGGATGCACTACCACCTCAATCTGTTCGGGGGTGACGTCGAAGAGCCACTTGGCTTCGATGACCTCGAAACCCTTGTTCATCATCGAAGCGGAGTCGATGGTTATCTTGGCACCCATGTCCCAGTTAGGATGCTTCAGTGCCTGCTCACGGGTGGCATGTTGCAGCTGCTCCATGCTCCAGGTGCGGAACGGACCGCCCGAAGCGGTGAGCAATATCTTTTCTATAGGATTGTGGGCTTCGCCTGCCAAGCACTGGAAGATGGCCGAATGCTCAGAGTCGACAGGCAGGATGGGCACACGGTGCTCAATGGCCAGCTGGGTGACCAATTCGCCTGCTACTACAAGGGTTTCCTTGTTGGCCAAAGCGATGGCCTTGCCTGCACGGATGGCATTCATCGTGGGGCGCAAGCCTGCGTAGCCTACCATGGAGGCCAGCACGATATCGATGGGATCGGCCTCTACTACTTCATTGAGTGCATCGCTGCCGGCATACACTTTGATGGGGAGGTCGGCAAGTGCATCGCTCAGTGTGGTATAATGGGCTTCGTTGGCTATAACTACTACGTCGGGCTGGAACTTGCGTGCCTGCTCTATGAGTAGCGATACATTGTTGCCTGCCGTGAGGGCATATACCTCGTAGAGGTCACTATGTTCCTCTATGACCTGTAGGGCCTGTGTGCCGATGGAACCGGTAGAACCGAGGATGGCAATCTGTCGCTTGGGATTGTTATGATTGGTTTGTGCGTTCATAGTGTTTTTTTGTCAGAAGGAAATGTATTGTGCAGGGTCGAGTGCTGTGCCTTTATGCCAAAGTTCGAAGTGGAGGAACGGATCACCCTGTGCCTTGTCTTTGGTGCCTATGGTACCCACTGCCTCACCTGCTTTTATTCTTGTGCTTTCGCGCTTGAGTATGCTGTCAAGATGTTTGTATACGGTAACCAGGTTGCCGGCATGCTGTATGATGACCACATAGCCATTGTTTGCGGTGTAGCCGCTCATCAGGATGGTGCCGTCAAGGGCGGCATTGACATTGTGTTCATTGGTACTTACCACGTCGACTCCAAAGTTCAGTCGGCTGGGAGCATAGGGTGCGACTATCATACCGCGTATGGGAGGGAAGAAATGGATTTTGTCTATTTCGTTTTTCTGCACGGGTGCTGTGAGATTGTATTTCTCTTCATTTTCGTATTGGAGTACAAACTCTGTTTCGCGTTCGGTACGTTCAACAAGGTCAGCACTACGCAGCACGGTGAGTGAGTCTAAGGTGTTAATGGAGTCTATTTTAAGGTCACCGCGAAGGATACTTTGAATGTTGGAAACGTATTGTTGGTGACGTATGACGGCTTCGTGTAGGGAATCGATACGGAGCGATGACTCGACAATCTGCTTGTGCACTAAGGGGTTGACGTAACCAGGCATGAGTGTCTTAAGCGGTGAGTAGAATAACAGCACCACTGTGATAGCAACAACCGCTATTACCAATGCGAGTATGTATAAGGATACAATGAAACGGGATGTAGATATACGATGCTCTACATCGTGACCTCCGCGCTGTGTGAACACTATGTCGTAGCGACGGAAGTACTGTTGCCAAAAACCCTCCTTTTTCTTCTTTCTCTTACTCATGGTCTATGCATTGCTGACAAATATACGAAAAAAAGTGGTACGCACCCTCTTTAGCCGGTTTATTCTAACAATCCGTCAGGTAAATTAAACTTTATTATACGTTTGTCGTGGTCGAGTTCCTCGATAAACTCCTCCTGGGCAGGGATGAGCAGTTCCTCACCGTTGGGACGCTCTACGACGAACAGCGTATTGATGGTGCTCTCGTCTACGGCAATCAGTTCGCCCAAGTGTCCGTGTGTGGCATCTTCGGCTGTAAAACCGATGAAATACTGCCAGCTGTATTCACCATCCTCGGTCTGCTCGGCATAGGACTTGGGAAAATACACCTCCTTGTTGGTGAATATGGAAGCCGCTTCCGAGGTGTCGATGCGTTCGAACTTGATGAGGGCCACACTGTCGCTCTTGAAGCGGTACTCTTCGATGAAGAAGGGTACGAGGATACCGTCCATATTGCATACGAGGTAGGGGCAGTCGGTACGGTCGAAAACATCGTCGGTGAATGCTAGTGCCATCTCTCCCTGTACACCGTGGGTGCGGGTGAACTTTCCTATGCAGTATACCTCTTCGGGGCGTATCATAGCTCTACACGTGTTATGCGGGCACCAAGTCGGTTGAGGCGCTCGTCAATGTTCTGGTATCCTCGGTCAATTTGGTCGATGCGGTCGATGCGGCTGGTGCCTTCGGCACTCATGGCAGCAATGAGCAGGGCTATACCGGCGCGGATGTCGGGCGATGTCATGGTGCGGCCACGCAGGCTGATGGCGTGGTCGTGGCCGTTGACCACGGCACGGTGCGGGTCGCAGAGGATAATCTGTGCTCCCATTTCGATGAGCTTGTCCACGAAGAACAGACGGCTCTCGAACATCTTCTGATGGATGAGCACGCTGCCCTTGGCCTGTATGGCTGTGACGAGCAATACACTCAGCAAGTCAGGTGTGAGTCCTGGCCACGGAGCATCGGCAATGGTCATGATGGAGCCGTCGATGAATGACTCTATCTGGTAGTGTTCCTGACGGGGGATGTAAAGGTCATCGCCACGCTCCTCGATGATGATGCCGAGGCGGCGGAAGCTGTCAGGAATGACACCGAGGTTTTCCAACGACACGTTGCGGATGGTGAGCTCACTGCGGGTCATGGCGGCCATGCCAATGAAGCTACCTACCTCAATCATGTCGGGCAGCACCGTGTGTTCACATCCTTCAAGTTTTTCAACCCCATGGATGACGAGACGATTGCTGGCGATACCTTCAATCTGTGCTCCCATGGAGCAGAGCATGCTGCAGAGCTGTTGTATGTAGGGCTCGCATGCGGCATTGTAGATGGTGGTGGTACCCTTGGCCAGTACCGCAGCCATGATAATGTTGGCTGTACCCGTCACCGAAGCCTCGTCGAGTAGCATATAGGTGCCGTTGAGTTGTTTGGCTGCAAGCTCGTAGATGCCACGCTCCTCATTGTATAAGAAGGAAGCCCCCAATTTTATTAGACCCAAAAAGTGGGTGTCGAGCCTGCGACGACCAATCTTGTCGCCACCGGGCTTACTGATAAGGGCACGCCCGAAACGAGCCAACAACGGTCCCATAAGCATCACCGACCCGCGAAGACTGGAGCAGAGTTTCAGGAACTCATCACTCTGCAGATAGTTCTCGTCGATGCTTTCGGCACAGAAACTGAAACGTCCCTCTCCGAGGCGCTCGACCTTGACCCCCATAGCTTGAAGCATGGTGATAAGATTGTTCACGTCCAAGATGTCGGGAATATTGTTCACCACCACCTTTTTAGAGGTGAGCAATGTGGCGCATAGTATCTGCAGGACCTCGTTCTTGGCGCCTTGTGGAGTTATTTCCCCTTGTAGGCGATGCCCGCCTTCGATGATGAATGATGCCATAGTAATTAGGAATTATAGGGTGATGGATTAAAGGAAATTTATCGCGGATCCCCTTGAACTCTAAACTGTTGCTATTAGTACTTTTTCTTGTTCTTCTTGTTCTTCTTGTTCTTGCCGTTGTTGCCGTATGGGGTGGCAGGGGCGTGGTATATACCCAGATTCAGGTCTTCTTCATTCAGGCAGATGGTTCCGTCAGAATACTCCTTGATGTCTTCTACAATCTTGCTGTCTTCTACGCTTTCCTTGTTCCATAGGATATACTCCTTCTTCATCTGGGCGGCGATGAGACGTAGCAGTTGATTGCGCTCCTCGCCGTCGGGCATGGCGCACGCCTTCTTCATCATCTCCTCCACACAGCGTCCGTAGTGGCGGTAGCGTATGTTGCCTTTGGGGTATTCTATGCGCTGGGGTATAGCGTGCAGCGTCTCAGGTCCAGCCACCTCGTAAGGGTAGTCGATGTCAAGTTTGAAGTCGGCCATCACAGCCAGGTGATCCCATAGCTTATGCTTGAAGTCGGGCATATCGCGCAATTGCGGATACATATTGCCCATCACGGCGATAATGGTATCGGCGCAACACTGGCGTTCGGCACGGTCTTCAATTGTTACGGCATGGTCTACCATTTTCTGCACGGCACGTCCATACTCGGGCATCGGCAGTTTTTTTTCTTGCGTATTGTATTTCATTGACAATAATAATGATTTTCTAAAACACTTTGTTCTTCGCCACCGTAGCTACGAACTCTTTTAGGTAGAAGGGCTCGAAATAGGCTACGTCCTGGAATGTGCCGTCGAGATACTGTCTGTCGGCAAGAGGGAACATCCAGCGTGCCAAGGGCTGTATGCCATCGACGAACCTGACGTTGGGGTGTTTGATGACCTCTTTGCACTTGGCAGCTCCGTTGCCAAAGAAGTATACAGGGTGCTGCTCCAGGTATTCGGCATAGCTGTCGGCACTGATGATGTCGGCACTCACCTCCTTTACAGGACTCAGGGCGCGGTCATAGATGGCCGCATATACCTCCATACGGCGTGCGTCTATCATCGGACACAGCAGCGCATCTTCGGGCAATGCATCCATCAACAGTACAGGCACGCTCATCACCTTCAGTGTGGGCAGGGCTATCAGCGGTATGCTACGTCCGTAGCAGATACCTTTAGCCATCGAGGATCCTATGCGTAGCCCTGTGTACGAACCGGGGCCGCAGCTTACGGCTACAGCATCGATGGGCTTGGCGTGGCTGTCGGCCATCGAGAGGACCTCATCTATATACACGCCCAACGTCACTGCATGTTGGAGACCGTCAAAGTCCTCCTTTGAGAACAGCACAGCTCCGTCCTCGCTCAATGCTACCGAGCACACATCCGTAGAAGTCTCTATATGTAGTATACAAGCCATTTTTCTATACCAATTAAAAAGAATAGTTTGCAAAATTAAAGAATTTATGCGATAAAAGCACTATCTTTGCCAAAAATAAGCGAATAATTACACAACTATGATACTATCGATGACTGGCTATGGCAAAGCCACAGCTATTTACGGCAGAAAAAAAATATGTGCCGAAATAAAGTCGCTCAACAGCAAAGCGCTCGACCTTTCTACACGTATCGCTCCGCTCTACCGAGAGAAGGAGATGGAGGTGCGTACACTCATTGCTCAACAGCTTGAACGCGGTAAGGTGGACTTTAACCTTTGGGTTGAAGAAGATGTCGCCCAGCAAGGTGCTCCCATCAATCGGACTATCGTAGAAAGCTATCATGCTCAGATAAAGGCTATCAGTGAGACTACGGGAATCCCTGAGCCTACTGACTGGTATGCCACGCTGTTGCGTATGCCCGATGTGCTCACTCGTACCGAGGTGAAGGAACTTAGCGATGAGGAGTGGATGGCGGCACGCACCGCTGTTGTGGAAGCCATAGAACAGCTCATGGAGTTCCGCCGCCAGGAGGGAGCTGCCCTGGAGCGTAAGTTTTGCGAGAAACTCGCCAATATCGAGAACCTCTTGCATAGTATCGCTCCCTACGAACAGGAACGTATCGACAAGATACGTGAGCGTATCCTCGATAGCCTGCAGAAAAACCTTGGCGTGGAATACGACAAGAACCGCTTCGAGCAGGAACTCATCTTCTATATCGAGAAGCTCGACATCAATGAGGAAAAGCAACGCCTTACCAACCACCTCAGCTACTTCCGTAAGACCATGCGCGAGGGGCACGGACAAGGCAAGAAGCTCGGCTTCATAGCTCAGGAGATGGGCCGCGAAATCAACACCACTGGCAGCAAGAGCAACCACGCCGAGATGCAGAACATCGTGGTGAAGATGAAGGATGAGTTGGAGCAAATCAAAGAACAAGTGTTGAATGTAATGTAAACAATATGTCTGGCAAACTAATCATCTTTTCCGCCCCCTCGGGCTCAGGCAAGTCCACCATCATCAATTACTTGATGCAGCAGGGGTTGGGCCTCGCCTTCTCCATATCCGCCACGAGCCGTGCCCCGCGTGGTACCGAACAGCATGGCGTGGAGTACTTTTTCCTCACTCCCGAGGAGTTTCGTGCACGTATTGCCGCTGGTGACTTTCTCGAATATGAGGAGGTATATCCCGACCGCTTCTACGGCACCCTCAAGGAGCAGGTAGAGTGTCAGCTACAGGCAGGTCAGCACGTCGTGTTCGATGTCGATGTTGTGGGTGGCTGCAACATCAAGGAGTTCTACGGCTCCCGTGCCCTCTCCGTCTTCATACAGCCTCCCTCGATAGAGGAACTGCGCCGTCGCCTCGAAGGCCGTGGCACCGATGCTCCCGAAGTGATACAGCAACGAATCGACAAGGCGGCTTATGAACTCAGTTTCGCTCCTCGCTTCGATAAGGTCATCGTTAACGATGACCTTGATATGGCGAAAGCCGAGACATTGGATGTCATTAAGGAGTTCTTGCAAGAGTAATACCGATTTGTCTTTGTCATCAATATTGTAAAATGCTCCGCACCGGAATCTTTGGGGGAACCTTCAATCCCATCCACCTTGGACATACCGCCCTTGCTGCATCTGTCTGTGACCAAGGATTGGTCGATGAGGTGTGGCTCATGGTGAGCCCTCAGAATCCTTTTAAGCAGAACTTGGAGCTTCTCGATGAGGATATGCGCCTCGCTATGACTTGTCTTGCCGTCGCGTCCTATCCCATGCTTCATGCTTGCGATTTCGAGTTCCACTTGCCTCGTCCGTCCTACACCTATCACACGCTGCAGGCTTTGCGTAAGGCTTACCCTGACCGCGAGTTCAGTCTTGTTATCGGCGAGGACAATTGGGAGGGTTTCCATCGCTGGTTCCGTCACGAAGACATCTTGCGCGAGACTCCCCTTATCGTATATCCTAGGGGAGTGGATTCGCAGATTACAAATCATAATCTGTCATCACCTTTAGCTCCGTTGGAAGGCGACCAACGCTTAGGTGTTCAAGTCTTGGACTTTCCGCTCCTCCCCTATAGCTCTACTGAGATACGTACTCTCCTCGCAGCGGGAGAGGATGCTGGCCATATGCTCCATCCTGCTGTGGCGCAATATATCCACCAACATAATCTTTACAAACAATGAACCGAACTTTTCTCACCACCCTGCTCCTTACTACCATCTGCACCTTGGGTGCGCAGAGCCTTCCAACTCCATATCAACTTGCTCCCGACTATATGCATCAGATGCTTTCTCGCATCATAGCCACCGATTGCCGTGTAATGCAGCTTAGCAATGGCGGTGGCCATTATTTGGGGCATTCGCGCAACAATGTGTTCTTTGGGTGGGGCAGTTATCATACGGATGGTGGCAACCGTTGGGTAGGTCAGTGGGCCGACGGCAAGTGTCTCTTCGGCATCCTTGTCAAGGATCGCGAGGGCCGTGTGGGTGCCGATAACCACCATATCATCTATGACCTTACTAGTGGACTCCCCTTGCGAATTGTTGCTGGTGCCGAGACCCGTACCTTCACCTCTGCGGAGGCCGAGGCTTACTCTTGTCGATTTCTTCGCCTCGAGTATGAGGGGGGCGACTATTACATAGGTGAGACCCTTGACGGACTCCCCCATGGACAAGGCATTTATTATTGGTCCAACGGCAGCCACTGGTATGGTACTTTCTCCCGTGGCTACCGCCAAGGTTACGGAGCCCTCTTCAGTGCCGATGGCACTATTGACTACGGCCTGTGGCTGGGCAATGACAAGCAGTAGGCATGGACTTATGATAAAATACAAACGTACTCATAACTGACTTATATAATTGTCTATGGTTATGCGTACGTTTGTTAAAAAGTGCGCCTGATAGGACTCGAACCTACACGTATCACTACACCAGATCCTAAGTCTGGCGCGTCTACCAATTTCGCCACAAGCGCAAAAGACAAGGCAAAATTAGTGCAAGGCGAGCGAAAAAACAAATTTTTGTTTGAGTTTTTCCGAGCCGCAGCCTAATTTCTGTCTGTGGGGCCGACTGAAGATGGGTAACAATCCCCGAAAACAATCGACTGAAGCAAAAAAACGTGGCGATATTTCCAAGTTTGCTGAAGTTGTTGTAACTTAGCGACTGAAAACTGAAGATTATGGATTTAGTGAATAGATTCTTGCGCTACGTGCGCATTGATACCCAGTCGGCCGAGGAGGCGGGAGTGACACCCAGTACTCCGGGACAGATGGAGTTTGTGAAGATGCTTCGCGAGGAGTTGGAAGCGATGGGCTTGAAGGAGATTACACTGGATGAATATGGCTATCTCTTTGCCACACTGCCTGCTAACACTTCGCGTACGTTGCCTACCGTAGGCTTTATCGCTCATGTGGATACGAGCCCCGACGTATCGGGCAAGGATGTGAATCCGCGTATTGTGGAGAACTACAATGGTACCAACATCGTGCTTTCGGCCGAGGACCATACGGTGCTCACTACGGATGAGTTTCCCGAGCTGTTACGCTATGTGGGCAATGACCTTATCGTGACTGATGGACGTACGTTGCTCGGTGCCGACGATAAGGCTGGAGTGGTCGAGATAGTGTCGGCCATAGCCTACCTGCAGGCACATCCCGAGATTGAGCATGGCAAGATACGCATCGGATTCAATCCCGACGAGGAGATAGGGCTTGGAGCACATAAGTTTGATGTGAAACTGTTTGGTTGCGACTGGGCCTATACGATGGACGGTGGCGAGATCGGTGAGTTGGAGTATGAGAACTTCAATGCAGCTTCGGCTCGCATTACCATCAGGGGGCGCAACGTGCATCCAGGCTATGCCAAGGGTAAGATGCTCAACTCGATACGCGTGGCTACAGAGTTTGTGGGGCTGTTGCCGAAGAACGAGGTGCCCGAGTGTACTGAGGGGTATGAGGGGTTCTTCCACCTTGTCGGCATGAAGGGTGGGGTAGAGGAGACCACGCTCAGCTATATCATCCGCGACCATAATTCGGACATCTTCAATAAACGTAAGGAACTGCTGCATGCTATCGTGCGTGAACTGAACGTGAAGTATGGTGAGGGTACCGCTACGCTGGAACTCAATGACCAATATGCCAATATGCGTGAGGTGGTGGAGCCGGTGATGTATGTCATTGATATCGTCTGCCAGGCTATGCGCGAGGTAGATGTGACGCCAAAGATAAAGCCCATACGTGGCGGCACCGACGGTGCGCAGCTCTCCTTCAAGGGATTGCCTTGCCCCAATATCTTTGCTGGCGGTGTCAACTTCCATAGCCGCTATGAGTTCGTGCCTGTGCAGTCGATGCAGAAGGCTATGATGACCATCGTGAAGATAGCCGAGATAGTGGCTAAGCGATAGATGCCAATGAAGTGCACTAACGATATTTCATAAACTTAAAAAATAACGAGAATATGTACAGCGATCCTAAAGATTGTCTCTATTGTCAGAACAATGAGACCCTGAACAATCTGATGATTGAAATCTGCCACCTCCGTGTGTCGCGCCTTTTCCTGTTTAAGGAGCAGACCTATCACGGCCGTTGCCTTGTGGCTTATGACAAGCACGTGAATGACCTTAATGAGCTCTCCGATGAGGAGCGCAATGCCTTTATGGCCGATGTGGCTCAGGCTACCCGTGCTATGCAGAAGGCTTTCAATCCCGAGAAAATCAACTACGGTGCCTACAGTGACAAACTCTGCCACTTGCACTTCCACCTTGCTCCTAAGTATGTGGATGGCCCCGACTATGGCGGCACATTCCAGATGAATCCGGGCAAGGTGTATCTCTCTGATGAGGAGTATGCCCAGCTTATCGAGGCTGTGAAGTCTTGCCTGTAAACATAGCGCTCAATATGAAAGGAACACTCCCGGCTTCTTTCGAGGTCGGGAGTGTTTTTTTATTGCATTGTCTGCGATTGGCTATTCTATGTCTTCATCCTCATCGTCAAAGAAGAGGAGGTCGGCTCCGAAACTGTCGTCGCCGAGGAACTCGTCGAGGTCGCGGCGCTCCTTTTTCGTAGGGCGTCCGGTGCCTCGCATGCGGTTGGCGAAGCCGCTTATCTTGCTCATCTCAAGGATGTCGTACTGCTCCTTGGGTGTGATATTCTCCAGCATCTCAGGAACGAGCTTGGCCCCCACGCGGTTCTCTATCGCCTTCAGCACACGGAAGGTGTAGGTGATGGGCGGTTTGCGCACGCTCACCACATCGCCCTCCTTGATGGTCTTCGAGGGTTTCATCGTGGTGCCGTTCATTGTCACTTGCCCTTTCTTGCAGGCATCTGTCGCCATCGAACGGGTCTTGTAGAGGCGCACGGCCCATAGCCATTTGTCAATTCTTGCTTCCAAGCTTGTATGAATTAAAAATTAAAAGTTAAAAATTAAAAAAGAACTAGTTCTCGCTTGTTTTAATTATTCATTTTTAATTTCTAATTTTCTTTTGTTGTACTGGTTCATTGTGATGGTGAGTCCTGCGAGGCAGAAGCTCTTGATGATGTCGCAGGCTGTGGGCAGCTGCTTCTCGATGATGGCCTCGTCATCGGCATCAAACTTGCCGAGCACGAAGTCCACCTGTGCACCGCGGGGAAACTCGTTGCCGATACCGAACTTCAGTCGGGCATAGTTCTGCCCTATGAGCTGGGCTATGTGCTTCAGTCCATTGTGTCCGCCGTCGCTGCCTTTTCCGCGGAGCCGTAGGGTGCCTGTGGGTAGCGAGAGGTCGTCCACCACGATGAGCAGGTTCTCGGTGGGGATGTTCTCCTTCTCCAGCCAGTAGCGCACGGCATTGCCGCTGAGGTTCATGAAGGTGGTGGGCTTGAGCAGCACGAGCTGTGCGTTCTTCACTCTCATCTGGGCCACGAACCCGTAACGCTTGTCCTCGAAGGTGACGCCTGCAGCCTTGGCCAGTGCGTCTACCACGCGGAAGCCGATGTTGTGGCGTGTGCCGTCATATTCGTAGCCAGGGTTGCCTAAGCCTACAATCAGGTATTTCATTCTTTGCCGAACTAACAGTTATAAAAAAAGGTTGAAAGCGGGGCGCGATACCCTCAACTCTCAACCCTAAACGATTAAATCTCGCTATTACTTGCCCTGTGCAGCCTCGCGTGAAGCACGTGTAGCAGCTACGCTGCATACAACGGTCTGAGCGGGAGTTACGAGCTCGAGGTTCTCGAATGAGAGGTCACCAACCTTGATAGACTTGCCAAGGCCAAGCTCGGTAACGTCTACGGTCAACTTTTCGGGGATGTTGGCATAGAGAGCCTTCACCTTAATCTTGCGGATAGCCTGCTGCAACTTACCACCAAGCTTAACACCGGCTGCGAGACCGTTGAGTACGGTGGGAACCTCCATTACGATGGGTTTGTCGGCTACAACCTGCAGGAAGTCCATGTGGAGGATAGTATCCTTTACGGGGTGGAACTGAATGTCCTTCAAGATAGCGGTGCACTCCTTGCCATCGATGGTGAGGTTCACGAGGTGAATGTCGGGAGTGTAGATCAACTTGCGAACAGCGTCGTTAGTTACTGCGAAAGCCTTGGCTTCCTTCTCGATGCCGTACAATACGCAGGGAATACCGTTGTTCTTGCGGAGCTCGTTTGTGCTCTTCTTGCCTACTTCTGTTCTTGAAGTACCTTTCAAATCGAATGTTTTCATTTTCTTCTCTTTTTAATGTGTTACTCTAAATTAAGTTCTCTGCTCAATTCGCCATCACACGATGTAAGAACGCCTCCACGGAGTGTCCTACGAAAAAGCGAGTGCAAAATTAGTGCAAGTTGAGTGAAAAACCAAATTTTCATTTGGGTTTTTCCGAAACGCCGCCTAATTTCTGTGACGAAGTCACTAAAGATAGTGCAAGTTGAGTGAAAAACCAAATTTTCATTTGGGTTTTTCCAAGGTGTTGCCTAATTTCTACTTGGTTATAGTCCACAGATAAGCTTCTGCAACCGGAATATTCGCCGTACCCAGTCTCTTCCCATCAACAATCCAAAACTGTGAGCCTCCGTTGCCGGCGTTGCGGATGGCAAACTTGCCGTTCTGCTCGGTCAGCACGTAGGTGTTCCAGAGAGGGCTGTATGCATTGGTGCCGAAGTTGCAGATTTCGTTCACGTAACGGCCGTCGGCAGCACTGATGAGGTTGAAGCGTCCCGTCTCGACCACGAGGTTGAGGTGCCACAGCTGGCTGCTATCCTCCTTTCGCTCCATAAACTCGGGTGTGCCACCCACACCGTTCACAGAGGTGTTGGTGAGGTAGCGTCCCTCGCCGTCAGCGATGCGCACGGCTGCACCAGGTTCAAAGGTGGGGCACTCTGTGGCTTTCCCACCCACAGGGATGAACTCGAAGATGAAGTACTCGTAGCGAATATTCTTCTCTGCCGTGGGTTTGATGCGTTCCTCATCTGCACTCCACATGAGGCCACCGGCGTTGCCTGCCCTCTGGATGGCATACTTGCCATTCAAGCGGTAGATATTGAATGAGTGCCATGCGGGGTCGTAGGGGTTGAGGCTCTTGTCGCTCCAGAAGTTGCCAAGCTCGTTTATGTAGCGGCCGTCCTGTGCGTTGGTGATCTTGTAACGCTCGGTGGTGGGGTCGATGCTGATGTTCCACTCCTGACGCTGCGGGTTGACGACATCCTCCTCGGCCTGGAATACGGGGTAGTCACCTGTGCGGTCGGGGTTGGCATTCACGTCGGTGAGCCAGCGTCCGTTCACCTTTATATAATAGCGTCCCTCCTCGATGAGGTCGGCAGGGAATATCTCCTTACGGTAGGTATGCTTGCTCTTGTATTCGCGGATGAGGCTCTTGGTATTGGCCTTGAGGAAAGGTCCCACCACCTCATTGGCTACCGTGGGGTTGGGCTTCTTGATGGAACCTTCGAAGTTGCGCGAGAGGATGGCCTTCTGTGCCTGTTCCAATTGCTGTAGCTGCTCGTAGGTAGCGATAAATTCCTTTTCATTACCCTTGTTGAGCAACGTATGCAGCTGCATCACCAGCTGTCCGCGCTGACCCATAATCTTCATCACCTTCACCCAGGGGGTTATCTCGGCTATCATCTCAGGCTCTTCGGTAGAGGCGAGCAGCTCATCGGCTGCGCTCACCATCTTATCAAACTCGGCGGTCATGGTCTCTATGGCAGCCGCATCGTAGCCTGCAGCCATGGCTGCGTTGAAGGCATCGCTGGCCACCTTGAAGGCTGCCGACTCTCCTTTACGGCGCAGTCCGTGGCCTGTAGGACCAAGGTCCACGTTGTGCTGGCAGAATACGCGGAAGGCATCCACATGCTCTGGCATCAGCTCCTGCAGCGCACGCTCCCATGAGGTTACCGATGAGTAGGCATCCATGTTCCAGGTGTAGTCGGCAATGCTGTAGAGCGATACCTTCGACGCCTCGGCATACTCCATCGGGTTCGATACGAAGCCGCTCAGCTGATGGGCGATGTTGAGGTCGTTACCGTAGGTGGGTCCCATCAGCATATGGTCGATACAGAAGTCGTTCACCGGGTAGTTGAGCCAGATATAGGCGTTGCGGTCAATCTGTGCGTTGATCCAGTCCATATCCGTCTGGTTGATCATATCCACCACGGTGGCACCCGTCCACATGATGCGGATGTCCTTGTCCATCACCTTGCCCAAGGTAGGGAGATAGCTCTTTCCTGCCCAGCTCTTGTTATACTCTGTGGGGCATAGGATGAGGGGAGCCACGTCGGGGTGTTTCTGCACGAACTCACGGTTCAGATAGTTCATATACTCGGCTTGCTTGTCGGCCTTGCGCTGCTCGCCGCCGAATATGTCATCGAAGAAGATGGCAAAGGCGCGTACTCCGAGGGCATACATCTTCTCCAGCTTGTCTACCGAGTGCTTGAGGTCGGCCTCGTTCCACTGGATGTCAATGCCCGGGTGCATGGCCCATACGAAGTTTACCTTGTTGGCCGTTGCTGCCTTAGCCAGTTCGCTGATGCGCTGTGCCTCGTCGGCAGGGTAGGGTTCACGCCACTTGTCGCGGTGGTAGGGATCATCTTTCGGACCATAGATATATACGTTCATCTTGTTGCGTCCGTAGAAGTCAAACTGGCGCAGGCGGTCCTTGTGGCTCCAGGGATTTCCATAGAAGCCCTCCACTACGCCGCGCTCCAGCACGTCGGGCCAGTCCTTCACCTCGGCTGTCATCACCTCGGGCTGCGAGGTCATCTGCAGGAAGGTCTGCACACCGTAATACGTACCCGCCTCGTCGGCTCCGGCAATCACCACCTGTTTCTTTCCTATATTAATATAGTAGCCCTCTACCTTGTCGGGGATTTGCTTGGCATAGGCCTTCACCGCCTTGTCGCCCCGCTCGCCGATGATTACCTTGACTCCTTTGCTGCCTTCGGTGAAATGCTCGCGCAGCAGAGCCACGGCATCGGTGTCGGCCTCGTTGGCCCCTTTGATGACGATGCTCTTGGGTTGGTCAAATGCCTTGTCACCCCACACGATACGTTGGGGTGTGGGCGATACGTTCACAGTCTGTGCTGTCACTGATGCTGTCAGGCACAGTGCCATGGGCATAGATAAAAAGTGCTTCCTTTTCATATATAAATAGATTCTTGTTGTTTCGCGGCATAAAGTTACATTGTTTTTCTCATATATGCAAAAAACTATAGCCAATAGTGGTTCGTTGACCGTTGACCAATATGTATAGGATAATATTGTCATCGTATAGGATAATGTTGGAATGATGAGGGGGGTATTTGGTAAAAAAAGATTAAAAGAATACTTGGATAAGAGAAAAAATGTTATCTTTGTCTCTTGAATAAATAAACGGTGCCGGTAGCGTTTCGAGGGTGTGTATACCGGCATTATGGGATTTCACACCCTCTGCGAATATTAACTAATACCGTTATTACATGAAAAGAAACTTTATTCTCTTCGCACTGTTTGTGCTGATGAGCATGGGCGTTTCCGCTCAGTGGACCAAACCGGTCGCACCAGCTTCGGTACCTATGCAGACCAATGAAGCCTTTTATCTTTACAACCCCGCCGCCGATGCCTTCTTCCTTGGCGCCAATGACTGGAATACTCGTGCCAGTGTCAGCCCCACCAAAGGCTATAAGGTGTGGATTGAGAAGTACGAACTCGACGACATCTCTTACTACCTGACCAGCGATGTGGAGACCAAGGGACAGGTGATGTACACCTTCATTGATGGTGTGGAGAGTATCTGGGTCGACCGCAACAAAACCGACGATGTGCAGAAACTATTCACCTTTGAGGCACAGGACGACGGCACCTACCGCATAGGTCTGTCGCCTGAGAACCGTAGCTTCAATCCCGAGACGTATCCGGGTGCTTACTTGGGTCTCATTCCTGAGAAGAACGATACACGCATATACTTGTGTGATACCTCGAGCTATTATCCTCCCTTCTACAATCCCGAGTTGTGGCAGACTAAGTGGAACTTCGTGACCCCGTCAGAATACGAAACGTATGTGGCTAAGAAGCAAGCCTACGAGGCTGCGGTGGCTTTGAAGGCCAACATAGATAAGGCGCTTGCCGAGAATGAAGGTATCGATATCTCCTCTATACAAGCCGTCTATGACAATACAGCCAGCACTGCTGAACAGCTCAACAAGGCTGCCGAGGATTTGGTATGGAAGGTGGTGGAGTTCCAGACTGCAAGAGTATCGGTAGATACACCTGCCGACTTTACGCCATATATCACCAACGCTTCGTATGACAACAATACCAACGAAGGCTGGAAGGGTACAACTCCTGGCTTCCAACAGTATGGCAATGCCGAGTATTATTGGTGCAACTACGATACCCATCAATCACTCACAGGACTCAAGAACGGTATCTACCGTGTAGGCCTTACCGGTTTCTACCGTGCTGGCTGGGCCGACAATGATGCAGCTGCATACGATTTGTTGCTTGCTGGTGACGATTCGTTGCAACATGCAGTAATCTATGCCACTACTACGGGTATGAGTGCTGCTGTTACCCCGCTTGTGTTTGCAAGTGCCGGTGCTACCAAGGATTCAATACCTGGAGGCGTCTTGACCAACAGTCATGGCCAAATCCCCAACGATATGCATGCAGCCAGCGAGTATGTCAAGGCGGGTAAATACCCCGAGGTAAGCGTGCTCGTGTATGTCAATGACGGTAACCTCACTTTGGGTGCAAAGAAAGAGCATCAGCTCGAAGGCGATTGGACCATCCTCGATGAATGGAAACTCTACTATCTGGGTGAGAGCGATGATGCATTTACTTATTTTGCTTCTGACTATCTGGGTAGGTCTGAGGATTATGAGACATACATTGAATACAATGAGGTGTACCACTACAAGCCGGGCTATACAGCCTACTTGGAGGCACGCAATACGCTTGCTGCAGCTACCGATGCCGCCTCTATCGGCGCAGCTATCAAGGCGTTTGACGCTGCCGTATTGGCACTTGAAAAGAGTTTCGATGCTTATACTCTTTTCTATGCCAAGTATCTGGATGCTTGTGCTTATATGGAGAGCCTCAATCCCGACATCGTTTATGAAGATCCCCTTTACAACCTCTCAGACTACCTCTATCTCGAAGAGGAGCCTTCAGAGTTGTATCCCAATGGTTCAGGTCTCTATATCTTAGAGAATGGTACCCTGAACTCTGAGCAGATTATGGCCGAGATTGCTTTCCTTGACAAACTCCTTGCCGACGCTATCGCCAATGCACTCGTTGACGGTACCGACTGCTCTAACCTGCTCAAGAACGCTTCGTTTGCTGAGGAGGGCGGTTGGACCAAGCAGCCTGGTGTGACTTTCCCCACTGGTGGTAACCCCGTAGGCGAAGGCCCCAATATGGTATTCGATGTATACCAAGAGCTCACCAACCTTCAGAATGGTCTCTATGAGTTTACCGTAAATGCCTGCTACCTGCCTGCCGACTATACAGCACTTACGGGTGTAGAGGAATACAAGGCATATACCTACATTAATAATTACGATAAGCTGATGAACTCGGTTGTCGACTGCCCCAGCGACACGATGGTCTATACCGATGACTACAAGCATGGTGAGTTCGGTTATATGCCCAACAGCGCTGCCGGTGCCTACAAGGCATTTACCGATGGCCGTTATGTGCAGACTGTCTATGGTCTTGTTACCGATGGTACACTGCGTCTCGGCATCCGCAACGACCTTCGTTATGCCGATGGCAGCCGTGCTTGGTGGACAGGAGCCAAACTCATTTTCCGTGCTATGAACGTAGAGATTCTGGGTGAGGTAATCGCTGCTACTGTCCCCGAGGCACAAGCCCTCTTGGCCAACAAATGCGGCCAGCCCGAGCTCGATAGTTTGCAGACGGCCATCTCTATAGCTACAACAGCTACCGACGAAGCTCGCTATGATGCCCTCGCAGCCCTGAAGCATACGATGGAAAGCGTTGTAAATGCTACTGAAAGCTATGCAAAGCTCCATACCGCCCTCGGCAACCTCGATGCTGCTATCGACGAGTATGCCGAGACTGCTTCTGACGAAGCTGTGAAGAATGCTGAGACTCTCTATGCCGAGGCTTTGGCCGCCTATGAGGCTGGTACCTACAACAATGTTGAGGCTATAGCAAAGGTCGAGGCCGTAAACCTCGCTGTGGTAGAACTCAAGATTCCCGATATGAGTGGCGGCGATGATGAGCCTATTGATGTCACCTCACTTATCGTGAACAACAACTTCGACCCTGCCAAGGGCGACAAGGCAACTGGCGTTATCGAAGGTTGGACCACCAGTGCCATGAACGGCTACAAGCAGAATACCGTGAGCTACAACCGTGCTGCTATCACCCTCTACCAAGATCTCGTAGGACTCACCCCCGGTAAGTATAAGGTGACCGTACACACCTACTATCGTGCCGGTTACTACAATGAGGAGTGGGACCGCAAGGAGAATGGCGAGGAAACTCATCTCACGACCCTCTATGCAGCTACATCGGATGAACGCTTCGAGACCAAGGTGATGAACCTCTATGAAGACGCTTCTGCTACCGATTACGGCGTGAAGTGCTACACCCTTCCCAACGGTATGTTTGCCCCCGACGGCACCACACCTACCGTGGAGTTCTTCAATCAGGGTCATTACCTCAACGAGTTGGAGTTCATTGTAGGTGAAGACGGCAAGGCCCGCATCGGTTTGGAGAAGACCGAGATTCTCGGCAACGACTACGAAGTAGTTGGCGAGTGGAACCTCTACTACCTTGGTGCCGTGGAGCCCGAACCTGTAGATGTGACCTCACTCATCGTTAACCCCGACTTCGACCCCGCCAAGGGCGACAAGGCTACAGGCGTTATCGAGGGCTGGACCACCAGCGCCATGAACGGCTACAAGCAGAATACCGTGAGCTACAACCGTGCTGCTATTGACCTCTGTCAAGACCTTGTAGGCCTGCCCGCAGGTAAGTATAAGGTGACCGTACACACCTACTATCGTGCCGGTTACTACAATGAGGAGTGGGACCGCAAGGAGAATGGCGAGGAAACTCATCTCACGACCCTCTATGCAGCTACATCGGATGAACGCTTCGAGACCAAGGTGATGAACCTCTATGAAGACGCTTCTGCTACCGATTACGGCGTGAAGTGCTACACCCTTCCCAACGGTATGTTTGCCCCCGACGGCACCACACCTACCGTGGAGTTCTTCAATCAGGGTCATTACCTCAACGAGTTGGAGTTCATTGTAGGTGAAGACGGCAAGGCCCGCATCGGTTTGGAGAAGACCGAGATTCTCGGCAACGATTACGAGGTAGTAGGTGCATGGCGTCTCTATTATCTCGGCGAGTCAGAAGGCGAGGGTGAGGGTATCCAGCATGTAGAGAGCGCTCCAGTGCTTGCTACAGAAATCTACACCCTCGATGGTGTCCGCATCAGTGCTCCGCAGTCTGGCATCAACCTCATCCGTATCCTCCGTGCCGACGGCACTGTAGAGGTACAGAAGGTGCTTGTGAAGTAATGAAGTAGTTTAGTAAGTAAACTCTTTCAATCGGCATACATCTCCACGGTGTATGCCGATTTTTCGTAGTTTAAATTTGTTTCCTATTGTAATATTTCATATCTTTGCATAAAATTCATCGTCAAATCTCTTTTAAGAGATAGCCTATGAATACGAGATTATGGGGAAATGTGAATATTAATTTACTATCAATTAGTGGCTTATCTACAGTTGATAGGAGCCAAAGAAATGCGCATGTGCCAAAGGCGGCTGTTTCAGTAAGAAATTTTCCCATAGGTAAAGGTTAACATCTCGAAACCAAGAAATGTAGTGAGGTGTTAAACGGACAAAAACAGTAAACACAATGAGCTTAAAGAAAAAAAATCGCACGTATTATGAGCGGACTGTTGTCAAAGCTTACCGGTTGGTATTTTTCTCGGGGAGCTTTCCCTTATTGGGTTGTTCTTTTACTAGATTGCTTCATAGTAGCATTTGCCTGTGCCATTGGCAAATGTCTCGAACTCGGTCGGTTGGGATTCGCACTGCATCTCGCTCCTGTAACATGGGGTATAGTGGTTTGTGTGTTCCTTTTTATCCTTGCCTTTCGTCTTTTTCACACCTATTCGGGTATTGTTCGTTACTCCTCTTTTATTGACCTGCAGCGTGTTGTGCTGGCTACATCTACGGGTACTATACTCGTGGCATTGGCTTCGTGTTTGCTCCCTCCCGTAGGCGCAATTATGATGCCGGGATTCTGGGGAATATGTATCATATTCCTCGTGTCTACCTTGCTGATGTGGTTTGAGCGTATTGTGGTGAAACTCTTGTTTGATAATTTCCGTGCCGATGATGCTGTTCCTGTTGCTATTTATGGCACGAAAGCGGGTGGCGTCAGTTTGGCAAATAGTATCACAGCTATCAAGAACAAAGAGTATCGTCTTGTGGCCTTTATCTCCGATACCACTGAGATGAAGAATGCTACGCTGATGGGCAAGAGAATCTATACCAACGGTGAAGGTGTTGCCAATACGATGAAGCGTCTGGGGGTCAAGGCACTCTTGGTGTCGCCCCTCAAGAGCGAACTCTTCCGTAAGAACACCACCATGATAGATGCCTTCCTCACCGCAGGTATCAAGATTATGATGATGCCCTCTGCCGAGGAGTGGGATGGTAGTTCTGAACTTTCCCATCGTAACCTTCGTGAGGTCGATATTGAAGACCTCCTTCCTCGTGAGAAGATTGAGGTCGATATGGATGCCATCGGTACCCAGCTTCGCGGTCAGGTCATCCTTATCACTGGTGCTGCAGGCTCTATTGGCTCTGAGATGGTACGCCAGATTGCAATCTACAAGCCCTCTGCCATGATTCTCATTGATCAGGCCGAGACCCCCATGCACGACGTGCGTCTCATGATGTCGCGCCAGTTCCCCGACATCCAGTGCGAGACCATCGTCAGCAGCATCTCCAATGCCGAGCACATGGAGCGCCTTTTCGCTGCCCATCGTCCCCACTATGTCTTCCATGCCGCAGCCTACAAGCATGTGCCCATGATGGAAGACAATCCCGGTATCGCCGTGCAGAACAATATATATGGAACGCGTGTGATTGCCGACCTCGCCGTCAAGTATGGCACCCGCAAGTTCGTCATGATTTCTACCGACAAGGCCGTCAACCCCACCAATGTCATGGGGTGCAGCAAGCGCATCTGTGAGATTTATTGCCAGTCGCTCAACAAGGCTATCGTCGAGGGGCGTGTCCAGGGTGTCACGCAGTTTGTCACTACTCGCTTTGGCAACGTCCTTGGTAGCAACGGCTCCGTCATCCCTATCTTCAAGGAGCAGATACGCAAGGGCGGTCCCATCACCGTCACCCATCCTGATATCATCCGCTTCTTCATGCTCATTCCCGAGGCCTGTAAGCTCGTCCTCGAGGCTGGTACTAAGGGTAAGGGTGGCGAAATCTTTGTGTTCGATATGGGTGCTCCCGTCCGCATCGTCGACCTTGCCCTGCGCATGATTAAGCTTTCTGGGGCTCACAATATTGAAATCAAGTTCACAGGTCTTCGCGACGGAGAGAAACTTTACGAAGAGGTGCTCAACGATGCCGAGCAGACCAAGCCTACCCACCATCCGAAGATTATGATTGCTTCTGTGCGTGAGTATGATTATGAGGAAGCCTGCCGCAACGAGGCCGCCCTGCTCGAAGCCTCCCGCACCTTCGATGATATGGCCATCGTCAAGCTCATGAAGGAGATTGTTCCCGAGTACAAGAGCAAATGCTCCAAGTACGAGGTGTTGGATGTATAATTAACGGTTAGTGGTGAGAGGTTAGCGGTGAGTGAGCGCTCGGCATTAGCCGACAAGCGCGGGCGAAGCGACGCGCCATCTGTGAAATCCGTTTCATCAGTTGACAAAAGAAACACTCCGTGAGAAAGAATTTGCGTAATTTCAGCGTGAGAATTAAAATGTTTATAGTTTAGACTAAGTTGCTAAATAATTCAATAGTACATAAATAGGAAACCGACGAACGAAGCGAGAGCAGAATCATGTTTACTTGAATTATGCCGAGCGAGGAGGAGGAAAATACAACAAAGTAGTATTAAATCGTAAATCCGTAAATAGTAAATAATAAGATATGCAAACAGCATTAATCACTGGTGTTACTGGTCAGGACGGTTCCTTCCTTTCCGAGTTCCTCTTGAGCAAAGGCTACGATGTCCACGGTACCATTCGCCGCTCGTCGGTCGACTTTCGCGAGCGTATTGCCCATCTGGAGGGCAACCCCCATTTTCACCTTCACTATGCCGACTTGGGCGACTCGATGAGCCTTATTCAGGTGGTGAGCAAGGTGCGCCCCGACGAAATATACAACCTCGCGGCACAGAGCCACGTGCAGGTGAGCTTCGACTCTCCCGAGTTCACGGCCAATGTAGACGCCACTGGCGTGCTCCGCATCTTGGAGGCCGTGCGCCTTTGTGGGCTGGCTGATACCTGTCATATCTATCAGGCTTCCACCTCGGAACTTTATGGTAAGGTCGAGGAGGTACCGCAAAACGAGAATACCCCATTCCATCCCTATAGCCCTTATGCCGTAGCCAAGCTCTATGGCCATTGGATAGTTAAGGAGTATCGCGAGGCATATAATATGTTCTGCTGCTCGGGCATCCTCTTCAACCATGAGAGCGAGCGCCGTGGCGAGACCTTCGTGACCCGCAAGATTACGTTGGCTGCCGCACGTATCGCTCAGGGCAAACAGAAAAAACTCTATCTCGGCAACCTCTCCTCGCTGCGCGACTGGGGCTATGCCAAGGACTATGTGGAGTGTATGTGGCTGATGCTTCAGAACGATAAACCCGAGGACTTCGTCATCGCAACGGGTGTGCAACACTCCGTGCGCGACTTCTGCTACTACGCCTTCAAGCATGTGGGCATCGAACTCGAGTTCGTCGGTGAGGCCGAGAACGAGAAGGGTATCATCAAGAGCATCGCCCCCCAATTGTCAACTGTCAATTGTCAATTGTCAATTGGTGATGTGGTCATAGAGGTATCACCCGACTTCTTCCGCCCCACCGATGTGGTGAACCTCTGGGGAGACCCCACGAAGGCTCGCGCTAAGCTCGGCTGGGATCCGGGCAAGACCTCCTTCGAGCAGCTGGTAAAGATAATGGTCGATGCCGATATGGCTAAGGTAGCCGTAGAACGTGCCGGCGACCATGTCCGCACCAACCTGGTGGAGTATCTGGAGAAGGGAATAGTTAAATAGAAGATCCACCCCAACCCTCCTTGAAAGGAGGGAGACTATGGCAAGATACAAGAATGCAGATCCTATGGAGTATGGGCTACTGAAGGCCTATGCGAGAGAGAATAGGAAAAACCAGACAGAAGCTGAGAGTATTCTTTGGAGCCTAATAAAGAGAAAGTCTCTAGGGGTAACTTTTCTTAGACAATACATTATTGGTGATTATATTACTGACTTTGCTTGCTTAGAGCCAAAGCTTGTTATTGAGGTTGATGGTGGTTATCACTCAGAACCGAGACAGGCAGAAGACGGCGCTATACGTCAAGAGTGGTTAGAAAAACAAGGTTTTAAAGTAATAAGATTCACCAATGCTGAAGTCGAATGTGATATAGAAAATACAATTAATAAAATTAGAATGGCCTTATTCCCTCCTTTCAAGGAGGGTTAGGGAGGATTTTATGGAAAAAACCTCAAAAATCTACGTCGCCGGCCATCGCGGCATGGTAGGCTCCGCCATCATCCGCGAGTTGCAACGTCAGGGCTATACCAATATCATCACCCGCACCCATGCCGAGCTCGACCTCTGCCGTCAGGATGCGGTAGAGCGGTTCTTCGCCGAGGAGCGCCCCGAGTACGTGTTCCTTGCTGCCGCCAAGGTAGGCGGCATCATCGCCAACCAGAGCGCCTTGGCCGACTTCATGTACGAGAACATGATGCTCGAGATGAATGTTATCCATGCAGCATGGAAGAACGGTTGCAAGAAACTCGAGTTCTTAGGCTCCTCGTGCATCTACCCCCGCCTGGCACCACAGCCTATGCCCGAGAGTTGCCTGCTCACCTCCGCCCTGGAGCCCACCAACGAGGCATACGCCCTTGCCAAGATTTCTGGGCTGAAGTACTGCGAGTACCTCAACCGCCAGTACGGCACCGACTATATCAGTGTGATGCCCACCAACCTCTATGGCCCCAACGATAACTATCACCCCACACATAGCCACGTGCTTCCCGCCCTCATCCGCCGCTTCCACGAAGCCAAGGAGGCCGGCCTCCAGGAGGTCACCTGCTGGGGCGACGGCACCCCGCTACGCGAGTTCCTCTATGTGGACGACCTCGCCAATCTGTGCGTGTTCCTGATGAACCACTACAGCGGCAACGAGACGGTGAATGCCGGTACGGGCAAGGAGGTCACCATCAAGGCTCTCACCGAGTTGGTTGCTAAGGTTGTAGGCTACGAAGGCGCAATCCTCTGGGACACCTCGAAGCCCAACGGCACTCCCCGTAAGCTGCTCGATGTGTCCAAAGCCAAATCTTTGGGATGGGAAGCAAAGGTGAGCCTCGAAGAAGGCATCCGCCTCTCCTACGAGGACTTCCTCAACAACCCCATGCGAGCAGAGCGATGATTGGCTATAGGTTAACGGTTATAGGTTAACGGTTAGTGGTGAGAGGTTAGCGGTCTTAGCCGCCTATCTAACTTTCATCTTTCATCTTTCAACTTTAAAGCATTATCCGCCCAGTTATCGTCATCGTTCACGTTATCGTTGATTATCAGTGTAATCTGTTTCATCAGTTGACAAAAAACACTCAGTGAGAGAAAATCTGCGTATTCTGCGAATTTTGCGTGCGATAGAAAGTAAACACTCGGCGTTAGCCGCCCAGCGCGGGCGCAGCGACGCGCCTTTCGTGAGATCTGTGAGATCTGTGTGATCTGTGTGAGATAAATTGTTTAGTGTCCGGAGGCCTCGCACGGGCGATAGCGATGTGCGTTCTGTGAAATCCACAAGATAATTCGCGTGAACTGAGCATACATAGAAGTCTGTGTAATCTGTGGAATCTGTGTGAGAAATTAAGGTCTGTGGTGAGTGATTAACGATTAGTGGTGAGAGGTTACATTCCGGAGGCCGATGCGCGCGTAGCTATGCATCCTCTGCGACTTCTGCGTGAGATAAAGTATTCGTGTCTATCCGTGTCATTCGTGTGGCTGTTCTAAATAGTAATTCGTAATTCGATAAATCATAAATGAAAAAGGTTTTTGTTTCCGGTTGTTACGACCTCCTCCACAGCGGTCATGTGGAGTTTTTCCAGCAGGCCTCCCAGTTCGGTGACCTCTATGTAGGCATCGGCTCCGACGCCACCTATCTGGAATACAAGCACCGTAAGCCCATGTTCCCTCAGGAGGAACGCCTGTTCATGGTGCGCAATATCAAGGCCGTCAAGGAAGCCTATATTAACGAGGGTAGGGGAGTCATCGACTTTATTCCCACCCTCGATATCGTACAGCCCGATATCTTCGTTGTCAATGCCGAAGGCGGCAGCGATGCCAAGCGCCAGCTCTGCGAGGAGCGCGGCATACAATATATCGAGCTACAGCGCACCCCTCACGAGGGTCTGCAAGCCCGTAGCTCCAGCTCCCTCAAGGCCGCCCTCAGCACCCAACAAGAGGATTCCACTACATCCTCTAACCCCTCACCTCTCACCTCTACTATCCCCACAAGGTTGGATATTGCCGGCACTTGGATTGATCAACCCTACGTGAGCATGTACCATCCCGGCTGGGCCCTTACCATCTCGTTGGAGCCTACCTTTGAGGTGCGCGACCGCTGCGGTCTTAGTACCAGCACCCGCAAGATGATTCAGAAGATATGGCCCATGAAACTTCCCAAGATGGATCCCGAGATGTTGGCCCGCCTTGTCTTCTGCTTCGAGAATAACCCTGAGCGCGAGGATGGACATATCTCTGGTGCACAAGACTCCATTGGCATCTGTGTCCCTGGCCTCTGCCGTCACTACTACGATAACAATTTCTGGCCCAATAAGATAGAGAACACCACCGATGAGATGACCCTTCGTTTCCTTGAAGAGCATCTTGTGATGGTTCCCATCGAACCTCGCAAGCCTGGCTGTTCTGTGGTAGAAGGTAAGGACATCACCCCCACCAAGGTACGTGCCCTTGCCGATGCCGCCGATGCCTGCTGGCATTCCATATTGAAGAAAGACCTTGCAGCCTTTGCCGCAGCCTACCGTGCCTCCTTTGAGGCTCAGGTAGCCATGTTCCCTGGTATGCTGACTCCCACCTACATCGGCCATCCCGAGCAAGATGGCAGCTATATTGCTGATGCCATTACACACTATAGCGCTTTGGACGATGTCTTGGCGTGCAAGATGCCCGGTGCCGGTGGTGGCGGTTACCTTGCATTGGTAGTCACCGATGCCAAGACTTTCGTAGAGCACCACTCAGAAGCCTTCGAGTTACATATCCGTAGAGAATAATGTGGTTATTGGTAAATAGAACTTTAATCGCTCACTGCTCACCGCTCACCGTTAATCTTTAATCGTTAATTATTATCTATGAAAATCGCCGTAGCAGGAACAGGATATGTAGGCCTCAGTATGGCCACCTTGTTAGCCCAACACAATGAGGTGATAGCTGTAGACATTATCCCCGAAAAGGTGAATATGATCAACCGCCGCGTATCGCCTATTCAGGACGATTATATAGAGAAGTACTTTGCTGAAAAAGAACTTAATCTTGTAGCCACGCTCGATGCCGAAGCAGCCTACCGTGATGCCGACTTTGTCATCATCGCTGCACCTACCAACTACGACAGCCAAAAGAACTTCTTCGACACCTCTGCCGTGGAGAGTGTCATAGATAAGGTGATTGATTGTGGCTCCGAGGCCACTATGGTCATCAAGAGCACCATCCCCGTAGGCTACTGTCGCTCACTGTATGTCAAGTATGCCCGCCTCTTTAAGGAACGTGGCTACGACACCACCCGCAAGCTCCGCTTGCTGTTCTCGCCCGAGTTCCTGCGCGAGAGCAAAGCATTGTACGATAACCTCTACCCGAGCCGAATCATCGTGGGCTATCCCAAGCTCAAGGGATGTACCGATGAAGAGCAAGAAGCCATCAAGCAGATTGCAGGCAACCACCTCGAAGAGGCCGCCCACACCTTTGCCCACCTCCTCGTTCAAGGAGCTATAGGTAATCACAAAGATTGTCCCTCTGTTTATAGAGGGACGAGCGAAACGCTAGTGGAGCGGAGGGAGTTCCAAACGGAGTGCGGAGAACCTAATTCTCCATTGTCAATTGTCCATTGTCAATTAACAAAGGGCATCCCTTTGCTCTTCATGGATCTCAAGGAGGCCGAGGCCGTGAAACTCTTTGCCAACACCTACCTCGCCCTTCGTATCAGCTATTTCAATGAGCTCGACACCTATGCCGAGGTCAAGGGATTGGACTCAGCAGCTATCATCTGTGGCATCGGTCTCGACCCACGCATTGGCGACCATTATAACAACCCCTCGTTCGGTTATGGCGGCTACTGCCTCCCCAAGGACACCAAGCAGCTCCTTGCCAACTACCAGGACGTACCACAGAATATGATGACCGCCATCGTGGAGAGCAACCGCACCCGCAAGGACTTCATTGCCGACCAAGTCCTCCGCATGGCCGGCTGGTATGGCTATACCGAACAGAATCAATATGATCCTATGATGGGTAATGGGAAAGACACCGCGATGTCTGAATCCCCCCTCTTTGGGAGGGGCAGGGGGGAGGCCTCTATCCCCGTTGTGGGCGTCTACCGCCTAACCATGAAGTCCAACTCCGACAACTTCCGCCAGAGCTCCATCCAGGGCATCATGAAACGCATCAAGGCCAAGGGTGCCGAGGTCATCATCTACGAGCCCACTTTGCTTGATGGAAGTACCTTCTTCGGCAGTCGTGTGGTGAACGACCTGTCTGAGTTTAAGCGTCGTGCGCACGTCATCATCGCCAACCGCTACGATGCTTCTTTGGACGATGTTCAAGAGAAAGTTTATACACGTGATATTTTTAGAAGAGACTAATAAATAATTGTCATTTGTCCCTTGTCATTTGTCAATTGATAAAGATGTTCAAGAGAAAGTTTATACACGTGATATTTTTAGAAGAGACTAATAAATAA
>CAZMZC010000032.1:0-6620 GCA_964570685.1 uncultured Bacteroidaceae bacterium | reverse complement strand
TTGTCATTTGTCCCTTGTCATTTGTCAATTTGATAAGGGTATACACCCGCGACCTCTTCCGTCGCGACTAAGTAATTGTTTAGCACTCCGGAGGCAGACGCGCGCGTAGCTATGCGTCCTCTGCGTCCTCTCGTTTCATCAGTTGACAAAAAACACTCAGTGAGAGAATTTCTGCGTATTCTGCGTATTCTGCGTGCGACAAAAGGAATACACTCGGCCTTGCCGCCTCGCACGGGCGATAGCGATGTGCGTTCTGTGAAATCCACAAAATAATTCGCGTGAACTAAGCATACATAAAAGTCTGTGTAATCCTGTGGAGTCTGTGTGAGAAATAAAGGTTTAGTGTTTAGTTTAGTGTTTAGTGTCCGGAGGCCAAGCGAGAGCGCAGCAATTCGCTTTTCTGTGTAATCTCGTTTCATCAGTTGACAAAAGAAACACTCAGTGAGAGAAATTCTGTGTAATCTGTGAGATCTGTGTGAGATAAAAAGTAAACACTCGGCCATAGCCGTCTAACTAATTGTCATTTGTCCCTTGTCATTTGTCAATTCGCAAAGCCCTCCGTGGGTGGAAAAAGAAGAAAATATTAGGAACTTTACAATAGATTTTGTTACTTTGCAGTTGATAAGTGATGTGTAAATAAGATTTAGCAGTTATGGATGCAACGTATATACATGGCAGAGGTTCTAATAACTATTGGAATATGCTGAAGAATCTAGGACCGGATATCAAGCTTGACCTTATATCCAAGTTGTCAGCCTCTTTAGTCGCTTCAGATGCCAAGGCTGTTACTCCCAATTGGGCATTGGATATGGCTGGGCGTTGGTGCGATGGCCGTGATACTGATGACATCGTTGCAGATATACGGGCATCTCGATCTTCTAACCGTGACATAGAGTTATGACACGCTATCTACTCGACACCTGTATCTGCGTTTTCCTCTTTCGTCAGAAGTACGGAATAGCGGAAAAGTTATCCATGCTTTCTCCATCCCAGTGTTATATTTCAGAGGTTACGATTGCCGAACTGAGATACGGGGCATATAAGAGCAATCGAACAGAAGAGAATCTGCAGTTGGTAGACGAGCTCGTTGCTGCAGTCAATGTCGTACCATTTGCAGAATCAATAGAGATTTTTGCACAGGAGAAAACTCGCCTTCGTGCTCAAGGAACTCCTATTGATGATTTTGATTTGTTGATAGCGTCAGCTGCAATACAGCAAGATTTAACTCTTGTCACTGACAATACAAAGCATTTTAAGAATATTCAGGGGCTTTCTGTAGAAAATTGGGTTGAAAGGTGATTCCGTGACAAAAACACTCAGTGAGAGAAATTCTGCGTATTCTGCGTTTTCTGCGTGCGATAAAGTAACGTCCGGCAGGTATAGCTTTTAATTTTTAACTTTTAATTTTTAATTTCCAAAAGGTTTTCGTTATCGTCATCGTCAACGTACACGCTTGCGTGTCCCCTATCGTTATCGTTGATTATCCGCGTGCGATAATCAAAAATCAATCGTCGGTTGTTTGATTATTACGAAATAATAGATACCTTTGCAGTACAATCAATTAGAGATGACCGCACAAGCATGTAGACATCAATTTTCCGAACACCTCTTTTGGGACGTAGTTCGCGAAGAGATAGACATGGATACCCATGCCGCTTTTGTTGTGCAGCGTGTGCTCGAATATGGCACGATGGCAGACTGGTGCTTGCTTCGCGCTTATTATGGTCTCGACCACATCGTGTCCCTATGCCAGACGATGCGTACCCTTGACCCAATGTGCCTGTCCTTCATCAGTGCTATAGCTAATACGCCGAAAGAGACATTCCGATGCTATCATACCAGACAGTCGATTCCCACACCCTGGAACTCTTGAGGCAGCTATCTGTAGTGCCTGAGTTTTCTGCGATGCGATTGGTTGGTGGCACCTCACTGGCCCTTCAGTATGGTCATCGTTCGTCAGTTGATTTAGATTTTTTCGGAACGTTCGATTCTGAGCTTTCTTTTAGTAGCATACTTCGTAGTTATGGCCGATTGGCTATAGTTAAGGAAACATCAAAGATAAAAGTCTACTTACTTGATGGTATAAAGGTCGATTTCGTACATTACGATTATCCTTGGCTCGAATCCCCATTGCAGGTCGATGGCCTCACGTTAGCCACTCCTCCCGATATTGCAGCCATGAAGGTCAATGCTATTGAAGGGCGTGGTAGTAAAAAAGATTTCATAGATCTCTATTATTTGTTGCAACGTTACACTTTAGTGGAGATATTAGATTTCTACGAGCAAAAGTACCCGGAGCATTCCGCATTTCGAGCATTGATGTCCATGTCATATTTTGATGATGCTGATATGCAACCCACTCCTCGTATGTTTACCAATGTGTCGTGGAATGAGGTGAAAGAATATATTCAAAGTCAAGTACGGCAGTATTCATAACTAACGATAGCACTCGGCCTTGCCGCCTCGCACGGGCGATAGCGATGTGCGTTCTGTGAAATCCACAAAATAATTCGCGTGAACTGAGCATACATAAAAGTCTGTGTAATCTGTGTAATCTGTGTGAGAAATTAAGGTTTAGTGTCCGGAGGCCAAGCGAGAGCGCAGCAATTCGCTTTTCTGTGTACTCCGTTTCATCAGTTGACAAAAGAAACACTCAGTGAGAGAAAATCTGCGTATTCTGCGGTCTCTGCGTGCGATAGAAAGTAAACACTCGGCCTCCAGCTGTCTACTATAAACTCTAAACACTAAGCAGAGAAATTCGTTATCGTCAACGTACACGCTCCGCGTGTCCTATCGTCATCGTTGATTATCTGTGTGCGAAAATAAAGGAATTAGGATTAGAAAACCGAACCACTTGTTTGCAAATATGTAAAGTATTAGTATCTTTGCAAAAAATGTGACGTTATGGAATCAACCGTGTTCAACCCCATTCAGCAACATCTGCTCAAGATGTTCGCCTATGACAGCAATGTAGAGCGTCTCACCGAGATTAAAGAGTTGCTCACCAAGTACTATGCTGAAAAGGTAAACGAGCGGATGAATCAGCTTTGGGATGATGGTACGCTCGACCAGCAGAAGCTCGACGGGTTACGTGGCAAGCATCTCCGTACAGAACTGTAGCCGTCATTTCTCGTTATGAGCAAGATAGTATTAGATACGAACAGCCTTATACAGAGTATCCCGCCGAGGAGCAGGTATCATGCTATTTGGCAGAGTTTTCTTGATGGAACTAATGTGCTGTGTGTGTCTACTGAAATCCTTGCAGAGTACGAAGAGATACTGCAGCGACTTACTGATGCAGATACTTCCCAGTTGGTAATAGAGTTGATTATCAACAATCCTCACACATTGTTGCTCACGCCATATTATAAGTTTCATCTTATAACTACTGACCCTGATGACAACAAGTTTGTCGATTGTGCCATTGCGGCCAATGCGAGATATATAGTTACAGAAGATCATCATTATGATGTACTGAAGCAATGTACATTTCCCAAGGTTGACATCGTTGATTTAGATATATTCCTTCGTGAAGTTCAGCATCAGCATTTATATAGCTGCAATGATGACTCGCCAACGCCACTCCTCAACGACCCCGTTGTTCCCTACGGTCAAGATTAAATATTGTTTAGCGTATAGTGTCCGAAGGCCTCGCACGGGCGATAGCGATGTGCGTTCTGTGAAATCCACAAGATAATTCGCGTGGACTGAGCATACATAAAAGTCTGTGTAATCCTGTGGAGTGTGAGAATATAAACGTTTAGTGTTTAGAGTTTAGTGTTTAGTGCCATCATCCGGAGGCCAAGCGAGAGCGCAGCAATTCGCTTTTCTGTGTACTCTCGTATCATCAGTTGACAAAAACACTCGGTGAGAGGAAATCTGCGTATTCTGCGGTCTCTGCGTGCGATAAAAAGTAAACACTCGGCGTTAGCCACTCAGCGCGGGCGCAGCGACGCGCCTTTCGTGAGATTTGTGAGAGTGTGAGATAAATTGTTTAGCGTTCCGGAGGCCAACGCGCGCGCAGCTATGCGTCCTCTGCGTATTCCTTTCATCAGTTGACAGAAAAACATCCGTGAAGATTCGTGTCATCCGTGGGGATTTAATCAAAAATCAATCGCCGATTGTTTGATTATTGAAGAATAATAAATACCTTTGCAATATAAAATAGCAAGGATGCCGATATGAAGACTACTAGTGAATATATGCAGATTTTGAGAGACTACAAGGCTCAGAAAGCCGTGCAGTATGGAATCTCCCGTATCGGTATTTTTGGTTCCGTTGCCCGTGGTGAGCATTCAGAGAATAGCGATGTAGATATCTGTGTTGACTTAAAATCCCCTTCGTTGTTCTATATGGTGCATATTCGGGAGGAACTTCAACAACTCTTTGGGACTCCTGTGGACATTATCCGCATACGTCCCGAGATGGATGCATTACTCAAACGCGACATAACAGAGGAGGGTATCTATGCATAAAGGTGAGTATGTGCTTGCGGCTCTTGCCAAGATTGAGCAGACGGTAGAGCGGGTAATTGCCAACTCTGCGCAGATAACTTCCTATAACTACTATTATCTGTCGCCAGCAGGATTAGAGCGTTTGGAGAGTACATGTATGCTGTTGATAGCCATAGGTGAAAGTATTAAAGGTATTGATAAGATCACCGAAAAGAAACTTCTGCCGCAATATCCCGAAGTTGATTGGAAAGGCGCTATGGGCATTCGTGATATAATAGCTCATCATTATTTCGAGTTGGATGCCGAAGTTGTGTTTAATGTAGTGAAGAACGAATTCCCTAACCTTTTGCGTACGATTCAGAGAATTCAACAGGATTTGGCCGCTTCGGCAAGTGTCTAACGCAGTTCTTGCAGAACCTAGCAACTGCCTTCTAAGCAGTAGGTTGAGCGTCATCGTCATCGTCAACGTACACGCTTGCGTGTCCTATCGTCATCGTTAACGTTTTCATATACGCATAGCTTTTACTCGCGGTGAAAAATATTCAAGCAAACTTGATATGTTTTCGCCCATTTATTCGTACATTTGCACGTGTAACAATAGAATAGAGATATAGGTATGGAACCGACGGCGTTTAATCCTGCTCAGATGCAGTTGTTGGAGATGATGTCTTTTGTTAAAAGTGACAAGGCATTAGAGGGCTTGAAACAGGCCATCTCAGATTATTTTGCAATGCAAGCGCAGATAGAGATTGACCGCTTGTGGGAGACTGGTGAACTGGACGAAGGCAAGGTTGAAGGTTTTCGTGACCTCCATGAGCGTACCCCTTATAAGTGATCGGTATGCCTAACATCGTATTGGATACAAATTGCCTGATTATGGCAATATCGGCAAAGAATGAGTATCATCTCATTTGGCAAGCGTTCCTTCGTGGTGATTATGTGCTGTGTGTATCCAATGAAATAATAGAGGAATATTTAGAGGTAATTTCACGGAATATCAATCCATGGGTAGCAGAGTCTATCGTCTATGCTATATTGACACGCAGGAATGTGAAGAAAATAGTAACCCATTATCGGTTTCGGTTGATTGAGACAGATGTGGATGACAATAAATTTGTGGATTGTGCCATCGCTGCAAATGCAAAATTTATTGTGACAGAAGATCATCATTTTGATGTACTCAAGGAGTATTCCTTCCCTAAGGTTGAGGTAATAGGAATTGAACTCTTTATGAACTATCTGAAGGCAAAGCCCTATCTCCTTTCTGAAGGTGATTCGTCTACCTTGCTGAATGAACCAATAGAACCCTACGGTCAAGATTAAAAATTGTTTAGCGTTTAGTGTTTAGTGTTTAGTGCCACCGTCCGGCAGGCCGACGCGAGCGTAGCAATGCGTCCTCTGTGTCCTCTCGTTTCATCAGTTGACAAAAACACTCAGTGAGAGAAAATCTGCGTATTCTGCGTTTTCTGCGTGCGATAAAGGAAGATACTCGGCATTAGCCGCCTTGTTAACGTTAACGTTATCGTCAACGTACACGCTTGCGTGTCCTATCGTATCGTTGATTATCTGCTTCCTTAAATAGTAATTAGTAAATTATTAAATAGTAAATTTAGTACATACTTGTACCAAATCCAGTACATGCATGTACTGAAAAAAGTACAAGGTTGTACGGAAACAATTGTTATCTCCTTTTAGGTTGCAGGTGTCGGTATTTGGCCGTAACGAAAAGTAGTATAGACGTTTATCGACCGACACCCCCGTGTCGGTGGTATCGGTCGCAGATACAATATGATAACAGGATTGCAACAGGGTTAAAAAATTATCACACCTGCGATAATTCTGTTTGTAAGGCTCCAAACTTCAGTTTGTACAAAGAAAGACTCCAGTTTGCAAGGCTCCAAACTCCAGTACTTCTTTGTAAGTACTGAATTGTTAATTAGGAACCATCCCGGAGGCCAATACAAGCGTCAGCAAGTATTCTCTGCGTTTTCTGCGTATTCTGCGTGCGATAAAGGAATACACTCGCCTTGCCGCTTCGCACGGGCGATAGCGATGTGCGTTCTGTGAAATCCACAAGATAATTCGCGTGAACTGAGCATACATAAAAATTCGGGCGCACCCGCAAAACCCTGTGTTTGTCTTCTTGTATATTTTTCTTATGTCAGT
>CAZMZC010000031.1:0-38509 GCA_964570685.1 uncultured Bacteroidaceae bacterium | reverse complement strand
ACGGAACCACGGCAGGGTATGTCAACAGCGTGGACTACATCAGCGTCGTAGGCTCTACGGCCGACCCCAAGAGTGTGGTGCGCAACGTGAACCTCCGTGAAAGCCTCGGCTTCGAGAACAAGTGGGAGCAATCAACCGTCTACCTCAAGGCCAACGCCACCTACCGCTACGCCACGGGCAACCGCGAGGACTTCACCACCATCCATGCCATCGACTACGACTATGGCCTGACGCTGAAGAGCGAGCTGCCGTGGGGAGTGGACCTCAGCACCGACCTTACCATGTATAGCCGCCGTGGCTATGCCGATGAGTCGATGAACACCAATGACCTGGTATGGAACGCACGCCTGTCGAAGAGCATCCTGAAGGGCAACCTCACCTTCATAGCCGACGGCTTCGACCTCCTGGGCCAGCTCTCCAACATCCGCTACTCGGTGAACGCGCAGGGCATACAGGAGACATGGCACAACGTAGTGCCCCGCTACGCCATGCTGCACGTGATATACCGATTCAATAAGCAACCGAAGAAGAAATAACCACGGCGATGGCCGCAGGTTCTTAAAAATTCTTTCAAAAATGATGATGGAGGCCGTCCGCGAGGATAGCCTCCATCTGTATTTCTATATTATTAGTTACTCCAACACACTAAAAAGTCGGTATTCTTGACTATGTATTTGGTTTCTGAACATGGTTAGACAGAGGTGTTCCTTGCTATGCGCTGGGTATTTGAGGTAGGCATAATGATGCAATGAGTTATATACGTGCCACCAGCTTTATCCCCCAATCAAAGACCTTGTCGGTCATAGGAACTTCTATCCCCAATCGGTGAGCCTCTTGGTGGATGTACCGAAGGCCATGCATGAAGTCTTCTTTATTTGTTACACTACCTCACTACCGGGCTTCACCTCACGGAGCAGAGAGGTTACGGCGAGCGAGCCATCGTAGTTCTCGGCGCTGAGTATCATGCCTTCGCTCACGAGGCCGTTCTTGAACTGGCGGGGGGCGAAGTTGGCGATAAAGAGCACCTGTTTGCCTACAAGCTCTTCGGGAGCATAGTGCTCGGCGATACCGCTCACGATGGTGCGGTCGGCAAGGCCGTCGGCAATCTTGAACTTGAGGAGCTTCTTCATCTTGGGCACACGCTCACACTCGAGCACGGTGCCTACGCGGATATCAAGTTTTTCCCAATCCTCGAACGATACGGTGGGCTTCACGGGGTTGGCCTTGTAGCTGGCAGCCTCGTTGGCCTTCTTGATATCTTCGAGGCGCTGCATCTGTGCGTCGATGGCGCTATCGTCAATTTTCTCGAACAGCAGTTCGGCCTTGCCGAGTTGATGGCCGGCCGCGAGGAGGTCGGTACGACCCAACTGCTCCCACTCGAATGTCTCCATGCCGAGCATGCCACGCAGCTTCTCGCTGCTGAAGGGCAGGAAGGGCTCGAAGGCGATGGCGAGGTTAGCGGCCAACTGCAATGAGAGGTTGAGGATGGTACCTACGCGCTCCATATCGGTCTTGGCAAGCTTCCAGGGCTCGGTGTCGGCGAGATACTTGTTGCCGATACGGGCGAGGTTCATGGCCTCCTTCTGTGCCTCGCGGAACTTGAAGCCATCGAGCAACTTCTCCACCTCGGCCTTCACGTCCATAAACTCGGCAATGGTGGCCTTGTCATAGTCGGTGAGCTGGCCACATGTGGGCACCTTACCGTCGAAGTATTTGTGTGTGAGCACGAGGGCGCGATTCACGAAGTTGCCGTATACGGCCACCAACTCATTGTTGTTGCGTGCCTGGAAGTCGCGCCAGGTGAAGTTGTTGTCCTTGGTCTCGGGCGCATTAGCGGTGAGCACATAGCGCAGCACGTCCTGCTTGCCGGGGAAGTCCACCAAGTACTCGTGGAGCCATACGGCCCAGTTGCGCGAGGTAGATATTTTGTCGTCCTCAAGGTTGAGGAACTCGTTGCTCGGTACGTTGTCGGGCATCACATACTTGCCGTGAGCCTTCATCATGGTAGGGAAGATGATGCAGTGGAACACGATGTTGTCCTTGCCGATGAAGTGGAGCAGGCGGGTGTCCTCATCCTGCCACCATTTCTCCCAAGAGCCCCAACGCTCGGGCTCATTGTCGCACAGCTCCTTGGTATTGCTGATGTAGCCGATGGGCGCGTCGAACCATACGTAGAGCACCTTACCGTCGGCACCCTCTACGGGCACGGGGATACCCCAATCGAGGTCGCGGGTCATGGCACGGGGCTGCAGGTCCATATCGAGCCAGCTCTTGCACTGGCCATATACGTTGGGACGCCACTCCTTGTGACCCTCCAGAATCCACTCCTTCAGCCACTGCTGGTACTCGTTGAGTGGCAGGTACCAGTTCTTGGTCTCGCGGAGTACGGGTGTCTCGCCCGTCTCCTTGGAGCGCGGGTTGATGAGCTCTGTAGGCTCAAGCGCACGTCCGCATCCCTCCTCGCACTGGTTGCCGTAGGCCTGCTTGTGGCAGTAGGGGCACTCACCCACCACATCGCGGTCGGTGAGGAATTTTTCTGTTTTCTCGTCGTAGAACTGTTTAGTAGACTGCTCCACCAGCTTGCCCTCGTCGTAGAGTTTGCGGAAGAAGTCGGAGGCAAACTTATGATGCACATCCGATGTGGTGCGACTATATACGTCGAACGAGATGCCGAATTCCTTGAAGCTCTCCTTGATGATATTGTGGTAACGGTCCACCACATCCTGCGGAGTGATGCCTTCCTTGCGGGCACGCTGTGTCACGGGCACGCCGTGCTCGTCAGAGCCGCCCACGAAGAGCACCTCCTCACCCTTGAGGCGGAGGTAGCGCACGTAGATGTCGGCAGGCACATACACGCCTGCCAAGTGACCGATATGTACAGGACCGTTGGCATAGGGAAGTGCCGAGGTCACGGTGGTTCTCTTGAATTTCTTTTCCATAAATCTAATTATCTGTTTATTTGTTGCAAAATTAGTGCAAGGTGAGAGAAAACGCAAATTTATTTGCAGTTTTCCGAGCCGCAGCCTAATTTCTGTTTGTGCAAAGCGCAAACTAAAAATAGTGCAAGGTGAGCTAAATGCCAAATCTCAACGAGCGAGAACATAGAAAATGCTTGGATTTTCTTTGTTGAGGGAGGCAAAGATTCAGAAACTGTTTGGATTTTACTTGCGTTACATGAATATTCTTTGTATCTTCGCATAGTATAAAGTCCCTACCACTATGAGCACCATCGATTACACCCAAGTCCCCTACAACTTTGCGCTTTGCCTACACTCCCAGTGCCCAATGGCCAGCACCTGTCTGCGCCGTCTGGTTTGGGATATCGTGCCCGACAGCGAAGAGCAGCTCAACGTGCTGAACCCCTCATGCACAATACCCGGCGACACCTGCCGCCACTACCGCCCAGCACAGAAAGAGGTGTATGCCCGCGGCTTCCGTGGCATGCAGGCACAGATGCTACCTGCACAGTACGCCAAGTTCAGCGACAAACTGATGAAGTACTTCTCGCGCAACTGCTACTATGAGCGCCGCCGTGGCGACCGCCTCTGCTCACCCCATGAGATGGCCTACATCCGCGAAGTGCTCACTTCCATAGGGCTCCCCCACCTCGAGTTCGACGCCTACGAGGAGCGCTACAACTTCGTTGACTGAGAATCTACCAGGCAGCTAAGCTGCGGTTTATAGTTTAGGGTTGAGTGTTTAGAGACTTCTCCGATGAAATCGGTGTTTTTTGAATACAGCAAGCGCATCACCCCTCTTTCCCCTATTGGCGAAAGTTCATAAATCGGTTGGCAATGGCGCAGTGAAGCGAGAGCAATGATAAACTTGTTTAATCATTGCCGAGCGAGCAAGCTATCTTAAAGCATAGCTTTATATTGGCAGCGCGTGCGTTCTGTCGAGATGACACCTTAACCTGTCAACTTTTTTCAGTACACCGCATCAGTACTCCAGTACTGAGCCGTAAGTACTCGAGTACTTGGCCTTAAGTACTGCAGTACTTGCAAGGAAGTACTGATAGTTACGTGATTTATGCACTGTTTTCGTCATCGTTAACGTTATCGTTGCAGCGCTTTGCGCTGCCAATATAAAGCTATGCTTTAAGATAGCTTGCTCGCTCGGCAATGATTAAACAAGTTTATCATTGCTCTCGCTTCACTGCGCCATTGCCAACCGATTTATGAACTTTCGCCAATAGGGAAGACCCCATTCTACTACATCAATCAAAGCAAATCTTATTAAGAGAAGGAGCGGAAGATAAAAATAGTCGGCGGTGTGATGTTCCCAACCGCCGACTGCACTTATAGATATACTATACCCGTATGCTTACTTCACTATCACCTTACCGTTATCTACTACTTGGCCCTTCTGCTGCAGGGTAAAGTTGTACATACCACTGCGAAGCATTGAAGCAGGAATCTGCACAGAGTTCTCTCCTGCAGGGATATCGCGACGCTCTACCAATTGGCCGTTTACGCCTGTCACTACCAGTTCACGTGCCACGTTGCTGTTCTCCTCGTTCAGTGTAATGGTAATCTGCGCATCGCGATCGGCGATGGTGGGAGTGATGTTCATTGCAGCACGTGTCTCGCGCACGAAATTGATGCTATTGGTTTCTTTGCAGATTTCATACCAACGATAACCAGTATAGTTTTCATACCACCACTCTTTTTCTGCAATGGTACTTCCCATAGGTACTGAAAAATATATCTTATCACCTATTTTGATGAAGTGTGTATCTCCGTGACTCATATTAAAAAAGGAACCTTCGCCAGCCTGTAGAGTATGCAGGGTTTCACCTGACTCATTTACTATTTTTATCTCAGTCGAAACGTAGTTCTTATATACGGTGCGTCTATTACTCCCTTCTACTTGATAGATAACTGTTCCATTGTATACAGGAACCACAGCCTCATACTTTTCATCATCGTTAAACAAGGTTTGTGAAACAGAAGCGGTTGATACAGCGTTACAATCAACATCTCTATACGCAAAACAGTTTAGATACACTTCATATGTATATCTATCATTTTCTACCCAGTTCCCATTTTCATCAAGAGTTTCGTATACCCTCATTCGTGTATTCAAGATTTCATCCACTGTATAAAGCTTAAATTCTGCTATACTCGTCAAATCCTGATCCAATACTTGGAAACCAATATCACAGTATTCTTCGTGTGTATACTCTTCTGGAAGTTCGCGTACGAGTTTCTCAGCTCCATCATATGTTAAGTTCTTAGGCATAAAATATATATCTGCAGAGAACGTTGCTCCAATATTCTCCACAAACATATTCCCTTGTGCCATCACATTAGCACCCATCAATACCGCAGCACACGCTGCCATTCCTTTGCGTAAAATCGCTTTCATAATCATTTCTTTTTAGTTATACATAAAGTTAATAAATCGTCCATTATCAGACCTCACGCATAACTATAAAGAAAGCGTGAGTTGGTTATCACGCTTGAAAGGTACTACCACATACCTGCACACCAAGATAAACACAACCCACGCATAGCGCAGGCATTTCGTGCCTATTATTCTTGGGTGCTTTTTTTGAAAGTGGTAGTTTCTTCAAGCCCGAATAATAGCGAAACGCTATTTTACCAAAATGTCTTGACGAATCTTCCGATTCATCGCTGCAAAGTTAGTGCAAGGCGAGAGAAAAAACAACAATTAGGTTGGATTTTTGACTTCAGCCCCTTCGATTTTATCTTCGGGCGTCGACCTAAAGGTTCCGAGCCGCAACTAAACTTGTGTCTATAAAGTAGACAAGGATAGATTAAATTCAGCAACACGTATTTGTTTGCATGTTATTTATTGCTCAAATTGAGTGATAGGGGAAAAATCAAATGCATGAATAAATTTGGTAATTCATTTGGCTTTTCATCCGGTTTGTACTATCTTTGCAGCATCCGAGGGGAGAAATCCTTGGGTCAAGAATGCGTTTCTTGCTTTATCCTATACGATAAAATCGCCAAATTTTACAAGGAGGGATGAAGAAAAGAGTACGCTCATTCTGTTATGTATATGTACGCGTACAGCCCGCGCTGTACTTTGCAAAGTGTATACAAACAGCGTGGGGTATTTGTTCTTCTGTTCATTTCCTTGATGGTGTTTGGCGATACCAATCGTATGATGAGCGTGACAAGTCTCTACGCTTTTCTTGCATCCGTTAATCAAACACCTTATTAACGCTGACTTCGGGAGACTCACAGGCAAAACTAAAAACATTTCAAAATTATGAAAAAGTTTTACTTAGGTGCTCTCGGTTGCCTATTGGCGATGGGAGCAAGTGCGCAGACATTTAATCCTATGGGGAATCTCGGTGCTTTCTATTTGTGCTCTACTGGTAGGGATTATACAATTTCGGGGAAGGGCATGGCTTATACTTCAACATATCTTGGTGATGGATTATTTAATGTAAAGCTATATAATGAGGAGTTCCAAGAACTACGTTCTCTGAATTTGAATTTTGGCACAGACAGTTTTTATGACACAGGGCTTGCGCTTTATGATATCGAAGAATCTAATTTCGGAGAGCAAATCTCCGGAGGTTTTTCAATTACTCAAACGCTTTTCAATAATGATGAAAAGATTGAGTATGTTAGACGTACCTATGACCTCAATAATGAAAGTAGGGTTAAAACATTTACAATCGTTAATGAAGACGATGAGGTCTTAGCTACAATTGATACTCCTGCTGATAGTGATGTTTCATCTCCACGTATATTGAAATGGGGTGATAGACACTATTTTGCTATTTTTTCATATACTTCGGATCATATCCCCTCTTATGATATCTATCTCATCGAAAAGGAAACCAACAGTGTCCGTAAAGTAAATGCCGCCCCGCTGATGAGTGTGATTCCTGCACTCGCAGAGCGTAACAGTACCGTAAATGTAACTCTCGATGCAGAGACGGTAAAGAATGGTGGCGAACTTATCATCACCGATAGCAATGGCCGCACCGTAAGCCGTAGCCACATCGAGGCAGGGCAGACCTCAGTGCCCGTGGCTACCGACCGCATGGGCTCGGGCGTCTACAACATCACACTGATCGAAAAGAGCCAGAAGGTGGAGAATGCACGCATCATTGTGAAGTAAAATTCAAACTGAGTCTAACAAAAAACTACACAAAACATTTTTATATCAAGAGGGTGTGTCGTTGGACACACCCTCTTTTATTAGGTAAGTACAATATGAAGCATACCTGCCTACAAGACCAATAGCATCAAAACTCTACCTTCAGGGGGTTACGCACGCTCTGTGCGTAGCGGTCAAGATAGGTGGTCCAATCGGCCATCGTGTCAAAACCATACTTGCTCCAACCTGAACCCCAGTAATAGGTGTACTCAGCGCCGGGCTTGTAGTTGCTCACGGCGAGTACATGACCCGATGCACCGCGCTCCTTAGCCTCTTTATCAGAGAACATCGCTACCTTGGCCTCAGTAACCTTCTCGGGCATTACGGCACCTACGTAGATGACGCCGTTGTCATTGTTCACATTGTCTGTGAGGTCTGCATAGGCTATATAGCCCTTATCTCCCTCAAGCGCATAAGCTGTAGGATTCTCGGGATGGATGACAAGACCTGTAGCTACGGGAGTAGCTTTCTGTAGACCTTGATAGCTGACTACGGTCTTGTTGAGTTGCGAACCTTTTGAAAGTGAGATGGTGCGGGTCTCTACCACACTGTCCTTGCCCATCACAAATGGATTGTAGGTGAGCTGTACGGTGAAGCGTAGGGGACCATTCTCCAGTATCTCGTACTCTTTCCAGCAGTAGGGGTACACGATAGCATCACCATTGAGCAGGGCAGCAGTTCCGCAGCCGAGTGTGGGACCCACCTTGTAGCAGTCGAGGCCATTACCATGGTCTACGTGATATGATACAGAGTGATACAACTCGTTAGCCTCATCATGTTTCCGCTCTTTACGCAAACGGGCAATCTCAGCCTGTGTGTCGGGGTTGAGCTCATTGGCATAGCGCTGCTCTACTACAAGCCCGGGCACACGCTTCACCCAAGCGTCGTAACCGAAGGCACGCTCGCCTTTGGCTTGCAATGCAGGACCATAGGCGCGATAGGCGGTGCGGTCGTTCTCCCAAGCGATGTCGTCGACACGCTCAGGGTAGTGTCGGCCATATACGAGCGCCTCCACTTCGATGGGTTCACCCACAGCTACGGTATATACAGCCTTGTCATTGGCCTTTACGGTAGCAGGGAAGAGGAGGTTGTCGTCGTAGGTAATTTGGTAAGCTACCTGATTGCCTTCAGCATCGAGGACGATATATTGTTCCTCATCGATGAGCTGCACCTTCTTGGCCACCTCGCTGATAGGTACCTCTACCATTTCGACACGGTCGAAAAAGAGGTCGTTGGTCACCGTAACGGTGAAGTCGGTACTCTGCTTAGGACCGCATGCTGCGAGTAGGGCCAGGATGGGGAGGGTTGAAAAATACTTTTTCATATTGTTCTGATTTTTATGAATGAATAGTTTTAGGAGCTGCAGGATTTCGATTCCTGCAACTCCTAAATTAAGTACCTTCTAAAAAGTTAGGGTTGCTTACCAATATATGCCAAGATACCGCCGTCGACGTAGAGCACGTGACCATTTACAGCATCAGAAGCCTTGGAAGCGAGGAACACTGCGGGACCACCCAACTCCTCGGGATCGAGCCAGCGACCTGCGGGAGTCTTGGCGCAGATGAATGAGTCGAACGGATGACGTGAACCATCGGCCTGACGCTCGCGGAGCGGAGCTGTCTGCGGAGTAGCGATGTAGCCCGGGCCGATACCATTGCACTGGATGTTATACTCGCCATACTCTGAGCAGATGTTGCGGGTGAGCATCTTCAGACCGCCCTTGGCTGCTGCGTAGGCCGATACGGTCTCGCGGCCGAGCTCTGACATCATAGAGCAGATGTTGATGATCTTACCCTCACGACGCTCCATCATCTCGGGGATAACAGCGCTAGAACAGATGAACGGACCTACGAGGTCAATGTCGATTACCTGCTGGAACTCTGAACGCTTCATCTCGTGCATGGGGATACGCTTGATGATACCTGCATTGTTCACGAGGATATCAATCTGGCCTACCTCAGCGTGAATCTTCTCTACGAGCTCCTTCACAGCTACCTCATCGGTAACGTCGCACACGTAGCCATGTACGTTCTCGATGCCTGCCTCCTTATAGTTGGCCAGGCCCTTCTCCAGAGCGGCTTCGTTGATGTCGTTGAAGATGATGTTCTTGATACCTGCCTGCACGAATGCTTTGGCAATGTTGAATCCGATACCGTAAGATGCACCGGTAATCCAGGCGTTCTTACCCTCTAATGAAAAAATATTAGCCATAGTATTTGAATTATTAGTCGTTAATTATTTCAAGTCAGTAATCAATGAGAAGTCCTGATCGCCATAGTCGAGGTTCTCACCACCCATACCCCAGATGAAGGTGTAGTTGTGTGTGGCGGCAGCGCTATGGATTGACCATTCGGGAGAGAGCACAGCCTGGTCGCCCTTCATCCAGATGTGACGGGTTTCATCGACCTCACCCATGAAGTGACATACGGCATGCTCTTCGGGTACCTCGAAGTAGAAGTAAGCCTCCATGCGGCGGCTGTGTACGTGAGCGGGCATGGTGTTCCATACGCTACCGGGAGCCAACTCGGTCATACCCATCTGAATCTGACAGGTGGGGAGCACCTGATTTACGAGCATCTTGTTGATGTTACGGTCGTTGGAACCCTCCAAACTTCCCAAGTGCATCACCAAAGCATTTTCCTTGGTCACCTTCTTGTTGGGATAGTTGCGGTGTGCAGTGCAAGAGTTGAAGTAAAACTTGGCGGGGTTCTGCGGATCCTTGCTTTCGAAAATCACATCGCGGTCGCCCGAACCGATGTAGAGCGCCTCCTTATAGTCGAGTTCGAAGGTCTCGTCGCCAGCCTTCACTACGCCAGGACCACCTACATTGAACATACCGATCTCGCGGCGAGTGGTGAAGAAAAGTGCCTTCAGGGGGTCGATAGCCTCGAGCTTGAGCGCCTCGTTCACGGGCATGGCACCGCCCACTACCATACGGTCGTACATAGAGTACACCATGTTTACCTCATCGGCTGCAAACACCTTTTCAATGAGGAAATCGCGACGGATACGCTTAGTGTCGTAGCTCTTCGCGTCCTCGGGATGTGCTGCATAACGCACTTCATAGTTTGTCTTCATAGCTTTACTTTTGTTATGATTGGTAATAAAGTTTTTATTGAATTTCTGCAAAGTTACAAGAAATTTTCAATAATCGGCCAAAAAGCGTTGCTTTTCTACGCGAAGGCAATATTTACAAGACTCCCTGATCGACCCAATAGATGATCTCCTCTATCTCAGCATCATCTCCGTCGGGGTCATAGTCACGCTTGAGGCTGGCACCGAAAAGGGCGGCAAAGGTCTGATAGAACCCTGCCTTGAAACTGCCCATGAAGGTGCGTATGAGCTCATACCCTGTCTGGTCGCACTCGCGGTCGATGAGTTTGATGAGCATCTTGCCCTGCGAGAAGGTGAGCTTCTTCATTTGCGGAGTGTACTGCGCCAGCATGCCCTTCTCTACGGCAGTCAAGTGCTCTTCGCGCAGCTTCTCGTCGGGTAGGGTGAGCAAGTATTCGTAGGTTTCGATGATTATGCCGCGCACCTCGCGGGCTATGGGGAGGGTTTTCTTTACATCTCGTACGTTACGCCAGTAGTAACGCTCCTGGCGACGGTTCTTGAACTTGGGACGCTGGTAAATGTACACATCCTTGAGGTGCACCACAGGGATGGTGTCGCCCTTGTAGGCCTCTACGGGTAGCACCACCTGCTTACGCTTGTAGCTTTGCGCACTGGCAGAGGTGCATACGCACACCGTCGACAACACCCATATACTGATTACATGCGACCAATTCATAGGGACAAAAGTACAGATAATCTTCCGCATTATCATTAACTTTTACAAGATTTAAGATTCCAAGGCATGATTTATGCGTAACGCTACAGAGAAAATGCGGGTATTATTGTTGTTTCGTTGGACAGAAAGCACTACTTTTGCAAGTTGATAAGGCAAGCCTGACTTGTCGGGAAATCTAGAAATATGGACATTTTACTCTCATCGGCCTATCTGGCACCGGTGCAATACTACACCAAGCTACTGCAATGCAAGGGAAATGCTTACATTGAGGCGTGCGATAGCTATATCAAGCAGACCTACCGTAACCGTTGCGTGATAGTGGATGCTAATGGTCCTTTGGCACTCACCATCCCCACCGAGAAGCCTTCGGAGGGTAAATGCCTAATGCGCGATATTCGAATCAGTGATCACGGCAACTGGCGCCACTGCCATTGGAATGCCTTGGAAGCTGCCTATAGGCATACCCCTTTCTTTCTCTATTACGAAGACGATTTCCGTCCGTTCTATGAACGTAGGATAGCGTTTCTCTACGATTTCAATATGGAGCTGACGCATCTGGTATGTCAACTTATAGGTATCGATACTCCTCTGCTACCTACTACGGAATATGGCGGAGCGCACCCTGTCGTTGATTTGCGCGAATGTATCCATCCGAAGCAATCGTGGGAAGCCGACAAAGAGTTTACTCCCAAGGATTATTACCAAGTATTCAAAGATAAACACGGGTTTGTTGCCAATATGAGCATCGTAGACCTCTTGTTCAACATGGGCCCCGAAAGCATACTTACACTCCATGAAAGTGATCGTAGATGATAAAATACCTTATATCCGCGAGGCTCTGTCGGCGATGGGAGTAGACGCGGTGTACGCTCCAGGGAGCCACATTAACAACGCACTGGTGAGGGATGCCGACGCACTTATTGTACGTACCCGCACCCATTGTGACGAAGTCCTCCTTCAGGGCAGCCGTGTACAGTTTGTAGCAACGGCCACCATAGGCTACGACCATATTGATACTGCCTATTGCGCCGCGCAGGGCATACGATGGACCAATGCTCCTGGATGCAATGCCGCCTCGGTAAGACAATATGTGCAGTCGGTACTGCTGTTGCTGCAGAAAGAGCGCGGCATACAGCTCTCTGGGTGCACTATCGGTGTGGTAGGCGTAGGCCACGTGGGTACACTTGTGGCCGATATGGCAGCCACGTGGGGAATGCGCGTGCTCTTATGCGACCCACCGCGATCCGAACGGGGAGAACAAGGATTCGTATCACTGCAAGAGATTGCCCATGAAGCCGACATCATCACCCTACACACCCCTCTTACGCATGAGGGTCCACATCGCACTTGGCATCTGGCCGATGAAGCCTTTTTTGACAGTCTGCAGCGCAAACCCTATTTCATCAATACCTCGCGCGGTGAGACTACCAACACGAAAGCCCTACTCCAATCTCTCGATGAAGGGCGCATAGCGCAGTGCATCATCGACGTGTGGGAGCACGAGCCTCATATTGACCGCCAACTCCTCGACCGTTGTTACATAGGCACCCCACACATTGCAGGCTACTCGGCCGACGGCAAGGCCAATGCCACCCGTATGTCGCTCGAAGCTCTCAGTAGCCATTTCGGTTTAGGCAAGGTGCCTACTATCGCGCCACCTGATCCTAACAAGACAATCCCGCAGGCTGCAAGCCGTTCCGAAGCCCTATTGCATATATACAGTCCACATACCGACAGCAACGCACTGAAGTTGCATCCTGAAGATTTCGAGTTGTTGCGCGGCAATTATCCTTTACGGCGCGAAGAAACGGCTTATATAATTTAGAGTATATTTTACGTAGAAGAATTTGATTTTCCGAAAAATATACCTACATTTGTCGGGAATAAAACTCTTGTCGTAATCAAGAGAGTACGTATTTGTAGCGCTGGCTATTCGTAGGGCACGAGACTTCGAAGAAAAACGAATCTATATATCATTATTAACTAAAATCTATTGCATTATGAGAATCAAGAATTTACTCAGAAGTGTTTTGATGTTGCTTTTGGTAGTGGGCACACTTCCTGCTATGGCAGCATTCAAGGACATCAAGATTGACTTTACTAACGGTCAGATGTTGACATCGGAGGAGACCGAACTCACGACATTCGGCGTAGCTATTGCCGAGGATGGCACTGCCACTCGCGTAGCTGCCGATGATGCTACTGCCAATATTGTTGTTACGGGTAAGTTCCATAGCAATGAGCATGGCTTGGGCAACTTCTCTGCAACAGTCAAGGTAGAAGGCCCCGTTAAGGTGAGCATGGGTACATGTGCATGGGGTGGCGACGTCACCATCAAGAATGAAGCTGGTGAGACAGTAGGCACATTCAACACCAACAATGGAAGCTGTTATCACAATGATAAAACAGCCAACATTGCTTACGGCTATTACAATGGCGAGGCTACCACACTGACCATCTCAGGTGGTTCGTATACTCCGTATGTTGCCGTAGAGAAACTTGAAGAGATTATCCCCGAGGCTACAGTGACCTATGCCTTGGGTGAGGTAGCTGCCGAGGGCGAGGTGCCTGCAGCCGTTAAGGTGGTTGTAGGAGAGAAGGTGACCGTACCTGCCAACTTCACCCTTTATGTAGAGGGAAAGACTCTGACAGGCTGGACCGATGGTACCAGCACCTATGCTGCAGGCGCAGAGTTTACCCCTGAGGTAGACGTCACACTGACACCAGTATTTACAGACAATGAAGTGGCTATGGCCGACCGCAAAGAGCCGGTAACCCTCAAGTGGGACTTCCAACGTCAAAATGGTGCACCTACTGTAGGTTATGAAGGCAAGACCGCCATTTGGGTTGCTCAAGCTGTGGTAGAAGGCAAGACCATCGACGTAAAGATGGATATCGATGCTACTTCCGGTAAAATGGCCAACGGTAACTGGAACGATTGGGCACAGCTCAATGGCGGCACCAAATTTATCATACCTTCGTGTAAGGATGCCGTAGTCTCCATGGAGGCATACAGTGCTATCACTACCACCACTATTGACGGACAGACCGGCTACACCAGTGGCAACACGATTTCTTATACTATTGCCAACACTGCCGAGACCATAGAGGTTGTCATTGGCGACGGTTCATATTATCGCTACATTCAGACTGTACTTCCCGTAGTGGAGAAGGATAATTCGGGCCTTAGCTTTGACAATGCAGAGGCAAGTGCCGTATGGGCATTCACCAGCAGTGCTACCGAGCAGGCTGTGACCAGTCCCGAAGGCGCCTTTACGATGAACTCTGTATCTACTGGTTCCATGACTCCGGGCACAGATTCGGCCAAGGGTATCGATTACGTGACCGTAATGCCTGCCGATGCATCTGACTGTAGCGTAGTATGGAGCATCAAGCCCGCCAAGGGCCTTACCTTCACACCTACCAAGGTGAGTGCCAAGGTACAGCGCTTCGGTACTGACGGTGGTACGCTCGACGTTATTGCACGCACTGATGACGGACAGGAGGTGACACTTGAGACAGGACTGATACCTGCACGTAACAATAAGGACCAGGCTTCTGATAAGCATGGTGCTGATGCCAAATATTGCAACGACTTTGGGCTTGAGGTTCCGGCATCGCTCGCCACTTCAGGTACCTTCTCGCTCGTAGTGAAGGTCAACGGACTGGGCGGTACCAAGACCATCGGTTTCAGCGACGTACGTATCAATGGTACTATCAATGGCACTATTGAAGCTGTTGCCAAATATACCTTGACAGCCGCTGCCAACATTGCCGAGGCTGGTACGGTGAACGTATACCCCGCAAGTGAGGTCTACGACGATGGCACAGAGCTCACCCTCACCGCTACAGAGAACTTCGGCTACGACTTCGTAAATTGGACCAACGCTGCTGGCGAAGAGGTATCCGTTGAGAACAAGTTCGTATGGACCGTTACTGCTGATGAGGTGCTTACTGCCAACTTCAAGCAGGTCAACACCTACGAACTGGCCATGACCATCGAGGGCGGAGCCAACGACTATATGGTATCATACAATCCCGCTCCTACTATCGTCGATGGCAAGCAGATGTACGAGGAAGGTACTATAGTAGGCATTGCAGCCGCTTCGAACCCCATTCTCACCTTCACCAATTGGGACAATGGCGAGACCAATCCTACCCTTTCCGTTACAATGGATGCCGACAAGGCATATACCGCATCGTATAGCGCAGTAGACTATATTGTAGGCTGGGACTTCATCAAGCGAGGCAACAATGGTCGTCCGGCCGACTTCGCTTCCACCGTTGACAATGAGACTGCCACCCTTTACCTCATCAATGCCAATGGCGAGACACAAGGCTGGCTCGATAAGTCCAAGGAGGCAGCCGGAGGCTATGAGTCCTTCGAGGGCGCTGCCGTGAACTGGAAGAAGCTCGGTGAATACTGGTATCAGACCCAAATCAATGCTGCCGAGTTCACTGGCATCCGTGTTGAGGCCGAACTGATGTACAACTACAACGCTTACACTACCGTCATCGTAGAATACTCGACCGATGGTACTGAATGGACCGAGGCTGGCCGCGTGACCATGGCAGGTGCCAAAACTGAAAATGCTGTCAGCGCCGAGTTTGGCGATGATGCCGACAATCAGTCTACTCTCTACATCCGCTTCCGCCCTGACAAGGAGTTCGGATCAGTAGACGGCACATCCGCACCTGATAATGACGGTACTACCATTACCAACATCTTCGTGTATGGTACCAAGAAGTTGGTTGACGATGGTCAAGACCCCACTCTCCTCTCATCCGTACCGGCCAATGGCGCTACAGGTGCATCGGCAACCGGTAAGATTGTGCTCAACTTCCATGAGAAGGTGACCCTTGCCAACGCTAAGGCTACTATCGGCGACAAGGAGGTTGAGGGCGTAGTATCAGGCAAGACCGTGACCTACTCATACATGGGCTTGCAGTACAACACCGAATACACCTTCACTTTGGCTGCCAATTCCGTATACGACCTCACAGGCAACGCCTGCAAGGAGGATATCGTCATCAAGTTTACAACTATCGCACCGCCTACCGTGACACCGGGTATGTACGATGCCATCGTGACCAATGTCGATGAACTCCTCGACGCCTTCAAGAAGGCCGATGGGCAACAGCGTTTCCGCATATTCCTCCACGATGGTACATACGACCTCGGCAATGCTTGCCTCACTACCGTTCCAGGTAATGTATCACTCATCGGTGAGAGCACGGAGAACACCATCATCATGAACAAGGCTATCGAAGAGGGTATAGGCATCACTGCTACACTCTGCACTGGTGGAGAGAACATATATATGCAGGACCTTACCATCAAGAATGCCGGCGACTACGATGCTACCGCATTTGCCGGACGCTATGTAGCGCTGCAGGAGAATGCCAGCAAGGCCATATACAAGAACGTACGCCTCCTCTCTAACCAAGACACCTATTATACCCGCGCTACCAAGCGTACCTATTGGGAGGGTGGTATGATCACGGGTACCGTGGACTATATCTGCGGTGGTGGCGACGTATTCTTCAATGGCGTCACACTCTACAACAATGCCCGCGACAATGGCAACTGTATCACAGCACCTGCTACCTCATCTGATTGGGGATATGTATTCGTTGATTGTACTATCGATGGTGACAAGGGTCAGGATGGTATCTACTCATTGGGGCGTCCCTGGCAGAGCTCACCACGTGCCGTATACATCAATACCACAATGAAGATTATCCCCACAGCTGCCGGATGGAGCGACATGGGTGTAGTACCCGCTCTCTTTGCCGAGTATAACAGCCATACCGAGAGTGGAGCACCTGTAGACTGCAGCAAGCGTAAGACCAGCTTCAAGGTGAACGATGTAGACGTTGCAGCTACCTACAATCCTGTACTCACTGCTGCCGAGGCAGCCAAGTTCACCGTCGAGAATGTGCTCGCTGGTGACGATGGATGGCAGCCCCAGTTGCTCACCGAGCAGGCTATAGCCCCTGCGCTTACAGTAGCCGATGGCCTTATCAGCTGGTCCGCATCAGACTATGTGTTCTGCTATGCCATCTGCAAGAATGGCAAGGTGGTGGAGTTCACCAACGAGACCTCTTACACCATCCCCACTGATGCTGCTGACACAGACTTGTTCAGCGTTCGCGCAGCCAACGAGATGGGTGGCCTTGGCGTAGCCTCTGCAGCTGTAAACAATACAGGCATACAGACCCTCGTAGCTGGTGGTGAGGTAGTATCTACTACCATCTACAACGCTTCAGGTGTAGCTATGCCTACTATGCAGCGCGGTCTCAATATCGTATGCACCACTTATGCTAACGGTACTGTACGTATCGAGAAGGTAGTGAAGTAACATGTTGTAAAAGGCATGAGTAAAGGAGATAGGGCGGCACATGTCGCCCTATCTCTTTTGCAGTTCCTCTCTGCTTGTTGTATCTTTAGTGTCCGCTGTGCGAACACTGAAATTAGGCGGTGCCTCGGAAAACTGCAAATAAATTTGCGTTTTCTCTCGGCTTGCATTAATTTTGTCAGTCTAAGAAAAAGATTATGGAAGACTTCGTTCATTTACACGTACATACGCAATATTCGATACTTGACGGACAGGCAAGCATCCCCAAACTCGTGGATAAGGCCATAGCCGACGGCATGCGCGGCATCGCCGTCACCGACCATGGGAATATGATGGGTATCAAAGAGTTCACAAACTATGTGAACAAGAAGAATGGGGGTATCAACGGGGAGATAAAGGACCTGAAGAAACGCATCAAGGCTATTGAGAGCGGCAAGGAGGAGTGTGAAGACCCTGCCGCTGTGGTGGCTGAGTGCAAAGCCAAGGTGAAGGAACTGGAGGCGAAGCGCTTCAAGCCCATCATCGGATGCGAGATGTATGTGGCGCCGCGCCGACTCTACCAGAAGGAGGGCAAGGAACTCGACGGTGCCAACTACCACCTGGTGGTGCTGGCCAAGAACGAGAAGGGATACCATAATCTGATAAAGTTGGTATCGAAAGCGTGGACTGAAGGGTTCTACAACCGCCCCCGTACCGACCGCGTGGAGCTGGAGAAATACAAGGAGGGACTCATCGTATGCTCGGCCTGCCTCGGTGGCGAGGTGCCCAAGAAGATTACACGCGACATGCTCAGCGAGGCCGAGGAGGCCATACAGTGGTACAAGAGCATCTTCGGCGATGACTACTACTTGGAACTGCAGCTGCACAAGGCTACCGTACCCCGTGCCAACCACGAGGCATACGACCTGCAGCTGAAAGTAAACGAGAAGCTCATCGAATACAGCAAGAAATATGGCATCGGGCTGGTGTGTACCAACGACGTACACTTCGTAAACGAGGAGCATGCCGAAGCGCACGACCGCCTCATCTGCCTCTCCACAGGCAAGGACCTCGATGACCCTTCCCGTATGCTCTACTCCAAGCAGGAGTGGATGAAGACGACGGCCGAGATGAACGAAATCTTCGGCTACATCCCTGAAGCATTGGCCAACACGGTGAAGATATGCGACCAAGTGGAGTTCTACTCCATCGACCACGCGCCCATCATGCCCAACTTCGAGATTCCCGAGGACTTCGGCACCGAGGAGGGTTATCGCCAGAAATATACAGAGGAGGACCTCTTCAATGAGTTCACGCGCGACGAGAAGGGCAACGTGGTGCTGTCACAGACCGAAGCCGAGGCCAAGATTGAGAAGCTCGGCGGCTACGACAAGCTCTACCGCATCAAGCTCGAGGCCGACTACCTGAAGAAGCTCACTATGGACGGTGCCAAGAAATACTACCCGAACATGACACCCGAGATTGAGGACCGCCTCATCTTCGAACTGCACATCATGAAGACGATGGGTTTCCCGGGATACTTTCTCATCGTGCAGGACTTCATCTGGGCGGCACGCAACCTGTTAGGCGTGTCGGTAGGTCCGGGGCGTGGCTCGGCTGCAGGATCGGCCGTAGCCTATTGCTTGGAGATTACACGTATCGACCCGATTAAATACGACCTCCTGTTTGAGCGTTTCCTCAACCCCGACCGTATCTCTCTCCCCGATATCGACGTGGACTTCGACGATGACGGACGTGGCGAGGTGCTGCGCTGGGTGACCGAGAAGTACGGTGCCGAGAAGGTGGCCCATATCATCACCTACGGTACCATGGCCACGAAGATGGCACTGAAGGACGTGGCGCGGGTGCAGAAGCTGCCGCTCGACCGCTCCAACTACCTCTGCAAGCTCATCCCCGACAAGCTACCCGACAAGAAGCTCAACCTGCCCAACGCCATCGAAGCCATCCCCGAGCTACAGGAGGCCGAGACATCGCCCGACCCCATACTGCGCGATACCATCAAGTACGCCAAGATGCTCGAAGGCAACGTGCGCGGAACAGGCGTGCATGCCTGCGGCACCATCATCTGCCGCGACGACATCACTGACTGGGTACCTGTGAGTACGGCCGACGACAAGGAGACGGGCGAGAAACTCCTGGTGACGCAGTACGAGGGTAGCGTCATTGAAGACACGGGACTCATCAAGATGGACTTCCTCGGACTGAAGACCCTCTCCATCATCAAGGAGGCCGTGACCAACATCAAGCAGAGCCTCGGTATCGACGTGGATATCGACTCTATCTCCATCGAAGACCCCAAGACCTACCAGCTCTACTGCGAAGGAAAGACCATCGGTACGTTCCAATTTGAAAGTCCCGGTATGCAGAAGTATCTGCGCGAGCTGCAGCCCTCGACCTTCGAGGACCTCATCGCCATGAACGCCCTCTACCGACCGGGACCGATGGACTATATCCCCGACTTCATCGACCGTAAGTGTGGCCGTAAGCCCATTGTGTACGACATCGACTGCATGGAAAAGTACCTCAAGGATACTTACGGCATCACCGTATATCAGGAGCAGGTGATGCTCCTCTCGCGCCAGCTGGCCGACTTCACCCGTGGTGAGTCTGACGCCCTGCGTAAAGCGATGGGTAAGAAGAAGAAGGACATCGTAGACAAGATGAAGCCCAAGTTCATCGAGGGCGGGCAGAAGAACGGACACGACCCGAAGGTGCTCGACAAGATATGGGGCGACTGGGAGAAGTTTGCCTCCTACGCCTTCAACAAGAGTCACGCCACCTGTTACTCATGGGTAGCCTATCAGACAGCCTACCTCAAGGCCAACTACCCGCCCCAGTACATGGCGGCCAACCTCTCGCGCAACCTCTCGCGCATCGATGAAATCACCAAACTGATGGACGAGTGCAAGGCCATGGGCATCAACGTACTCGGCCCCGATGTGAACGAGAGTTACCTCAAGTTCTCAGTCAACGCCAAGGGCGACATCCGCTTCGGTCTTGGTGGTGTGAAGGGCGTAGGCGAAGGAGCTGTGGAGGCTATCATCAAGGAGCGCGAGGCCAACGGTCCCTACAAGAGCATCTACGACTTTGTGGAGCGTGTAAACCTGCAAGCCTGCAATCGCAAGAACCTTGAATGTCTGGCACTCTCGGGTGGCTTCGACTGCTTCACCGAACTCAAGCGCGAGGACTATTTTGCCGAAAACTCCAAGAAAGAGGGCTTCCTCGACATCCTCATCCGCTATGGCACATTGGTACAGACCGAGCGTGCCTCTGCCATGAACTCGCTCTTCGGTATGGACAGCATGGCCGACACCATAGCACAGCCTAAGGTGCCCGAGAATGTACAACAGTGGTCTACCATCGAACGCCTCAATAAAGAACGCGACCTCGTGGGAATCTACCTCTCAGCACACCCCCTCGACGAGTACCGTATCATCCTCGAAGATGTATGTTCGGTACGTCTGGCCGATATGGCCGATCTCCTGGACAAAAAAGAGGAACGTGACGTAACTCTTGGTGGTGTAGTCACAAGCACACGCAGCGGATTCACCAAAAACAACAAACCGTTTGGTATTACTAAATTGGAAGACTTCTCAGGAACCTATGAGATAGCCCTTTTCGGCGACGACTGGCTCAGGTTCAGCAACTATATGATAGAGGGCTACTTCCTGTATGTCAAGGGACGTGTCGTGCCACGTAAATATGCGCAGGATATTTTTGAACTCAAAGTCGGCTCTGTAGAACTACTGCCCGATGTGAAGGATACGCTTATACAGAGCATTACCATAAGCATACAGTTGGAAGAGCTTGACAATGAGACCGTAAACGATTTGAATACGATGCTCCATGAGCATCCTGGAAATGTAGAAGTACATTTCAGCGTGAGGGATGCCGAGGGGCAATGCCGTGCCGACCTCAAATCGAGAGACCTAAAAGTGTCAGTGCAAAAAGAACTGATAAATTACATAAAAAGTCGCGAAGGGTTGGATTATAAGATAAATTAATCGTATATTTGTGCTTCCAAAAACATTACTGACAAATTAATACATATAGAATTTATGGCACTTCAAATTACAGACAGCAATTTCGAGGAAATCCTCGCTCAGGGCAAACCCGTAGTAGTAGACTTCTGGGCCACATGGTGCGGCCCCTGCAAGAAGATTGCTCCCGATATCGAAGCATTGGCTGAGGAGTATGACGGCCGCGTCATCATAGGCAAGTGCGACGTTGACAACAACGACGACCTCACCAGCAAGTTCGGCATACGCAACATCCCCACCGTCATCTTCATCAAGAACGGCGAGATCGTAGACAAGACCGTAGGCGCAGCCACCAAGGCCGCTTTTGCTGAGAAGATCGAGGCATTACTGAAGTAAGTTGATAAGTTATTGAGTTTTTGAGTTTGCTGGTTATCCCGCCAAGGGCACTCAAACTCAAAAACTTATAAACTCAAAAACTCAGAAGACTATGAACGACGAATTCCTCATGGACGACCTCGACGACGACAAGACCGTAGAGTTTATCCACAATTTCCTTCCCGTAGAGCTCAAGGACAAGTTCACCGACAACGACCTCTACTACATCATCGACACTATTGCCGACTACTACTTCAGCAGCGGCCTGCTCGATGCCAAGCCCGATGCCGACGGCTGTGTAGAGATCGACACCGACAAGATTGTAGCCTATATCATCAAGGAGGCCAAGAAGGACAAGATTGGCGACTGGCTGCCCGAGGACATCGAACTCGTGGTACAGGCCGAGATGGAGTATGGCAACAGCCTGGGTCAGGTAGACTAAGACCATGGTCGCAGTGCCTTGCTTTTAGCGAAGTTAAAGGAATATGGAATATGAGAATTGATAACCTATTACATATCAACGCATTAGTGCCCCGAAGAGTAGGGAAGTACATTGCAACTATACCACGCGCTACCGTGCGGCACACCTCGTGTGGAAAAGCCGCTCTCGTTTGACCCCCGAGGGCACAGTTTTGTTGACCCCTCTCAACTTTTTCAGATTGACCCCTTATAAGTCCTGGCCGACGGGGTCATTTTTATTTTGCCCTACTTCTTTCTGGCATTGATTTTACGCAGGCTCTCTCCCGTGAGTTCTATCCGGTGTGCCGAGTGTACGATTCTGTCCAGTACGGCATCAGCTACGGTCGGGCCTCCTATAGCATCGTACCAGTTCGCCACCGGGAGCTGCGAAGACAGGATGATGGATTTCCTTCCATGACGGTCTTCTATGATATCCAAAAGGATCGAGCGTTCCTTTGCATCCAAGGGAACAAGAAAAGCATCGTCCAGTATGAGCAGTTGACATCTCTCTATCTTCTTGAGTTCGTTTTCAAGAGTTCCTTTTACCTTCGCTACTTTCAGCATACCGAGCAGTTTGGTAGCGTTTGCATACAGCGTACGTATCCCATTCTTGCATGCCTGTAACCTATAGCGGTTGCCAAGAAACTCTTTCCCGTTCCCGAAGACCCTGTAATGAAGAGATTATGACCTTGATGTATGAAATCAAGCGACAACAGCCTCTCCATCTGGTTCCTTTCCAGTCCTCTGCCGACGGTGTGGTCTATCTCCTCGGGATAGACCCTGTAGCGGAACATGGCTCCCTTTATCAGCCTTTCGATGGCTGCCGAAGAGCGGTAATCCCATTCTCTCGCCAAAAGCCAGGAGAGGAATCCATCCGGTGTCATGGTTTCCGCATAGGTTGACGACAGACTCTCGGTAAAGGCGGCAGCCATTCCGTTGAGTCTCATACGACGCATCAGGTCGAGTGACACCTGATTGCGTTCTTTTTCCTGTATGACAGGTGCTGTCCTGTTATTTGTTTCCATTGTAGTGTTTCTTGCTGTTCTGTGATTGGTTTGAAAAATACTCCTTCCCGCGTATGTTCTTATGCAGTGAAGGGAAATGCTCCTGTTCTATACCTTCTTCCGATACCATGAACCTGACGTCATCACCGCTTTCCAGTATATCCTTTATCTCATTGTATCCGTAAAGGTTGCCTTCAGAGGCGCAGGCACAGGCGGCGACAAGACGATCGAGGCCGTATTTCTTCTCCAGTGACAGGATGCCGCGACAGATACGGAAAGCCAGAGGGAGATACTTCCTGCGGCTGTAATCTCCTTGAGGTAGGTCAACAAGATATTGTCTATGGCTGCAGCACGTTCATAGACCTCTTCCAGATCCTTCTCATATGTACCATGCCTTCCAGGAAGATTGTGCGAGGCTTTCTGTGTATATCCATAGGGAGTGCCGTTGCGGTGATGGATGGTGACGAGCTTCAGTCCATGATATACTTCCAGTGTCTCGGCATCATAGATGAGTTCCATGCGTTTGCCTATGTATTCCATGGGGACACTGTAGTGATGCTTGTCCAGCATGACATAGCTGTTCCGCATGACAGTGGTCATCTTGCGGGACTTCATCCGGTAGCGGACGGCAGGAAGCGGCTGCAGGTAATCCTTCTCAAGCTCCTCGAAGAGCTCACGTCGGGATTCCTCTCGTCCGCTCATCCTGCGGTCATTGAACGCATCCAATGAAGTGCGTATCGCTGCATTCAAGGATGTGAGGTCGTGGAATACCATCCCTTCAAGGTCTGTATATACCGTGCGGTACATCAGCTTTACGGCATTCTCCACCAGAGCCTTGTCCTTGGGATGCCTTACTCTCGCAGGAAAGACGGACATGTCGTAATGTTCGGCAAAAGAAGCGAAGTCGTCGTTGATGACGGGCTCGTTACAGTCACTCCTTGTTATGGCAGCCTTCAGATTGTCGGGGACCACAGCCATAGGGGAGCCGCCGAAGAAATGGAGCGCATTTTCACAGGCGCTTATCAAATCCTCCTTCTTCTGCGAACGGACCGCCTCACAATAGGTGTAATGGCTGCATGGAAGGATGGCAACGAAAACCTCCACACCATGCACCGCTCCCGTCTCGGCATCCATTATCTCCAGCTTGTCACCGGCATAGTCGATATACATCTGGTCACCTGCAGGATGTTCCACATGGCCTACGGCCTTCAGTTGGAATTTGTGCCTGCGGATAGCACGCTTGAAGTTGGAATAGAGATACCCGTCCGGATGTTCGCGGAGGTACTCCTCATGAAGGGACTTGACGGTGACACCCTTGTGGCTGAGACGCTTCACGTAGTCAGGGACAAGCGCTTCCAGTTCTTCCATGCGGAGGGAAGGCTGACGACTACGATTGTGACTGTCAAGGAACATCTCCTGCAACTTGTCTTCCGACATGCTTTGTAGTTGTTCCAGTGACAAGCCGCTCTCCTGATAACGGCGGACATACTTACGTACCGTGTTGCGGGAAATCTGAAATGTGTTGGAAATACTCTTTATTCCCATCCCCATTGCATAGCAACGGAGAAAATTCTTTCTGTTACGCTATCATTTGTACCAGCTAGAAAAGCAGATGGGTCGGGCACCTCCTGCTTGATATATTTTTGCCCTATTCTTTCGTTTACACAAGTAAGGCTTGCCCAATCAGTTTGTAAGTATCCAAACTTCAGTTTGTGCAGTCCCAAACTTCAGTTTGCAGCCTTCCAAACTGGAGTTTTTGCTTGATAAAACTGCCGTTTGGGATAGCAAGACGGCATCGAGATTACATGGACGAATGACAACGGGGACTACTATATCGTAGAGGGTAAAACAAGCAGTACTTCTACAATCAGAGAAATTGATGACGATGATGAAATGCCATCACAAAGTTTCAAACTGAATTACACACAGGGAGCAAGCACAACATTATCATCTTCTGATTTCAATTACTACGGTTCGTATCAAATATCTGTCATTCACATTCAGCCTGAGTATGCCGTAATAAGCCAAGGCGGATCTACATCATCGACGACATTGGTCGATGTAAAAGGAAATATTGATGGAGGATACGGAATTTTTACAGGTATAAGCAGTTTTACGAGGACGATAAGTGTTACTAAACAGACATCCCCTTTTTTCGTGCACAATTTGTCGTAATGTGCAATAGAGAACACCCGTCACAGACATCTAAGCTTGCTTGAATAAGCTTTTCATAGGTTCATGGAATGGAAGATGAAGTCACATTTGGAATGAAAAAAGTTGATTTCAGATTTACTTTTGGCATTCTTTCACGACCTATATATAGAGACTATTCTATGGATCTATGAAAAAGTTATTAGCAACTATGACGGCTCTTGCGCTGACGATAGCAGTGCAGAGGCAGACGGAGACGGTGGACACGGCACAGTTCGTGGCAATGTATGACTATGAGTGCAGAACACTGAACGACGAGGATGTGCCCATCATAGACAGGATGCAGATTGTGCTTCAGGTGGGACGGACGATGACAAAGTGCATGCCGCGCTCGCAATACCGTGTGGAGGGCGAAGAGGTGGACATCGCGACAAGCTTCCAAGAAGCGTATATGCACATGCCGACGGTGTGGACGGGGTGGCCGACGGGGAAGACTACCGTACGCGAGTTCATCTATCCGCGCGAGTTTGAAGGTTATGAGTCTACACCCGACATTGCGTGGATATTGCTTGACGACACGGTAACCATCAACGGCTATCATTGCCAGCAAGCCACGTCTACGCTGCGTGGTGTGGAGTGGCGCGTGTGTTATACCGAAGAGATACCGTCATCGGCTGGACCTTGGCGCTTGCGTGGCCTGCCCGGGCTGATTGTAAGGGCCGAAAGCGAGGCACACACGTTCTGCATTGCAGGGTTGAGGCAGGAGCGGGTGCCCATCACCGCACCAGATGGGCACCCCGAGGTGCAACGGATGAAATACCCCAAGCTGCTGAAGTACCGCAACGAGGTATACGGCAACCGCCAGTATGCCAAGAACCCTACTTACTATATCCCCGACCTCAATAGCACCCTCAAGGAGATAGTTGTATTTAATCGCAACAACCGACAACTCGTATTGGCCAATGGACACCCGCTGCTGACGAAAGCACATGTGTATCGGCCGTTGGAATTAGAATAAAGCAAGATGAACCGATTCCTATATATAATACTATCTTTGGCACTGGGCATCAGTGCCTCGGCACAGGTAGAAGTAACCGGAAAAGTTTTAAGTTTGAGCAACAAGCCGCTGAGCGAGGTGGTCGTTAAGCTGATGGGTGGCAACAAGATACTGGCGTTCGGCACCACCGATACGCAAGGCATGTATAACCTTGAACTGGAGAGTACGCCGATGGGAGAGGTCACCCTGGTGTTCAGTCACATCAGCTATGAGAAGGAGTCGGAAAGCCTCATGCTGAAGGATGAGCTGACAAAGGTCGACATGCTGCTGACTCCGAAGAGCATCAGCCTGAAGGAGGTGATGGTACGCCCCGACCCTCTGCGGCAGATGGGCGATACGCTGAGCCATCATCTGGCTGCGTTCCTCGGCAAAGGTGACGTGACATTGGAGGATGGTCTGAAGCGTCTGCCGGGGGTGGATGTATCGAAGAGCGGCAGCATCAGCTATATGGGCAAGGCAATCTCGCAGTTCAACATCGAGGGGCTGGACCTCCTGGGTGGTAAGTACAGCCTCGCCACAAGAAACATCCCGGCCGACTATGTGACGAATGTAGAGATAGTGCGCAACCACCATAGCCGCAAGATAGACAAGGAGCTCCCGAGCGACGAGGTATCGATGAACATCAAGCTGTCGCAGAAGGCAAAGTTCAAGCCCTTCGGACAGGAGGAGGTAGGTGCCGGCTATATGCAGGGTGGTGATGACGGGCTGCAAGCCTTGCTGGGCGTGACAGGCATAATGTTTACCGACAAGTTCCAGACTATCGGCTCCTTGAAGGGCGGCAACTACAAGAACTTCGCACAGGCCGATATGATAGACCACTTTGGCGGTTCGGGCATCAGCACACCGGCTACCAACCTGTTTGGCGGGTTCGATGGCGGTGCCCCTCCGCAAGGCGAGTACCTCTACCAGCGCAACGGCATGGCAACACTGAACACCATCTGCAAGGTGGATTCAAACACGACGTTCAAGGTGAATGCCGACTACAGCTACCACCGCGCCACACACGATATAGGGCAAAGTACCACCTATCTGTCGGGCGACGGCAGCTACATAACCGTGGGCGAAACCACCTCGCCGCTCTCTATAGTGCATCTCCCCAAACTGTCGATAAACTACTTGAGAAATGCCAGCAAGGCATATCTCAATGAGAGATTCGTGCTGAAAGGTGTGTTTGAAGACAACGAAGGGGACGTAGTGGCCAACGGCTCCTTGGTAGAGCAACATCGCCGCACCACGTCGTTTGAGATTGGCAACGAACTGCATTGGGCAAGCAAGACCGCCAATGTCAGCGTACCTGTATCGTTTAAGCGGACACCGACGTTGAGGCTCACCTTCGGGCAAGGCGGCAACGTATATGGCCAGACGGCACAGTCGTCAACACTCACGATGAGCGTCAGCTCATCGCTTAAGATTCCCATCGGCAAGACCTTCCGCCTGAGGCTTCCTGTAGCCCTTAGTGCCATCTACGATGATGTGGAGACCTATCGCGTGGCCACAAAAGAGACCAATGACATTCACGGATGGGCGTTCATCCCCACGCTGAACCCAGGCTTTGAAATCCATTCCCGCAACCACCGCTTCTATCTGAATGCGGGCATCGGTGCCGCGCTGAAGGGGCTGTACTACAACAAACTGAACTACACGAAACCAGTGCTCAACCCCTCGATGAACATTACCTACACCTTCTCGGCCAACAGCAAGGTGGAGCTGTCTGCCGGCTACTCGACACACATCGGCGATATGATGACGCTACTGACGGAGCCGATGCAGACGGACTATCGCACCGTGCGTACCTCATCGGGAATCATCGGCGAGTCGAATACGTGGCGTGCATCGGGCGACTGGAAGTGGCAGCTCCCCATGCAGTACTTCACGCTGCACCTCTCGGTCGGCCACAGCTCGGGCAAGCGCAACACGCTCTACTCGCAGAGCATCAGTGGTATAGATGTCAGCAGCACGGCACTGCTGCGCGACACTCGCTCCGAAAGCACAAGCCTCTCCATCTCCAGCACGAAGAATTTCCCGTCACTCTACGCCAACCTCAGCGCAGGGGCCAGCTACAGTTTCGGAGGTGGAGAGCAGGCCATAGACGAGGATATCATCAAGACCCGCTCCTGTAGCTACAACATCCACGGCAAAGCATCCGTCACCCCCGTCAAATGGCTCGAGCTGTGCTACGACATCAGCTACGCCTGTGCCGAGTTGCGCTTTGCCAATGAGAGGAACACGACGACATCGCTCACCCACAGCAGTGCCATTCATGTGTTTCCCATTGCCGTCCTCGACCTCTCCCTGAACTACGATCATGTGCGCCGCCAGATTACTGCCGACCGCCACAAGCGCATGACCCTATTCAACGCCTCGGCACAGTATAAGCTCAAGCGCCTCGTCCTCCGCCTCGAATTCGACAACCTGCTGAATCAGCGCAGCTATGCCTACACCGTCTTCGACGGCATCAACGCCTATAGCTTCGACTACGGCCTGTGTGGACGCATGGCCATACTTCGTGCGACATTCAAGTTATAAGTTCAGAAATGCTCAAATAAATTTGCGTTTTCTCTCGTCTTGCACTAATTTTAATCTGCTTCGCAGCTTGAAATTAGGCGGCGCCTCAGAAATGCTCAAATAAATTTGGCATTTCATTCGTCTTGCACTAATTTTGTAGAAAATAATCACTCTCATCGTATGGACGCAATGCAAACCATTCTACAGCCTATCGAGGCCGAATTTGCCATCTTCAAGAAGATGCAGGATGACCTCGCCGTGAATCCCAATCCGCTGCTTCGTGAGATTATCCTCCACGTCAACAAGCAGCGCGGCAAGCAGATGCGTCCGATGATGGTGCTGCTCTTCGGCAAGATGTTCGGTGACGTCGTGGATTCCACCTATAGCGCTGCCCTGGCACTGGAACTCCTGCACACCGCCAGCCTCGTGCACGACGATGTGGTGGACGACAGCATGCAACGCCGCGGACAGGCATCGGTAAACGCCATCTACAACAATAAGCTGGCAGTGCTCGTGGGCGACTACCTGCTCTCTACAGCATTGGTCTTCACCGGTCGCTGTAGCGACAACCGTATCACCAATATTGTAGGTTCATTGGGGCAGACGCTCTCCGACGGTGAGATATTCCAGATGTTTCATAGCCACGAGAAACTGGTGTCCGAAGAGGTATACCTTGAGATTATCCGCAAGAAGACCGCTTCGCTCTTCTCCTCCTGTGCCGAGATAGGTGCTCTCTCCGTAGGCGCATCGGCCGAGGATGTGGCCCGTGCCCGTCAGATAGGCGAATACATCGGCATCTGCTTCCAGATTCGCGACGATATCTTTGATTACTATAGTGATGATGTGGGAAAGCCCACGGGCAACGATATGCGCGAAGGCAAGCTCACGCTGCCCATCATCTATGCTGTGCGCACTCAGGGTGACGAACATATACGTACTTTGATAGACCGCCTCAAGGAAGGCAAGCTGGCTGATACCGAAATCAACGAACTCATCACCTTTGCCAAGGCATGTGGCGGTATCGAATATGCCGAGCAGACGATGCAGAAGTACCGTCAGAAGGCGCTTGCACTGCTACCCGAAAACATCGATGAAAACGTGAAAAACGCTCTTATCGCCTATATGGATGCGGTGATAAACAGAAAGAAGTAATGCGGAACCTTTAGTGGTTCATCCGCTCACTCCATCACCTCAATATAAAAGCTTACCGGGCGGAAGCCATCATTACAAGAAATCATGGCTGAGTGGGGATTCTTCATCCACCCGTCATAGAAGTTGCCGCCACCACGAGCCAGCTCCTCTACAAACGGTCGCATCGACTCCCATGCACTCTCGCAAAGTTCCTCGGGTCGCTCTCCATCTTCGGAGATGAAGCTCTGACCCAAGCAGACATCGCAAGCATGCTCTATTGGGTTCTCGTACTGCTCCATCAAGTCGGGGTAGCACGAGCGGCGCAGGGCGGTGATTTTGATTCTTTTCATCCGATAATTATTTTATAAGCCGTTCTTTGGCTTCTGGCGTAAATTGAAATATACGGCCTACGGTAGGACAATGAAGTATTTCCGCACAATCTCCACAAGTCTCTATTCCCTTACTAAGCACGCAACGACGTATATCGCAATAGTCAGAACAGAATACAGTTTTGACTCCATCCATACGGCAGCCCATGCAATTGATGTGCTCGGGTAAAATCTCTGCATTGTTCAGGTTGCTCCACTCGCATGCAACTTTTTTCCGCAAGTCGCCATCGTTTTGGATAGTAGCAATGCGAGCTTCACAGATTTCACAATCGAGCCCACAGCAGGCAATTAGGCGGTTCATAAGAATATTATATCAGAAAAACTTCACGTTCTCGCCCACAATCTCGCTCAGCAGCAAGTTGGCCAGGCGGCTGGTGCCGAGGCGGAAGAGGTGATTGTTGAGCCATTCCTCACCGAGCACCTCCTTCACAATAGTATAGTATACGAGGGCATCGTTCACGCAGTTGATGCCACCCGCAGGCTTGAAGCCCACCTTGTGGCCAGTCTGCTCGTAGTAGGCCTTGATGGCACGACACATCACATAGGCTGCCTCGGGTGTAGCGGCAGGCTCCTGCTTGCCGGTAGAGGTCTTGATGAAGTCGGCACCACTATACATGGATAGGATAGAGGCCTTCATGATGTTTTCGGCAGTCTTCAGTGCGCCTGTCTCAAGGATGGTCTTAAGGTGACGCTCACCGCAGATGGTCTTGATTTCCTCGATTTCATCGCACATTCCTTCGTAGTCGCCACTGAGGAACTTGCCCACTGAGATGACGATGTCAATCTCCGTAGCGCCATCGGCCAGTGCCAAGGCTGTCTCGGCCACCTTCACCTCGGTAAAGGTTTGCGACGAGGGGAAGCCTGCCGATACGCAAGCGATGTTTACATCCTCTACCTCGAGCGACTGGCTCACAATCTTGGCAAAGCAGGGATATACGCAGATGGCAGCCACATTCTTCAGGTCGGGATACTTGTCCTCAAAGTCATTGACGCGCTCGGTAAACTTCAGCACGCTCTCCTCGCTGTCCTCGGTCTTCAGTGTGGTGAGGTCGATGCAGTTGAAGAGGAATTTCTTTACCTCTAAGGTGTTGTTCTCGGCTACATATTTCTCGATGAGATGGGCGGTTTTTGCCTTCACCTCATCGTCAGAAAGGTTTGTCTCATAAAGTGCCAACGCAGCGTCATACTTGCTGTGCTCATCGGCTTCGTGGTGGTGATGATGTTCCATATTGATTTGAGTTTGTAAGTTCTTAAGTTTATGAGTTTTTATTCAAATAGCCAAGGTGGTTCTCACTTCAATTTCTCATTCTCCAAATGTCGCGTCTTGTCACGCTTGGTCTTCTTCTCTATGGTATGGCGCCACGCCTCGGTGAGGTCTACCCCCGTTTGGTTGGCCATGCAGACGAGTACCCACAGCACATCGGCCATCTCCTCGGCCAGGTTGGGCTCTTCGCCCTCCTTGAACGACTGCTCGCCATAGGTGCGGGCAATCACACGTGCCAGCTCGCCCACCTCTTCGGTGAGTACCGCCATATTGGTCAACTCATTGAAGTAGCGCACGCCATAGGTCCGTATCCATTCGTCGGCCTGCTGCTGCACCTCGCTCAGCGTGATGGGTTCGTTGCTCATACTATTTAGGATAAGAATCTGTTTTTAAATTATCGCTAATCTGTGCAAATTTACAGATTTTACTTTAATAATCCGCCTTACTCCAACAAAAAACATCTCGCTCCCTCAGTTGTTTCGCAAACGATGCATACTATTCTTCAGCTGCGTGGGCAGCCTCATGATGGTTTTCCTAATTTATAGTTGTTGTCGTAGTACACATTTTCTCAATGAGAAATTGATTATCCAGAGATTATCATTACCTTTGTGCTAAAAGCTGAGAATTTGTCATAATATATATAACAAAAGATGAACAAGATAAAATTCTTCGTTATGATGGCCATGCTGAGCGTGGCCACATCGTATGCCCAGGACTTCAAGCAATGGGCCAAGACCCCGCCTATGGGGTGGAATTCGTGGGACTGTTTCGGACCTACGGTCGTGGAAAGCGAGGTAAAGGCCAATGCCGATTATATGGCCGAACATCTGAAGGACTATGGTTGGGAGTACATCGTAGTGGACATACGCTGGTACGTAGCCAACGATAAGGCGGGGGGATACAACCAGACAGATGCACAATATACTATCGATGAGTGGGGACGATACATCCCAGCAGTAAACCGCTTCCCGAGTGCAGCAGGAGGCAAGGGATTCAAGCCGCTGGCTGACTATGTACACTCCAAGGGACTCAAGTTTGGTATACACTTGATGCGCGGTTTGCCCATCCTGGCTGCCAAGCAGAAGCTACCCGTCAAGGGCACCGATGGCATCACATGCGATATGATATGCAATAACGACTCGGCCTGTACGTGGCTTTACGACAACTACAAGGTAGATGGCACCAAGGAAGGTGCACAAGCCTACTATGATGCATGCTTCGAGATGTATGCCGAGTGGGGAGTAGACTTCGTGAAGATTGATGATCTGAGCAATCCCTACCATCAGGGCGAGATAGAGATGATACGCAAGGCCATCGACAAGACCGGTCGCGAGATTGTACTCTCCCTCTCGCCTGGCGAGACCCATATAAGCAAGGCCTCGCACGTAGCCCAGCATGCCAATATGTGGCGTACGGTGGACGACTTCTGGGACAACTGGGATATGCTGAAATACCAGTTCAAGGCCTGTGCCAAGTGGGCACCACACATTGCTGAAGGCACTTGGCCTGATGCCGATATGCTTCCCTTAGGAAAGATATGTAAACGTGGCGAGCGCGGTGACGAGCGCTGGACAAAGTTTACACGCGATGAGCAGTATATGCTGATGAACCTCTGGTGCATTTTCAAGAGCCCCCTTATGTTTGGCGGCGACCTTCCACAGAACGATGAGTTCACCAACTCGCTCCTCACCAATCGCGATGTACTGCACATGCACCACTACTCCACCAACAATCGCGAACTGAGCAACAAGAACGACCGTGTCATCTGGACTGCCGATGACCCTGAAACAGGTGACAAGTATGTGGCCATGTTCTACACAGTATCGAAGGAGTATGCCGACACACGCACCGCCCTCTTCCGCTCAGGTACCATCTCATACGTTACCCCAGAATATAGCTGCAACGTCGACGTGCAGTTGCCCAAGAAGGCCAAGCAGCTTGCGCTCGTAGTCACCGACGGAGGCGACGGCTACAACTATGACCGTGCCAACTGGGCAAACCCGCAGATAATACTCAAGAACGGAGAAACCATAGACCTCACCATCCTCACTTACACCAAAGGAGAAGCGGGATGGGGACGTATCAACCGCAATGCCAATATCGAAGGAGAGCCTCTCAAGATAGCAGGCAAGGTATACGAGAAGGGCATCGCCACACATGCCAACTCTGTCATCCTATACGACCTTCCCGAAGGAGCAGTACGCTTCACCGCACTGGCAGGTATCGATGATGCAGGTATAGCAGGCGGGGCACGCTCAAGCATGGAGTTCCTCGTATTTGATCACGATGCCACCCAAGACGAGCAGGACATAGAGGATGCCGTAATCACCCTCGACCTCACCCAGCTGGGCATACCTGCAGGACAGAAATGCCGCATCACCGAGATGTGGACAGGCAAGAACATGGGTACCTACAAGAATAGCCAGTTCAAGCATACCCTGCGCCCCCACGCCAGTGCCCTGTTCAGAGTGACCCCCGTCAAATAGCCAAGAATATTCCGTCCATTTATCTATTCTCTTATCAATATGGCAAGCATCATCCCCATTATTATTGAAGCCACTATTGTCTTAATGCTATTGATTCTTGGTATCATAATCATTATAGGCAAAGGTGATAAACTGATTGCAGGCCATGAGGAGGAAAAGTACAGCATTGGGCGCTTGCGAGCTATTATTGGTAGCTTATGTTTGTCTATAGCAGGCTTGTACGTTCTCCGCAGTGTAATAGGGATTGCCTTATTTATAGTTGTTACAACGCTAATTGGCATAATAGGTGTCGTTTTAGCCAATACTTGGGCTCGAAGATAACTTCAAAAACGCCTATATCCCCAGTTGAAACGATTTTTATTTTTGGCCTGGCAATGGCGTAGCGTAGTGAGAGCAGGGCCAAGCTTGCTTGTGCTATGCCGAGCAAGCAAGCCATCTTAAAGCAGAGCTTTATACAGTGCACCTCTCCGATGAAATGGGCGATTTCTGAACTCATGACCTTCTAGCTTACCCCCCTCCCTATGGCAAAAGTTCATAAATCGGTTGGCAACCGTTAGGTCGACGCCCGCAGGGGCTTAAGTCAATGGCAGCAGCGTAGCGAGAGCAGAACCAAGCTCGCTTGGGCTATGCCGAGCAAGCAAGCCATCTTAAAGCAAAGCTTTATATTGGCAGAGGATACAACGAAAACGATGACGAAAACGAAAACCACTGAGGAACTGACGTAAGTGGTCATTTGATTATAGTTTTTTGGGTTCATCCGACATTTGGAGTGATGAACTATCGAATGCGGTCTATAACAATTCAAAAAGAACTGTCGCCCTTTAAGGGGGACAGTGCCTTTTGGTTAGTCTTCCATACTGAAAGCCATCACTCTCCAATTGTTTTTAACCTGTCAACTTTTTCAGTACACCTCATTTTTCTTTGTCCAAACTGCAGTTTTTCTTTGCCCAAACTACAGTTTGGAGCCTTGCAAACAGTAGTTTTTAACTGTAAAAAACTCCTTTATCATAGGTCTGACAAAATTTTATCAAGCCTGTGATAATTTTTTGTCACACCGTCGACAAACTTTTTTCACCATAGTGATAATTTTTTGTCAAGCCTATGAAAATTCTTGACAATACTTTGTCAATGACGCATAGAATCGTGACAAACCGCTTTTGAGCAATGTCTCTCTACTTATATGCCACGAAATAGGTTCGAACGATGCATCGGTATCCTCTGCCAATATAAAGCTTTGCTTTAAGATGGCTTGCTTGCTCGGCATAGCCCAAGCGAGCTTGGTTCTGCTCTCGCTACGCTGCTGCCATTGACTTAAGCCCCTGCGGGCATCGACCTAACGATTGCCAGCCGATTTATGAACTTTCGCCAATAGAGGCGACCCCAAAATCTCCGATTTCATCGAAAAAACAAAAAGGCGCAGCTGTTGAGCTGCACCTTGCCAGGGCAAAAATAAAACTATTTTCACCAGCCCGGATTGATTACCTGATGGGTATCTGAATCTCCGTGAGGTAGTCTGCCACATCCTCTTTGTTCCATGGACCATCGATGTAGCAGAAGCGTGGGTTGCCGCTGAGCTGCATTCCTTGCTCCTCGATACGGCTCAATATCCTTGTCATCGTCTCGGAAAAACTATCGTATGAGCCACGATGATAGCAGCAGAGCGCTTTGGGGATTTCTGCGGTTTCATAGAATCGTAGGATTCCCGTGTCGGGGTGCATCTCGCCCACTGCCTCGCAATACTCCAGGTCGATGTTCTCATCGCGGTGCTCGGCATCGTGCTCCATCGTGAAGCAGTACTGAGGTTCAGGGCAGGTGCAGCCCACGCGCATCATCTCCGGGCCGATGACATTGACGCATAAAGGTCCCAATTCATCGTAGTTTTTGATTACTTTTCGGTGGCTTGCCACTATTCGGCTTGGGATTCGTTTGATTGTTGTTTCGTGCATAGTTTTGTTAGTTGTGGAGAGCTGCTCCAGACTTTCCAGTTGCTCCAATTGCTTCTGTAGTCTCGCTATCTCGGCTCGGCATTGCTCAGCCTTTTGCCGTATCGTTTCCGAGTCGGGCTTATCGTCACCCCGCTCAAAGATGTCGGCAATCTCGTCAAGTGACAGTCCCATACCTTTCAGATGAATGATGCGGTATAGGCGTTGCGACTGGTCGAGGGTATATTGCCTGTAGCCAGTCCATTCGTCAACAGCCGTAGGCCTCAGCAGCCCCTTTTCTTCATAGTGCCGCAGGGTACGTACAGTGACGCGACACAGCTTGGAGAACTCTCCGATTTTCAATAATCTTTTCATTTCACTCGTTTGTAATGGTCTATTGCGCAATAAGTATTACGTCAGCAAAGTTAAATGCTTCCGTAGGGTACGAGTCAAGAGAAGTTGCGGATTTAACTTTTGTTAAGAGTGTAAGGTGCGCAGAGTTGTCTATAATATAATGTTTTCGTTTGTTCTATCGGAGTTATTCTTGGGTATAATAGAGAATTTCCAGACACACTTTTGAGAATTTTTGAGATGAGAATTGAGAATTTTTGCGACCACTTTTGAGAATTTTTCTTTGCACTTTTGAGAATTTGCTATACCTTTGCGGTTATCAATAGTAAATGAAGTGCCGTATGTATCAAAGAGAGCAATATAGCATCTTATATGAAAGGATTTCCGAACATAGGCGGTTTATCCAAGTCATAGCAGGTCCACGCCAAGTAGGTAAGTCTACTTTGGTGAAGCAGGTTTTAAGCACGCTTACTATTCCTTACACCTTGGAGTCGGCCGATGGTATAGGCGCGATGGGCGGTGAGTGGATAAGCAGCGTGTGGGAGAGTGTACGCCAGCAAATGCAGTTCCGAGGTGAGAAGGAGCATCTTTTAGTCATTGATGAGATACATAAGATTGACAACTGGAGCGAGATTGTGAAGCGCGAATGGGATAGTGATACCTTTGCCGACCGCAATATTAAGGTAGTGATACTCGGTTCGTCGCGATTATTGCTGAAGAAAGGGCTCACAGAATCATTGATGGGACGATTCGAACTGATACGTATGCCCCATTGGAACTATCGGGAGATGCACGATGCCTTCGGATGGGATATCAATCAATATATCTACTTTGGTGGCTATCCTGGAGGAGCTACACTCATCGGCAACGAGCGCCGTTGGCGTGGATATGTGACGGATGCCATCATAGGACCTTCGATAGAGAAGGATGTAATACTGACCTCTACCATATATAAGCCTGCTTTGATGCGCAACCTGTTTGAGTTGGGTTGTACATACTCGGGTGAGGAGCTCTCGCTCAACAAGGTTTTAGGACAATTACAAGATGCCGGCAACGTCACTACACTGAGCAATTACCTTACCATACTCAACGAATGTTACTTGCTGGGCGGCCTACAAAAGTATGCCAGCGACAAAGCACGTAAGTATAATAGTGTACCAAAGTTCCAGGTATATAATTCAGCTCTGCTTTCAGCCTTGAATGGCAAGAGCTACGAACAGGCATTTACCGACAGTAAGCAGTGGAGCCGATGGGTAGAGACAGCCGTAGGGGCATACCTTATAAACAATGCCGACCTCATAGGTTATAGACTGTTCTATTGGCGCGAAGCGTCTAACGAGGTAGACTACATCCTTGAACGACAAGGAGAAACCATTGCCATCGAGGTCAAGAGCGGGCACCGCACCACAAACAAGGGCCTTCCACTCTTCCGCGAGCGCTTCAGTCCTCGCCACACCATTACCGTAGGCTCTGGAGGGATTCCTGTAGAGGAGTTCCTACAACTTGATTTGGAACGACTGTGGATGTAAGATGAGGCTGATCTCAAAAACATAAAAAAGGAGCCCCAAGCGCGCTGGGACTCCTAACAGCCTTTTTATAGTGCAGATATAGCGACTAAGCCTATACGGGCACTTTAGGTTGTGCAAAGATAGTGCTAAAAAATGACTTAAGTTTCGCAAGTGCAAAATGATATAATAAAAAAGGCTAAAGTTTTTGATAATCCGATGATTATCACTATATTAGTGTCGCCAGACAAAAACATAGACCACTTTAGCCATGAACAAAAATAGACATACTATCGGAGAACTCCAAGCGTTTTTTAGAAATAATGATGCCAGCAAGGCAATAAACAGCATATCTACCATCATGAACAGCATAAGGATACAGAGCAAAGTCTTCGGATCAGTCAAGAATCCGAATTGTAAGTTCACTTGTCTTCAGGTATTGCAGCTGCTTTTACTCTTTCCGTTCTTCTCGGTAAAGAATGCTGCCAATTATTCGTCTTCTGCACAACAGATTACACATGATTACATTGTTTTTTGTTTCGCGGTACCTCTCAACAAAAAGAGACTCACCAAATGGTGAGTCTTCGTTGTTGTGGGCGTTGACGGATTCGAACCGCCGACCCTCTGCTTGTAAGGCA